>NC_005072.1:600000-1200000 GCF_000011465.1 Prochlorococcus marinus subsp. pastoris str. CCMP1986 | reverse complement strand
TATATCAAAAGTATCTTGAGCCTATCTAAATCCTTCTTGAAAATTATATTTCTAAACTTAGTATTTGCTTTTATTGGTTTAGAATTCCTGTCACGTTTTTACTACTTTTATAGGTTTAAGATTAAAGAGCCCTTGCTGATAAATACATACCCAGAAATAGCTAATTATCTAAAGTATGTTAATCATTACAGAGATAAAGATTTTAGAGATGCTTTTTTAAAATCTGAGGTTGAATCAAATAATAAATTGAAACCTATTAATACTAAAGAGGATTCTTTTTTCATATATTCAAGATTTGCATCTTGTGTAAATCAAAATAATTGCAAAACAGTATTGCTTCAGGGAGACTCTGTTGGGGAAGGTATTGGTAATCATGCCTCAGATATTTTGTTTTCAAAAGTTTCTCAAAATGGTTGGCAGGTTTTACATGGTGGGACAACAAGCTTTTCCCCAAAAAATTTTTCTGGGCAATTAGCTTATTTTAATAGTAAGGGAATTAAGCCAGATATCCTAATTACTTATGTAGATCAAGGTGACCTAGGCGATGACGCTATTAGATACAAAAATAACTCTGTTTATAAAAATGAGCCTTTTCGACATTACGTAGTAAAACCTTTTAAAAATAAACATTTTCGTTTTTATAATTATGGAAGTGCCCTTAACCCAGTAAGTCCTTATAGAATTAAGCCACTTACATTTGAATTTATAAGTAAAATTTATACTCTTTCTGTAGTAAAACTTTTTTATCTTACCAATAGTAAGATTAATTTAACCAGAACTCCAGGATGGTCAGACATAACAAAGCCACTAATTATAAAGGATTTTAAGAAGGAGAAATATTTTAAAGAAGTTTTAGAAAATTATATTTTATCTGCTAAAGACTTGGGAGTTAAGGAATTGTATTTTGTTACTATGCCTCACCCTAGAAATATTGTTGATTCAGTCTCAGAAGATAGAAAATTCAAATTCAGTATTGCTTCTTTAGTAGAAGATGTTGTAAAAATGAATAATGAGATAGATGATTTAAAGTCATACCATATTCCAATATCAATTGATCAAAAATTATTCCCCTGTAAAGATAAAGATGAAACTTGCAATGGATTTTATATGTATAACGATCATCATCCTGAAATAAAGGGTTACAAATACATTGGTAAAAAGATTATCAAATTTATAAATAAAAATTCAGAATTTAATGATTTTAAATGAATTTCCTAGATAGGCGTTTCTATTTATTATATTGAATTATGATATAATTCGAAAAAAAACACTTAATATATGGGAATTATTGGTATTTCGTGTTACTACCATGATAGTGCCGCAGCATTAATATCTGAAGATGGAGAAATACTCGCAGCTGTTCAGGAAGAAAGATTTTCTAGAAAAAAGTTTGATTCTCGCTTTCCTTTTTGCTCTGTAGACTATTGCTTGAAAATAGCTAAGGAAAATAATATTGAAGTTGAAAAATATATTTACTACGAAAAACCTATAAGAGTTTTTATGAGACTTTTAGAAACTTATTTTTCAACTGCTCCAAGAGGGCTCACGAGCTTTATACCTGCTATGGAAACTTGGATTGGGGAGAAAATCTTTACAAAACAAAATCTTGTTGATGAAATATTGTTAATTGATGAGAAATTTACTGAAGACAAACTTTTTTTTTCAGAGCATCATTTATCTCATGCAGCATCTGCTTTTTATCCCTCACCTTTCAATGAATCTATAGTTTTATGTCTAGATGCTGTTGGCGAGTGGGCTACAACTACTGCTTGGCATGGAAAAGGAAAGGATTTAAAACCTTTATGGGAAATTAATTTTCCTCACTCTATAGGTATGCTTTATTCCTCATTTACATATTATTGCGGCTTTAAAGTTAATAGTGGTGAATATAAGTTAATGGGTTTAGCTCCTTATGGAGAACCTATATATAAAGACAAAATTTTGAATAATTTAATAACTGTTTTTTCTGATGGATCATATGAACTAAATATGAAATATTTTAAATACCATAGGGGATTAAGAATGATATCATCTCAATTTATAAATCTATTTGGAGAAAAGCCGAGATTATCCAATGAACCTTTAAACAAATTTTATATGGATATTGCTTCTTCTATACAAAAAGTCACTGAAGAATTAATTTTGAATATTACTGATAAATTATATGAAAAATATAAAATAAATAATCTTTGTATGGCAGGTGGAGTTGCACTAAATTGTGTTGCAAATGGCAAAATCTTAGATCAAGGCAAATTTAAAAATATATGGATTCAGCCTGCAGCAGGTGATGCGGGAGGAGCCTTAGGATCAGCTTTAGCTTTATTGTCTAAGTCCAAAAATTTCAAAAGAAATAATGTAAAAATTGACAAGATGCACTCTTCTTATTTAGGACCAGAATTTTCAGATGAAAAAATTGAGAAATTTCTTTTAGGTTTGAATATTTCGTATGAAAAATATCAGGATGATGAATTATTTAAAGAGGTAGCTCAATATCTTTCAGACAGTAAGGTTGTTGGATGGTTTCAGGGTAGGATGGAATACGGCCCAAGAGCTTTAGGTAATAGATCAATCCTTGGAGATCCTAGGGTTCCAGATATGCAAAAGAAGATGAATATTAAAATTAAGAATAGAGAATCTTTTAGACCATTTGCTCCAGCTATTCTTGACTCTCATAAAAAAGAACTTTTTGGAATTGAACATTCATCTCCTTATATGCTGATTACAAGAAATTTATCAAAAAAATATTTAATAGATTCAGATCCTAAAGATAATAGGTATGGCATTGATAAGGTAAATCAAATTAGATCAATTTATCCTGGAATTACTCACTTAGATAATAGCTGTAGAGTTCAAACTGTTTCAGAATCAAGAAATAAGAAGTTCTTTAAATTAATTTCTGAGTTTAATAAATTAACTGGTTGCCCTGTCTTAATCAATACCTCTTTTAATGTAAGAGGAGAACCAATAGTTTGCACTCCAGAAGATGCTTTAAGATGTTTTATAAATACCTCAATGGATATACTAGTATTAGGTTCATTTATAATATTAAAAGATAAATTACCATCTAATTTGAACTCTAAATTTTTAAATACACAATTTGTAGAGGATTAAAATACATGGAATATCCAAGTAAGTCTCATTTACGAAAGTCAGGAATTTTATTCTCGATACTTTTTATTATAGTTTTTTCAATTATTCCATATTTATTACATCAACAAATGAAGGTCTTCCCTTTGTTTTTCTCTTTATTAATAACTACTATTAGTATCTTTTCCCCTTACAAACTTAGAAGACCTTACTCGTTTTGGATTAGGCTTGGTAATATTTTAGGTAGGTTAAATAGTAAATTAATATTAGGCCTATTCTTTTATTTTATGATTACACCATTTTCAATATTAAGAAATTTAATTAAAATGATTTTTAAAATACGAACTAGAAAACAAACAAATAGTGTTAATATTCCTTCAACAGATTTAAATTTTACAGATCAATACTAATGAAATTCTTTTTAATTTTTAAACAAATTTGGGCCTACGCGAAAGTAAGAAAAAAATATTGGTTGGTTCCTTTTGCAATAATATTAGTTGCGATTGCTGTCATATTAATTACTGCACAAGGTTCAATAGTTGCACCTTTCATTTATACACTTTTTTAGAAAACGATGAAAGATGTTGTAAATTTCTATAAGGATATCCCTTTCAATTTTACAAGTGATATAGATTTCTATTTAAAAAATATAAAAAATTCTAATCAGGTATTGGAATATAAAGATCTTCATAAACTATTAATAAAAAATAAATCACTCTTTAAGGGTAAGTTAATTAAGGATGTTATTGAATTTGGTTGTGGCACTGGTTGGCTTACTAATTCTTTGATGTATTACTATAACAAAAATCTTACTTCTGTAGACTTTACTGAGAAGGCTATTGAAGTTGCTAAAAATGTTTCAAAAAAACTAAATAAATCTGCTAATTTCAATCATTGCAACATATTCGAATATGAAGATAATAATAATTATGATTTAGTTATAAGTTTAGGTGTGCTTCATCACACTTTTGATTGCAAAAAAGCTTTTACTAAAATCTCTAAATTCGTAAAACCAGGAGGGTACTTGTATGTTGGTTTGTACCATTTGTATGGGCGAAAACCAATGCTTCAATTCTTACAATCATACTCTAATTGGCATGGGGAACAATCAGCTTATAAATTATTTAAGAAAATGAATAAAAGTATGAATGATGATAGTCATTCATATTCTTGGTTTAGGGATCAAGTATTGCATCCTCACGAGACTCAACATACTTATGAAGAGCTTTTAGGTTGGATAAAAGAGATTAATTTTAAAGTAGTTTCGACAAGCATAAACAATTATAAAGATATTTCAAATTCTAAGAGTAGTGATCTTTTTGATCTCGAAAAATCACTAGAGTCATCATCTTACGAAAAAAATATTAATAAATTAGAATTTAGTCCTGGTTATTTTACAGTATGTGCCCAGAAAGAATAATCAGTTTTTCTTAAGATGTCTTCCAGCTCTCAGCAGATATTAAATAATAGATTTGATTTATCATTAATTTATTTACCTCTTTGGTTCCCAATCATTTATTTATTGACAGTAACTAATGTCCCTTCACTTGCCTCAATATGCTTTGTTTTTAGTTTATTTTTATTTGCAGAGACTCATTTTGCCTCAACATGGTTATTTTTCTTTGATGTTCAAAATAAATATTGGATTAAACAAAATTTATATAAATTAATTGTTTTACCTATATATATTGGGATTGCTATTTTAGGAATTTGGTTCTTTAATCCACAAGTTGTACTTTTACTACATTATTTGGCCTCAGGATATCATGTTACAAAACAAAGCATAGGTATCTCAAAATTGCCTAAGAAAACAGGCACTAATTTTCGTTTAATTATATATTTCTTTTCATTTGGATTCCTTGCTACTGGACTAGTAAAACCTGGCATACTTAACAACCTTTTTATGGAAAATAAGTACATATTTAATTCTTTTCTAGTTATCATATTTCTCCTTTATTTATTTTTAGTTTTTCTTTCAACTAAAATAAAATATATTAAAAATATTAATTATTTTTCTTCTTTAATTACAGGTATTATTATTTATCTTCCGATTTTATTTTTTAAAGATTTGTCTACAGCTACAGCTGTTGGTGTGGGTATGCATTGGATACAATACATATCAATTATAGGTTTAATTTATTTTAGAAAAACAAGTGTTAATTATAAAAATATAAAAGATTTATTAAATTCATTTGAGTTTAAATCAAGACTTTTATTTATTCTAATTTATGCACTAGTAATGACAATATTTGCATTTATAGGTGTTACTTCAGCAAATAATTCTAATAATTCCTTTAATTTATTTTACTTAATCCCAATTATTTTCCAATTATATCATTTTTATATCGATGGTTTTATTTGGAAGTTTTCTGATCCACATATAAGAAATACAATAGGAGCTTTCTTGATGCAGAAGAAAATTGCATAGCAAATTTGTTTTACCAATTAAAATTATAATAATTTAAATTATAAACCTATTTTTTTTTCGCAATAAAATTTGAAGTACAGTTATTTAATTCTTTATCGGTATATTTACTGAACTCTTTATGAATATATTTTCTTTTTAAAGGTAATTTTGCCCATGATCCAAAATTTTGGTAAATTATTTCAAAACCAGATTCTACAAATTTTTTATGCATTTCTACTGCTGGAACTCTGTTTGTATAAAATCCAGAATTAGCAAAAAAGTTTGATTCCCAAATTCTTTTTGAGAATCTCAAATTATTTAATGAATCAGAAAGATGATCTTTGTAATTTATGTTGTGTGACACTAGACCACCTACTTTTAAAACTCTATTCATTTCTTCAATCATTTCATCTAATGTTGATAATCTTATATGTTCCATAACAGAATGCGAAAAAATATAATCTACTGAAAAATTTTCAATTTTTTTAAAACTCTCTATACCATTTGTTAAGTAAGAGGTATTAAATTCTTTTAGAAAATCTGAAATAGTGTTAAGTGATGATAAATTAATATTTTGAAAGTTTTTTTCATCTTTCAAAGAAAATATGATGTCTTTATAGTTAGAGATATTAGTATCAGCAAATTCCTCTACATCAATTAAATATACTTTAGGTGAATTATAAACTCTCGAATAAATAGCAGTAGCAATACCATCACCCGGTCCAATTTCTAATATCACAGGTTCATTAAAGTCTTTAAAGGATTTTAAATCTTCTAAATGACAAAAGAATATTCTTTTAGAGTAATCAACTTGATTCATTCCACCATTTCTAAAGATCCCAATTTTTTGGAAGATTTTTTGTTTAATTGGTAATCTTGAAAGTATTATTTTCAGAAATATTTTTAAAAGCCACATAAGATTATATAAAAAAAACAATATTGATATTCTAGTTCGAAAAATAATTAATTTATAATTCTAAATTATTCTCTTTCTTTTATGTAACAGCAAAATAAAAATTTATTTTGAAAATTAGAAATACAAATAATAAAGTTATTAGATATTAATAGTTACGAACTTTTAAATATATTTGGATGTTAAATTTTATCGAATAAAACTTTTTTATAAATAATCCCAACTGATTTAAATAAAGATAAGTATCCGTTCGAAATGAGATTATCTTTAAATTTAACAGCAGTTCTTAAATTTAAATAAAAGTAATTTTTAATTAGTTTTATATGCATCTCTAGTTTTATTTACAATTTTTCTGATACATATATTAGAAATAAAATAGAAACTTACTTGTTATAGAAGAAAATTTTATATTAAATATTTATGGCTCCAATAAACTCAATTTGGACCATTGAAAAATAATAATTTTGTAAATATAAATTTAAGATCTAATTAATTAAAATTTTATTCAAAATATATAAATGAATAATCTCCTTTATATCCAGTTAATTCGAACCACCATTGCCAAGAATCTTTATTATGAAATGATTCGCAGGTTACTTGCCAATATAGAAGGTTAGCTTTTTCTTCTTCATTCCTAAAACTTTCTACACAAAGATACTTATCTTTTTTACCTACCCTTTCCATTTCAATTAAAGAATTGTATAAATCTTTTGCTGGTAAACAATGAAGAGAATTTAGTGAATAAACAAAGTCAAAATAATTATCTTCCCAAGGAAGGTTTATTGCGTTCCCAATTTTAAGATTATTTTTAATTTCTTCTTTTGCATTATCGATAGCATATTTGGAAATATCTAATCCATATAATTTGGCATTTGGAAGGATTAAAGATATTTCGTAAAGAAGATATCCCTTGCCACATCCAATATCAAGAATCTTCGAATTATTTGTAAGTTTATAGAAATCGATCATTTCTTTTGCTACATTTGACCATCTTCCTGGAATGTATTTATATCCTCCAAAACATATTCTTCTATCTCCATCCCAGTAGTCGAAATCAAACTTTTTGGCTAATTCTGCTGCTTTTGCTTTAGGGTATACAGTGTCGTTAACACGCTTTAAATAATCTCTTTTTGTGCTTTTATGAAGAGAACTCATGAAATCAATTTCTTGCATTTAGTTTTTTAAAGTCTCTAATAATTTACCATTTTTAAATTCAATAATCCTATCACATATATTTAGTGTGCTTAATCGATGAGTAATAAATATAATAGTAACTTTACCTTTTATATTCTTAATTGATTCAATGACAGAGTTTTCAGTTTCGTTATCAAGAGAACTTGTCGCTTCGTCTAGAATTAATATTTGAGCATCTTTATATAATGCTCGTGCAATTGCTATTCTTTGTCTTTGGCCTCCACTTAATAAACTGCCATTTTCTCCAACAATAGTTTCAAATTGATTTGGTAATGAATTTATAAAATCTAATAACTTAGATTGCCTACAACAAGAGATTATTTTTTTATAATCAATTTCTCCCTTTGAAAGACCGAAAGCTATATTCTCTGCAATTGTTGTATCGGCTATAAAGATTTCTTGTGGAACATGGGCTATAGATTTTCTCCATTTAAAAATATTCTCTTTTAAATTACCTTCAAGAATATTGAAATTATCAACAAAATATTCTCCACTATTAGGAGTTAATAAAGTCATAATAATATCTGCAAAAGTGCTTTTACCGGCACCGGATGTTCCTTTTATCCCTATGCATTCTCCTTTTCTCAATTTAAAATTTATATCATTTAATATTATTTTTTCTGTATTAGGATACTTAAATGAAATTTTATTGAGGGAAATATGTTTGTCAAATTTGATATTTTCTCTATGAATATTTTGCTTATTATCTTTATTAGTTGAGAGAATATTAATGGCTTCTATTATTTGATATTTAAAACCTCTAAGATTAGATAACATTCTAAATATAGTTTGTAATGAAGGAAGTAACTTTTGACACCCTATAGCAAATGTACCTAAAATTGCAAAAGAGTTAATATTAACATTATCTAATAATAAAAAGGAAATTATTATAAGACAAATTAAAACTAATACAATATATTCAATAATATATCGAGCCGAATTTACTATGAATCCGTTGCTTGCGGTAAAGACTCTCATGTAACTATCATATTTACCAAAATTAAATACAAAAAAATCTTGCAAATCAGATAAAATTACATCCCTTATACCCTGTAAACTTTCTTGTAAATACTTTTGCCTAAAAGGTTCATTGATAACAATTTTATTGCTATTTTTAGTTAACCTATTTTTTGAATATATACTGAGAAAATAATAAACTAACAATATTGTAGAAAATGCAATTAATGTAATATTTTTACTTATTAATAATAAAGCTATAAAAATTGATATTGCTAATACAGTAGAAGTAACTAATTGGAGAAAAGATTCAAGAGCAATTATGGAGCCCTCTATATTCTTATTAATCCCTGAAATCATATCAGCACTGTTTGTATTTTTTAATTCAACGTAGGACTTATTAAGATATGAATTTAGAGCTGATTTACATAAATCTGTACCGATATTTTGGGCAAGTTTAATTGTATATCTTAAGTTTGTTAATTTGACTATTAATGATATTGAAACTATTAAGAGTGTGGAAATGATAATAAAATATAAAAAATAATTTTCTCCATAAGAATTAAAAAAATTATAAATTGTAGAGAGATATTTATTTGTTTCAATTTCTTTAGGATTAATTACTATATTTAATAATGGGAAAATAATCCCTATAGAAAATATTTCAAAAGCTGCATTCAATAATGCAAGTAGTAAATTTATCCAGATTTGTAATTTTCTCTTAAAGCTAAGATATTTATATAAGGAAGAAAGTAAACTTAATGAATTTGATTGATTTTTATTTAAACCATCTTCAGTTAATCTCATTATATTTTGAAAGAAAATTTGAAACTATTAAAAAAAAAATGACTTTGTTATCAATTTAATTAAATTTTAGATTAATTCTTATCTTTAATAAACCTTTAATTAAAAAATGGAAATTTATTGATTTTTTTTAGGAAATCAATAAAGTAGTATTTATATTTAAAATGAATGATTTTATTAATAAAAAAGTGCTTTCTTTGTAATGAAAATTTTGGCTTCGCTATTAGCTATGTACTTTGAGATTTTTCTTGATAATTTTTTGAAGACATTTTCTGTAATAGTATCTTTATTAAAAATAATAGTATTAAGAATAATTAGAACCCATTTTGATTGATAAATATTTAGCATTAAATCTAAATTATTAAGGGAATCCTTAGGAAAATGTTTATTTGATATTAATTTATTTATTGTACCTATATATTTACTTGGAATTGGATAGTCAGGTTGTAAAACCAAATCACAAATTAATTTACATGGATCATCCCATCCGGCATATTCAAAATCAATAAAATACAATTTTTTTCTATCAATTAATATATTATGAAAACCCACATCAGATGGGGAAAGGATTTTATATATATCTTTTTTTGAATCAAAAAAAGGAAATGATTTATCAATATTTTCACCAAACTTACGAAATAATTTATTAAAAAGAATTTCTAATTCATAAAACGAACTTTCTTTCGGGATGTTATTTTCTTTATTAATTGAAAAATAATTATCCACCTTTTTAAACCTTTCATGAACATGATTAATATGATCATTAATTGAAAATTGAGCCTCCGATGCATTCCCAATCTTTTTTGCAAATTCTGATTCTCTATTACTTTGTATATTTATAAGAAAATCTACTAAAGTTTGACATTCATCATTAGATGGATTTGATAATCTTTCTCCATTTATCCAACTTAACAATATCCATCTTTCTTTAAAATCCCAAACTATTGGTAAGGGGGTATTATTAAATTTACTTTCTTTTAAAAAATTTAGGAAATTTAATTCGGTTAATAATCTATCTCGTTTATCTTTATGATCAGAAGAATAAATTTTAAAAAAATATATTTGCTTTTTAGTAAATACTCTAAAAGATCTACTATTTTTGCCAAATCCTATTTCAGAATAATCCTCAATTGATATTCCCTTTGATTTTAGTAAAGACTTAATATCAATTAAAGGTTTTTTCATTTAACTGATTTCTTCAATTAAGTATTTTAAATCTTTCCAATTCTCTAATAAGTAAAAATCTTTATCAATTTTTTCTTTGAATTTAGGGTTATAAAGTATTCTTTTAATCGATGGTCTTATCATTTCTAAGATGGATTGCAAATCATCAATATAGAAAGAAATATCTAACTCTTCAATACGAGAAATTTTATCTTCTTTTGTTACTTCAAAATATACATTTTCTCTTTTCATAGCTAAGCCATCTTCATCATAGAATTTATTCACTTCTAACCAATTACTTGCTGCTTTGTGAAGATCATATTTTTTGCCAGAATAAGGATATTTAGTTTTATGACTTACTATTATCAATTCAAAATTATCATTTTTTAGTGATTTTAATGCTTCAAACATTCCAAATGATTGCTTGGCCTCAAGTACTTTTAATCCATATACTTCACCTTGAAGTTTGATGAATTCATCTTCGATATTATTATCAATGAAAAACTTTCTTACAGATTTTTTATCTTTATTAATAGATTGAGGTATTAAGTTTTTTTCTAAAGCAAGCTTATAAAATACTTCGTCATAATCAATTAATGTATTATCAAAATCTAAGCCTAATTTTTTCATAGTTCTTTTATTGTATTAATAATTCCTTTTTTATCTATTCCTAAAATATTTCTTGTGTAAGATTGATTACCCAGTTTATGGATAAATTCATTTTTTACCCCTAATCTTTTAATTTTAATATCATACAATTGTTTATCGGAACACCATTCAATTAATGTACTTCCTAAACCACCAACTATTCCATGTTCTTCTAAAGTAATCCAATATTTATATTTCTTTGAAATCATTTTTCTTAAAAAATCATCGTCTAATGGTCTTATACTTCCCATGGATGCTACACCAATATTTAAACCATCATTTTTCAAGGATTTTGCTGCCTCAATAGCTTCTATAAGAATAGGTCCAATGCCAATAATTAAAATTTCTTCTCCTTCTTTTAATATATTTGCTTTACCTATTCCTAGATTATGGGATTCGTTGAATAAATCTGGTTCTCCTTTTTTTCCTATTCTCATATAGGAAGGAGTATTCATTGAAATGGCTTCTTGAAGTTGTGTAGTTAATTCCTGCTTATCCGATGGAGTTAAAATATTTATATTTGGAACTGCTCTGAGAATAGCTATATCCTCTAATGAATGGTGAGTTGGACCCAACTCAGAATACGATAGTCCTGAGCCTGTGCCTACTATTACTACCGGTGCATTATGATACGCGACACCAATTCTAATTTGTTCTAAACATCTAGTGGTAGTGAATGGCGTGATTGTATAAATTACAGGCTTTAATCCGCAAAGTGCCATTCCAGAAGCGAGGCTCATCATATTAGCTTCAGCAATCCCGCAATTAAAGAATCTCTCAGGAGATACACTTTTATATTTATCAAACATTCGATTACCAATATCCCCAGAAAGTAGTACAACATTTTTATTTGCTTCGCTTAATCTTTTTATTTCATTTGCAAATGCGTCTCTCATGATTTAATTTTTTAATTCCTCAAATGCTTTTTTGAATTCCTCTTCATTTGGTGTTTTGTAGTGCCAATTATTATTGTCTTCCATAAAAGATACCCCTTTGCCTTTAATAGTATGAGCAATAATAGCACTTGGTTTGTTTTTATTGGTCTTAGCTAGCTCAATAGATTTATCTATCTGATTGAATTTATGACCGTCTATTTCATAAACATCCCATCCAAATGACTGCCATTTTTCCTTTAAAGGATCTAATGCTAAAACTTCCTTGCTTCTACCAGTCGCTTGCCATTTATTAAAGTCAATAAATATTGTCAAATCATCTAGTTTTTGAGCACCTGCGAACATAGCAGCTTCCCATATACTACCCTCATTACATTCTCCATCACTCAAAATTGAATAAGTTCTGTATTGTAGATTGTTGATTCTTTTAGCTAATGACATGCCAACGGCCATTGGGAAGCCATGACCTAGAGAACCAGTCGCAGCCTCTATACCTGGGATATAACCAGGTTTAGGTGGATGTTCATGGAAAACACTCCCAGGCTTTCCAAATGAATTTAACCTTTCAATTGGGAAAAAACCCTTTAAGCCAAGAACCTGAAATAATGCAGGAGCTCCATGGCCTTTACTAAGAATAAATCTATCTCTATTAATAGCTTCAGAATTACTTGGATCAATATTTAATTCTTTCCAGTAAAGGAAAACTAAGAGTTCGATGCATGAAAGGCAAGAACCAATATGGGGAATTTTTGCTTCATATGAAGTCTTTATTATCCTTTTTCTTAGTTCTGTTGAAATGGATATTAAATTATTGTATTTTTTAGTTTCTATACTCATAGTTTAATAATCACTCTTCCAGATGTTTTTCCTGTCCTCATAGAAAATATTGCTTCATTAATATTTTCTAAATCATAACTTTCAGTAATTAAACCTTTTAAATCCCATAGACCATTTTGCATCATTTTAATAAATCTAGGGATATCCTTCGCTGGGTTACATTCTCCTCCAAATGAGCCAGTTATTTTTTTTCCAAAATGCAGTGGAAGAGAAAATATATTAATATTTTCTCCAGTTTTCGGAACTCCAACCAAAATTAATCTACCTTGATCACTGATTAAATTATAGCCCATCTCAATTATTGAAGTATTCCCAGTATTATCAATAAAAACATCAAGTTCTCTATCCTTAAGTATATTTTCTATTTCATCAAGATAACTTTTGTTAGATGAATTAACCGAATGAGTCGCACCTAATTTCTTAGCAAGATCTAACCTATTATCAAATAAATCAACTGCAATAATTGGCCATGCTGAGGTAAGCCTTGCAGCTTGAATTATATTCAGTCCAATTCCACCTGCTCCAAAAACAACAATTGATTCTCCCATCTTTAGTTTTGCATTATTTTCGATCACACCAAAACCAGTAGTTACAGCACAGCCAAACAAGGCAGCATCCTCTTTAGATATGTTAGCTGGAATCTTAGTACACCTATTCTCGCTAATTATTGCTTTAGTATTAAACGTTGTTACCCATCCAGCGTTGACTGTTTTTCCATTCCAATTATATTTTGGAGGTTCAGACTGAATCCCATTCCCTTGTCTCCAATGAAGAACAACTGAGTCACCTTCTCTTACAGTTTTTACTCCTGGACCAACTTTTTCAACAATTCCAGAACCTTCATGGCCCAGAAGGTGAGGTAAAAATTTATCTTCTCCTTTAACACCATCTATTTCTCCAATTTGAGTTCCGCAAATACCACTATATTCTAATTTTACTAATACCTGGCCAACTTTCAGAGAAGTGGGTAAATCTAATTCATCAACAATTAATTTTTTTTTTTGATTTACTAAAATGGCTGCTTTCATGAATCCCTTAAGTTGGTTACTTTAATAAATTAAATTGTAAAAAATCTTTTTTGATAATATCGCTTTCAAGAATAGTATCACTGGAGGGGTATAAAGTGTTGTTTATTTGTAATTTATCATTATATACATTTGATATTGATTCTCTCCAATTTAATCCCATTTTTTTAGATAAAATTCTTGCTATTTCAAACCAATTGAAATTTTTTAATTCGCTTACATGATATAAACCATAAAAATCTTTTTCAATTAATTGAACTATAAGAAGACTAATTCTTTGACAAGATGCTATTGAAAAAGTTTCATTTCTTGTAATTTTGATGTGTTTATATTTTTTTAGTTGCTTATATATTCCACATAATAAATTTCTTGGATTATCAATATCATTAGAGTAATGTTGGGGGGTTCTTAATATAATATATTTTTTATTATTAAGGGTCTCTTTAATATTTATTTCGGCATTTATTTTTGAGATACCGTAATTTGTTTTTGAAGATGGAGTATCTTTATCGCGCCTAAAGTGTTTCTTAGAATTATCAAAAACACTATTGCTACTTATATGTATAAGTTTACTATTATATAAATTTACTCCTTCACTGAGTTTCTTTGGAAATTCCTCATTTATCAATTTTAAATCATCAATTAAGCAAGAATTAGAATTTTCTTTGCCAACAATTGCAACAGTATTGATTACAAATGAATCTTCAAAAAATTCTTTTTTATATTTATTATTTAGTATTTCATTAACTTCTATTCTTGAAGGTGTCTTAACAGAAAAATTATTATTAATTAGTGTTTTATTTAAGTAATTTCCTAAATGTCCAGATGCGCCAAATAATATAACTTTTCTTTTGACCATTTATTTATTTTTATAAAACTTCACTCCCTCGGAAAGAGATGGGATAATTATATCAGTTCTATTATTGATATTTAATATCTTAGGTATAATTATTTCTGAGAACCTCCAAGCTCCTATTATTACTAAAGGTTTATCAATCTTAGATAATATAGAAGGAGATAATACTGGAATAAAGTTATTTGGGGTTAAATTATTTTGCCTAATTGGATTATCGTCTAAATAACCATTTAACTTTTTATCATAATTTAATAACAAGGAATTAACTATTGATGTAGGAGCAGCTCCATAGGAAAATATATGATTATGATCAACTTTTAATAAATAGTCATTTAATTTATTCCTAAACTGAGAAATCTGTAAGCGTATTGATTCATACTTTGAAGAGTCATAACATTTATTATTAACCTCTAAATTTATAAAATCAGTAATTAGTTGAGTATTTTCTTCAATTTCTTTTTTAGTGCATAAAACTCTTATACTTCCTCCCTTTGTATTTATTCTTTGTATGTCATAAATAAATAACCCAAATCTTTTTAAAAAAGGCTTAAGAGATTTAATGCCATGGTAACTTAAATGCTCATGATATATATAGTCAATTACGTTAGATTCAACCATATCTAGTATATATGATACTTCAAAACAGAATTTACCATTATCAGATAGTTTATTTACTATGCTTGAAAGCATTTCCTCTAAGTTATCAGCATGTGCAAATACATTGTTAGCGGTAATTAAATCAAAACTTTTTACTTTAAATTTATCCGATAAATTATTAAGATTTTCATAATTGCAATAACCTGAAAAAAACTTATAGGATGCATCTTTAAAGTTATCTTTAATGTTTGGAGCGGGATCTATACCATATAAATTGCAAGAATATTTGGAAAGTGTTTTTAAGAATAAACCATCATTGCAGCCAACATCTAAAATATTCTTAGAATTATCAATTTTTAATTTATCTTTTAAATATTCTCCATACTTTTTAAAATGTAATTTTAGATCGGGGCTACTAGAACTGGTATAAATGTAAGAACCATATAATAAATGAGGCTTTACAATATCTAATAATTGATGATGCCCACATCTCCTACATATATAAAGATCCATTTCAAATCTTGGGAGATTTAGATATTCATGAGAGTGTGGTCTAAATCCATCAACTGGTTGAGAAGCTGGAACATCTAAAACTTTTAATAATTCATTGCTTGAGCAGAGCCTACAATTATTCCTTTTATAACTATAAATATTTTTGGTCATTTTGTATGTGAAGTAAATTTTACTATTGCTAGTTGATTATTGGAATTAATGATTTTACATATTTTGATTTCATTTGCACAGGTATAAAAAATAGAATTTCCCTTTTTAAGATTAATAGATTGATTATTACTCAAAATTAGGGTTATAGAGCCAGTGATTAATGATATGGTCTGAAGATTTATTTCTGTATCTATTATAAATTCCTTATTAGTCTGAATTATTAAAATATTTTCATTTATAAATGCAGGAATTTGATCTTTAATTTTTAATAAAACAGGTTTTTTAATTGACATAAATTCTTGTACGTTTTCATGAGAAATGGAAATAATTCCTCCACTAATTTCAATTTGTGTATATTCATTAAATTCTTTTTCCTTGAAATTTAGTTTATTATTAATTATTTTTCTGGGTACAATTGAATATTCTTTATTAGTTTTTCTAGAAATATCCTTGAATTGTTTATCAAGATATAAAGTTGTAAATTCTTTATCAAAATTAGAAAAGCCAACTTCGTGAGCTAAGCTATTTTCTGTGTAGGGAATAAATCTATGAAAGGTAGATTTTGGAATAAAGCAGTAGAATGTCCCTTCATTTTCATAGGGTGAAAGTAAAATATCTCCTATTAATTCTCCACTCTCCTCGTAAAAAATATATTTTGCAACTCCATCTAAAACAGTGAATGATTCTGGAAATGTATGAGTAGATACCTCTACAATTGATTTACTTGTAAATGCAATGAGCATTTCTTGAGGAATGGATTCAGAATCTTTGTGAATTAATATTCTTGATCTATTTCTAGGGTGGGCATCAGCATCTTTATAAAGTTGCTTTATAAAATTCTTCTCAACTGAAATCTCCCCTGATTTCTTATATATGCCCAAAGATAATAATTCAAAGTTATTCATTTCGATAAATTCGTTAAAACTTCTTTTACTCTTTTTTTACTTACAATAACATCAGCTTCTAGATGTTCTGCGAAAGGAACATTTTTTGAAATTCTGCAAAGAGGTTTTACTAAATTTTTCTTGGGAATATATTTATTTATTTCAGATGCTATGCCGCAAATCTCAAAAGAGTCATCTATAAAAATAGTTGGGAAATCATCAATCTTATGTATTTCATTTATAGTTTTTTCTGAAAATGAAAGGTCGGTTAAAATAAAGATATTGGGATCTAAATTATTTAAATCTACAAGAAGTTCTCTTATAATTCCATAAGTTGTTCCAGTACAAATAATGTTTAATTTTTTTCCTTTATGTATTCTATAAAATCCGAAATTAAAATTATTTCCAATTTGATCTTGATCTATTTCATTGAAGAATGAGGCTACAGGTAAAAAAATAGCAGTAGGCTTTCTATTCTCATTCAAATAATTAAAAATCATTTCACAATCTATTGCATTTGTTGGCATAAAGCTCTGAATACCCAGATGACTCAAAATAGCATAAGGATTATCTGAATGGTGGCCTGCCAATCCTCCCCTGGTACCTGTCGGTAAAATATAGATTAAATCTAAATTCAAATTGGTATTTAACATCTCATTATATTTATGAGCTTGGTTAAAAATTTGATCTAAACCTAAATAAACTAGTCCAGCAAAATTATATTCAACAAAAACTTTCTTCTTTGAAATTGCTAAACCTAGAGCAAGGCCAGTAAATGCTGATTCTGAGATAGGCATATCAATGATTTGTTTATCTCCATATTTTTCATGAAGACCTATTGCAATTCCTCTATGGGCATTTCTTACATCTTCACCAAGGTAAATTGCATCTTTATTAGATTCAAATTCTTTAAATAATTCTTCCCTAAATTTTTCTATTAGCTTCATAATTAACTTATATTTTTTGAATAATTAAAAATAATATCTTTTATATTAGTTAAGTAATCTTCTAATACGATGAAATCAATTTTATTTCGGTAACAATAATTTATTATTGGATCCTTTGATAAGAATTCTTTATGAAAATTTTCATCCAAGTAATCTATAGGTTTAGGTTTCTCTGAAACAAAATGTCTATGAAATCTATAAGTATTTGCTTGAATTAGATATGGCTTTATTTCATTTCTTGTGTAATTAACGGCATCAGAGGTTTTACTATATACTTCCGAAATATTTAGGCCATCCACCTCTATACTTTTAATGCCAAATCCTTGTGATTTTTTTGCAACCGAGGTTAAAGAAATATCAGAGAGTTTTGTAGATTGTGCAAATTGATTATTTTCACATATAAAAACTATAGGAAGAGATAAAAATCCGGCTAAGTTAAAACTTTCTAATACTACGCCTTGATTAGAAGCCCCATCTCCGAAAAAACAGAAGACTATAGAATCCTTTTTATCTAATTTATTTGCAAGTGCGATCCCGCAGGCTATTGGTACTCCTCCACCCACGATTCCATTCGCTCCAAAATGATTTATCGATAAATCTGCGACATGCATAGAACCACCTTTACCTCCATTACAACCAGACTCCTTCCCATGTAATTCATCTATTAGCATAGAAATATTTCCTCCTTTAGCAATGTAATGCCCATGTCCTCTATGTGTACTAGTAACTGCATCAATTGGCTTTGCGTGAGAGAGAACACCTGTAGCGATTGCTTCTTCTCCAACATAAGAATGAATTGGACCTCTAAGTTTATTGTCTTTTGCAAGTGATACAATTGCCTCTTCTATCGCCCTAATATGTAATGCTATTTTGAATTGATTAAAATGATCTAAATTTTGATTCTCAAAATTATTTAAAATTTTTAAAGAATTTATTTTCTCAAGAATCTTATCATTTTTGATACTTTGTATTGGCATATTAGCTTATCAAATAAGCATTTAAAACTCATGAATTATAGCACAATAATCATCAATTTTTATCAATAAAAAAAAATAATTCTATTTGTAAATATTTTCTTAAATACCCAAAGTGTTATAACTGAATTCTGAAATATGTATATTTCCTTTCTTATCCTTAGTAAATGCTGGTTCCTCTTTATTAAAGGATCTATCACATCTGTAAGTATTGAATTCTTTAATAGATGAAATATCCCCCCCCTTGAAAAATATTTGTAAAATATCTTCATATTGATTAGAAGTTAGTGAATTAAATTTTTCTTTCGAGATAAGTAACCACTTATCTTTCTTAGGAATTGATAAATTTTTATAATTAGATGCTGGGAGGTTGTAAATAGCTTTCAAGTGCCATAAAGGTATATCAGCTATATATAAAGTGGGAATATTAAAAATAAGTGAAGGGAAATGAGTACCCCCTGAACAACTCCCAATAACAAATGAAGCCCTTTTATATATTTCTGATATTGATATATTATTTTTTAAAAGATATGATTCATCAAAAATATTTTTATTTTTAGATTTATTTGAGAATTGTGTATCACCTACTAAAAAAACGTTATAACTTTTGCTAATAATTCTAATTAATTCGTTCGATGCCTCTAGGGACATATTTCTAGTTGAATTTTTTATTGAAAATCTCCAATTTCCTGTTCTCGCATAGAGTAATACAATTTTATTATTAAATATTGATTCATTTCTTTTAGGTAATGACTTATCATTGTTTATTGATGCTAAAAAATCGTCACTCAATTCATTCATTCTTCTGAAATGCTTATATTTGATATTATTTCTAAAAAATGAAATATAGTTATGAGCGTTAACATCTAATGCAATAATAGGAGCAAAAAATAAGGGTGATAAAATAAAATGTAATATAGGATTAAAAATTAAAATAAGATTTTTTTTTCTGTATAAATTAATCCAATGCCTATTAATAGTATTTTTTCTAGCTAAACAAAAATAAATTTTATCTTTTTTAAATAGTTGAGATTTTGTAAACAGAAATAAGTATGTCCACGGTCCAAAATGATCACAATCACACCTTAAAAAAACAAATTTATTTTTTAATATTGGTCCAATAACATAATTTATCAAATTACCTGTAAAATTTGGATATTTATATCGACCTAAATAATATTTCCATCCAGATAAATATTTTTTTATTTTAAAAGACTTCAATAAATCAATATCAGGTCTCTCAAGAAAACCAAACTTTGGAATTACCATAAATTAAATCTGATTAAGAATAGAATAAATTATTTTAAGTAATCTGTAAAAATATTTTTAAGGATAAATAAAGATTAAATAGTTAGTAATTTTTAAATAAAATCATTTTTAATAATCAATTGAAAATCTAAATTTAAGACGATGCGATGATTTAGTACTTTCCTTTAGAGCATTTAGAAAAGATATTTTTTAAATTTCAAATAATGGTATATTAATAGATCAGTATTGTAAATATAAAAAAATAAATTTAATTCTTATTTGTATCAATTTTCAATTTTATATATACCAAACTAATGAATTCTTTTTCAAGAATAGAGTTTTTTAAATTTAATATATATTTATTTTAAAATTAATTTATACATTTTCTTTTAAATTACTAAAAAGTTTATTATCTTTAGATCAATCTGTATTATTCTCAATATTGAATAAAATTTAAACTTAAATTTTTTAAAATTAAAATGTTAATTGAAATTACTTGCTTATTAATAATATTCATAATTGCATTTCTTTTAACTTTCATACTTGTTCCTTTTTCTAAAAAGATAGGAAGTAAATACGGTATTTTTGATTCTCTTAATTCAAGAAAGGTAAAAAAAATAAAACTTGTGAGGATTGGAGGACTAGCTATATTTCTTGGGTTTTTTTTAAGTTTACTTGGGTTTATATTTTTTCAGTATATTTCAAGCTTTTTTATTATTGAATATCGAGTCCTTTTTGTTTTGGTTGGTTTATCATTATGTTTCTTTTTAATAGGCATTTATGATGATGTTCTTTCTCTCTCTCCATTTAAAAGACTTTTCTTGAGCTTTATTTTGGCTTGTTTTGCTTGGAATTTAGGAATTGATTTAAATAATATTGATATTTCTTTTCTTAATTTGGGATTTGAAAATATAATTTTTCCTAATTATTTGAGCTTAATCCTTACCTTGATTTGGTTAGTTGGAGTAACAAATGCAATAAATTGGATAGATGGACTAGATGGTTTAGCTTCTGGATGTACTGGGATTATGTTATCAACATTCGGAATAATTGCGATACAAAATAATGATTATGAATATGCACTAATTTCATTTGCTTTAGCGGGCTCCTCTTTTGCCTTTCTTAATTTTAATTTTAAGCCTGCAAAAATTCTTATGGGAGACGGAGGTACGTATTTTATAGGTTTTACGTTGGCTTTTTTAAGCTTACTTGTCTCAAAAAATAATCAGAATATTCTTGATTTTAGAGTGCCTTTATTAACTTTGTTCTATCCATTAGTAGATATGCTAAGAGTCATCATAGTTAGATTTGTGAAGAAAAAATCACTCATTTATCCAGATAGTAATCATTTGCATCACTTATTAATAAGGAATAATTTTAGTGAAACTTCAACAGTATTTATTTTATATGGGATTACAATTTGTTCTTCTTGTCTTTTGTTATTTATTATTTTTTGAAGTTAGGATGACTTAAATTATAAGTTTTTTTTTTTCTTGGAATTTATTAAAATTTAAGAATTATTAATTTAAAAAATTTATTAGATATTTTTAAGATTAATATTATTTAGTTAGATATCTTTTTAAAAATTGTTAATATATTGGATTTTGTTTTTAGTTCCTGCAATATTGGCACTAGTAAGACCAAAAGAAAAGTGGAATAAAAAAACATCCTTTCTTCTGATTCTCTTTTTTTCTATTATTATTGGCCTCAGATTTAAAGTTGGAGAAGATTGGGGTAATTATTTAATTGCTTTTGAAAAACTTCAATATGTAAAAAATGTTTTTTTAAAAAAGGAATTTTTATTTTCTATTTTGAGTGTAATATCAAACAATTTAAATTTTGGGATTTATGGTGTTAATTTAATATGTGGTTTTATTTTTTCTTGTGGTTTGATTATATTTTGTGGATCTTTGAAAAGACAATGGCTTGCTTTGACCATCTCTATTCCTTACATAGTGATTGTTATTGGAATGGGTTATACAAGACAATCAGTAGCACTGGGTATCTTAATGATTGGCCTTGTTTTTTTATCTCAAGGTAAAAAGTTAATTTATTTATTATTGAATATTTTTGCTAGCTTATTTCATCTTCCTAGTATAGTCGCTGTTTTTTTGTTAGCCCCATATTACATAAGTTCTCCAAAATTTATAAATAAGATTTCAAAAATTATAATTTCTTTTCTTTTTGCAGGAACATTGTATTTAGCTTTTGTCGAAAAGTTTATTGGACAATATATTCGTTTTTATATTACTGAATATCAAAGATCTTCAAGTGGGGTTTACATCAGACTATTTATGGTGGTATTTCCATCAATATTATTTCTTTTACTAGGAAAAAATCTTCAATTGAATAAAAATCAAATAATAATCTGGAAATCTATTTCTTTTTATTCTTTGTCTCTTATCCCACTTTTAATAATTAGCCCAAGCAGCACCATCATAGATAGACTAGCTTTATATGCATTGCCTATTATGATATTCATATTGTCTAATTTACCAGAATTAAAATTTGCAAAACTGAGAAGAAAATATATAAATCTTTCTGTCGTTTTAATGGCATTTTTAATTCAATTTGTCTGGTTAAATTATGGCTCCACTTCTAGAGGATGGATTCCCTATCAAAATATTTTATTTTAAGTCTTGATTTATTATTAAATATGCATCTATATTAGATCCTGCTTTAGAAAGTTTATCAACAGATTTAACTAGATCTGATTTTTTAAGATTATTGGTACTTATTAGTATTGTAGTTAGATCGGATAAATTGCCATTTATAACAGATTGAGGAGAATTATTTATCGAAGAACCATTAATAAATATGTATTGATAATTATTTTTTAAATTTTCAATTAATTCTTTCATTCTTAATGATCCAAGCAACATTTTATTGCTCAAATCTTGACCTGAAGAAATTATATCTAGGTAATTATTAATATTGGATTTGTTTATTATTTGACTTATTTGAATTTTTTCATTAGCTAAATAATCTAAAACCCCAATAGAAGAATTTAAATTAAAAAATTTATCTAATATCGGAGATCCGAAATTTGTGTCAATTAAAATAACTCTTTCATTTGTACTTGATAATATTTTTGAAGAAAGTACATTTACCAATGTTTTAACTTCTTGAGAAAATGGACTTGCTAGAAAAAAAGTTTTGAAATTTTTACTCTCATTTAAATTTTTAATTCCTATACAATATTCTTCTATTGATTTTTGGAAAACAACGAAGTTTGATTTTTTATCTTCTAGAGAATTATTTAAATCTTTAATGTTTTTAATTTCTGAAATTTCATTTTTACTCAATATAGGTAGACTTCCTAAGCAAGGAATATTAATAAAATTTTTTATATCTGCTTCATCTCTAAATCTATTTTTAAGTTTTATATAGCTAAAAAGTATTGATAATGTTACAAATCCACTCGCAAAAGAACTTAAGGTAAACAATTTTAAATATTCTACTTTTTTAGGTGATTTATTCATTAGAGGAGGAGAAATTATTCGCCATGGAATTGTATTCTGTGCAATCTCTAATCTATAAGTTTCAGATAAGGATATAAACCTTTTAATTGCGATAGAGTATTGTACAATTTCTTTTTCTATTGAATTAAGCCTGTTAAGTATTTCCGTGGGTTTTTTAAATTCACCTTCAATTTCTAAAAGTCTTTTTTTTAATATTCCTGCTTTTTGAAGATTTAAAGCATTGCCATTATCTTCTAAGTCTTTAATTTTATCTTTTAAAGAATTATCTTTTTTAATTATATTTATTATTGTGTTGTCTTTCCCACCTCTAATTATTTTATACTTTTCCTCAAATTTATAAAACTCTTTCTGTAGTAATTCTACTTTTCTTTCAAAATTAGGTTTTTCACTATTGATAAATTTAAGTCCATCCTTTAATTTCTCTAGATTATATTTTGTGGATGCACTTATAAATGTTTTGCTTAATCCATTTAAAATTACTTCTCCTTTAAGAGCATTATCAATTTCTAAATAAACGTTTAAAATCCCCTCTGCTTGTTTATTTTCCCCACCCAGTGTAATTTCAATAAAACTAGCTAATTCCTTTGTTTTATATCCAAATTTGGAGGCTAATTCTCCTAAAACTTCATTGCTTTTTAGGTAAGTTTTGAGAGTATTTAAATTACCTTCCGATGGACTAAGTGAGGAAGATAGGCCTGCTAATGAAATATTACTAGAAAATTTACTTGTTGGGCTTTGTAAAGCTATTGGATCTTGAATTAATAATTCAAATTCGCCCTGAAAAAGTAAATCTTTATTCTTTTTCAATGCTAAAGGTATAAATATTGTGAAAAATGAAATTAGAAAAATAAATATGCTAATTTTTTTTTGAGAGATTAAGTGTTTAAATATACTCTCAAAATCAATAGATTCTTCGTCATCTTTGTTTCTAAAAATACCTTTGATATTTACAGTCATAGAAAATTGAATATGCTTATTAAAAATTTTTTTTTAAAATCAAATATAATATATAATTTTATAAAAAAATTGAAAAATTTATCTAAATAACACTATAGTAGTAAAAGTATAATTTTTGTAATGAAAATAAAATATTTTTTTACATGTTTTTTATTTACCTTAATGACATTTTTTAATTTTAATATTTGTTATGCCATAGAAGCTCAAGAAGAAGAAAAATTAGAAACTAACAATAATCTTTATATACATAAAGATAAATATATTTTAGGCCCAGGTGATTTATTGAGTATAAATTTTCAATATGCACCATCTTTATCGGGAATTTATATAGTATTAAGCAATGGTTCTTTACCTTTACCTTTGATAGGAGATATTGACATTAGAGAAAAAAATATTAATGAAGTGGAAAGGATATTGATAAGAGAGTTTTCTAAGCAATTATTGAGACCAGATTTATCAATTCAAGTGAAAGCTTTTCGACCAGTAAAAATTTCAATAATTGGAGAAGTTAATAAGCCTGGTTTACATGAATTTGAAGATAGCATGAGAAATTCTCCAACCCTTTTAGCAGCATTAAAAAAAGCCGGTGGAGTTACTAGCCAAACTAATTTACGAGATATAGAAGTTATAAGAAAATTTTATGATAAGGAGAAGTCTATAAAAAAAACCTCGCTCAGCTTAGTTGATATTATTATTAAAGGAGATCAATCTCAGAATATTTTTCTAAATGATGGCGATATTATTACCTTAAAAAAAGCATCAAATAATGAAGAAGAATTTAATTCAATAGCTTCTTCTAATATTTTTCCAGCAAATATTAACGTTAATATAATTGGATCAGTTAATACTCCTGGCACTACGAAAATAAAATCAAATACACCTTTAGTACAAGCCATTATGCAGGCAGGTGGACCTGTCCAATGGAAGAGTAATAAAGGTAATGTTGAATTAATAAGAATTAATCAGAATGGATCTGCTTATAGAAAACGATTTAAAATTGACTTAAGTCAAAGTATGTCAAGAGAAAAGAACCCTATCCTAAAAGATGGAGATTTAATAAAAGTTAATCCTAATTTAATTCAAAATTTAGCTTCTGGTTTGGCGGCTGTTACTGATCCCCTCACAGGGATATTAAATGGAATCGCAGTAATAAAATTAGTAGATGAAGGCTTTTAATCTTATCTAGAATTTAAAATCAAATTCTAGTTTTTTATTATATGTTGATTTGAAGGTATCTATTCTTATTCTTTTTGAGCCGTTAAGGATTCATTGATATACCTTTTAAATAATCTTCTTTCAAGATAACCTGATTCGGAGGGTTGCTGGATAAATATAATAGTAATTATGTAGTTGCTCATAAAAGACTATCCATTCTTAATATGCATGAGGCTTAGAATCAAATAATTAGTAGCAATAATAGATATTTATTAGTTTTTAATGGTGAATTTTATAATCATTTTGATAAGTAGCTCAGATGCTGAAATATTAATGAAAGATTTAGTTTATTTGAGTTGGGAACTAACATTGAACTCGTTAATGGAAAGTTCTTTTTTGTTTTCTGGTAGCTACTTGTGAAGAAAAATTTATTTTAATTAGACATACGCTAAGAGAAAAAACATAATTCTAAGGCTAAATAAGTTAAAGCTTTATTCTTCTTTAGTTTATATTTATTCTTTTAGCATTAGAATTTTTTATTGCAAAATTTTAGCAAATTTTTTGTATAAAATCGCATAAGATTTTTGATGAATTTTGCCATTTCCATTTTTTTAAAACTTCTTTTGCACTAGGATTTTTATTATTTCTTAGATAATAAATAACTTTCTTTTTATCTTCATTAATATTCTGGCACTTAATAAATAAAGAATTACTAGGTGCTGTCTCTCTTAAAGATGATATGTTATTTGCAATAATTTTTTTTTGGTAAACTCCGGCCTCAATAATTGGTATCCCAAACCCTTCCGACTTGGATAAAAGAAAGAATGCTCGACAATTTTTATAAAGATAAGATAATTCGTAATCTTTAGGATCAATAAATTCATGAATAAATACCTTATTGTTTATAATTTTCTTATCCAGATATCCATTTTTATAAGATTTAGATCCCGCGATTACAAGATATATATCTTCTTTTAATTCTGCTCTTATGCCGTTAATTAAATTAATCAAATATTCAATATTCTTATGAGGTCTTCTGTCACCTACGTATAAAAAATATTTTTCGGGAAATTTTTTTGGAAGGGAAATCTTTTTCTTAAAAGATAATTTAGTTATACCATTTGGTATTATTAATGCATTCGAAATCTTTTTTTGCAGGTTATGTGGTAGATATTTATATCTATTAATTAAATCTTCTTTTGTAGATTTAGAAACGGTAATTAAATATTTTGAAATCAAGACTGTAATAAAAATCCTTAAATCTCCAATTAATTTTTTTAAATTTTCAAATTTAGTAAAATAATTATCTATTTTTAAAAAAGTTATATCATGAATTGTACTTATGATTTTTATACCTGGCATAATTGGTGGGTCCATAAAAGGAGATATGTAAATACCAATATTCATTTTTCTTAAAAGTAAATAAAGTTTGATATCTAAGAAATACAATCCTAATTTCCATCTCCACTTTCTGTTATGATCCCAATGAACTATGACCCTATTTAATCCTTTTAATTTTGTAAATTCTCTAATATGAGAGGAAGAGGATTTAGGAGGCAAGATTAGTAGAAATTTTTTTGATTTAAGGGAATCTGCATTTAGTAAGTTTAAAAAAATATTTTTAGAGAATCTTGTTAAACCGGTGTTCTTTTTTTCTGCATATCTTAAATCAATGGCTAAATTAATATTATTATTCATGTAATTCCTTACTCCAAAACATTTTTATTATTTGCGTTTGAATATAATTTATTTAGAAAACTAAAAAAAAATGTTTTAAATGAACCCATGACTTTTGTTATAAAATTAATGGGATATTTATATTGAAGATATAAAAGATATTTGAAAAAATAAAATAAATTATAGTTTATAAAATAATGCTTCATCTTGGCAAAGTTATATGAGAAGTCAAATAAATTATTTTCCTCTAAAAATTTCTTATGTAATTTTATCATTTTTAATTCATATATCTCTGAGTTTTTCTTATAAGCTTCGTTTTTAAAAAACTGATCAAGTAGTATTTCATCAACAGATATTAGCGATGTTTTTTTTAAAAGTGCATTTATTGCTAAATCCAAGTCTTCATATCTTCTTAATTCATTATTAAATCCTCCTATAAATACCAGACTTTTTTTTCTAGCGCATAGGGTACATGTGGCTGTACTACCTGATAAGTTAAATTTAGGCATTCTTTTCGCTGAAAGTAATGCAAGTGCACCATCTGTATTTGAGTATTTGTTTACGTCATAAGAAACAGATTTGCAAATTAAAAAATTTTTTGGTGAAAATATTATTTTCCTATTTGTATAACATAAAGGTGAATTTTCTGATTGAATATTATGCTTCTTTTCGAATCTTTGAATTGATTTTATTTGCTCTTTAACTCTATCTGGATGGCTGTAGTCATCATGATCAAAAAAAGCAATAAATACTCCATTCGATAATTTTATTAATTGATTTCTAACTTCTCCTATACCTCTATTTTTATCGTTTTTGACAATATGGATAACATTATTTTTTTTCTTATTTATTTCACTAATAATTTTCAAAGTATTATCATTTGAACAGTCATCTATTATTAAATACTCTTTATTTTTATATGTTTGATTAAAAGCAGATTCTATTGCAAATTCTATAGTTTCTGATGCATTATAAGTTGAAAATGCACATGTTAATAAAGCTTCTTGTTGCATTACTGATAATTACTTTCTATTAGTTTAATCCAATCTTTAATAGGATTTCTTTTGCATAAAGCAATATATTTATTGTGGCTTTGTAAACTCATAAAATTTAATCTCTCCTTGTCAACTATTAATTTCTTAATTTCAAATAGAAAATCATTATCATCAAGGATCAATCCATTGACATTATTTTCTACAAATTCTGTTAAGTATTTCATCCTTTTAGAAGTAACAATTGGAAGTCCCATCCTTAAGGCCTCGACAAGCGAATTTGGATATCCTTCCCATAATGAAGGGAAACAAAATATTGCGGATTCAGAAAAAAATGAGTCAATATTTTTAATATTTCCTCTTAAATTTAAGGTAGAATTTTTAATTTGCTCGTTATATTCTTTTTCTAAAAAAGATCTCAACCCTCCTTCACCAGCTATTGATACTTCAATTTCATTTGAATTTGATTTTTTGATTTGATCTAAAAGAGGAGTAAAGTTCTTTTGGGCACATAATCTTCCAGCCATTGCAACCTTATTACTATTTAAGTCTGGGGCTTTATATTTTTCTAAGGGATTCTTTAAAATATTACTAATGACATATATTTTTTTTCTTAAAAAGAATGGATAATCTTTTATATATGATTTTAGTTGGACTGTAATTTTATTAGCAAAAAATAGAGAAAGAAATCCTAAATTTATTTTATTCAATTTTATATAATCGTAATTTTTAAGAGAATTTCTTTCCGAGACAATATGAATAATTTTTAATGCAAATGAAGCTAAAAAGACTCTTGGAAATATTCCATGATGGAAAGTAATAATATCTGTAATTTTATATTTTTTTATTGTTTTTCTTAGATGTAAAATTTGCTTTAACCTTTGGTATTTTTTTGCCGATGTATGAGGTTTAAGACCATTTCCGCATTTTAACCACTCAATCTGATTTGGAATTTGGTAGAAAGATTTTGCTGAATTATTATCAAAACTAATAATATAAATTTTGTATCCTTTTAAATTTAAACTTTCACTAGTTCTAATAATTTGCCTTTCTAATCCACCTGCTACATTATCAAAACTGGTGCATACAAATCCAATTATCCTTTTTTTATTATTTCTCATATTAGTCCCTTTTTTTAAAATTTTTTATTTTATGCTCATGTTTAATTCTATTTATTGTTGATGAAATGAAATGGTATAGAGTTCTCTTGGGATTTATAAAAAATATAACTATAAGAAAAAATATTAAAAAAAAGTAATTTCCGGTGAAATGGTAGAAACGCAAATATGGCCATAATCTACTATAAGAATAAATATTTTTATTTTTTAAGTAGTTTTTATTTTTTTTTATGATTTGTATTTCAGATTTTAAATTGTTAATAGGCAATTTATCTTCTCCTAGAGTTGAAAGCTGATTAACAAAGGTCTTTTTTGAATTAATAAAATTACAACCCTCTCTAGAAAGTCTTATAGTTATATCCATATCTTCAACTCTCTTTAGAGTTTCATCAAAACCTTTAACAATTTCTAAAGCTTTTTTAGAGATTAACATTGCACAAGCTGGACATCCAAAACCATAATCAACTTTTGCTTTTTTTTCATTAAAAAGTAAAAAATCTATCATTTCATAATTATTGGGTTTTAAAGCTTTTGAGCCAAATACTTTCATCTCTTTTATATATCCAGAGGAATATTCTCTGTTTATATTGCAAATAGATATTACACAATCACTTTTCTTAAATCCTTCATCAATTATTCCTTTTAGTTGAATTTCGATTCTTTTTTTGTCTGAGAAATCATCATCATCCATATAGCATATATAAGAACCTTTTGATTTCTTAGTTATGATATTCCTTGAATAAGCGGCACCTTTGTTTTGTTTATTTTTAAAAACCTTAATGTCATTTATATATTTACTTTCCTTTATAACTTTTAATGAATTATCAGTTGAACAATCATCTATAACTATAATCTCTTTTTTTTTATAGGTTTGATTTAATGCACTACTTAAGGCATTTAAAATTGAAGATTCAGCGTTGAAACAAAGTATTCCAATAGTGACTAAAGGTGCATTTTTAGACATTCTTAAAATAAAAAAATTTGTAGCTATTTAAATGACTTTTTAAGCCACTTAACGGAAAAACATGTTTCATTTGTATTTAATTTATTATTTTTGAATTCTTTAATTATTTCTTGTATTGCAATTTTCACATTCTTTTTTGGCATAAAGCCAAGCTTTAAAATTTTGTCAGAACACTGACGATATGATCTAGGATCATTTGATGGTGTAACATTTATGATCGTATTTGGAAGAATTTCTTTTACATATTTTGCTATATCCATAATTGAAATGTTTTCAAAACCAGCATTATAGAATCCTGATTCAAGTCTTTTATAATTATCAATAAAGAATATATATAAATCACATATATCATCAATATGTATATTTGGTCTTATTTGATCGCCGCCAAATACAGTAATAATTCCTTTTGATAGAGCAGAATATGTTAGGACATTTACTGATACATCTAATCTCATTCTTGGAGATACTCCACAAACAGTAGCAGGTCTTATACAAAAAATATTCATCGAATCTTTATAACTTAAAAAAATCCTTTCTGCAACCATTTTTGTCTTGTTATATTCAGAAATAGGTAATAAATCAGTTTCTTCGGTAACTTTTTCTTTATCACTAATGCCATAAACACTGCCTGAACTAGCAAAGATGAAATTTTTAACTCCTCCTGATTTAACTGCTTTTTCAGCTAATTGCTGACTAGCTAATACATTAACCTCCCAACTTAACTGTGGTTCTAATTCAACCAAAGGATCATTTGCGATATTTGCTAAATGAATAATAGTTTCAATCCCTTTCAAATCCTCTAACTTAATTTCTCTGATATCTTTTTTAAAGACTTTAAGGTTTTTATGAGGCAAGAGATATTCTCCGAACCAATTAATATCTATTGATGTCACGTGGTGTCCTTTTTCAAGCAGCTTTGGAATTAATACACTCCCTTTATATCCATTTCCTCCAGTTACTAAAATATTCATTTAAATTAGAATTATGTGTAGATACAATTTTATACTTTCAAATAAAAAACGAACACTTTAATTTGCAATTATTTATTAAAAATCTTAATTGCTTTATCAATAATTTTTTCAATTTCAATGGGGTTGTTGCCCATAGTATCAACGGCAATTGCACTACCACAGCATGCTAATGCCGCTACATCCATTATTTTTGATCCACTAGATAAACCTGCAGCCATTATTGAAAGAAGAGTGTCTCCAGCGCCTGATACGTCAACTGGATTTACAGATAATGCTGGGAATGCTTGTACCCTTGGAGATTCTCCTTTTTGATGTGAGTAAACAATAAAACCGTTAGCACCTAGTTTCATAATAAGATTTTCACATTTTGTTTTACTTATTAATATTCTGCATAATTCCTCTAAACCAATATCTTTATTTTGAATAGATATTCTTGCTTCTCTTTCATTTGGACAAATAAGTGTGAAATCCTCCATTCTGGAAATATCACCTATTTGACTACTACATTGAAGATCACCATAAAGTTTAATCCCACTCTCGTTAGCAAATTTAGTAATTCCTTTTAAAAGTTCACCTGTTATTATTCCATAAACAAAATCAGAAATTACAATTCCATTAGCATTTAAACTTGCTTTATAAACGTAATCAAGAATCTTTTTTGTTGTTTCTTTGTCAATCATATGATCCTCTAATCGACTTACCCTAAAAAGCTTTTGATTCTCAACAATGTATCTTTTTTTAAAGGTTGTAGGTCTATTTTTATCAATAAATAAATTTGGTTTTACTGAATTTTTTTTTAATTCTTTATGAATCCATTTACCGGGCTCATCAGAACCTATAACTGAGATAAATTCACATTCAGAACCTAGTCTGGTTATATGAGAGGCTACAATTGCAGCTCCTCCCACAAAATTTTTCTGTTCTAATTCCTTTACTACAATTACTGGGGCTTCAGCACTCATACCTAATGCTTCGCACGATGCATATTGATCAACGATAGAATCTCCAATTACAATTAATTTTGTATTCTTAATTCTTTTACTAGTCTCTATAAGATTTTCACAAGAAATATTCTGTCTTTTTAAAGCTTTTAAAAATTCTTTTTCTCTTTCTTTTTTAAGATTATCTTCTGATATAGTTAATAACTCTGTATTTGCATAGTTTATTTCTCCAGCATGGAAATAGATTGCTTTGTTTTTAGCTTTTAAATTTTTAACTGTAGTATTAATATTATTTATATTAGAATTCTCGTACTCTTTTCCTAAAATAAGTTCTCTAGGATTTATTATATTAACTGCTTTTTCAAGGTTGTTATCAGGTAGAAGAACAATAGCATTAGCAATACCTAATTGTGCAATAGACTCAGCTCTTTCCTCTTGAGTAAAAATAACTCCTTGAAATTGTGGATCTTTAAGTACTGCAACTAAAAGAATATTATTTATATCTTTAGCACGTTTTAAATATCTTATATGCCCGGTATGAATTGAGTTGAAATGGCCATAACCCAAGATACAGTTATTGTATTTGCATGCTTCATTTATTTGAATAATTGGGGTGATGAAACTACTCATTTAACTTTTTAATAACTATTCTATTTCTTGATTATTAGTATTTGAAAGCCATTGCATACACATATGAAAAAGAATTAATTGAGTATCTTCTGCTATTTGCATATCATTAATTTCAAAATGAATATTTTCTTTTGAAATCTCTTTGCATTTACCTCCATCAAAAGCAGTAATTGAATAAGTTTTAATTCCAATTTTATGAGCTTCAACTATAGCATTTATTACATTCTTAGAATTTCCGCTGCCTGATAAAACAATTAATATATCATTTAGATTCCCAAGGACTTTTAATTGGTGAGAGTAGATATTTTCATAACCAATATCATTTGCCAAGCATGTAATAATACTCGGGTTTGATGGCAGAGCTATAATTTTTATTCCTGGTTTATTTTTTATATCATTTGATTGTGGATCCCTTTTACAACCAACTCCGTAATGAAAGTCATTTGCAATATGCATTGCATTTCCCGCACTACCTCCATTTCCGCATATAAAAACATTAGCTCCATTCTTCCAGCTTAAATTTAAATCATTTGCAAGTATTTCTATCTTTTCAATAATCTTTGGTTCAAAACTTGAAACTAAATTCTTTAGGTATAATTCTGTAAAATTTTTAAAAACTTTTTCCATCACTATAAATCTTTATTAAATAATTTTTGAGCTTTTTTTAGATTATAAGGTGTTCCAATATCAAGAAAATTCGCACTAGTTTTGTAGGACAATATTCTACCATTTAATGAAGGTATTATATCTTTGCTTATATCAAATACTTTATTATCCATATTTTTAAGATAATTTATGAAATCATTGCCAAAAGCATAAATAGCACCATTAGCTAATTTTGAAGGCGGATTTTTTACTTTTTCATGAAATTCTTGAACTATATTATCTTTATCTATTTTTACTACACCGCAAGCTGTTGGATTATCCGTTTCGAATGTAAGCATCGATAATATAGTATTGCAAGGTCTTTTATTATGAGCATTAATAAATTCAACAAGATTATCATCAGTCATATTATCAGCATGAATAATTAAACCTTCAGAATTATTAAAAAAATCAAGATTCCTTATTAAGGTGCCTGCTGTGCCTAAAAGATTTTTTTCAAAAGTAGTATATATTTTGGATTTTTCCCCATCCCATTCATAAATGGCTCTGTTAACTTTATCAGGTAAATAATGAGTATTAATTAATATAGATTCGCAATTTAAATTTTCTAGTTTTTCAAGCCATAAATGTAGAAGAGGCTTTTCATTTATTTTTACGAGACATTTTGGGACATTATTTGTTAATGGTTTTAATCTTGTTCCCAAACCTGCCGCTAATAATAAAACTTTTAACTTTTTGTCCATATTATTCTTTATTTAATTTTGAAGAATTAATTATTAAATCTGCCAGTGAGAAACTTGATGTAAAAGCTGGAGAAACTGCATTTAAAACATGTGTAGAATTTTCATCATTTGTACAAATAAAATCATCTACTAAATTCATTTTTTTATTATCAAAAAGCTGCGCCCTAATTCCTAGTTTTTCACTTATTTCAATATCACTCAATTTGATTGATGGAATTAAATTCTGAGCTGATTTTATTAAGAATGGTTCAAAAGCCTGAAGAGATTGTTGATGAACATATTGTCTAAATTTATTCTTATTCATCAAATATTGCTTTGAAAGAATAAATAGATTTGAAATCAACATTAATGGTTCTAATCCTTCAAAAAATTTGTAATTTTCTCTACCAAAAGCCACTGTCGCAGTTGGTCCAATAAAAATATTTTTTTTATCACCACTTGGCGTGAAGTGAACGCCAAGGAAAGGAACAGATAAATCAGGAACTGGATATATATTCGTTTTGATATCAAAAGCGTCATTATTTTTTATCTTCCAATAAAAACCTTTAAAAGGCAATATTGTTAAGTTTTTGCCAACATTGCACATATGTGCAACCCTATCCGATTGAAGACCAGCACAATTAAAAAAATATTTATACTTTATTATTAAATTATCTTCAGTGTGAATTTTATTTTCCTTTTTATTTATCTTTCTTATTTTGCTTCCTTTTATGAAAATTACTCCCTTATCTTTAAGTTCAATTTCTAATTGATTTATTATCTCTAATGGGTTTACTACCGCAGTATTAGGACTCCATAATGCTCTATTTGTTATGGAATTTGTATTTGGTTGAATTTCTTTCAGTTTTTTATTATTAATAATTTCGACTTTTGCTCCATTTTTTAAGCCCCTTTCAAAAAGTAAATCTATTTGAGAATCTTGTTCATACTTAGTAGGAATTATTATTTTCCCACATGGATTTGTTTTTAGTCCTCTATCTTTTATCCATGCCTTAAGTCTCTTGCCTCCCTCAATGCATACTTTTGACTTAAGGGAGCCAGGTTTATAATATATTCCTGCGTGTAAGACTCCGCTATTTCTGCCTGAGGTATGCAAACCTAAATTATTTTCTTTTTCTAAAATAATAATATTTTTCGAAATACCTCTTTTGATAATCTGGTATGCAATTGTTAATCCAACAATTCCTCCACCAATTATAATAATTTCTCCATTCTTCAAGCTCATTGCTGCCCAACCAAAACTTGGAGATCATGAAATAATTCTTCCCCTATTTTATTAATATATTTTATTTTTATTAAATCAGAATGATCGTTTTTACTAAAAAATTTTTTAACATCCTCTCTTTCCAAGTTTCCGTGTCCAGTACGTACATGAAAAAGATTTAATAAACCTGCATTGAAACCAGAAATTAAATCACTTAATCTGTCCCCAACCAAAAGTGATTTTGATAGATCTAATTTTAGATAATTTGCTGCGTTTAAAATCATAGAAGGACTTGGTTTCCTCCATGAATAGTTGGGAGATTCTGTACCTAATCCATTTGCATAAATTGCAATTATAGTATTGTCTTTATTTATAAGATTTATCATTTTTTCTGTTACTTTAAAGTAATTTTCCCATTTTGTGATTTTTCGTGCTATTCCAGATTGATTGGTGATAATTACTATTGGCAATTGAAGCATATTAGCTAAATATATTAGATCATTAATTCCATTTTCTAATTCGACGTCAGTTGCTTTAGATATGAAGTGTTTTTCTTTAATTATTACACCATCTCTGTCAAGGAACAAAGCTGGCCTTAATTTATTATCTTTGGGAAGGAAAAGTTTATTATTATAAAAAAAATTTATATGATGACCATTATCTAACAATTTTATTTTTTGTGTTTCATATAACAATATTAATGATTTTGTAAATCTAAAAATGTTTTTTTGTAATTTTGATACAAAATTTCATGGGTTTTCATGACGTTAATTTGCAAAATTATAAACAACTATTTTTAATTTTACTATTATTAAATAAGTTGAAAATTTCTTAATGCAAGATAGTAAACATAAAGTTATTTTATTTGCTAATACACTTTGGTTCCTACATAATTTTAAGTTACCTTTAATCGAAGAATTGAATAATAAAAAAATTGAAGTTCTTTTGATTTATTTAAGATTAGGACCGCCAGTAGGAAATAAAAATAAATTTTTATTAAACAAAGTAAAACAATATAATTTTGTAAATTATATTTTTTTTTATATTAAAAATTTTTTTTCTAAGGATCAAAAGAAAACTTTTTTATTTAGTTTTACTATTGGTCCAATTATCTTATCAATACTTCCGATTTTTAATAATTCAATTAGATTTGCGACTTTAGAAGGCTTAGGAAGAATATTTTCTTCAAGAATATTATTATTTAGAATTCTTAAAAGAATTTTGGAAATAGTTTATAGAATAATTTTTCTAAATCCTTATAAAGGTATATTTGTTTTAAATTATGCTGATTATGCTTATTTATTAGAAAAAAAAATAGTTCAAATTTCAAAAATAAATATAATTCCTGGGACTGGGATCGACTCACGTATTTTTAATCCAGATAATCTTAAGAAAAAGAGGATAAATTTAGGAATTTTAAATAAAAAAAATCAACTCCAATTAGATGATATGTACATTACTTATATTGGAAGAATTTCCGTCGATAAAGGGTTCTATAGGTTTATAGCAGCTATTAACTATTTATTAAGTGATCCAATATATTCTAATTTAAAATTCAGAATAGTATCACCAAAAAGTGATATAAAAAATATTGATACTGATTTAAAAGAATTTTTATTAGATAAAAATATCGTATTAGAAGAATATGTAATTGAACCTATAAATTATTATGCAACTTCTAAATTGATTGTAATTCCGAGTACTTATGGAGAAGGTTTATCAAGAGTTGCTTTAGAATCTGGTCTTTTGGGTATCCCCATTGTTGCAATAGTTAATAGAGGACTTTCCTCTTTGTTTATAGATGGAATCTTAGGAGAAACAACAATGGAGATTGAACCCTATGGTATTTCTAAATTGATAAAACAAGTTATTAACAATTACTCTTCTTATTCTCACTTACCAAAAGAGGTGTTTCTGAATCTTTCTTCAAAATATGATAATAAAGCTTCTTCTGAGTCAGTTATTAGCGTATTATCTACTTACCTAGATCCTTGAAAAATGTTAATTAATAGAGGAAAATTAATTTACAGAAATATAGTTCCAAAAAGACTAAGAATTTTAATTAGAAGGATTTTTAAAATTTTTCTATATAAATTTAGATTTTTAAAATTCAAAATAATCCTTTTTTTTGCTAAGGAAGTAAAAATTATTCTTGGAGCAGCACTTACATCTCAAAAAGATTGGTTATCAACAAATGAAGAATGGTTTGATATTTCAAGCAAAGAAAACTGGCACAGACTTTTCAAAAATAAAAAAAAGCTTAAAAGAGCCTTAGCTGAGCATGTCTTTGAACATTTAAGTAAATTGGAAATGAAGTCTGCTTTAAATTTAATATATAATTATTTGATTGAAGATGGAACATTAAGAATTGCCGTGCCAGATGGGAATCATCCAAATCCTATTTACAGAGAACATGCTGGAATAAATGGGAAAGGGGCTGATGCCTCTGATCATAAACAATTCATTACTTATGAATATTTAAAATCAGAATTAGAAAATTGTGGTTTTAAATGTGTCTTAAGGGAAGGATATTTATCTGATGGAAGTCTTGTTAATGAAAAATTAAATTCTGAGTTGGGATTTATAATCAGGACGAGAAATAATAAATCATTTAGTAGGAAATATGGTTGGAATTTTGAAAATGCGAATTCAAGTTTAATTGTAGATGCATACAAAAAAAATCTTAATTAAAAAAATTTTTCATAATTCCGTAAGCATATTAAAAAAGCTATAGGAGGAGAAGATCCCTACAAAAGGGCTAGTGATTTCACTTATAGTTGACGAACCTTTTAATAGAAGATTAGAGTCTAAGCTTACAATATCTCCAGAACGTAATATAGGATTATTCTTAGAATTTGCAGGAGCATTCCTTCTATATCTTATTTTACTTCTAGTTAGAGTTCCGTCATTATTAAATCTTACATTATAAATATTTCCTCTAAGAGGTTTATTACCTCCACTCAGAAGAATTAAATCATTTAGTGTAGCAGACTTATTAATTAATTTCATTCCAGGCTCTTCTACTCTTCCAGATATGAATACCTTATTAAATTGACTTTGTAAATTTGTACTTGTTGCCTTTCTAAACTGTTCATTAAGGGGATAATTACTCTTTTTTACAATTATGGTGTCGCCATCCATCAAACTAATATTTTGTTTTTGAGCTCCAGTTTCTATGAAATTAAGAAAATTTAAATTTGTTTTTATTTTTCCTCCGCCTTTGCTAATTGGATTTCTCCTAATTACTTCTATGTTTTCTAGATCAGAATAAAGAGTAATACCTTTAGCTTCCTTAATTGCATCAAATAAAGTCTTAGAAGTCGTTATTTCCCCCTCTTTATTTAATTCTTCAAAAAGTAAATTACTTTTTTCATCTTTAATATTACTTGTTTCATTAATTAAAGCATTAAATTGATTAAATTCCTTCTTTCCACCTAATAAATAACTACCAGGACTAACCACTTCTCCTAATATTTGAATTCTAATGGGTCTGCTTTTAACAATTTCTATATTTATATTCGGATTAATAAAAAATTCTTTATATTTTTCATTTAATAAAATAGATAATTCATTTATGGTAAGACCTTCAATATAAACTCTTCTCAACCTATTACTAAATATTGTCCCATCATTCTGAATAGTAAATAATTTATTATAAAGCTCTTTATTATTGAATAAAATTAAAATTACATCTCCAGGCCCTAAGATATATTCATTATCAGGAATGTAATCTAGATAATCTATTGGAATATTATTTTTATATATTTCATTTTTAATAAGATCTTGTGAGAATATTTTTAACGGAAAAATTCCAAATAAATTTAATAACAATAATACTGAAGATATTTTTAAAAAGTAGCCATTCATATCTGCAAAATTATTAACATATATTATTCTTTATATTACTTATTTTTGTTTACTAAAAATAGTAATATTAAAAATAAGAATTATTTAAATTTTAATCCATTTTTAATTTTAAAAAAGGAAATTGATAATTCTGGCTTTTGCATCTTTAATAGTTTAAATTTTAAATTATTTCCTTTTTAAATGGATACAATATTAGTTACAGGTTCCGCTGGGTTTATCGGTTCTTCTCTTTCAATAAAATTAGTTCATAAAGGTTTTAGAGTTATTGGGGTAGATAATTTAAACTCATATTATAGCGTTTCTCTGAAGAAAGATAGATTGAAAGAAATTATTAAATCTACAAAATTTAATAAAGGAAAATATGAGGGATTTAATTTCTCAATTGAAAACATAAATGAATTAGAAAAACTTTTTACGAAATACAAACCAAAATTTGTTGTTAATTTGGCTGCTCAAGCTGGTGTTCGCTATTCATTAATCGACCCACATCAATATGTTCAATCTAACTTGGTGGGCTTTCATAACATAATTTATTTATCTAAAAAGTATGATGTAAGGAATTTTATTTATGCTTCAAGTAGCTCTGTATACGGGGGCAATACTAATATGCCCTTTAATGAAAGCCAATCTGTAGATCATCCTGTTAGTTTTTATGCCGCAACCAAAAAATGTAACGAAGTTATAGCACATTCTTATAGTCATATTTATGACTTGCCAACAACAGGACTAAGGTTTTTTACAGTCTATGGACCTTGGGGAAGACCTGATATGGCACCTATGATATTTACTAAAGCAATTTTATCTGGTGATGAAATAAATATTTTTAACAATGGAGAGATGATGAGGGATTTCACTTATATTGATGATGTTGTAGATGGAATTGTAGGGTGTGTTTATAAGTCTGCTGAAAGTTCTGACAATTTTAATAGAGATAAACCAGACCCTTCAATATCTTTTGCAAAACATAAGATTTTTAATGTTGGCAATGGTAATCCAATTAAGTTAATGAAATTTATTGAACTCTTAGAATTAAGTATAGGGAAAAGTGCCAAGAAGATTTTTAAACCAATGCAAACAGGAGATGTTATCGCCACATCCGCTAATATAAATAAGCTAAGTGATTGGATTGGATACGAACCAAAAATAAATCTTACTGAGGGTATTGGGAAGTTTGTAAAATGGTATAAAGAATATGTTCGGATATAAACTCATATTCCAATTTCAAAAAAATTAAAACATAACGTTAAAAACTCAGGATGAATAATATTTTAATTACAGGCGGAGCAGGTTATCTTGGCAGTCATGCGTGTTTAAATTTACTTGAAGCTGGTTATGGAATTTATATAGTTGATTCTCTGGAAAATAGTTCATTTGAGTCAATATCCAGAGTTAATAGATTTTTTAAAGAAAAAAATAAATTTGCTGATAATAAAATAAAATTTTTTAAAGCAGACATAACAAATTTTGAAAAATTAAAAATTATTTTTGAACATGCTCTTTGTAATAATCAAAAGATAATTGCAGTTTTACATTTTGCAGGTTTAAAAGCTGTTAGTGAATCTGAGGAAAATCCAATTAAGTATTGGGAATATAATGTCTCAGGATCCATTAATTTATTTAAAGTTATGGAGTTATATGATTGTAAAAATATAGTTTTTAGCAGTAGTGCCGCCGTTTATGGTAACAATCAAAATTGTCCCATCAAAGAAGATAGTTCATTAATCCCTTCTAATGTTTATGGAAAAACAAAAAAAACAATTGAAGAAATTTTAACTGATCTACATTTCAGAAAAAATTGGGGAGTAGCTATATTAAGATATTTTAATCCTGTAGGAGCTCATCACTCTGGAATAATAGGAGAAAATCCTATCTCAAACAAAAATAATTTATTTCCAATTATTTGTGAGGTGGCTAAAGATAATAATAAAAAATTGAATATTTTTGGGAAAGACTGGCCTACTAGGGATGGCACCTGTTTAAGAGATTATGTTCATGTTGAGGATATAATAGATGGTCACGAAAAAGCATTACGCTTGTTATTAAATTCAAAACATAATTTGATCAAAGTAAATTTAGGTACTGGTAAAGGAACTACAGTACTTGAGTTAATAAATACTTTTAAAAAAGTTAATGACATAAAAATTGAATATGAGTTCTCAGAGAGGAGGATAGGAGATTGTGGAGTGCTTTTTGCAGATAGTAGATTGTCTAATTCTATACTTAATTGGAAGGCAAGAAAAACATTAGATGATATATGTAGGGATGGTTGGAGATGGGGTTTGAAAAATCCTTATGGTTATATCAAAAATCTTGAGGAACTAGATTTGAGCATTTATTGTGAGATCTGATTATTAATTGAGTAATTAATTAATCTGTTTTGAAAAAAATAAAAATTATGTTAACTATTCGAAAATAGGTTTATGCTCTAAAATAAAAAAAGTTTTTGAAACGAATTGAATAGCTCAAAAGTAGCATTAATTACAGGTATTACTGGACAAGATGGAAGTTATCTTGCTGAACTCCTTTTAGATAAGGGGTACATTGTTCACGGAATAAAGAGGCGATCGAGTAGTTTTAATACTGAAAGAATTGATCATTTATATCAAGACCCACATGAAATATCTCCACAATTAATACTCCATTACGGAGATTTAGTTGACAGTACAAATATTATTAGGTTAATAAAAGAAATTGAACCAGATGAAATTTATAATCTCGCTGCACAAAGTCATGTAGCTGTTAGCTTTGAAACTCCAGAATATACGGCAAATTGCGATGCTCTTGGTACATTAAGAATTCTTGAAGCTGTTAGGATATTAAACTTAGAAAAAAAGACTAAAATTTACCAAGCTAGTACTAGTGAGTTATATGGGAGAGTATGTAAATCCCCTCAAAACGAAGATACTCCTTTTAACCCTCAAAGTCCCTATGGCGTGGCTAAATTGTATTCATATTGGATAATAAAAAATTATAGAGATGCATATGGTATTTACGCATGTAATGGTATTTTGTTTAATCATGAAAGTCCAAGGAGAGGAGAAACATTTGTTACGAGAAAAATCACAAGGGGTCTTGTGAGAATTGATTCAGGTATTGATGAAATACTTTATCTTGGAAATTTAAATTCTTTGAGAGATTGGGGTCATGCTAAGGATTATGTGAAAATGCAATGGCTTATGCTTCAGCAAGATTATGCAGATGATTATGTAATAGCTACTGGAAAAAATAAAAGTATCAAAGAATTTATTGAATTGGTAGCATGTGAGCTCGGCTGGAATAGAAAAAACCGAAATCTACCAGCTATTCGCTGGGAGGGCTCAGGTTTGCAAGAGGTTGGAATTAGAAATGAAAATAATAAAATAATTATCAAAGTTGATAAAAGATATTTTAGGCCATCTGAAGTAGATAGTTTGTTGGGTGATCCTACTAAAGCTATTAATAAACTTGGATGGAGAAGCTCTATTACTTTAGAAAAATTAATACACGAAATGGTGGAATTTGATAAGTTGAAACTTGCTAAACAATAAATATTTTATTTTGAATATTATCATTTATTCTTTATGAAGAATTTAATTTCGAAAAGTGATTCTATTTTTGTCGCAGGTCATAATGGACTGGCAGGCTCTGCAATCTGTCGCGCTTTAAAAAAATTTGGATATAAAAATATAATTACAGTTTCAAGGAAAGAAATTGATTTAAGGGATCAAAATAAAGTTAAAAATTGGTTTAAGGAAAATAGTCCAGATATTGTTATTCTTGCAGCAGCTAAAGTAGGAGGAATACTAGCAAACAGCATTTACCCATATGATTTTATTATTGAGAATATTCAAATTCAAACAAACGTTGTTGAAGCTGCATATCAAAATTCTGTGAAAAGGTTACTTTTTTTAAGTAGTAGTTGTGCCTATCCCAAAAAATGCACACAGCCAATACGAGAGGAATATTTACTAAGTAATTATTTAGAAAAAACTAATGAAAACTATGCTTTAGCAAAAATTGTTGGCATGAAATTTTGTGAAGCTTTAAGGAAACAAAAAAATTTTGATGCTTTTTCTCTCATGCCAACAAATTTATATGGACCAAATGATAATTACCAAGATAATGAAAGTCATGTTTTTGCTGCACTGATAAAAAAATTCGTAACTGCAGAAATTAATAATCTTGATCAGGTGATTTGTTGGGGTGATGGATCCCCTAAACGAGAATTTTTACATGTTGATGACCTAGCTGAGGCATCAGTTTTTACCTTAGAAAATTTTCAATTTAGTTTAAATAATTGCTCTTTCTTAAATGTTGGAACTGGTAAAGACATATCGATTTTAGATTTAGCAATTTTGATAAAAAATAAAGTAGGTTTTAAAGGTTCTATTTTTTGGGATAAAACAAAACCCAATGGAACTCCTCTGAAAAGATTGGATATTACTAGGATTAAAAAATTAGGTTGGGAAAGTAAAATATCACTTGAAGAGGGTATTGAGAATACTATTAAAGACTTTAAAAAAAATATATATTAGTATTTCTAAAGCAGGATCTTTTTTAAGGGAAATTGAAAGTTATGCTGAAAGTAATAACCTTAATTTAATGGAACTTTGAATAATAATATTGGAGATAAACCTTTTATCCAAGAATAAGTAAAACAGTTTAAGATCCCAAATTTTTATTTAAAAAATTACTATTAAAGCTTTCTCTCAAGAGAAAATCTTTAAATTTTTTAAAACTTTTAAAAATAAAGAAACCATTACCAAGGTAATTCTAAAAGATAAAAATTTTTAAAATTTTTAGTGAGAATAATTTATAATAAATCTATATAAGTGGTTTTATTTAGTTGATTTCAATTGTTTATGTTTTATTTAAAATTAATACTTGGGAAAAGCATAAGGAGTTAGCATTTATTTAATTTAAAAACTATATAATGATTCTTTCTAGAATAAAGAATAATAGATATTTCTATCTTTTAGTATTTTCAGCACCAGTATTTATTTTCCAGGGAGCCTTAGTTTGCAAACTTCATAGAATATCCAATTTTAATGAAAATTTTAATTTTGTTATTCTTTTACAAGCTTTATTTACTGCAATTTTTTCTTCATATCTTCTAAGGTCTACAATTCTAAAAGTCATAGATAAAGATTTAGTTCCCGCAAAATCTTTAAATAAAAAAAATGAGTATAAGGCAATAAAAATATCTTTTCTATACTACATAATTGCAATGATACTTATTTACGTAGCTAGTCATAAAGGAATACTAGATTATAGACCTTATTTAGATCAGTGGGCTTTAATTAATCAAGGCTTAAATCCTTGGATTGGAACAGATAATGTTTACTTACCAATTCACAATATTGTTGCACCATTAGCAGCTATTAATAATTCTTTGCCAAAACTTTTTTGGGGTTGTTTTTTCTTAATCCCTATGTATTTTTCTTCAATTTTTCCATTAAATTTTAAAAGGGAAATTGATGAAATTGCAAAATTAAAAATTTTCCTAATTTTCGCTTTTTCTCCTTTTTGTTTATTAGTAACTGCATATTTCGGCCATAATGACACTCTTGTAGCAGGTTTAATTGTTTTATCTTTATCTCTATCGATTTCAAATCTCAAAAATATCAATAGCGTTTTATCTGGAATCTCACTTGCATTGGCAACGATGGTGAAAATATATCCAATATTTGTTGCACCTTTATTTGTTTTAAGAAAAAGAAAAATAGATATAACTTTTTTTACTTCTTATCTCTTATCAATAATTAGCATACTAAGCATTTCTATATTCCATTGGGGGGATTCAACCTTGAAATCAGTTTTTTGGGCCACTGAAATGCATTCTAAACATCTATCTTTCTTTAATTTTTCTCGAAAAATTTTAGGTCTTAACTTAGATCAATACAGCATATATGCTATGGCCTTAGTGCTATTGACTGTACTTTTTTTAATGTACAAACATAAGATAGATCTTTTGCCAGCTGTAATTCTAACTTCATCTTCAGGCTTCACTTTTTATAAATTAGGACATCCACAGTTTTTTCTTTTTTTCTTTGCTGCAGCACCCATGACTATCAGATACATTTATGATAGAAAATTACATAAAAATAGAAGATTATTCATTTCATATTTAATGTGGATTTGTTATTTAAATTTTTACGAGACTTTTTATCAACTTTATTGCTTAATGACAAAAGGCTACTCTTTTTACATAAGAGGATTTGGAGCAATACCTTATATTTTATTTTCAACATTAATGTTGATTGAGATTATAAAATTATTAAAAAAAGATCAAAAAGCTTTATCTTCAGAAAGTCTTTCATCTTAAAAACTTTTTATCAAACTACGATGACTTATAAATAATATAAATTTATAGTTTATTTCTTGAAGTTTCTTTATTTATACGCCATAAAAGACTCATTATTGTTAAAAAAACATGATATATTAAAGATTTAGCAGGTTTTGGATTTAGAGCCAATTTCTTACGCAAAAACTGTATATGGCAGAGAAGAAATAGATGCAGTTATTAAATGTCTTGGTGAGTCAACTCAAATGGGTAATTACTCAAGATTATTTGAAAGCAAAATAGCCAAACTTTTTGATAAAAAATATTGTTTATATGTGAATTCTGGGTCATCTGCTCTATACATAGGAATTGAAGCATTAAATTTACCTGAAGGCTCAGAGGTGATCACTCCTGCTTTAACTTTTTCAACTTCTGTCGGCTGCCTCGTTAAAAACAATTTAGTTCCTGTTTTTGTAGATGTTGATCTAACCACTTATTGTATAGATTGCGAGCAAATTGAAAAAAATATTAATAAAAACACGAGAGCTATACTAGCGCCAAATTTACTTGGAAATCTTTGTAATTGGCCACTAATAAGAAATATTGCGGATAAATATAACTTAGTTGTTATTGAGGATTCTGCAGATACGTTAGGAGCAAAAATAGATGGTAAAAGTAGTGGCTTTTATTCAGATATATCAATAACAAGTTTTTATGGATCACATATCATTAATTGTGCTGGCAATGGAGGAGCTTTAGCTATAAACGATGAAAACGTTTTATCTGAGGCTAAACTATTAAGGTCATGGGGAAGAAGTTCATCTTTATTTGATGAAAAAAGTGAATCGATAAACAATAGATTTAATGTTTCTTTAGAAGGCATTGAATATGATGCGAAATTCGTCTTTGAAAAAGTGGGATACAATGTCGAAGGAAATGAAGTTGGGGCTTCTTTTGGCTTAGCACAACTAAAAAAATTAAACCAAAATATTCAAACTAGAAAAAAGAACTTCAATAGACAATTTGATTTTTTTGAGAACCACAATCAATTCTTTATGAATCCGTTACAAAATGAAAACGTTGATACAGCATGGCTTGCTTATCCAATATTAATCAAAGAAGATGCACCTTTTACAAGAAGAGAATTTCAAATTTATTTAGAAGAACGTAATATCCAAACTAGAGTCGTGTTTACTGGCAATATTCTTAAACAACCCATGACTAAAAACATTGAAAAAAAAATTAGTGAATATGGATATAAAAATTCTGATTTAATCATGAAGCAAGGTGTTTTATTACCTGTCCACCATGGTTTAACTGATAGAATGTTTACTAGATTACATAAAACAATAAATGAATTTTTGTCAAAATTTTAAAAAAAAATCCCTTTCCCACTTAAATAACTTTGACAAATTATAAAAATATGAAAGCCGTTATACTTGCTGGTGGATTAGGTACGAGACTTTCAGAGGAAACAACAATTAAACCTAAGCCAATGATTGAAATTGGTGGACTACCAATTTTATGGCATATCATGAAAATTTATAGTTGTTATGGCATCAAAGAATTTATAATTTGTTGTGGTTATAAGGGATATTTAATAAAGGAATATTTTGCAAATTATTATCTTCATTCAAGAGACTTTACTGTAGATCTTCAAAAGAATTCTATTACTACCCATAATGTGGATTCTGAAGATTGGAAGGTCACTCTTGTAGATACGGGTAAAGATACTTTGACTGGAGGAAGGCTTGCAAGAGTAAAAGAATATATTGGGAATGAAACTTTCTGCTTCACATATGGAGATGGTTTGGCTGATGTAAATATAAGTAAACTAATAGATTTCCATTTTAAAAAAGGAAGAAAAGCGACGCTTACAGCAGTTCAGCCCCCTGGAAGGTTTGGTTCTTTAGCTTTTGAAAGAGGTAGAGTTCTAGGGTTTAATGAGAAACCAAAAGGTGATGGTAACTGGATTAACGGCGGTTTTTTTGTGCTTCAACCTGAAACAATAGATTTTATAGAAAACGACTTTTGTTCATGGGAACAAAAGCCAATGCAAAAACTTGCAGAGTTAAATCAACTATCTGCATTTCACCACAGCGGTTTTTGGCAGCCAATGGATACTTTAAGAGATAAGATGGTTTTGCAAGATTTATGGGAATCTAATAAAGCGCCTTGGAAAATTTGGTAGAGCTTTCTATAAAAAAAATATGAATTTGAGAAACCCCAAGATTCCTTTTTGGAATAAAAAAAAAGTAATAATAACTGGGCATACAGGTTTTAAAGGTTCTTGGCTTTCATATTGGCTTTTGCAAATGGGAGCAAATATTTATGGAATTAGTTTAGAACCAATTACATCCCCAAATTTATTTGAAGAACTTAAACTACAGCAAAAGATAAATCATCATGTTACTGACATTACAAATCAAAGTCTCTTAGAAAAATTGATATCTGATATTCAACCTGACATTATTTTCCATATGGCTGCACAACCATTAGTTATTGAAAGTTATTTAGAGCCTTTAAAAACTTGGGAAACAAATGTAATGGGAACTTTTAATCTACTGAATTCATTGAAATTTATTAAAAATAAATGCGTTTGCATTTGTATAACTACTGATAAAGTTTATAGAAATAATGATCGAGAAAATTATTTCAAAGAAACTGATCCCTTAGGAGGACATGATCCATATAGTAGTAGTAAAGCGGCAGCCGAAATTGCTATAGAATCATTTAGATCAAGTTTTTGTGGTAATTCAAACTTTCAAAAAAATAATCTACTAATTGCTAGTGTAAGATCAGGAAACGTTATTGGTGGAGGGGATTGGTCTGATAACAGAATTATTCCTGATCTGATAAGGTCTATAATTTCTGAAAAAATAATCACTATACGAAATCCCGATTCGGTAAGACCCTGGCAACACGTTTTAGATCCTTTATCTGGTTATTTAAAACTAGCTGAAAAACTTTTTGAAAATAATATCAATCTAGCATCTTCATTTAACTTTGGACCAAATCTTGACTCAAATAAAAAAGTATTAGATTTAGTTCATAAAGCTGAGGAGTTTTGGCCTGTTTCGTGGAAAATTATTGAAAGTAAACAAGATTTTCATGAGGCAAGATTCCTCGGATTAAATACAGATAAAGCAAAAGATTTAATTAATTGGGAACCAAGATGGGATTTTGATGAATCCGTTAAAAGAACATTTTTGTGGTACAAAAACTATTATTTATTTTCGAGTGAAACCGAAAAATATTGTAAAGAAGATCTTGAACATTTTTTAAAATCATAATTTATCCAAATTTAAATGATGAAATTATTTATAACAGGCGCTTCTGGATTTATAGGTTCACATCTAACAAATCTTGCAAAAAAAAAAGGATATGAAATCATTGCATTAAATAGATCTTATATAAGTAGCCAAAATCATGACAAAAATATTAAATGGCTTAACAAAGATTTACTAGATATAAATATGTATGACCTTGAAGAAGTAGATATATTATTTAATTTGGCTTCAGCAGGTGTAAGTCCTAAAGAGGCTTCTATTCAAGAATTAACAAAAACAAATATCCTTGGATCAATTAAATTAATGGAAGAATCAATTAAAGCTAATGTAAAAAGATGCATTTTTACAGGCTCCTGCCATGAATATGGTTTGAGCTCTGATAGATATAAAATGATTCCAAGTAATGCCCCTTTAATTCCAACAAATAATTATGCTAGAAGTAAGGTCGCAAGTTTTTATATGTTAGAAGCATTATGCAAAAATTATCAAACAGAATTCATTTACCCAAGGATTTTTTCAGCTTATGGATTAGGGCAAAATGAAATGAATTTTTGGCCATCTTTAAGAAATGCGGCATTAAATAATCTAGATTTCAAGATGACTAAAGGTACTCAAATTAGAGATTTCATACCTGTTGAAGAAGTTGCGGAACATTTAATAAATTGCTGTTCAAGAAAAGATGTTATAAAGGGTACTCCACTAGTTTTTAATATTGGCAGTGGCTCTCCGATATCAATTATTGATTTTGCTAAAAAAGAATGGAAAAGATTAAAAGCCAAAGGTCAGTTATTAAATGGAGTAATTCCTGAAAGAGAAAATGAACCAAATTCGTTCGTGCCTGATTTAAATAATTTATATGAAAAAAAAATTTAAATTATTAATATGTTAAAATTGCTTGGATGAAGATTTTAATTACAGGTGGTTGTGGATTTCTAGGAAGTAATTTATCCAATTTCTTTCTTAAAAAGAACTATGAAGTTTTTATTATAGACTCATTAGTTAGAAGAGGCTCAGATATCAATTTAAGTTGGCTCAAAAACTCTACAAATCATAAAAATTTAAAAAATTTCCAAATTGATATAAAAAACAAAAATAAATTAGAAAATATTTTTGAGGTTAATGGACCATTTGATTATATTTGTCACGTTGCTGGTCAAGTAGCAATGACAACCTCTCTTAAAGATCCAAGAACTGACTTAGAAACCAACCTAATAGGAACATTTAATGTTCTTGAGGCAATGCGCAAATATTCACCTCATTCTTTATTAGCCTATAGCAGCACAAATAAAGTTTATGGAGATTTAGGATGGTTGAATTACAAAGAAATGAGTACTAGATTTAGTGTTTCAGAATATCCAGAGGGTTTCAATGAAAATCTCCCTCTTGATTTTTCAACTCCATACGGCTGTTCAAAAGGCTCTGCTGATCAATATGTTCGAGATTGGGCAAGGATATATGGATTAAAAACTGTTGTATTTAGACATTCTTCTATTTATGGAGGGAGACAGTATGCCTCTAAAGATCAAGGATGGATAGGTTGGTTCTGCAAAAAAGCAATAGAACAAAAAAAACAGCAAAAATCTAATCAAAAGTTATTACCATTTACAATTTCTGGCTCTGGTAAACAAGTTAGAGATGTTCTTCATGCGGATGATCTTGTAAATCTATATGAAAAGGCATTTTTTGCAAAAGAAAAATTAAATGGTGAAATATTTAATATCGGCGGTGGTTTAGAAAATTCATTAAGTTTATTAGAATTATTTAATTTGTTGTCTGAGCTATTAGATATAGAGCAACTTTCTTATAATAAATTGCCAAGAAGACAAAGTGATCAAGATTTCTTTGTCGCATCAATTAAAAAAGCTAAGATTAAACTTGGTTGGGAACCTAAAATAAATTACAAAAAAGGTATTAAGGATATGATTAGTTGGACATCAACACTAATTTAATTAAATAAGAGCTTATTTATTCTTTTTTAACTTCATTTAATAATATAATGCTTGAATATTAATTTGAAATTTCAATTTTGAAAAGATCAATTGCTATATGCATTCCATGCTTCAACGAAAGAAAAAACTTAGATGAGCTTTATTATCGTATTGATAAAGTCCTAGAAGATATTAAAGGATATAATTTCTCAATAATTTTTGCAGATAACTGTTCGAAAGACTCATCATTGGATTTCATTAAAGAATTAATGAAGAAAGATGAAAGGATAGGATATATTTTAAACGTATCAAACTTTGGTTTTGTGAGATCATCAGCAAATGTTCTTTTGGCTCCAGACGCTGATGCAAACATCTTCTTGATGTCTGATCTTCAAGATCCGCCTGAACTAATTCCTGAGTTAATAAAACAATGGGAAGAAACAGAAAATTTAGTAATTTTTGCTGTCAGAAGAACAAGTAGGGAAAATAAAATTCTTTTTCTTACAAAAAAATTATATTACTATGTTTTATCAAAATTATCCGATCAAAAAATGGTCAGGAATACTACGGGCTACGGAATCTACGATAGAAAAGTGATTAAAAGTTTAAGGGATTCTATTGATTCTTATCCTTTTGTAAAAGGTTTAGTATGTGCGACAGGTTTTAAATGGTCAACAATCAGCTATGTCAGTGCAGATAGAAAATCAGGGAAAAGTTCTGCTTCTTTATCATTTCTAATCGACTTTGGAGTTCTGGGAATTGTTACTTCTTCAAGAAAACCCATGAGATTAATAACTTTTCTTGGGTTAACCCTTGGCTGCTTAGCAATAATATTTTCTTTAATAGTCATAATAACGAAAGTACTTTTTTGGACCAAATTTGCCTTTGGTATTGCAATGATCTCTGTTACAAACTTATTATTTGCAGGGACTATATTATTCGCTTTAGGAATTATAGGAGAATATATTGGTTTTATTAATCAAAGATCATTAAAATTGCCTTTGGTTATTGAGAGGGAAAGAAATAATGTGCCCTCTAATCAGATAAGATAAATTATTTATTCTTAAGTATAAAAAAGTTTTTAAATTAAGATTTTGAAGTTAATTTAAATATAATTAATAGTTAAATTTTAATTATTAAAAGCTTTGATCTTATTTATATGTTACTTATATCATGCGATCAACTAAAAAAAAAGATAAACCGAATATAACTATCCTGCTTATAAAAAACGAAAAATTCGAGAATTTATATATCTTGCTTAATAAGATAAATAATTTTAAAAAGCTTTTTGATATTGAGATTATTATTTTGAGCCTTGATACTGAATTTGCAGGAATAGAAGGAAATTCATCTCTCAAGAATAAAAAAATCAAACTAATTAATAAAGTAAAAAAATCAGAAGTTTCAAATTCAATAAAGAAATTAATAATTGAATCATCATCAGAATTTATAGCTGTAATAGAAGACGATTGTCAATATGACCCAAATTCACTGATAACCGCCTTTGATAAGTTAATCGAAAATAATCTAGATTTAGTATTAGGCAGTCGATTTAACTATAGTTCTGAAATAAAAGGCCTGAACAAGAAAAGAAAAAAAATTTCTAAAATTACCAACAAACTTGGAAAGTATTGTCTTTCTAACAAATATTCACACATTACAGACTGCATGACAGGTTTCTTTGTATTAAGAAAGACTGTATGTAAAAGATTAATTAATAAGATTGAAATTGATGGATTTAATTTTATTTTTGAATTTCTTGCAATGAGTAAAGGAAATCTATCAATTGGAGAAATACCTCTTATCGTAGATGCCAATTTAAACGATAAAACTATAATCGAATTGCCAATTTTATGGAATTTTGTAATTTCAATATTGCATAATTTAAGTTTTAAATTACTTCCTCGCCGAGCTATAAGTTTTGGGCTCATAGGCATCAGTGGAATAATTATTCAATTATCTATTACTTACTTTTTAATGAGTATTACGAACTTAGACTTTGAACAAGTTATTTTATTTTCAATATTAGTTTCTGCAACATCAAACTTTTTGATTAATAACTCTTTAACATTTAGATCAAATAAATTAAGTGGGAATTTACTATTAATTGGATTAATAAGATTTCTTCTCATCACATCCATACCATTAATTACGAATTTTGCGCTATCAACAGCTTTTTATACGTATATTTTGGGAAATGTATTTTGGGCACAAATATTTGGAATAGCTATTTGTTTTATATGGAATTACACAGCATCTACTAAATTTGTGTGGAAAAAAACTTGAATAATTACTAATAACTTGAAGTAATTCTTATTAAGAGATATTTTATAATAAATTTAATGTATATCAATTGTAAAACATATAAGAATTGATTTTTAAATTAAATGATAAATTCAACAATAACTCTATCTAAAAATGAAAATTAATAGATACCTCTTTTTTTTTATCTTTTCAACGCCAGTAATTATTTTTCAGGCAGCATTAGTTTGCAAACTATACTATATGTTTAATTATGATATTAATACTTTTATTATTTTTTCCCAGGCTTTAATATCTGCAATTTTCTCTTCATATTTACTAAAAGCTGCTATTTTAAAAATTTTAAGCAATGAAAAAATTGATGGAACGTTTATTAATATAAAAAATGAATATAAATCAATAAAATTAACTGCTTTTTATTGTTTAGTTTCGATAGGACTGATATTTATAGCTAGTAGGAATGGAGTCATGGACTATAAAGCTTATTTAAATCATTGGGCAATTATTAATCAAGGATTGGATCCTTGGATTGGAACAGATAATGCTTACTTACCAATCCATAATATTTTTGCCCCATTAGCAGTTATAAACAATTCCTTACCAAAATTTGTATTCGTTTGTATATTTGCAATTCCAATGTATTTATCTTCAATATCTCCCTTAAATTTTAAAAGAGAATTAGATACTTTTTCAAAAATAAGAATATTTTCAGTATTTGCTTTTTCACCATTTTGTCTACTAACCATTGCATATTATGGACTTAATGATACCCCAGTGGCTGGTTTAATAGTTTTATCGTTATATCTATCTTTATCCAACAATACAAAACAAAATAGCTTGCTGTCTGGTATATCTCTTGCTTTAGCAACGATGATAAAAGTCTACCCAGTCTTCATTGCTCCATTATTTATCCTAAGGAAAAAAAGAATTGATGTTAATTTTTTTACTTCGTATTTTTTATCAATAATTAGTATATTATTCACTTCAATAATTATTTGGGGTAATTCAACCCTAAACCCAATATTATATGCGGCCGACAGGCATTCTAAGCATCTCTCTTTCTTTAATTTCTTCAGAAGAATTGTAGGAATTAATCTTGATGAATATAGTTTATTCGCTATGGGTTTAGTATTACTTATCGTACTATTTTTCATATATAAAAATAAGATCGATCTTTTACCAGCAGTTATATTAACTTTGGCATTTGCGTTTACTTTTTATAAAGTAGGACATCCGCAATTCTTTCTTTTCTTCTTCGCTGTTTCGCCAATGATGATTAGATATATTTACGATAAAAAATTAATGAAAAATGGAAGATTATTTATTTCTTTTTTAATGTGGATTTGTTTTTTGAATTTCTATCAAACTTTTTATGCACTTTCATGTCATATGTTTCACGGTTTACCCAATTATTTAAGGGGACTGGGATCTCTACCTTATATTTTATTTTCAATATTAATGTTAATAGAGATTGTTAAGTTGCTTAAAAAAGATCCAAAAGCTTTATCTTCAAAAAGTATTTCTTCTTAAAAATTTTTACCAGAAATTTTTGGAATTTATAATTTTCTTCAAAAAGCATTCAGAACATTAAAAATAACTAAAGTAGAATGAAAAATTCTGGTTAGAAGATTTGCCTATAAAAATTAGAAGACAAAAAGTTTTGAATATGAATTTTAAAGACTAAGAAGGTTTTCTATAAAATTAATGAAATAGAAAAAATCAAAATCAAAATTTTAGTTTTAAACTTCCACTTCCAAGACCAATAAATTCATCTAGAGATAGACACCCTTTGGCATTTAAATTCAAGAAAAATAATTAATATAAATGTCTTTCTTAATTTAACTATTACTCTATTAACCCTCTTTTATAATTGCCCTTAATCCTGATAATAGTATCCAAAATACAATAGAAATTCTTCCATCGTAGTATTGAACATCTACAAGTTGAGATGAAACTAATAATATCGTCGCTGCCCACCATGCCCTATTGAAATTATTAATACTATTACAAGCTTTTAATTTATTAAATCGGATTACAAAAAAACTTTTGATAATTAGAAAAAGTATAAAGAAGCTGATAACAGAAGCTAAAATTAAGCCATAATTAAATGCTAACTCCAAAAATAAATTGTGAGTATGACCAACCCAGTTGTTCACTTCTTCAGTTAATTCATTCCTAGAAATATAAACTAATGGGAATAGTCCTGCACCTATACCAAATAATGGCTTTAACTTTATAAAATTTATTGCACTCGACCAAATATCAGATCTTAATTCTCTAGATGGATTTCCCAAAAGTTTACTTTGAGAAAAATCATTAATTATTTGTTCAGGTATTAGTTGTTTTATTGATGATTGATAATCTGTATTTGCAAAAAATATTATTAATAAATTCGTACTTAAATAAAATATTAAAAATAATGTTGTTATTAATAAATTCAATTCAAATGTTGCTGGTATAGATAATGCTAATAGGCCTAAAGCTGCTCTGGATTTAGAGAGTGCTATCAGAATAACTATCGATATTAAAAAACTTAATGCAAAAATTTTTTGATATCTTTTTTCGTATTTTTGAATTGATAAAAACATTGAAAATGGTAACAAAATTAAAAGCCAACATCCAAGGTAATTTGGATTATTAAAGATACTTGTTACTCCTAATTCTCCTGTAGGTTGGATCACATACTGATACCAAGTAATTAATCCATTAAATAACTTATAAGGCCCAGAAAGTGAAAAAGGCATATTAAATTTAAATAAAAAAAACTGGTAAAAACCACTTACAAAAATTGGGAGAGAACCCGAAATAAGTAAAATTGAAAATTCTTTCCTTAGTTTTGTATTTGAGAGATAATTTCCAAATGATGAGAATACATAAAAAAAAGGAATCCAATTTGCAATATCAAGTAAAAATTGGATTCTATTCTCAAATCTCATATCTGCAATTTGAGAATTTGATAAATAATTTGATATTGCAGTTATTAAAATTAATATCCCTGAGAGGAACAAAGGGTAATTGAAGTAGTCTTTAAAATAATTAATCTTTTCGCTCTTAGTATTAATGATTAAAGCAATTATTAGAAATATAGATGATACACTAAAGGCACTTGGTAATAAGAAGACTCCAATTCTAAAATAATTAATACCATTTAAATTTTTATTAGATTTAACAAAAAGCTCTTTGAATTCTATTCTCGGAATAAAATTAAAATTCACAAAATTTCTTGGAAGATATATTAATGTTAGTTAATGTTAATATAATAGTTCACATTTTATGTCGATTTATAAATTGGTTAAAAGTTATAATTTCAAAAAGAAATTTTTAATTGATCATAATCTAATGATCAGATGTATAAATTAATTTTGATTTACGCTCTCTGCAGGATTCGAACCTGCGACCCACTGCTTAGAAGGCAGTTGCTCTATCCAGCTGAGCTAAGAGAGCAATAAAAATCCTGAAAAAAAATATTCAGAATAATCATTATTTTGAAGGAATTTTGTTTTTAATTTTTTAACTCCACCTTAAGAGTTTACTGATAAAAATGAATACAAACAAGATTGTTTTAAATTTGTTATTTCAAAAATTATATTAGTGCCAAAATAAAGATTTTCTAAAGATCTTTTTTTCTTCCATAGATATCTTCGAACCTTACAATATCGTCCTCCCCAAGATATTTACCATTTTGTACTTCTATTATTATTAAGTTCTCGTTTCCTGGATTAGATAATCGATGTTTCGCCTGAATAGGAACATATATACTTTCGTTTTGATTTAAGATCGTTTCGTGATTATTAATTTCAACTTTTGCAGTGCCATCAACAATTATCCAATGCTCAGTTCTGTGAAAATGCATCTGTAAAGATAGACTCGCACCTGGATTTACCTCTAATTTTTTTACTTGCCAAGTAATTCCATTAGAAATTGAAGTATAACTTCCCCATGGCCTGTATATTTTTTTATTGACTTTTCCTTCTGAAATATTTTTTTTCTCTAAATCCTCTACTATATGCTTAACTTTTTGAGCTGAGCTTTTATTAATTACAAGTACGGCATCATCAGTTTCAATTACTATAAGATCTTTTAGTCCTAGACCTACAAGGAGTCTTTTTTCACTCCTTAAATAGCATCCATGAGATTCCATCAGTAGAACATTACCTTTAGTGGAGTTTCTTTCATTGTCTTTAGTCGAATTATCCCAAACAGATTCCCAATTTCCAATATCACTCCATCCAGCATTTAGCCTAACTACAGTACCTTTATCTGTTTTTTCCATTATTGCGATATCGATTGGAACATTTGGACATTTTTGAAAAATTTCATTGTTTAATCTAAGAAAATCAAGATCACTTACTGCACTAACAATAGATTTCTTACAAATATGAATAATTTCAGGAGCGAATCTATTGAATTCTTGAATAATAGTTGATGCTTTAAATAGGAAAATCCCACTATTCCAAGTAAATAGATTGCTTTGAATAAATTGTTTAGCCCTATCTTCTTCAGGTTTTTCTATAAATCTTTTTATAGAACTTGATTTCTTAAAATTGGTTAGTTCTTCAAGTGATTCAATATATCCATAACCAGTTTCTGGATATGTTGGAACTACTCCAAAAGAGACAATTTTTCCTTGCTTTGCATGTATTAGTCCTTCAATTATGGTTGCTGTAAACTCTTTCGAATCATTAATCACATGATCCGAAGAAAGGATAAGAAGAGCTGGATCTTGTCCTTTTTTATTTGCAGCAATTGCCGCTAGGGCTACTGCGGGCCCTGTATTTTTACCTACGGGCTCAATAATTATGGACTTTGGCACTACATTTATCTTTAACATTTGTTCCGCCACAAGAAATCTTTGTGATTCATTACAAATTATTATTGGAGGCTCTAAGTTATCTAAGAGATTTAGTCTTAAAAAAGTATTCTGCAATAACGAAAACTTATTTCCCTCATATAATTCTAAATATTGTTTTGGATAACATTCTCTAGATAAAGGCCAAAGTCTTGAACCCTTTCCTCCTGATAAAATTACAGGCTGCAATTTTAAATCTGATTTTAAATTATTTATCATATTTTTAAACTATTTCACTTTTAAGTCTGAGTTGATTTTTTTTTAAATTTAGCATAATTTTATATAGTAAAATAAAAATTAATCCATATTAAATTTTGTGTCCAAGAAAGTTTCTGAACTACAAAAAAAACAAATAAAAGATTTATTTATTCAAGGCAATTCAATTCAGGAAATATCTAAAAGTTTTCAATTTTCACAACAAACAATAACAAGACAGTTAAAGATAATTTTTGGAGAAATTGATTTTAAGAAATTTAAAAAAAAAATATCCTTTTCTAGTCAAACAAAAAAAACTATAGGTGGAACTAATTTCAGAAAAACAGATTCTTTTAGTGAGGAAGAAAATAAGAAAGATATTGATACCTATAGTGCTAATGAGAGCTTTTTCGTACAATCTTTCTGTGAGGTTCCTCCTTTACTTGATGAACTGCCTGAAAAACAAAAAGATTTATCATCAGTGTCAATTTCAGAAATTAAATTACCAGATTTGGTTTATATGATAGTTGATAAAAAAATTGAGTTAGAAATAAAACTATTAAAAGATTATCCAGAATGGAGTTTTCTTCCAATTGATGATTTAAATAGAAAAACTATTTCAATATTTTTTGATTTAAAAATTGCAAAGAGATTTTGTAATAAGGAACAAAAAGTAATTAAGGTTCCAAATACAGATGTTTTCAGAATAGTTGCACCTATTTTGCGATCTCGCGGAATTTCAAGGATTGTAAGTTCTGAAAAATTAATAGCGCTTTAATTATTATTTATTACCGGAATTTGAACTTAGGATACTTCCAATAATAGATCCGCTTATGAAACTTGATCCAATAATAAAACTAATTGGTAAATTTACTGTTTCATCTATCAACAAATTAATACTACTTTTCTTTGAACTATTTTGAATACCAATTATTAATATTAAAAACAAACAAGAATTGAATGTTACGTTGAAAACTAAGTTTTTTAATCGAAGAGGCATATTCTTTTATTTATATAAATATTAATTCAAATTATAAGTTTCGCTTTTTTTAATTCCATGTTTTTTTGCTAAGTATTTTGATGCGGCTGATAAGCTTAATCCGGCCTTAATTAATTCGTTAAGCTCTTTTTTTAAATCTGATTTGTTAATTAATAAGTTGCTTTCTTTCTTGATTCCCTTAATAACTATAGTTAACTCACCTATTACCTCTTTTTCTTGAAAAGTTTTTATTACGTTATTAATATCATTACCAATATGTTCTTCAAACTTTTTTGTTAGTTCTCGGGAGACTTGAATTTCTCTTTCGCCACCGCAATAAATTTTTAGTTCATTCAGTAATTTCTTTAGGCGATGAGGAGATTCATAAATAATTGTAGTCTTTTCATTTTTACTGATTTCAAAAAGAATTTTTTCTCTTTGTGACTTTTTTTTTGGAAGAAAACCTTCAAATATAAATTTAGAAGAAGGCAAACCACTTGATACAAGGGCAGTAAGAGCTGCGCATGGTCCCGGGATACAAATTATATTTGATCCATTCGACCTAACATTCTTAACAAGATCCTCCCCAGGATCACAAATACTTGGCATCCCAGCATCACTGACTAAGGCTACCGATTTTCCTGAGTTTAGATCATTAATTATTCTTGGGATTTTTTTTAAAGAATTATGCTTATTGAAGCTTATAAGATTATTTGTGAATTCGAATTTGTTCATTATTTTTTTTGTTTGTCTAGTATCTTCGCATGCAATTAAAGAAACATTTTTTAAAATATTTATTGCTCTTGAGGATAAATCACTTAAATTCCCTATGGGCGTACCAACAATATATAAAACGCTACTTTCAGGTTCTGGATTTTTATGAGAAGATGGTTGTTTAATATTCATTTAGTGATTAAATTACCCTCTGGTGTTTATCTTGAAAATCTTATCGATGATTTACGGGCTTTTAGCTGGGAAGCTTATGAAACCTTAATTTATTACTCTAAAATAGTAAAAGATTCAAACAACAAAAGCAATATACTAAAAAATGATAATTTAGATGATCCAGTAACAAAGGCAGATTTAAAAGTTAATGAGGTAATCATTAAAAGAATTAATGAAAAATATAAAGACATTAATTGGGAAATTTTAAGTGAGGAAAACGTAAAATTAACCTCTGAAAGTTGTAATAATAATGCTGATTGGATTTGGGTTCTTGACCCTCTTGATGGGACTAAGGATTTTATTCAAGGGACAGGGAACTATGCAATGCATCTAGCTTTAAATTATAAGAATAAGCCATATATTGGAATTGTTTTAATACCAGATAAAGATGAATTATGGATTACGGATGGAGAAAAAGTTTGGGGAGAAAAAAAAGATGGATCAAAAATTAAACCCAATTTATCTACAAACAAAAGTCTTAAAGATATGAGTTTAGTAACAAGTAAAAATCATAGAAATGAAATAATAAAAAAATTAATTCAAAAAATTGATTTTTATAAAGTAATTACAATGGGAAGTATAGGCTGTAAGATCGCATCAATCATCAGAGGAGAAAGCGATATTTATATAAGTTTGAGCCTAATGGGGAAAAGCTCCCCTAAAGATTGGGATTTTGCTGCACCAGAAGCTATTTTAAAAACAGCAGGAGGAGTAATTACAAATTTAGATAATCAAGAACTTATTTACGGGAAATCAAATTTCGAGCAAGGGGGTATCATCGTTGCATCCAGTAATATCAATACTCATAAAGATATATGTACTGAAATTAAGGAAATTATCAAAAAATACGATATATACCCTTTAAGAATTAATTAAGAGGAGCAACAGGTGTAGGAGTAGGTTCTGGATATGACATCCCTCCGTTCTGAGCTACACCTCTTAATGTGAGATTAATCCTTCCTCTGCTATCAATTTCACGAACTCTAACTGTCACCTCATCTCCCTGTCTAACCACATCTTCAACTCTCTCAACTCTTGCTTCAGATAATTGAGAAATATGCACCATCCCTTCTTTCCCTGGAAGGATTTCAACAAAAGCACCTATTGGAATGATCCTTGTAACAACACCTGGAAAGATCTCTCCTTCGTGTACTTTTCGAGTTAAACCCTCTATTATCTTTTGAGCTTCTTCAGCTGCAGCGCCGTCATGAGAAGCAATAGTTACGATTCCTCCGTCTTCAATATCTATTTTTGTATTAGTTCTTTCAGTAATTCCTTTAATAGTTCTCCCTCCCGGACCGATAACAGTACCTATAAGTTCTGGATCAATCCTAAAACTTAAAAGCCTTGGAGCATGTGGTGACAATGATTCTTGAGGTTTATCAATGGCCTCTTGCATTTTTTCAAGAATATGTAATCTTGCTGGTCGGGCTTTTTTGATTGCATCAGAAATTACAGAAACGGGTAAGCCCGTAATTTTCATATCCATTTGTAGAGCAGTGATACCTTTCTCAGTGCCAGCCACTTTGAAGTCCATATCTCCAAGAAAATCCTCAATTCCCTGAATATCTGTAAGGATTCTGACCTCTTTACCCTCTTTAATTAAACCCATTGCAGTACCACTTACTGGAGCCTTGAGGGGAACTCCAGCGTCAAGTAATGAAAGTGTACTTCCACATACTGATCCCATAGAGGTGGATCCATTGGAGCTCAGTACTTCACTGACTACTCTTAAGACATATGGAAAAGTCTCTTTACCTGGTAATACGGGAGTTATTGCTCTTTCTGCTAGTGCACCATGACCTATCTCTCTTCTCCCAGGAGTTCTCATTGGTCTAGTCTCTCCAACTGAGTAAGGAGGGAAATTATAATGATGCAAATAAGTTTTCTCAGTACTTGGGTTTAGATCATCCATCTCTTGAGCATCACTAGGAGTTCCAAGTGTTGTAGTAGATAATACTTGTGTTAAACCTCTTTGAAATAATGCAGACCCGTGAACTCTTTTCGGAAGTATTCCAGCAGATGCTGATATTTTTCTAACTTCGTCAAGATCTCTTCCATCAACTCTTTTTCCTTCATTAATTATTTGTGACCTCATTAATTTTTTGGTTAACTTTTTGAAGTCAGAATGTATTAGTTTTTCATTCTCTGAAGTAAGAACTTTTAATTGATTATCATCTTTAAGTGAATCAATTTTTGTTTGCACTTCAAGTTCTATTTTATCTAATTCAAGATCTCTCTCTTCTTTAGATTGATCAAATTTCTTTAAGATTAGATCAATTGGCTTAGTACAGTTTTTCTCTAAATATGTTGCTAATGCTTTATCTTCTTCTGGTTCTAAAGGCTTAACCTGTTTTATTCCTAAGTCTTTAAGAAGATTTTCTTGAGCTTTAATTAGTTCGCTTACAGCCTCATAACCGAAATCTATGGCCTCAATAGTATCTTGTTCCGAAAGTTGATTGGCACCTGCCTCAATCATCACAATTCCCTCTGGAGATCCTGCCACAACAATATCTAAATCACCTTTTTCTATTTCTCTGTAGCTTGGATTTAAAATAAAGTCATCTCCTATTAGCCCTACTCTTACAGCAGCCATTGGTCCGTAGAATGGTATTTCTGCTAACAAGGTTGCAATTGAGGCTCCTGTTACGCCTAGAACATCTGCAGGTACCCTTTCATCAAGGGAAAGGCAAGAAGCAACTATTTGTATCTCATCTCTCATCCAAGATGGGAAAAGAGGCCTCATTGGTCTATCTATTAACCTTGCTATTAATGTTGCTCTTTCAGGAGGTCTGCCCTCTCTTCTCATGAACCCGCCTGGAATTCTTCCGGCAGCATACAACTTTTCCTCATAATCACATATTAGAGGGAGAAAGTCTGCAGCTTGCTTTTTCGTTGTTTTTGTTGCTGTGACTAATAAAGATGTGTCTCCACATTCAATCATTACAGCTCCACCAGCTTGAGGAGCATATAGTCCTGTAGTTAGTCGTATCTCTCGTCCGTCAAACGTGATCGACGTATTTTTTCCTTCCACTTTTTAAATTATAATTCTATACATAATTTATTCTTACATCTCGTAGGTACATATTGAGAGATTTATTAAATAAGGTTTTAAAATAATTCTGTTGATAGTCTGGTTATCAACTTTAATCGATTGGAATAACTAGGTTTTTTCTAAAATATAAGAAATAGTGAATATCTTAAAATCTACAATATTTTTTTAATTACCAGCTAGATTTTACTACTCCAGGTAATTCCCCATTATGAGCTCTTAGCCTTAACTGATTTCTGCATAATCCAAAATCTCTATACACACCTCTTGGTTTACCTGTAGCCCAACATCTATTCCTAACTCTTGTGGGAGCTGAGTTCCTTGGAAGTCCTTGTATCTTTCTATGTATTTCTAATCTTTCCATAGGATCTTTAGCAGCATTAAATTCATCTAATAATGATTTCCTCTTGGTAGCATATTTTTTTACTAGTTTTTTACGTTTAACTTCTCTAGCAATCATTGATTTTTTAGCCATTAAAATTTTTCTTCAAAACATATATATTATATTAACAGCTGAACTATCAAAAATAAAAAAATAAGTTATTGATTAAGAAATCTTTGAACTATGAGTAATTGACTAGTATCTCTAATTATTAATAAAACGCTTAGTCCTACCAAAAGAAAAAAGCTTGATTGAGTTACGGCTATTTGAATTTTAACTGGGACGGGTTTTCCTCTTAATCCTTCAATAAGAGTAAATACAAGTTGACCTCCATCAAGAAGTGGTAGAGGAAGAGAGTTCAGAACAGCCAAATTTATAGATATCAATGCAGCAAATAATAATATTCCAGTACCACCTTGCTCTGATAACTGAGCTCCAATTTCAACAATTTTCACTGGCCCACTTAATTGTTGAGCTGTTGATGAGAAATTTGTAATTAGTCCTTTATAACCTTGGATTGTTTTTATTAAAAGGGATGAAAACTCATTATTAGTGTATTGAAAAAGTTCATTAATATTTTTGGTTTTTTTTGTTTCTTTTTTAATATTTGGTTGTAACTGAGCTCCAATGGTCCCTTTCCCATCAATATTTTGAGGAATTAGAGTTAATTTTTGATATGAGTTCTCTCTCTCAATTTCAATTGGTATTGATTCTTCTGATGAACTTTGGATTCTTTCTACCAGAGACGCTACTGCTTGATCACCAACACCTAATACATTGTCATCTATTTTTAATATTTTATCCCCAGCTTCTAAACCGGCTTTAAAAGCAGCTTTTTCTGGTTGAGTTGCCAAAACTAAAATCCCTGGTTCTGGATCAAAGGGAATTCCAATAGTAGTTACATTTAAAATTAGAATTGTATAAGCAAGAAGTAAGTTAGCAAATACTCCAGCAGATATTACAATTACTCTTTGGATTATTGGCCTATTCTTTAAAAGGTTTGGGTCTTCTGGGTCAATGTTATTGATTTCTTCATCAGGGAAGGAAACAAATCCTCCTAAAGGAAAGGCTCTAAAAGAGTAAGTGATACCCTTATATTTTTTTTGTATTATTGAAGGACCAAATCCAATAGAAAAACCGTCAACGTAAATTCCTTGGAATATTGCAGCTAGAAAATGACCCAATTCATGAAAGAAAATAAGAAATCCTAGTACAGTTATTGAGGTTAAAACATTCATTATTTTATATTAGGTAGTTTTTATGAAAGATGATCCAAAGTATGGAACAAGAGCATCAGGAATTTTTACACTTCCATCAAGTTGTTGGCCGTTTTCAAGAATTGCTGCCATTGTTCTTCCAATAGCTAAACCACTTCCATTTAAAGTGTGGATATAAGAAGTTTTCTTATCAATTTTTGTTCTTATTGATGATCTACGAGCTTGAAAGTCTAGGCAATTACTGCAACTAGATATTTCTCTATAACATTGACTGCTCGGCAGCCAAACTTCAAGATCGAAAGTTCTGCTAGAAGAAAAACCTAAATCTCCAGTGCAAATATCTACTGATCTGTAGGGCAAGTTGAGCTTTTTTAGGATACTTTCTGCATCTGCCGTTATCTCTTTATGAGCCTCTAGTGATTTATTTGGATGACAAAACCAATATAATTCAACCTTATTAAATTGATGAAGTCTTATTAATCCTTTTGTATCCCTTCCATAACTACCCGCTTCTCTTCTAAAACAAGGGCTGTAAGCTACATACTTTAAAGGCAAAATTTTTGGATCAATAATCTCATTTTTATGAAAAGCAGTCAGAGGAACTTCTGCTGTTGGAGAGAGCCATAAATCGTCATTAGCACACTTAAAACTTTCATTTGAAAATTTTGGAAGTTGGCCAGATCCTTGAAGACTTTCTGAATTAACTAAAGCTGGAGGCATTAATTCTAAGTACCCGTTATTTGAATGAACATCTAGCATGAAATTAACTAGAGCCCTCTCCAACCTTGCTCCATTTCCTGTAAGGGTAATAAAACGACTTTTTGAAATTTTGGTTGACTTTACGGAATCAAATAGATTTAAATTTTCACCTATCTCCCAGTGAGCTTTGAGATTATCTTTTGTTAGAGGATCTCCCCATTCTTTAATTTGAATATTATTATTTTCATTTTCTCCAAGAGGTGCATCTTTACTTGGTAAATTAGGTAATTTTGATATTTCATCTTGAAGTTGTTTGTCTAGAATTCTTTTTTGTTCTTCAAATTCAGAAACTTTTATTCTGTATTTATTTCCCTTATCTTTTAATTCATTGAGTTCCTTAGAATTAATATTAGAATTTCTTATTTCTTGGCCAATTATTTTGCTTAATTTTTTACTTTCTGATTGCAGACTTGATATTTCGGTGTCAATTTCTTTTCTCTCTAAACTTAGTTCACGTATGCGAGCTATATCATAAACTTTACCTCTTAAGGATAAATTATCTTCTACAAATGTTGGATTTTCTCTTATTAATTTTTGATCTAACACTCTTTTTAATTTTTCATATCTTAATAAGATAGTTTATCTCAAATCATTATCAGAGCTTTTTGATGAAAAATTAATTAAATACATAGATTACTAACTTAATTTACATTTTTAAATTAAAAAGAAACTAAGATGCAGAACGAGCTCGGCCTGTAGAAGACCATTCTTTTAATAAATCTATTTGCTCTTTAGCTGTGCGTGATAACGGCACTAATTCAGAAACAGCTTTAATTAAATCTTTTTCCATTAATTCTCTATTTTCAGAGAATGAAAAGTGCATACCCTCTATAACTGCTTGCTCAAGTTCCGCTCCTGAATATCCATCTGTTCGATCAATTATTGTTGAAAGAGGAAAACTATAGCTAGGTCTCCTTTTCTTAAGGTGCAAATCAAGAATGCTCAATCTTTCTTCAGAATTTGGTAAATCAAGAAAAAATATTTCATCAAATCTACCTTTCCTCAATAATTCTGCTGGGAGCTTATCGATAGCATTAGCGGTAGCAATTACAAATACTGCTGATTCTTTTTCTGCCATCCAAGTTAGCAAACTAGCTAAAACTCTTTGACTAGTTCCTCCATCACTTCTAGCATCTCCACCAAATCCCTTATCAATTTCATCAATCCATAGGATGCATGGTGACATTGCTTCTGCTCTTGAAATTGTCTCTCTTGTTCTTGCCTCACTTGACCCTACAAGACTTGAAAATAATCTACCGACATCAAGTCTAAGAAGAGGCATCGACCAGCTTTCAGAAATTGATTTGGCTGTTAAAGATTTCCCAGTTCCTTGTGGCCCAACTAATAAGACACCTTTAGGAATTGGCAATCCGTATTCTTGGGCTTCTTTTGAAAAAGCTCTATATCTTTGTTTAAGCCAAGTTTTTAATAATTTCAAACCTCCAATATCATTTTGACTTGACTTACTTTCACAAAATTCTAATATTTCACTTCTAGCAATAACCTGTTTTTTCTCTTCAAGAATATCTTTGATATCAAATTTACTTATTTTTCCTCTTTGAGCGAGTGCTTTTGCTGTTACTTGCTTAACTTTTATTTCGCTTAATCCACTTGAAGCTATTGCAAGCTCGTTTAGGTCTTGTTCGCTTAAATCAGAATCAGTATTAAAAGCAATTTTTTTTATAAGAGCTGTCAATTCACTTAAATCAGGTAGAGGTAAGTTGAGTATTGTAATTAAATCATCAAGTTCTTCAGATGATGGCAATATATGTGAACTAAGAATTAGGTTATTGTTCGTTTCTCTAAGTGAAGATGATAATTCTTTTATTGTTCTACTGATAGATGGATCATCATAAAATTTATGAAAATCTCTTACCAATAAAATTGTAGGTATTTCAGACGTTTGTGCCTTTATCCAATTAAGAACTCCCAGCGGATTGTTCGAAAATTTGCCATTTTCATTTAATACTCCTTTGATGCCATTAACACAATCCCAAGATACGAATCTTTTAATATTTAATTTTTTACATGATTTATCAATAACTTTGTATAATCTTTCTTCTTCTTTTGTTCTTATCCAAATTAAAGGAGTTCTGGAGTTTATAAGTAATTCGAAATTTCTACTCCAAGAATCCATTATCTATCTAAAAAGAAAAACTATTTTTTGTTATTAGGTTCAAATGGTAATCTTTTATCTGAGATGTTGGCAGTAGAGGGTATTACTTTATTTTTGCCTGTTAATTGATCATCAAGAATTTTTTGTAAGTTTGCTGGAAGAGCTTCTTTGTTTAGCAGAAAAGTCTGAAACGCCTGGAATATGTTCGCTACAACCATATAAAGTAATACTCCAGCTGGTAAAGGAAAAAACAAAAACATACCCGTAATCATTACAGGAGTAATTTTATTAGCAGTAGATTGTTGCGCGTTTGAAGGCATCCCTTGACTAGATAAAACTTGTGAGAGAAGCAAGGTTAAACCGAAAGCTCCAACTAAAGTAGCTATATCCCAATTGATTGAACCGTCTACATAAAACCCAACCTGTCCAAGTGCTTTAATAAACAAAAACCCGCTTTTTGCCGCTAATCCAGGTATTTTAGCTTCAATTGTTGCATCCCCTGGCTTGATTGCGGTAACTAATCCGTCTTGAGAAACTTTAATGTTTTCTGAACCTTTTGACACTGTCCAAGTAGGAAGAAATCTTGAACCATTATCATAATTTGATAGTACTTCAGAATAGTTGTTCCCATTTGTTGTCTGCAAGTTTATCTTAACTGATTCTTCAGAACCCAATTTTGTACCGTTAGGAAGGGTAGCAATGACAGGAAAATGGGATTTTTCTGTTACAAATATTGAATGTCTCGGGGATTTATATGGCTTCGGGTCAATAGCGGCAATTTGATCTTGTGGTAGAACTTTTAAATTTATGTTGTATGGGACATCTGCGAAAGGTGATCCTCTTAAAGTTGCAAATAATGCAAATAAAACAGGCATTTGAACTATTAAAGGTAAACATCCTGCTAGAGGACTACCAAATTCATTCATTAATTTGCCCAATTCTTCTTGCTGTTTCTTTGGATCACTTGAAAATTTAGACTTTATTTCTGCTTGCCTCTTTTGCATTACAGGTTGTGCTATTTTCATCCTCCTAGCGCTTCTAATAGAACCTGCGCTTAGCGGGAATAGAGCTATTCTAATTACGACTGTTAATGCAACAATGGCCAAACCATAACTAGGGACTAACCCGTAGAAAAAATCTAGAATCGGGATTAATAATTTTTCTGAAATGAACCCGATCACGATATTAAAGAAGAATTGAATTTATTTGACACTTTATTTTACAGGATAATAAAACTTTTGTAATTAATTTAATCAAGATTTAGTAGCAAATCCCTCAACCTCATTAAGATTTAATGTTTGTGATCTTTTAACCATATTTTCCTCAATAAACTTTTGTTTTTCTCTAAATAAAGGTAAAGATTTCATTTCAACTTTAGAGCCATCGTTGAGTATTAAAACCATGTCTCCATAAGATCCAAATCCTCTCGGGATAGATCTTATCTCTTCAATATTGCTTAAAGATACCTGAGTTTTATTTTTGCCAAACCATCCCCCATCAATAGTTATTCTTTTATTGGTAATTTTATATCTTAACCATAAAGCTCTTACTATTGCAGCAAATGTGAATGGAAGACCAAGAAGAGTTAGACCAGCAAATAAATTGATTATTAAATCACTTCGAGCTGGGCCACCCTCATAAAACGATTCTTCATTAATGTTAATCATTTAAATAAACCTGACTTAAAAATTAGGTATTGAAATTCCTCCAATAGATTTATCTTATCATTGTAGAAATTACCAGCTTTAAGGTTAACAAGTAACCAATAAGGTTTGTGGTTATTCTGCAGGCTGAAATTTTTTAATAAAGAATCCTGCAATATTCTCCTAAGTTTATTTCTTTCTACTGCTTTTTTTGATACTTTCTTACTTATAGATATGGCAACTTTAAAATTATTTAAACTATGAACATTATTATGGGACATGAGAATTTTTGGATTTGCTCTTGCTATTTTGAAAGTAATTAACTTCCCATAATATTTAACAGAATTTTTATGAATATAATCAAAAGTCCTATGACCTTTTAAACGCATAGCTTTGGGCAAGGCCATCATAAAAAAATAGTTAAACTGCTATTCTCTCTCTACCTCTTTTTCTTCTGCTTTTAATAACTCTTCTTCCTGTATGAGAACGCATTCTTACTCTAAAACCAGATACACGTTTTCTTTTCCTTGATGTTCCGCCGAATGTTCTTTTTGTCATTTTTTTTATTATCCTTTATTAATTTATCACTTAATCGATCACTATAGTCCAGCTTCCTAAATATCTTGAAGAGGTATTCTTTTGAGCATACTGACCATAAGAATGGAATTGCTTAAGACCAGACTTTTTAGGATTAGATATTTTTTTAAAAACAATCGCGTAACTATCTTTATTTGAAGGGATTGGGCTATAAGGATATATATCTAGTGATGAATTATCTTCATTTATATCTACATCTGCAGGAATATCTTCTATACATTTGGTACGACCTTCAAAGCCTCCTATTTTTACCTTACAAAAACTTACTTTATCCTTAAGAGTTGAATCGAATGTTTTGGGAATGTTTAATGTAATTTTAAGAAGATTTGCTTGCCTATCAGAAGGTCTTAAAAAGAAAAAGATTGTATTTCTAAATCTTTTTTTGTTTTCTTTTTGGAACCACTTTAATCTTCTATATCCTGAATCTTGATCCCATTGAAATTCTAATCCTGCCTTTGCATCACTATTCCCAAGATAAAATGGAATTGAAATCAACAAAGGTGAAAAAAATAGCAGCTTTAAAATTTTTAAATTTAAAATTAATTTTTTTTGTTTGTTAAACATCATGTTTAGATAAATAGATGATTGGTTATTTAACTATCGAGTTTATAGAGAGAATTGTTTTAATAAGATTAACATCTATCAGCCCTTAATTTTGAAGCGCATCTTAAATAAGGATGATTAACAGTTTGATCCGCAGGTAACAAAACTTGTGCCATTAATCTAATGCAAAAATCAATATCATTTGGAACGTACATTTGTTGGCAGTCTAAGAACGCTACTGAATCAAGACTTTTACATTTTCTTGCAATGGAAGCAGGAAAACATGCATCTAAATCATTTGTCACAGTAAATGTAATTGATAACAAATTATTTACAACGATATTATTTCTTGTAATTAATTCTTCGATTAATTCAACTACAGCACTCTCGATTTCTTTTACAGAATTATCTTTTGCATTCGTAGCCCCTCTTATGATTGTTAATTGGTAATTTCCTTCAAATTTTTCAATCATAACGGATTTAAGGTTTATATAACCAAAGTATTTTATTAGATGAATTTACTTCAAAAAATATATTATGAATAATTTTTTCTACAATTCTACTCCCTGGTATAAGCCCTAATATTTTCTTTTTCTTCTTACCAAAAGTTACCGGTTGTATTTTTGGATCGATATTTACCATCTCTGCTGCAAGCTCCCTTGCAACAAACTCATCTCCAATCTTGTCAACTAATCCAAGATCTTTTGCTTGTGTTCCAGTAAAGATTCTTCCATCAGCAAATTTCTTTACATCGTCTACAAGTAAATTTCTACCTTCAGATACAGCCTCAGTGAATTGTTTGTAACTCTCATTGATTAATCCTTGTAAAAGTTCTCTCCCTTCCTTACTTAAAGGCTTATCTGGGGAAAGAATATCTTTATAAATTCCGCTTTTTACCGTCTCAAACTTAATACCAATTTTATTCAAAAGTTCAGATAAATTATTTCCTCTTATTATTACCCCAATCGAACCCGTTATAGTTCCTGGGTTCGCTACAATTTTGTCGGAGGCTACACCGATATATACTCCACCGGAAGCTGATATGTTTCCAAAACTTGCGACGACTTTACAACCTTTCTCTTTAAGTCTTTTAATAGCAGAGTATATTTCTTGACTATCGCCGACGGTACCTCCAGGGGAGTCGATTCTAAGTATTAATGCAGGGAATTCTCTATCCTCAATTTGTTTTAGAGCTTTAAGGACAGAAACTCTTGTTGAACTTGTTATTGGCTCATCAATTACTATACGAGCCATTCTTTTTTTTGACTTACGTCTAAAAGGCCAAATCATTCTTTTAAGGTACAAATCATAAATCTACTTTAAAAAGACTATCAGCAGAACTAATGAATTCAATCCTAAATTGGTTTTTAATGATACTCCCTTTTGCTCTCTGGGGGACTTCAATGGCAGCTATGACCCCTCTAGTCTCTAGTGCTGGCCCTGAGTTTGTCGCTTCATTAAGACTTCTACCTGCCGGGATCCTTGTTCTTATTACAACATATTTATTAAAAAGAGATTTAAAAATTTATAAGTGTGATTTGAAATGGTTTTTGGTTTTTACAATCGTAGACGCAACTTTTTTTCAATTATTTTTAACATATGGGATATCTAAGACAGGTGCAGGTCTTGGCTCTGTTTTGATTGATTCTCAGCCTTTGATTGTAGCACTCTTAGCAAGAGCGATTTTTGGTAATTTAATTAATCCAATTGGATGGTTAGGGTTACTTTTTGGCTTAGGTGGAATAATTTTTTTAGGAGTTCCAAAAGAACTTTTGGAGAGTTGGTGGCTAATGTCTGATAAGAGTATTATTGACATCGCATTTAATGTAGGAGAATTATGGATGCTTGGAGCCTCTCTAGCAATGGCACTTGGAACAATTTTGATAAGATTTACATGTACTAAAAGTGATCCTGTTGCAGTAACTGGATGGCATATGGTTTTGGGTAGTGTCCCTCTTATTATAAAACATTGCTTACAAACAAATTTTCAATTGATACCAAATTGGTCAATATTTGATTGGGGACTGATGTCATTTGCAAGTATCTTTGGGGGCGCTTTGGCATATGGTTTATTTTTCTATTTTGCGAATAATAAAGAAATAACAGGATTTAGCACTCTTGCATTTTTAACTCCAATATTTGCGCTCCTCAGTGGTGGTGTTTACCTAAATGAAAGATTAACAATCGTTCAATGGATAGGAGTGGTTTTTGTCCTAATATCAGTTTTCTTTGTCAGCCAGAGAAAGTCTATATGGGAATTTTCAAATACTAAGACTAATATTTAGTAAGTCAATAGGAAAATAGTTTTTAAAGAATGCATATAGTTTTAATTAGTACCCCTATTGGTTTTTTAGGAAGTGGTAAAGGCGGTGGAGTTGAGCTTACTCTAAACTCTTTAGTTGCTGGCTTGATTGTAAAAGGTCATACAGTTGACGTAGTGGCCCCAAATAACTCTAAATTGTTTGAAGTTAGTAAAAAAGCAAAATTACATTTTGTAGAAGGAAAAGAGCAAAAAAGTTGGCAACATCAAGATTATTATTCGTCAGTAAGTATTCCTGATAATTCACTTTTATCAGGAATGATTGAAAAGGCAATAGATATTGGAAAGAAAGCAGATATTATTTTGAATTTATCTTACGATTGGCTACCAATTTGGATGACTCTAAATTTAAACATTCCAATTGCTCATATTATTAGTATGGGTTCCGAAAGTTTTGTTATAAGAAATTTAATTTCAAAAGTTTATTCCAAATTTCCTAATAACTTTGCTTTTCATTCAAAGATACAAGCATCTGATTATCCTTTTATTGAAAATCCAATTGTTATTGGGAATGGATTTAATTTAAGTAATTATATATTTCAAGATTGTAAAAATGGTCCTCTTGGTTGGGTAGGAAGAGTAGCCCCTGAAAAAGGTTTAGAGGATGCAGTGTATGTGGCTAATGCTCTTGGCGAAAAACTTAAGGTTTGGGGAATTGTTCAAGATGAGTCATATGCATTAAAAATAGAAAAATTATTTTCTCCAGGGATTATAGAATGGAAGGGTTTTGTAGAAACTGATAAGTTACAGAAAGAACTTGGAACTTGTAGAGCTTTACTTAATACTCCCAAATGGAACGAAGCTTATGGAAATGTAGTAGTTGAAGCATTAGCCTGTGGAGTACCTGTTGTGGCATACAAAAGGGGAGGGCCAAGTGAAATTATCCAGCATGGTAAAACAGGTTACTTAGCAAAACCTGATGATAAGAAAAGCCTTCTTAATTACTTGAAAATCATTAATAAGATTGACCGGAAAAATTGTAGAGAATGGGTAGATAGTAATGCTTCTTCAAATATATTTGCTGGTAAAGTAGTGAATTGGCTTAATAAAGTTATTAAAGAATATCAAACACAAATTTATATTAAATGATTCTTCTTAAGTCTAAAGAAAGGCTACTAACTTTTTTAGTAGTTTTGGTTTTTGGAATAATAATTTTTCTTTTAGGTTTAGGCTCTACAGGATTAGTAGATGAAACTCCTCCCCTTTTTGCTGCCGCAGGGAAGGCAATGAGCGAATCTGGCGATTGGTTAACTCCAAAAGTAAATGGTATTTTCCGATTTGATAAACCACCTCTTATTTATTGGCTAATGGGCTTGTTCTATTCCTTACCGAAAAACGAGGTGTGGGACAGCCTTGGAACAATTTCAGCAAGACTTCCTTCAGCATTGGCTTCCTTATTTTTAATGCTAATGATTGGAGATACAATATACTGTTGGCCTCAAAAAGGAGATAGAAAATTATCTACTCCGATAGTGGCATCTTTGAGCTTTGCCTTGTCTCCACTATTAATTGTATGGAGCAGAACTGCCGTAAGTGATGCACTCTTATGCGGGAATTTAGGGATAAGCCTTCTTTTGTTTTGGAGAAGAATGGCTAGTAATAAAAAGGAAAATTGTATCTCTCCATGGTTTTTTCTGGGGCTTGCAATTTTAACCAAAGGACCAGTAGCCTTTGTCCTTGCATCATTGACTATTGCATCTTTTTTATCCATCCAAAAAGATTGGAGGGATTTACTTGACAAAATAAAACCTAAAAGAGGTTTATTAATTACAGTTTTATTAAGCCTGCCTTGGTATGTTTTAGAGTTAATAAAGGAAGGGAGACCTTTTTGGGATAGTTTTTTTGGGTATCATAATTTCCAGAGATATACATCCGTAGTTAATAATCATGCAGAACCTATTTGGTTCTTTTTATACGTAATGATTATAGGATCATTACCATTTACACCTTTTTTATTTCACGGAATATTTGAGGCTTTTAAAGATTTAAAAACTAGTTTTAAAAAAGATTACACCCCTTCAGAAAGTTTATTTATTTATTGTTTATGTTGGCTTGGTTCTGTTTTTATTTTTTTTAGTATTTCTGCAACAAAGCTGCCGAGCTACTGGCTTCCTGCCATGCCAGCTGTAGCAATTCTGACAAGTTATAGTTATTTGAAGCTTAGAAATCAAAAAAAAACCTTTTCTTCTTTGTGGATTATTAATCTTTTTATTCTGTTTGGGTTATCAATAGCGTTCTTTTTATCAAATATTTGGTTGAACACGATAAATGATCCTGAAATGCCAAATCTTGCATCAAACTTATTGAGTACCGGAATAATTTTTAAAGCAAAATTGTTTTTCTTTGCTTTTGCTTTCGTGGGAATTGTTTTATTTGTTTTTAGATCTCATAATATTTTTCTTTATCTACAATTATTACTATTGCTTGGACAAACTGTTTTGATGCCACCAATAAGGAAATTAGGAGATACATCTAGACAATTACCTTTACGAAATATCTCTAAGCAAATTTTAAATACTCGACAGGGTGGTGAAACTCTTGCAATGATTGGAATAAGAAAACCATCATTACATTTCTACTCAAAACAGATAGTTTTTTATGAATCTAGAGATGCAGAAGGGGTAATTAATTTATCCGAGAGATTGACCTTTGATAGAAGGATTAATTTTCAAGACAAACCTAATTACGATAATGAATCCTTTTTGGTTGTCATAGATAAATATTCATCTATTGAGAAACATTGGTCAAATATTAGTCATCAAAAACTAGGTGTTCATGGAATTTATAATCTATGGAGGATCAAAAAAAGTGATTTAAATGCTCAAGCAACTAATTTACTGAGTAACGGTTTTGAAGCTAACTGGAGAAATAAAAAAGTGGAAAAATTTTAACAAAGCTTTTTTTTAAGCATTTCATTCTTTAGGTCATCCAAACTACATTTATTTGGAATTTCGACATTATTTAAATTATCTAATAATTCTAAATCTATGACAGAATCCTCCGCCAAAAAACTGAAAACCTCATTGATACTAATCCCCATATCACGAGCCATTTCTGAAATGAGTCGTAAAGTATCTCTTCTTACAGAGATTTTAAGATCTAGAGGGATATATTCATTTTTAGGATTTACTGACTTCATACTATAAATCTTAAGACATTATGTAAATATCCGGATATATTATTTACAATAATCAGCAAATATGTTGATTGAATGAATATATCTACTTATTTAAAGGGTTATTTCTGAGGTTATTGAAAAGTTTTTATCAAATTTGCCAGAACAGGAATCGTAATAATTGAAATTAATGTTGTTGTAAAAAGAATTGTAGCTGCAATCTTTTGATTTGTTTTATAAGCTTCAGCCAACAAGATTGTTGATACAGCTGATGGTGTTCCTGCCTGAAGAACCACTGCTGAAGTCTCGTTTAAGTTAAAGCCCAAGATCTTGCTAAAAACAAATATAAATAGAGGGAAAATTAATAATTTTAAAATTATTGAATATTTAATCCCTTTATTCAAATTAAAAAATTTAGTTTTGCTATTTGTGATTATTCCTAGTCTTGTTCCAACAACAACTATCGCTAGTACTATTACTATTCTTGCTGGGATCCACAAATAATCTCCTAAAAATTTTTCCAATCCTAAAAGATATACAATCAGAACACCTACTATTCCTCTTGAGGCAGGGCTATTTAGTATTGCTTTTAAAAGTTCATTGAAATTAAGATTTGTATTAGTGTTTATCCTCTTTTTTAGAAAGAAAGGCCCAAATATCCAAGCAAATAGAGTTGTTCCTAAATCAAATCCTATCGTAAAATTAATAGTACTTGTGGGAAGGAGGGCTAATGCAATTGGGATCCCTAGAAATGAAGTGTTACCTATTAAACCAGCTAATTGTAAAGAGTAATTAGGTAGTCTTGTTTTAAATATTGATAAGTAATTAATTAGAATTATTAAAAATCCAATTGATAGAAAAGCAATTAAAGCAGTTTTAATTAAATCTAGATCAATTCCTTCTTTTAATAAGAGGCCCATTACACTCAACGGAATACCATACTTAATTAGGGGTAAAGCGATAAGTGCTGATAGTTTAGGTTTTCTTTTTCCAATAAAAAAACCTAAAATCAAGAAAGGAATAATATTTATAAAAAGATTGTAAATAGTATTAATTTATTTTTAATAAAATAATCCTACCTTTTTAGGAGTTATGTGATGAATATATATTTTTTATTTAATTTAAATTATTTTCCAAATTGCATTTTCTGGAATCAAGGGTGTCTTTTTTAAATCTTCAGGCTCTTTTGTAAGGACACGCCAATTTGGGACTCTACATGTTACGTATGATGGGCTTTCTATTAATATTCCAGGTTTTTCATCAAAGGTGCAACTAAAACCCTCTTTCCAATATCCCCCTTCATTAAGGCTTCCTTTAAACCAAACCCAGCATTTAGAAGATTTCAAGACTTAATTTGTTATTTGATTTATATTAGGCTTTATTTAAATGTTTTACGGGCAGTTTTAGGGCAAATTAATACTTTTAGATTAATTAATTATCACTATCTAATATTTCGGGAATAATATATTTTTGAAATTAAAATAAATAAATTAAGTATTAAAGTGATAATGTTCGCCATTAAAATTGGTAATGAAGATATTTTGTATCCATAAATAATCCAAGACCCTACTCCGCATATAAACATTATTAAGGTAACCAAAGAGACGTCTTCAGCTTTTTTAGTCTTTAAAGTTTTAATTAACTGTGGGAGAAAAGCAACTGTGGTTAAGATTGCTGCAAAGTATCCGAAAAACTCAATATTTAAAGAATTCATTATCTACATTTCTCAGATAAAAAAGCTAAGGGATCTTCCATTTTAGAAGAATACCCAAGCACATCATTTGAAAAATAGTTGTAAATAATTTGGTCTTTATCATCTAAAAGAAAGGAAGCACCCCTTTGAGGAAGATATTTATTATCAAGAATATAGTCATTCCAGTTTTGAAGAATTTCCAACATGTTAGTTAATCTGTAAGTAGCCAATTCAAAAGGCCTTAAATAACCATCACCACAAGTATATTTGAAGAATATTCCAGAAAATTTTATCAAATTAAAGAAATTTATTTGATCCTCGTCAGAGAAAATTTGTTTTGATTTCCTATCACCTGTATAACCTCTGATAACCTCTTTAATCGTTTTTAACGAGTTTATTCCTGATAACATCAGTAACATATTGATCCAACCTCCCAGTCCAATATCAATACCGTTTGAAACCTTAAGGTCCTCGTGAATTTTATTATCGTAAACTACTTCTAAATTCTTATTAGGAAATCCTGTAAATTTGCAAAATTTTTCTTTACCGATTTTGTTACCAATTGCTATTGCAAAAATATCTATTTCTTTATTTTGAGTATTGTTTATAAAATTTTTCAAATTTATTGCGTATTCAAAACTATCAAAATCACCCAGCAGGCCCAATAAAACAATTAATTTATATTTTTTTGAACTTAAAAAATTAAAATCTTCAATCAGCTTATTGAGATTAGTTTTTTGATTATTACTGAGCATTATTAGATTCTGATCAGGTTAAATTGCTAGGGATAGATTTTTTTACGTTAATTTGTATAAAAATATACATGAAAAAGTTTTTATAAAAATTAATTTATCGTATTTTAATTTTATTATTTTAATATAAACATTTTGAAGTTATGACCGTAGGAATTTATTACGCAACTACAACCGGAAAAACTGAAGACGTAGCTGATCGTCTTCACAACTTTATTTCTTCAGCAGAATCACCTAAGGATGTTTCCGATGTTGATGATCTTTCGGAATTCGAAGGCCTTGATGGAATAATTTGTGGTATTCCTACATGGAATACTGGAGCAGATGAGGAAAGGTCTGGAACTGCTTGGGACTCAATATTAGAGGATATTGGGGAACTTAGTTTGTCAGGAAAAAAAGTAGCCATTTTTGGTTTAGGGGATTCATCTACCTATACAGAAAACTATTGCGATGCAATGGAAGAATTACATAGTTATTTCAAAAAAGCAGGTGCTGAAATGGTTGGCTATGTTAACAAATCTTCTTATACGTTTGATGAGTCAAAGAGTGTAATGGGTGAAAGCTTTTGTGGGTTACCACTTGATGAAGATAGTGAATCTGATTTAACAGACTCTCGTCTAGAAACATGGGCTTCTCAATTAAAGGGCGAAATTCCTTCATTGGGATAAATCTTTTAAGATATTTGTTTTTTTCTTTGTAATATGATTATTATTACTTATTAAATAATGTATTTAACAGAAATAAACTGCAAAGAACTTTTTAAAAATGCTTATGAAAGAAGATATACGTGGGATAGTAAATTTAGTGGTTATAAAGGTAAATGTATTTTCTCCGTGAATAGTGATACCTATAAAGGTAGTTTTGTTTTAGGGAAAGATTTTAAACCTGAAATCCACAATATTGATGATCAAAAAATAGTTAAAAGTATATCCTCACAATTATTCGAAGTGTCTATCCATAGGGTAAAAAGAGAATTTAAAGAAATTCACTCGAAAAACAATTTTAATTTAATTAAAGATTCAGAGAGTGGAATTGAAATGATGGTTTCCGGTAAAAGTGAGGGTGATAAATATCGTGTCAAAAATAATTGTATAAATATGGTTTATAGAAAAATCCACGGAATAATCATAGAAATTTTTGTTCAAGAATTCTTCGATACTGGGAATGGATTCCTAAGTAAAAAATATACTAGCCAACAAATTGATCCTAATACTCTTAAAGCTAATTCTTTGAAGTTGGAATATGAGGATAGATTTATTAATATTGGTTCTCAAGACATTTGGATACTTAATTCAAGATCTATAAAATACTTAAATAAAAATCAAGAAGAAGATATACAAGAGTTTATTTTTGAGGATCTAAGTTTATTGGGCTAGTGGCTCACTTTTTACTCTACTAATCTAAATCCTTTATCAAGTAATTTCTGATAAAGAAGCCTAGCTCTGAAAGCAAGAATTTGCTCTTCATTTTCATTACTAATTACATGAAAGTAATTAGCATCTAATTTGTTTTTGCTAAAACATACATTTGCCTCCCCTAATCTTAGTGTCCAATTTTCTTCTTTTGCTAAATCTTGATTAGGACCTAGATCCCATGGACATTTTTCAGGATATTTTTCTCTTTTAGATCCCATTGAAAATTTTTAAACTACCCAATATTAGTAACAATTCAAAAGTATGGCTATGGATTTTTAATTATTAGCTTTTCATTACCTTTGTCTTCCACTGCAGTAAAGGAACAATTTATTCCTTAGTCGCAATTAAACAATAAAAAGGATCTTTATTTAAAAAATTAAAAATATTAAGAGAAGTTTCATTAAACTTTTTAATGATTTTTGGTTCATTAAATCCGTTTGTGATTAATACTTTTCTTACATATTTGATTCTCTCTTCTTCAGTAGATGAAGTCCATATATTAGGAGCCTTATGCCAAAATGCTCTATTTGAAAAAGCAATCATAATCTTGCCCTGATTACTCAAAATTCTTGCGATTTCCTTGGTTAAATTTTCTGGATATTGTAAATATTGCCAGGCTGCCACCATTAAACAATAATCAACCGTTCCACTTTCTAGAGGAATCTCTTGATTTAAATTGAAATTTTGTTTCCAATAAGAATCAAAAATTTTGTTTTTTTCGAGTTCTTGTTTGTTTAATCCATGCCCAATAACTTTTTTATATGTTTTCTCTTTTGGTAAATAACTATCCCAACTGGACATTAAATCAAGGACAGTTGAATCATCTGCAATTTCATTTTTATAAACATTGGATAAATATTGCCTGAAGTTTGCATCTAAATGATAAACAAATTTTGGGTCAGAATAAAATTCTTCATCATTGCTCTCATCAAGTTTTTTTCTTTGATAATTATTTAAAACTTCCAAGACCATTATTTTGAGAGGTACTATAAATTTAGTAAATAGATATTCATATTGTGATTTAAAATATATTTAGCATTTAGTTAATTAAAGATTTTTAAAAAAGCTAGACATCTATTCAAAAAAAGTTAAATTATTAAATATCAATTTAATTAAAATGATTTTATTTAAAAAGAGTAAAAAAAGTAGATCTAAAAGTGCTCTTTTCAATCCATATAAAAACGGAATTAGTCAATACGATATGGCATATCTTTCATCAAAAAAAGTTTTAAAAAATAAATCTTTTAATCTGCAAAATGATTTTCAAAAAGATAATTTAGCTGCATAAATATGCCTTATATTAATGTTTCTACTTCAGCAAAAATTGAGGACAAGAAAAAATTACTTGAAGAAATCTCAATATTAGTTTCGTCTTTGACAAATAAATCAAAAAGATTTGTTATGGCTAAATTAGATGATAATTGCGAAATGTATTTCGATGATGAAAGCCTTTGCTGCTATTTAGAAATAAAGTCAATAGGTTCCCTAAGTCCCTCAGAGATGGCAAAACCTATATGTAATTTTATTTATGAAAAGATTGGAGTCCCTTTAGATAAAATTTATATTTGTTTTGAAGACGTTCCTGCTGAGATGTGGGGGTGGAATGGAAGAACCTTTGCTTAATAATTATTATTTTAGGTATTAATTAAATGGAAATAAATAAATTAGTTGATTTAAACAGTCTTAGAACTGCTCCGCAATTAAGCAGCAGTCAAGTAAAAAAACTATTAGGAGAACTAGAAACTAATATTTTTAATGCCGATTGGATAACAATAGGGATAATGGCACCTTCTGATACTAAAGCTATTGAAGCATTGCAATCAATTTCTAATAAATATTCCTCAATAAAATTTGGTAATTTAGATTCCCTTCATGCTGATGGAAGTGTTTTTTTAAAAGGTAACCAAAAAACTGGTAATGTTTTTGTTAGATCTGAAAATGGTCTGGGAGAAGGAATTTTAATAACTTGCCAATTTGATGAAGATGCAGAAGAATCTAATACTTTTGGGCCATTGCCATTAGATTTTTTCTGTATTTAAAATCTCATTTGTACCATTGTCAAAAATATTTCTTTTCTTACAACTTTGTTATTATGTTCATTGGTGCCGCTCTAAATTTTTAAAAATTTTAATTCGATGTATTTTCAGGATATAATTCAAAACTTAAATAAATTTTGGTCTGAAGAAGGTTGTTTGATTATGCAACCTTATGACACAGAAAAAGGTGCTGGAACTATGAATCCACATACTTTCCTTAGGGCTATCGGACCAGAACCATGGAGTGTTGCTTATGCTGAACCATGCAGAAGACCTACTGATGGAAGATTTGGAGATAATCCAAATAGGGCTCAACATTATTTTCAATACCAAGTAATTATTAAACCATCACCAGATGAAATACAAGAAAAATATCTAACTTCTCTTGAATTCTTAGGGATAAATCCCAAAGATCATGATATAAGGTTTGTAGAGGACAATTGGGAGTCTCCTACCCTAGGAGCCTGGGGAGTAGGCTGGGAAGTTTGGTTAGATGGAATGGAAGTTACACAATTTACTTATTTTCAACAATGTGGAGGAATAGATTGCAATCCAATACCTATCGAAATAACTTATGGATTAGAGAGAATTGCAATGTTTTTGCAAGATAAAGAAAGCATTTGGGATTTAAATTGGAATAAAGATATTAATTACAGTGATATTTGGCTTCAATTCGAAAAAAACCAATGTTCTTTTAATTTTAGTAATTCAAATCCTGAAAACATGCGAAAATTATTTGCCATCTATCAAGAAGAAGCTAACTCTTTAATTGAAAAAGATCTTACTTATCCAGCTCTAGATTTTGTTTTAAAATGCAGTCATTGCTTTAATTTGTTGGATGCTAGAGGCGTGATCTCGGTGACAGATCGAGCTCAATATATAGAAAAAATTAGGAAACTTGCTAGAGAAGTTGCCACTTCATGGATAAAAGAGAGGGAGTTGATGAATTTCCCATTAGTGAAAAAATAAAAATTTAGAGATTAATTTAAAAAAAATGAGTAATTATGTATTAATTGATACAAGGTTATGTGTAGGAAATTTCTTTTAGGATTCTTGATCTATGGTTTTATATAAAGTAACCATAGATACTATTTTATAAAAGTGCAAAAACTAAAAAGACTTTTTTATTCAGCTTTAACTCTTACTTTCTTGTTTAATACAAATATACCTGTTAATTCGACTGAAAAAGAAGTGAAGGTCTATTCAGGAAGGCATTACAATACAGATAAAGAGGTTTATCAAAAATTTCAAGAACAAACTGGCATCAAAGTTAGATATATAGAAACAGATGGAAAAGCTATAATTGAGCGCTTAAAAAGAGAGGGTAAAAATTCTCAGGCTGATTTAGTAATTCTTGTTGATGCAGCAATAATTGAAAATGCATCAAAGGCAAATTTATTTCAAAAAATTAATTCAAATTTTCTAGAAAATAGCGTTCCAAACAATTTGAGAGATCCTAGAAATAAATGGTTTGGCCTTACTAGGAGATTAAGGGTAATCATCTCAAATCCGGATATTGTGGATATTACAAAAATCAAAAATTTTGAGGATCTAACCAATCCTTCTTTTAAAGGAAAAGTATGTCTAAGAAATAGAAAAAGTCCTTATAATCAATCTTTGGTTTCTAATCAAATAGCAAAGAAAGGTGTTGGTCAAACAAAAATTTGGCTTAAGGGTTTGATATCAAATGTCTCCACTCCCTATTTTTCTGGAGATTCTTCATTAATAAGAGCTGTAGGGCTGGGAACGTGCGGTATTGGAATCGTTAATCATTATTATGTCGCAAGGATGCTTGATGGCGTTAAAGGTCCAAGAGATGCCTCTTTAGCAGAAAAAATAAAATTAATAATACCAAATCCTGCTCATGTAAATATCACTGCTGGGGGCGTATATAAATATGCAGAAAACAAGACTGAGGCTATTAAACTACTTGAATATTTAGCTTCTAGTGAAGGTAGTCAAGGTTTAGCTAATAAAACTTATGAGCACCCCTTGAAGGAATCAAGCCAAAATAGAATTGTTAGTAAATTTGGAGATTTCACTCCAGATAATGTGACTATAAAAGAACTTGGGAAATTCAATAGTAAGGCAATAGAAATAATGAAAGAAGTAGGTTGGAATTAATTAGAAGATATAAAAAAACGAATTTATAAATTTTATATATTATTTATTTATGGAGAGGTGGCTGAGTGGTCGAAAGCGAACGATTCGAAATCGTTTAACGGGAGACTGTTCGTGGGTTCGAATCCCACCCTCTCCGTTAATTTTTAGATTCTTATACCTTTTGTTGTGGTAATTAATCCTCCAAAATGCATGCTAATAAAGGATGGTTGATTAATTATAGATTTAAAAGTTTATATTGCTAATTTGAAATTAACACTATAACTAGCAATAAAATGTGGTGGATAAATGTGGTTTACCTTTAAAATTGTGTGGTATAAAATTCCCTATATGGTGGAACGAAATACCATTACGATTTGGGTTCGATTCAGATGACACCAACTTAATCTATTGAAGGAAAGAATGATGTGTTGGACTACTTTTGGAGGTGTGGTAGATATTCAATCTCTAATTTTCCTCCACCTGTTATACATATATCCCATATAGATTTCTTGCATATAGTTCTTTGCTCCGTTTTCTAATAAATTCCTAGAGAATTTATCGTTGAATCTTCCACTTTCTAATAACTCTTTCTTCCAATCTATTTTTTCTTTCATTGTTGCTGCTGCTCTTGTATTTTCTTCAATCTTTCGTATTCCACATGTAGAACACCTAAACGCCAAGCATCTTTAAATCCTTTTACACCTCCTATTAAGAGTTTTGCATCTGATGGCGAATGTGACTTCATATTCAAGAACTCTTTCTGCCATGAAGTGTTATCCCATTTAGTGCTCAACGTTTTGCTCCATACTTTTTGAAATTATCCAAAGAATTTACAACTATGCTTTTGTAATCACTAGGAAACCTTTGTTTCAGTATATCTGGGATTTTTAAGCAATCTGGATAGGGATTATGTAAATAAAAGATCACTTCCATCTCTTCCTTCAAAACAATGTAATTTAATAACAATCCTACATAATTATGTTCTTTATTCATTTCGATAGTGCCTCAACTTGCTCTATTTCTTCTGAAGGAAAATATGAATTATCATCACTTAGTGAAAATATTCTTCTTCTTCATCACTTAGTGAATTTGAATCAACCTCATCAATACTTTTAGTTTTTTTATTCCATTCAAAATATTCAACATCACTTCCTTCACATTCCAATAATTCTCCAAGTTCTAATGTCTCAGGATTTATTTGGTATATACAAGTTTTTAAAGTATCAAAACGAATATCTAATTTTTCTAATTCTTTATCTTCAAGATATTGTTTTAGGTAATCAAAAATATCTTCAGTTTCTTTAAAATTCCCAAATTTAGGAGTGAAAGTAAAACCATCATCATATCCAAGTGCTACATCTATACATTTTTCTTTAAAGAATGAAAACTCTGGTGGATGAATGTCAGGGTATAAATTCCCGACTCCAAATTTCTCTATTTTCCTTTGTTCAGTCATATTTAAATTTTGATTTTTTTTAATTTTAAAGAACCTGTCAATAAATTTTCTTACGCTCTTAATAATGTGGCGATTCTGATTCTTCTGGAGGGAAATAGGTATCATCATCATTACCTTTTTTCTTCTTTCTTAAATATTCTTCTGATGGATCTAATCCATCATTATAATGATTACATTCCTTCTCCATTAGTTGTCCAATACTCTTTTTTCATTCCTATTATTATCTTATAGAATTGAAAACTGTCTTCCTAGTAGTATTATTGAAAAGTTAATTAGATAAATTAAAGAATTTTTTAAATGAGGTTGGTATTTTATTTATTTATATTTAGTCAATTATTAAATTTCGTTAGTGTCTTAGCAGATAAATATACAAAAGAATCGTCTGAAACAAAAAAGATTAAATGGGAAAAAATACAAGAAAAAAATTCAAATGATTTGAAAAAGATTATTTGGAAATACTATAAGGATGATAAAAGTTATTTTCAAAATAATAATGAGGAAAGTTCTAAAGTAAAAAAAACTGAGAATTATAGAGATGAAAATATTTATAATTCTAAACTAAAATCAAATCCTTCTATTCTTGAAATTGAACCATATTTACCTCTTAACAATTTTCTTGACTATGGAGATTTTCAAACTTCAGTTAGATGGAAATCATCTTTTGATGGGGGTGTATCTGGTGGTACTGGGCAACAAAATCCATCATTTGTTTTTGATTATGGGCTCTCAAATTCTTCCCTTATCTCAATTTATTTTTCTGAAGCGGATGATAATTTATACAACTTAATTGATGGACAACTAAGTAATTATCATTGGCAAAATTATGCTTTTTCATTTAAGAAAAAATTATTAGAAGAGAATGAAAATATCTTGGGTCTATCAATGGTATCTACTCTTGAATATTGGAGGCAAGCTAGTGGATCTGAAAATACAAAAAGTATATATAATCAAGAGAATAATTCATATGGTAAAGATAAATTTGAAAATATAATTGGAGCTTTTTCTTTACCCTTTTCGAAAAATTTTAATGATAAATTGGCAGTTGTAATAGTTCCTGGAATCACTTTTTTACCTGAGAAACTAGGCTCAAAAGGAATTGGTAAAAATGCTTATGAAAATAATTTTTATGTTGGAAGTGGCTTTGTTTTAGATATTGCTGAAGATGTTGATCTTCTTTTCTCATATACAACTCCATTAGGCCCTGGCAATAATTATTTTGATAGTGAACTGAAGTACTCTAGAAAACCAATATATAGTATAGGGTTGGGATGGGATATCAATCCTAAGATTGGAATTGAAGGTAAATTATCGAACTCATACGGTTCGACTCCATCTACAGGATTACTTACTATTCCCTCAGATAATAAGCCACTTTATTCTGCAAATCTTATATATAAACCATATGGAGAAGATACTCTTCTTGAACCCTTAAATGATAGAGAGAAATTGATTAGTTATGGCGGAATTACAGTTAATAATGCACTGATACCTAAAGCTGGAACTTCACAAATTAATCTTAATTATGACTCTAAGGGAAATTTGTTTGGATTTTATGGTTATTCGTTGTCAAATATATTTCAACTAGAGTTTCTCAATATTGGTCGTTTTAATGATAATAATATTTCAACTTTATATTCAACTTACTTAAGTGAAAATAATCTTAATTACAGATTAGGAGGGAAATTATTAATATTTAGCCCTCAAAAAGATGACCTTTTTTGGATGACAGTTAGGACATCGGTTGGAAGAAATGATGATACTAATCAAGGTTACCTATTCAGTGAATTGATAAATACTTTTAGCTTAAATGATAAGTTAGCCTTTAATTTAAGTCCTAAATATTTTTTTAGTGGTGTGGACAGTTTTGGGGGGTTAGGACTTTCAAGTTACATAAATTTATTTGATAATTTGCAACTTATCCCTGAAATAAATACTTCATTTAAAAATGATTCAGATTTTAATTCCTCATTAGCATTAAGGTATTCTCTAAAACCAGGAAAATCAATTGATTTATATTATTCCAATGCAGTCGGTATACAGGACATCGGACAAATTCTTGAAGATAACGAATATCGAATTGGTTTTAAATTAAATTTTTTATACTAAAGAATTAATAATTTAATTTTCCCAAAAGGGATCGGTAGTAAAAGCAACGCTTAATGAACAATCTGTTTCACTTTGAATATTGCTTATACAAGCTCTAACTGTTTCTCCATTAACATCTATTTCACAGGCACCACAACTACCTGTTAGACATCCAGTTGGGATTTCTATTCCTGCTACCTCTGCTGCAGAAAACCAATCATCACCTTCGTTTACAATTGTCGTAATGTTATTTGGCCATATAATTTTAATTTTTGATTGTTTCAATTTAACAATGATGAAATATTAAAATTTTTTTTAAATTCATTTGCGAGATTATCAATAATGTTTTCCCGTTTCATTTTATAAGATCTTGTTCTCTTTTTTAATAAAGGTAAGTTTTTCCCTTTTCTAATTAAATTTAAATAGTGATCTCGCCAGTCATCATTTTCAAAGATTCCATGAATATATGTACCTGCAATAGTCCCTCCTTGAATATTTTCTTTATACCACCCAAGATCTAAATCCTTAAAAATGGGTTTTATTTTAAAAGTATCTTGACTGTTATCTAATTCAGTTACTCCGTTATGTATCTCAAACCCGTTGATTTCTGTTACCTGCGGCCAAATTGACTCAGAATTTATTTGCCTTGTTATCTTTTTTTGAAAGAAAGTTGTTTTTAAAGGGAGTAATCCAATTCCATTGATTGATTTCTCACAATTGATTTTTGATCCTTCTTTAAAAAATGGGTCTTCAAGAATTGTCCCTAACATTTGTAAACCTCCGCAAATTCCAAAAATATTACCTTTATTCGTTGAATAATTTTTTATATCTTCTGATAGACCAGAATCTCTAAGAAATTTTTGATCTTTAATAGTCTGTTTACTTCCAGGAATAATAAGAAAATCATATTGATTTAAATTTTGAGATTCCATTACCCATTTGATTAATATTGATTCTTCATTTTCTAATGGATCAAAATCTGAAAAGTTACTTATAGATGGCAATTTTATAATTCCAACCTTTAATTCAGGGTTGGTTAAAGATGATTTTTTTTCTAATAAATCTAAAGAATCCTCTGGAGGGAATTTATCATCTAACCAAGGAATTATTCCTAAAACAGGGATTTTTGTTTTGTTTTCTATCCATTTTTTACCTTCTTCAAATAATGAAAGGTCCCCTCTAAATCTATTTATTAATATGCCTTTAATAAGCTTTCTCTCATCTGGTTTCATTAACTCAAGAGTTCCTATTATTTGAGCAAATACGCCTCCTCTTTCGATATCAGTTACTAAAATGCAATTCGCGTTTAAATACTTTGCAACTCTTAAGTTCGTAAGGTCTCTGTGAATTAAATTCATCTCTACAGGACTTCCTGCCCCCTCAATAATTAAACGACAATTTGGGTATCGTTCATATATTGAATTCAAACTTTTTTTTATTACTCCCCATCCTGGGAAAAACCAATCTTTGTAGTAATCTTTTGCTGTTGTAATACCCTTACTTTTCCCTAAATGAATGACTTCACTAGTTGAATTACCTTGTGGTTTTAATAGGATAGGATTCATCTCCGAAGAAGGAATTATCCCGCAAGCAAATGCTTGTAAAGCTTGAGAAAATGCCATCTCTCCGCCATTCCAGTCGACCCATGCATTGTTACTCATATTTTGACCCTTAAAAGGTATTGGTTCTTCTCCTGAATTTTTAAGAATCCTGCCAATGGCCGTAACTGTTAAAGATTTACCTGCCCCGCTAGATGTACCTAAAACCATTAAGGGCTTTTTAATAGGTTGTAGTTTTTCTATTAATTCCATTAGTAATTTATATTAATCTTGTAATTTATTAATAAGTAAATTGAATTATAATTCGATAAAAAATTTGTGTTAATTCTAGCCTCTGCTTCTCAATCTAGAAAGAAATTACTAGAAAATTCTCAAATCGAATTTATTCAAATATCAAGTAATTTTGATGAAGCTTTAGTAAAAGAGAAAGATATATCTAATTTAACTCTCGAATTGTCTTTTCAAAAAGCTAGTAGGATTGCTCTTAATATCCAAGAAATAGACTTACCAGAAAAGTTTAATTATAGTTCTGTAGAAATTCTTGGTTGTGATTCAATATTCGAATTTAATGGAAGACCTTTCGGAAAACCATCAGATAAAGATGAGGCATATAGAAGATGGTCACAAATGTCTGGAGAATTTGGTTTTCTCCATACAGGACATACATTACTTTTTAGTACTTTTGACTCAAGTTCAAAAATACTAAAAGTGACAAAGAAAATTAAAAAAACAGTAAGTTCTAAAGTATATTTTTCTAAATTGCAAGATGAAGAGATAAAAAATTATGTTGACTCTCTTGAACCTTTATATTGTGCTGGAGGATTTGCTTTAGAGGGCAAGGGAGGTAAATATATCGAAAGGATAGATGGTTGTTTTAGTAATGTAATGGGTTTAAGTTTGCCATGGCTTAGAAAGAGTCTTATTAAGGAAGGAATTTTCCCATAAAAAAAAGACCCTTAAAAAGGGTCTTTTGAAAATTGATTAGAGTTAATCAATATCTGGCATTTCTAGAGCTGGCTCACTCTTTCTGTCAATTCCTTTTTCGAAACCGGCAGCGGCTGCTCTAGCACGACCTGCATGCCAAAGGTGACCGATGAATGTAAACCATCCTAGGAAGAATTGAGCTGCAGCTAACCATTGTCTTAAGTTAACAAAGTTAACAGCATTAGGCTCAGTAATGATACCACCAACGGAGTTGATAGAAGCATTAGGTGCATGAGTCATATATTCAGCTGCTCTTCTAACTTGCCAAGGCTGAATATCATTTTGAATTTTCTCAAGGCTCAATCCGTTAGGTCCTCTTAAAGGTTCTAACCATGGTCCTCTGAAATCCCAAAATCTCATTGTTTCACCACCAAATATAATTTCACCTGTAGGAGATCTCATGAGATACTTACCTAATCCTGTTGGTCCCATTGTTGAACCTACATTAGCTCCAATTCTTTGATCTCTCACAAGGAAAGTAAAGCTTTGGGCCTGTGAAGCTTCAGCGTTTGTTGGGCCATAGAATTCTGAAGGGTAAGCAGTATTGTTAAACCAGATGAAAGTTGATGCAATAAAACTTGCAACACAGATTCCACCAAGTGCATAACTAAGAAGTCCTTCTCCATTCCAAATGAATGCTCTTCTAGCCCATCCAAAGGGTTTTGTGAAGATATGGAATAAACCACCAATAATTGCGGTTATACCAACGTATACATGGCCTCCAACAATGTCTTCAATTGAGTTAACACCGATAATTGAACCAGCACCTCCCCATGGAGACCTAAATAGATAACCAAGTATTACTCTTGGATCTAAAGTTGGACTAACCAATCTAACTTCTCCTCCACCGGGAGCCCATGTGTCATAAGCACCACCGATAAACATCCAATCTGCGACGAAAAATAAAGCACCAACTCCTAAAACTACTAGGTGATAACCCAATATATTAGTCATTTGGTTTTTATCTCTCCAGTCAGTTGAAAAGAAAGGAAAATCTTGCTCGAGCTTTTCTGGACCAGCTAAAGAGTGATAAATTCCTCCAAAACCTAAAACTGCTGAGGAAATTAGATGTATAACACCTGCAACGAAGAAGGGATATACAGAAGTAACTTCACCACCAGGGCCAATTCCAAACCCAAACATTGCAACGTGAGGCATACAAATTAAGCCTTGTTCCCACATTGGTTTATCAAATGTGAAATGGCTTACTTCGAATAACATCATTGCTCCAGCCCAAAATACTATTAGGCCAGAGTGTGCAATGTGTGCTCCAAGTAAACGTCCAGATAAATTAATTAATCTGGCGTTACCTACGTACCAAGCGTAACCAGTTTCTTCAATACTCTGGTTAGGAGCTCTTAGTAAATTATTAAAGGGCGTTTCCACGCGGAAGAACCTCCTCAGGGAATACAAAGTTTTCGTGTGGTTGATCCACAGAAGACATCCATGCTCGCATACCTTCGTTCAGAAGTATATTCTTTGTGTAGAATGTTTCAAATTCTGGATCTTCTGCAGCTCTTATCTCTTGGCTAACGAAATCGTAAGCTCTTAAGTTAAGTGCTAAACCAACAATACCAATTGAAGATGTCCACATACCCATAACAGGTACAAATAACATCAAGAAGTGAAGGAATCTCTTATTAGAGAAAGCAATACCAAAAATTTGGCTCCAGAATCTATTCGCTGTAATCATTGAATAAGTTTCTTCTTCTTGAGTTGGATCGAAAGCTCTAAAGGTTGAACTTTGAACTTTACCGTCTGTGTAAACACTTGTATCTTCATATAATGTGTTTTGAACTGTAGCTCCGTGGATAGCGCAAAGAAGTGCACCACCAAGAATTCCAGCAACACCCATCATGTGAAAAGGATTAAGGGTAATATTGTGAAAACCTTGAATAAACAAGATATAACGGAAAATTGCAGCAACACCAAATGATGGTGCAAAGAACCAACTATGCTGTCCTAGTGGGTAGATAAGGAAGATACTTGTGAAAACTGCAATTACTGCTGAAAAAGCAAGTGCATTGTAAGGTCTGATACCTACAAGACCAGCAATTTCAAATTGACGAAGCATGAAACCGATAAGGCCAAATACTCCATGTAATGCAACAAAGTTCCAAAGACCACCAAGTTGTAGCCATCTTACGAAACTACCTTGGGCTTCTGGACCCCATAAAAATAGAAGACTGTGACCCATGGCATCTCCAGGGGTACTTACAGCTGCTGTCAAAAAGTTTGCTCCTTCAAGATATGAAGATGCAATACCATGTGTGTACCAAGAGGTAACAAATGTTGTTCCGACAAACCATCCACCAATTGCAAGATATGCACAAGGTAGAAGTAGTAAACCGGACCAACCAATAAATACAAACCTGTCGCGCTTTAACCAATCATCAAGGACATCAAACCATCCTCTCTGTGGGGCGCTTCCAACGGCGATCGTCATGAGAAATCGTTTTTAGCTTCGGGATACGATGAGACTGTAACAAAGATTGAGAGTAAAGTGGGGAAATATCTGTATATATGAAATGCCTTGTAAAGCTTTCCTAACTTTAATGCTAAAAATTAGGTAATAATACTCTATATTAATTCTTAAATTAGTAGGAATAGACATCTAGAATAAAAATATTATGCAATCAAATCTCTCTTCCTTTAACAAAATTGAACAAAAAATCAATGGTTCAAGAAAAATTTCTAACTACCTTATTGGAGGAATGTTATCTATTGGCGGTATAGGTTTTATCTTAGCTGCGATCTCAAGCTATACAGGTAGAGATTTGCTCCCTTTAGGTAATCCTTCAACCTTACTTTTTATCCCTCAAGGAATAATAATGGGTGCATATGGAGTAATAGCGAATTTGCTTAATATTTATTTATGGTATTTGGTTTTTATAAATTTCGGTTCAGGTTATAACTTTTTTGATAAAGATTCTCAATCTGTTGAAATTAAAAGAAAAGGATTATTTAAGGATATTGAAGTTAAATTAAGTTTTGATGAAATTAAGTCAGTAAAACTTGATATAAGTGAAGGATTTAATCCAAGAAGAAGAATTGCATTGGTTCTTAAAGGCAGAAAAAAACCACTTCCTTTGAGTGGAGCAGGAGAACTTAAACCGTTGCTTCAAGTTGAAGAGGAAGGAGCAAGATTAGCCAAATTTCTAAATGTAAATTTGGAGGGTTTAAAATAAGAAGATTTTATTTATTAAAACCACTTATATTTTTTAAGATATTTTTATTATTAATTACAGGTTGCAGTTATAAAAATACTTTTGATTCTAATTATTATTGTAAAAAGCTTGAACTTAATTGTTTGAAAAAGAACGAAAGAGTAGTTTTCAAGACTTCAAAAGGTAATATTGATGTGCAATTATATGGAAAAAATAAACCAGTTACAGTAAGTAATTTTATTCAAAATGTAAATAAAAATATCTATAAAAATAAAAGGTTTTATAAGATAATTAATTTTCCTCAAGTTAAAGTAATTTATTCAGGCATTTACCCAGAAAACAATTATTACAAAAAAGAAAATCAAAACTTAAACAAACTTAGAAGAAATATTCCCTTGGAAATAAAATTAAAAAAAGAAATCGAACCAAAATATGGTTACCAAATTTTAGATCCTGCAGGAATTGTAACTTTGACTAACTTTTTTGAAAAGGGATCATTAGCTATGGTTAAAAGTGGAGAAAGGAATTCATCTACTACAGAGTTTTTCTTTGTAACTAATAAATTCCCCGAATTAGATGGAAGATATTCAATCTTTGGAAAAGTTGTTAAAGGAATAGAAATATTACAGGAAATAGATAGGGAAGACTTGATTTATGAAATCATAATTTCTAATTAAATCTCTAAAGAGTATTTATTTATTTTTAACATTTCAGTATTTACTCCAGAAGATCGCTTAAGAGCAACTTTCCCTGTTCTTGCAATTTCAAGTATTCCATATGGTTCAAGAAGCTTTTCCAAAGCAACTAATTTCCCTGGATCTCCCACCACTTCAAGGGTTAAAGCAATATCTGACACATCTACTACTTTTGCTCTAAATATTTGAACGATATCTAAAATATTACTTCTAGTATCTTCTTTTGACGATACTTTGAGAAGCATTAATTCCCTTTCAACTGCAGCAAGGTTTGTAAAATCAACGACTCCAAGAACATTAAATAATTTATTAAGTTGTTTGGTCATTTGTTGAAGGGTTTCATTATCACCCTCTACTACCATTGTTAATCTTGAAATCCCCTTAGTTTCTGCAGGCCCAACAGCGAGACTATCGATATTAAAACCTCTTCTAGCAAATAGACCTGAGATTCTACTTAAAGCCCCCGATTCGTCTTCAACAAGTACTGATAATGTATGTTTCATCTTTTAATAGGTTGTTAAGTCTCTAATCCATTCATAAGAAATTTTATTAAATAATGAAGGATCTTCATCATGAACACAATGGCCTGAATTGGATATTATTTTCAATTCTACCCATCTATGGAATTTTGCAATCTTTTTGCCAAGAAATAAAGGTATGAAATTATCCTTTTCTCCCCACAATAATAAAAAAGGAATTTTTTTTGAAAAACTAAGTTGTTCCAAAAGGTAAGAGGCCTTTAACTTATCTCCCCTTGTTGCCATACCAATGCACATAGCTCTTAGTGCTCTTGCCGAAGTCTTTCTTAAAACTGGTTTACTTACAATATTTATTAATTCTTTATCTACTTTATCTTTTTTGAAATATGCAGAATTAAGTCCTAATTTTATTATTCCCAATTTACTTATTAAAAATAGAACTATTTCTAAAGGAAATATTCTGAAAAATATTTTTATAAGTTTGATTCTAAATTTTTCAAAAGTCGAATTAAGTTTTGATTCCTTTTTTTTAATTACTAAAGGATCTGGAAGTGGAGATGCGATAACTGATAATATTTCATTTTTTAAATAGACTGCGCATGTTAAAGCTACTAAAGAACCTAAAGAATTTCCTATTAAAATTATCTTCTTAGAAGTCTTTGGCCTGATTACTTGTTTAATAAAATCACTGACTTGATTACACCAAACTCCATTATCTAATTTTCCTATATCTCTTATACCTGGCTGTGCTGAATTGCCAAATCCAATTAAATCTATTGAGTAAACAGAATATCCTTTTTGTGCAAAGTAGTAAGAATTATTTCTCCAATGTTTACTACTTGCTCCGAACCCGTGAAGCAAAATCATTGGATTTGTATTATCTTCACCTTTAACACTCCAAAAAATTTTAAATCCATTCCAATTCCAATAATTAGATTCGTTTCCTTCATGCGATTTATCTATAGAGTTCATATAAATTACCCCCTCTGTTCCTCTATTAAATAATTTAAAGATATTTGCATTAGTTCTTTTTTCTACAAAAAAATGCATATAAACGTTAAATTATAATAGTTGATTAAGTTTCCTATGGCTAAAGAAATTTTTAGTATTGCTGCTGTATTTTGGATATTGATACCAATTGGATTGGTTGGTGGTGCATTATTATTAAAATTTCAAGGAGATTGATTCTCACGAATACTATAGAAAGTGAGTTAATCTCGGAAAGTTAAGTACATCCTCAAGTATGAAGATTCTTTTAGTAGGTGCAACAGGAACTCTTGGTAGGCAGATAGCAAAGCAAGCTATTGAAGAAGGGCATGAAGTTAGATGTTTCGTTAGGAATCCAAGGAAAGCTTCTTTTCTCCAAGAATGGGGTTGTGAACTTACAAAGGGGAATTTACTAAACTCTGGAGATATAGATTATGCTCTACAAGACATTGAAGTAGTTATTGATAGCGCAACTGGGAGACCCGAAGATTCCAAAAGTATATATGAAACTGACTGGGACGGTAAACTTAATCTTTTTAATGCTTGTGAATCGAAAAAAATAAAAAGGGTTATTTTTCTCTCAATTTTATCAACAGAAAAGTTTAGAAATGTACCCCTAATGGATGTTAAGTATTGCACCGAAAAACTTCTAGAAAAATCTAATTTTGACTATACAATTTTCAAATGCGCTGCTTTTATGCAAGGCGTCATTAGTCAATTCGCCATACCTGTGTTAGACAGTCAAGCCGTCTGGATGAGTGGCACCCCAACTAAAATCGCGTATATGAACACCCAAGATATGGCAAAAATTATTGTTTCATCTATAAATAAGCCAAAATCTTATAAGCGTTCACTTCCTTTAGTTGGACCAAAGGCTTGGGATTCTGATGAAGTAATTTCTTTATGCGAAAAATATAGTAATAAGAAAGCAAAGATTTTTAGAGTTTCGCCTTTTCTAATAAAAGTAACTCAGAACGTGGTTTCATTTTTTCAAGATGCACTAAATGTTTCTGAGAGATTGGCCTTCGCTGAAGTTACTAGTAGTGGAGTCCCCTTAGACGATGATATGAGTAATACTTATGAATTGTTAGAACTTAAAAAAGAAGATTCTACTTCTTTAGAAAGTTACATTAAAGAATATTATCAGCAGATTTTAAAAAGACTTAAAGAAATGGAAGCTGATCTAAATATTGAAGAAAAAAAGAGACTTCCTTTCTAAGGTTGCATTAGATAAATTCTATAGTATATTTGTACTATAAGTAACTATTCTGATGTCAATTTCTAAATCTAAAAATCTTGAACGTAAGTTAAATAATATCGCTCAAGAGGCAACTAATGAATTAAACAATGTTTGTGGTTCATCTTTATGGGAGAGTTTAGGATTTGTCTTTTTCGATCAACTAGAGGATCCTGAAAAAATTGCAAAGGCAAATTTTTATTATGGTCAGTTACAAATAATTAATGAAATCAAATTTTTTGTATAAATTAAAAATCTTTGCAATTAACCTATTTCATCTGACGCAATTATGTTGAGGTAAATTTTGTTTATTCTTTTCTGATAATATAAATCTAGAAAATAAATTATTTAATGATCGAAACATCTGGTGTGATAGAAAAAGAGCAAGGAAATGGTTTTTATTTGGTTACTTTAGAACAACCTGAAGGTCACCAATGTTTATGCAGAGCAGCAGGTAAGTTAACTAAATTTAGAATTAAATTGTTAGCTGGAGATAAAGTACTGGTGGAAATAAGTCCTTATGATCTAACAAGAGGAAGGATTACCTATCGAGAAAGAAATGCAGGCGGTGGTGGCCCAAGAACTGGAAATTCTAAAAATAATGCAAGAAGGAAATAAATAATAAATAATTTAATCAGATGATATTTTGTATCGCTTCTTTGAATTCACTACGTTGTTTAACACCCTGCCATTGTTTTTTAAGTAATTTGTCTTTAAATAATTGTATTGTAGGAGTTCCATTTATTCCTGCTTGTTTAGCGATTTCTTGATCTTTATCTATATCAATTTCTATACCTTGTACAGCTCCATCAAATTCCTTAATCACTCTTTTAAGTTGTGGTTTTAATACATGGCATGGTCCACAACTTGGTGAGCTAAAAATAACTAATATTGGTTTATTACTCTCATGATAAAGCTTCCTCAGTGCGTAACTACCTTTTTGCCATTCGGAATTTAAATTGAAAGTATCTTCATTTGTCACCTCTTCATTAAAACTTGATGAAGACAATGTTTTCTCTGGTTCGCTTGTTTCTCTAACAATTATTTTTGATAAATTCTTCTCTGCTAACCATCTTTCAGCAGCTAATGCTGCCATACATCCTGTACCAGCAGCTGTAACCCCTTGTCTCCACTCAGAATCTACAACATCGCCAGCCGCAAATATACCTTCTATTGAAGTTTCTGGTCTTCCAGAATTACAAGCAATATATCCTTTTTTATCTAATTCAATTTTATTATTTAAAAACTTTGTATTAGGTGTGTGTCCAATAGCATAAAAAAGTCCTTTAACTTTAATTTCGACGTTACCTTTATGTGAATTAATGGTTTCAACGTTTTCAAGCCAATCAGTACCATTAGCTTTCTCTACTTTTGTGTTCCAGTGTATTTCAATCTTTGAATTAGCTTTTACTCTATCTATCATTGCGGCACTAGCTCTGAGTTTTTCGGATCTGACGAGTAAATGCACCTTGCTACCATATTTTGTGAGATATGCAGCTTCTTCACATGCAGAATCTCCGCCTCCAATAACTGCTAATTCTTCATTTCTAAACTGTGGAGTCGCTCCATCACAAATTGCGCAAGCACTTATCCCTTTGCTCCAAAATTTATCTTCATTTATAACACCTAACCTATTAGCACTTGCGCCAGTTGCGATAATAATTGAATTGGATTTAATGCTTCCTTCTAAGGTTTTTAACTCAAAAGGACTTTTACTGGTATCAATTGAAATAACATCACTCTCATATAGATTTGTTCCCCATCTTTCGGCTTGAGCTTTCATTAAATCCATTAATTCAGGACCTAATACTCCATCAGGAAAACCAGGATAGTTTTCAACGAAAGTAGTTGTCATTAATTGACCACCTGGAATTCCACCAGAATTAAATCCCGTTACTAAAAGAGGTTGAAGGTTTGCACGTGCTGCGTATATAGCAGCTGTATAACCTGCTGGACCAGAACCTATTATTACTAAATTTTCAACATTGTCTTCTTTTACTTTTGTTTCCATTTAAATATTTATTTCTCTAATATTAATCAATTAACCCAATTTATGAAGGTCGGATTTCACTCGATTAAGTTTTCATTTATCTTTTGATTTAATAATTCTTTTAATTCATTAGGGAAATTTAATACAGAACTTTTTAGGTTTTCATTTTCCTCACCAATATGCAATATCCATTCTCTGAACTCCTCTGCAATTGCGTAACTATCCTCGTATTTTTCAAGAGTATCCATTACTGATATCCTGTTGGTTGCCCAGCAGGTTGCTACATCAATTCTTTTTCTTATAAAATTAGTCATTTCCTGATTTAGAATTGACTATAGGTAAGCATATGGATTGCTTTAATCATTGTCTAATAAGTTACAACTTTGTACTTTCAAACAATAATTTAATAATTAGTTAATATTTGAGCCTATATTTGCTGTGAATATAAACAAAATATAAAGAATTAGGTCTAAACTGCCTCTGTATGATTTACGAGTAACCTTTCAACTTCATCAAATCCTTCTTTCGCTGAATTTATTGCGAGCTCCTCGCTAACTTTTTCTTCAGAAACTAATTTTGATGATATTTTTCTTAAAAGAATTTCTTTTTTTTCTCTTAACGAAATAACTATTTCCTCTTCGATAATAGACTTTATAGCCTTAGAAATTATTTTTTTATCATTCGCTTCTTCAAACGTACCCTGTACGAGTTCTTGTATGAATAATCTATGCACCTCACTGCTTCTAAGAAAACTTTCAGTAGCATTTATGATTCCTTCAACAAGAGCTTCATCAGGTTCAGAGTCATTTTCGGCTAATTTAAATTCCCAATCTAGATGTCTTCTTTGCCATCCTGATGAATGAAGGCTAGGCATTACTGTTTGAGAATAGGTGTCAACTGACATTTCATAAATTCTTTCAGCTAGTTTTTCACACCAGTCTTTACCATGTTTTTCTAAGTTTCTCTGCATGGTTTGTCTTGGAACAGCATGGCCTCCATGATGACTATGACAAACTCCATCTGGGCATTCGATAGCTTTTATGCTCATTAGATTTTTAATACTTATATATTTTTCATAGCCATGATTAAAAGAAAAGAAAATATATTTTTAACAAAACTCAAACTCCAAGACTTTTGACTTTATTCAAATTATCTTTAGTATGTTTAAAACTACTATAAATTGACAAAGATACTCATTCCTATTGAAACAGCCTCTGGAGAGAGAAGAGTTTCAGCTACTCCCTCAGCTGTAAAAAAATTAAAGGGTCTTGGATGCGAAGTTTTTGTAGAAAGTTCAGCAGGAGAACTATCAGGGTTTAACGACACTTTATACAAAGAATCTGGAGGTGAAATTGTTAGTAAATCTAATATAAATATTTGGGAGAATGCGGATGTTATTTTTTGTGTTCAAACTCCTTCTGAATCTAATTTAAGCAAGTTAAAAAAAGGTGCTATTCTGCTAGGCCTTTTAAATCCATATGCTAATGAAAAACTTCAAAAAACTATAACTAGTAAAAAGATCTCAGCTTTATCAATGGAATTACTTCCAAGGATTAGTAGAGCTCAATCATCGGATGTACTTTCTTCTCAAGCCAATATCGCAGGATATAAAGCAGTCCTTTTAGCAGCAAGTGAACTTGATAGATATTTTCCGATGCTTATGACTGCAGCAGGAACTGTACAGCCTGCGAAAGTTGTTGTTCTTGGTGGAGGAGTCGCAGGATTGCAGGCAGTTGCCACTGCAAAAAGACTTGGAGCTATTGTTTTCGTGTCAGATATTAGGCCAGCTGTAAAAGAGCAAGTTGAATCTCTTGGAGCAAGATTTATAGAACTTCCTGAAATTGATGAAAAACCAGGCGAATCAGGTGGTTATGCAAAAGCAGTTACGCCTGAATTCCTTTCTAAACAAAAGGCTACGTTAACTAAATATTTATCCGAAGCTGATGTTGCTGTTTGTACTGCTCAAGTCTTAGGTAAAAAAGCTCCAGTTTTAATCGATTCTCATATGATTGAAAAGATGCGACCTGGAGCAGTAGTTATTGATTTAGCCGTATCTCAAGGAGGTAATTGCGAAGGAACAAAATCTAATGAAACTATTATTAGGAATGGCGTAAAGCTAATAGGAGCAGGCGAGTTACCATCATCTGTTCCTTATGATGCAAGTACACTTTATGCTAAGAACCTCACATCTCTGATTACACCTTTCATAAAAGATGGTGTAATTAATCTAGATAAAGAGGATGAATTAATCTCTGGCTGTTTATTAAGTAATGAAGGAGTTATCCTTCAAAATAAAGTTTTTGAAAATTGAGGTCTTAATTAAATTATGAATTTTGATAGCTTACTCTGGGTTTTGTTGCTTGGAAGTTTATTAGGTCTGGAATTAATAGGAAAAGTACCTCCAACACTTCATACACCTTTAATGAGTGGGGCAAATGCCATCTCAGGTATAACAATGTTGGCAGCATTAACTGCAATTATAAAAGCAGAGCCAAATAGTCCGTTATTAATAATCGGATCAATATCTCTTGGATTTGCTCTTTTTAACGTTGTAGGTGGTTTTTTTGTAACGGATAGAATGCTTGCCATGTTTAGTCGTAAACCTACAAAAAAAAATAAATAATTAAGTACATAAAATGAATCTTCCTGATATTATTAAATTCGTTATAGATCTTCTAGCAGTTCTTTTATTAGCACTTGGTATAAAAGGGTTATCAAAAGTTAGGTCTGCTAGAGAAGCGAATATATTAGCAGCATTTGCTATGTTGCTTTCTGTTGTAGGTTTACTCTCCTACTATCTAGGTACTTCTGGAATCCCAGCTCAATCATGGGCATGGATCATTGTTGGATCCTTAGTGGGAAGTTTGTTAGGAACTTTACTTGCTAAGAAGGTGCCAATGACATCAATGCCAGAGACTGTAGCTTTGTTCAATGGTTTTGGTGGAATGTCTTCTCTATTGGTAGCTATTGGTGCGTTTTTATTCCCTTTTAATGAAGTGGCGAAAGCAGGATCTTTAGAACCTTTTATTAATGATGCTTCAATTTCAGTCTCAATATTTGTTGGTGCGATTACTTTTTCAGGTTCAATCGTGGCAATGGCTAAATTACAAGGTTGGCTGTCCACTCCTGGATGGACTCAGGTTAAAGCTAGACATTTTGTAAACATTGTTTTTGGAGTAACTTCATTGATATCTTTCATATACCTAATAAGCGGTAATGTTAGTTCGATTTGGCTTTTGGTTATAGCCTCCACTCTTTTAGGAATTGGGGTAACTTTGCCAATTGGTGGTGCAGATATGCCGGTTGTTATATCTCTTTTAAATAGCTATTCAGGTATCGCAGCTGCAGCTGCAGGTTTTGTAGTAGACAGTCAGCTTTTAATTGTGGCTGGAGCAATGGTGGGAGCAGCAGGCTTGATATTAACTCAGGTAATGTGCAAAGGAATGAACAGATCTCTGATTTCTGTCCTTTTTGGAGGCTCTTTATCTGCACAAACTACTACATCTTCTGGATCAGGGGAATATACAAATATAACTTCCTGTAGTGTTGAAGAATGTGCATTAACATTAGAGGCAGCAAATAGGGTAATCGTTGTTCCCGGATATGGTCTTGCTGTGGCTCAAGCACAACATACTTTGAGAGAAGTAACAAAAAAACTAGAACAAAATGGTATTGAAGTTGTATATGCGATTCATCCTGTAGCAGGCAGAATGCCAGGACATATGAATGTTCTTTTGGCAGAAGCAGATGTTCCTTATGAACAACTCAAAGAAATGGATGTTGTTAATCCTGAATTCCCAGCAACAGATGTTGTTTTGGTCTTAGGGGCAAATGATGTTGTTAATCCACAAGCAAAAAATGACAAGAGTTCTCCTTTATATGGAATGCCTGTTCTTGATGTCCAAGAAGCAAGAACAGTCTTTGTAATAAAAAGAGGGATGAGCGCTGGTTATTCGGGGATAAAAAATGATTTGTTTGACTTGCCAAATACCTCAATGGTTTTTGGTGATGCCAAGAAAGTTTTAAGTGAGTTAATTGGAGAATTAAAGGATCTAGGAGTTGGCGATAAATAGTAATCTCTCATTTAAGTTTTCAGATTATATAAACAAAAGACCTTTTAGACAGGCTTTCCCTTGGATTGGAGGGGACCTTCAAACTTTAAGAGATACATTTATTTTTGATTTTCTCCAAGCTAAAACAAATAAAAAAATACTTTTACCAATAAATAATATTCTCTCAGAAAAATTTGAGGGTGATTATCTCTTAGGGTTCTTAGAGTTACCAGAAAACTTAGATTGTTTAAAAGGAATTGTTCTTATTACTCATGGATTAGGGGGATCTACTAGGCGTTTTGGTTTAAAACGAATTGCTAGAAAGTTAGTTAATAATGGATTTGGAGTTATTAAATTAAATCTTAGAGGGGCTGGTTCAGCTAGATATTTGGCGAAAGGGAATTATTCCGCAAGATGTTCGAATGATATTATTTTGGGTCTTAAAAATTTTAGGCAACTTCTTAATTCTGAATTTAAAGATTCTTTAAAAAATAAAGAAGATTTACCTATATTTGGAGTTGGATTATCTTTAGGAGGAACTATTCTTCTTAATGCCTGCTTAGACTACAGATCAAGAAATAGAAGAAAATTATTAGATGGATTGGCTTGTGTTAGTAGCCCTTTAGATTTATTATCTTGCAGCAATTGTATAGAAAGACCTCGAAATTTTTTATATCAAAAATGGTTAATGCAACGTTTGAAAAGGCAATTATGGGATGGATTTAAAAACGAAGGGATTTTATTTCCTAAAAGTAGCTTGAGTAAAAAAATTAAAGGTTTAAAAACGATAGGAGAATTTGATGCAAATTTCACTGCACCTAGTTGGGGGTTCAAATCTTTAGAGGATTATTATTATCAATCTTCACCTATATTTAGAATTCAAAATTTAATTAAGAATCTTCCCCCTACTCTTTTAATCCATGCTAAGGATGATCCTTGGGTTCCATATCAATCTACTTTAAATTTGAAAAACTCTTTGAATGAATCATTTGATAAATTAACTATTCTAATAACTAATAAGGGAGGTCATAATGGTTTTCATTCAAATAATGGTTGTTGGTCTGATGAAGCAGTTAAGAATTGGCTTTTAAGTCTTTAAATAATATATGTTTTTTTAAATTATTTTTCAAAAGGAGTTTTTTTAAAAATCCACTTTTCGATTGGATTACCATTAATTACATGAGAGGTGAAAATTTCTGATACTTTTTCTGGAGAAACTTTTTCGTACCAAATGCCATCAGGCCAAATAAGAAGAATTGGTCCATTTTTACATATTCTTAAACAATCAACTTTAGATCTCATTATTTGTATATTTCTTGAAGAAGAATCATTCTCATAATTTTTTAAAGTCTTTTTAAGACATTCCCAAGTCTTATTACCTTCATCGCCTTTAAAACATTTTTGTTTTGTAGGCGTTGCACAAAGTAATAAGTGCTTTTGAACGTTCACTTTTTTTAACCTACGTTGATATATTTTTTGCCTTTTTTTATCTCTTCTTGAACAAAAATCCTCGCCCAATTATCAACCTCTAGAATATCTTCTAACTTTGGGTTTAAGTTGATTTTATTCAAATGTGATTCACAAGTTTTATTTATAAAGATAGGAATTTCTTGAAAAGAAATTTTTTCTTTTAGAAATTGATCTACTGCCATTTCATTTGCAGCATTAAGTACTGCAGGCATTGTTCCTGAACATTTCCCTGCTGAATATGCAAGTCCCATACATGGATATTTTACTTCGTCCGGTTTTTTAAATGTAAGTTGCCCAATCTCAGTTAAATTAAATCTTTTCCAATTAGTTTTGAACCTTTCTGGCCAACTCATTGCATATAAAATTGGGAGCTTCATATCAGGCCATCCTAATTGAGCTAGGACAGAAGAATCTTCCATCTCAATCATTGAATGAATAATACTTTGAGGATGTATAGCAATTTCAATATTTTCGTAAGACGTCCCAAAAAGATAATGTGCTTCAATAACCTCCAATCCTTTGTTCATAAGAGTGGCAGAATCTACAGTTATTTTTCTCCCCATACTCCAATTTGGATGGGAAGTCGCATCTTCCACTGTGACATTTTTTAAATCCTCTACTTCCCAATCTCTAAAAGCACCTCCTGATGCAGTTAAATGAATAGCTTTTAAACCATTTGGGATTTGACCTGTTGAAAAATCGGCATTTTCATAATTAGGTAATCCTTGTATGCATTGAAAGATAGCTGAATGCTCAGAGTCCGCAGGTAAAAGTCTACTTTTGCTTTCCTTTAAAGCAGGTATAACAACAGACCCCGCGGCAATTAAGGTTTCTTTATTGGCAAGCGCAATATTTTTACCAGCCTTAATAGCTGACATCGTCGGAATAAGTCCAGCACATCCTACTATTCCAGTAATTACAGTATCGGCAGAATCCCATGCTGCCACTGAATTAATTGCCTCTCGACCACCTAAAACTATAGGAGGATTACTTATTCCTAAATTGTTAATATTATTTTTTAAATCTGTTAAAAGATTTTCATCCTCAATAGCAATAACTTCTGGTTTATGTTGACTAACTTGCTCCGTCAATAAGTCTATATTTCTCCCTGCTGAAAGAGCTACTACTTTGAATTTATCAGGCAGTTCACTTACTATTTCGAGAGTTTGGGTTCCAATTGAACCTGTTGAACCCAGCACAGTGATGTATTTCAATTTTCTCTAATATTTATAATATTTTCCCACTTAAAGGTGAATTTAAAAAATAAAAAATTTAAATTGGGTTTTTTCTTAAAATTTAGATCCTTACCCATGTTGTAAGCTCAGGGGATTGATCTATGAGTTCTACTCCTTTTTCCTTTAATAAATTTCTTATTTTATCGGCTTCTGCATAATCTTTTTCCTTTTTTGCTCCCAATCTTTTATTAATGAGGGATAGTATTTGATCTTCGTTGATTCTGTTGTCGATTATTATTTCTTCTTTTTTTAATCCAAGAACATCAGTCAGTTCTTCTAGTGTTTTAAAAGTTTCTCTAAGATGAAATTTTTCATTAGTATTTATTTCAAGGTTTTTAATTCTTTGGAATTGATTTATAAAGTTTTTTAGTGGTTTGGCTAATTCATAAATGATTGCAATTGCTCCTGCTGTATTAAGGTCGTTATTTAAAGCATTAGTAAACTTTATCTTTTTTTGAGATATTTCATAATTGATCATATCTTTATATGTTTCTTCAACAAATTCATTAGTTTCATTTACCTCAATCGATAGATTTTCTTTTTTAGTAATATCAAATAAAGAAAGAGCAACATTAATATTTTTCCATGCTTCCGAGGCACTTTTCAAAGCCTCATCGGTAAAATCGAGTGGCTTTCTATAGTTTACGGTTAAAACAAAATATCTTAGGGTCATCGGACTTGTCCCTGAATCTAATAAGTCTCTTATGGTAGTAAAGTTTTTCAAAGATTTACTCATCTTTTGTCCGTTTACATTGACCATTCCGTTATGAAGCCAATAGTTCGCAAGCTTTTTATTATTAGCTGATTCAGACTGTGCAATCTCATTTTCATGGTGAGGAAAAATAAGATCAGAACCTCCTAAATGGATATCAATTGTTTCTCCTAATTCATCTTTTACCATTGCAGAACATTCAATATGCCATCCTGGTCTACCTTTCCCCCAAGGCGAATCAAAAGATGGTTCATTGTCTTTTGCTTTTTTCCATAGAGCAAAATCTTGGGGATTTTCTTTTTTATTACTTTCATCTGTAGTAATCCTGCCCTGTTGATTTATATTTTGCTCAAGGATATTTTGATTACTCAGTTTTCCATAATTTTTATTTTTAAAAACAGAATAATAAACGTCTCCACCTCTGATATATGCAAAACCTTTATCCTCAAGAACTTTTATAAATGAACAAATATTGCAAATATGATTTGTAGCTTTTGGCATGCTATCCGGCCTCATAATTCCTAGGGCATCCATGTCCTTATGGAATTCAGTAATATTTTTTTCTGAAACCTCATTCATAGAGCTATTTTCTTCTTTTGCTCTTTTTAAAATCTTATCGTCGATATCAGTAAAATTCTGCACATACTTAACTTTGTAATCACTATAAATTAAGAACCTTCTCAGGATATCCCAAGCTATATAACTTCTTGCATGCCCAAGATGACATAAATCATAAACAGTTACACCACAACAGTATATCTTTACTACTTCATCTATTGGTTTAAAGACTTCAATGTTTTTGCTTAAAGTATTAAATAATTTGATCATATTAAAAAAGTATTTATTTGAAGATTATTTAGTTTCCATCCAGTTATTTCCAACTCCGATATCGACAAGAAGTGGTACGTTTAATTTTACACAATCTTCCATAGTTTCCTTTACTAAATCCTTTGTGATTTCTAAGAAATCTGGTTGGACCTCGAACAATAATTCATCATGAACCTGTAAAAGCATTTTAACTGGAATATTCATCTCTAATAATTTTTTGTTTAATTGAACCATAGCTATTTTAATAATGTCAGCACTAGAACCCTGAATAGGAGCATTTGCGGCGGCTCTTAAAGATTGAGCCTCCATTCCCGCTTTCCTAGCAGTTTGCAAATCTATTTCATATGGATCTTTTCCTATTAATCTACCAAGTCCATTTTTATCAAATTTAAATTCTCTCTTTCTTCCAAAAATTGTCTCTACATAACCTTTCGATAGAGCAAGCCTTTCTTGAAATTCTAGAAATTTAAAAATCTTGGCATACCTTTCTTTATATTTAATCAAAAATTCTTTTGCTTCAGTTGTACTTACCCCTGTAGATCGTGCGAATTTTTTTATTCCCATTCCATAAATAACTCCAAAATTAATGGTTTTACCAACTCTTCTTTCGTCAGAATTTATGTCTTCCTTTTCAAAAATCAATCGTGCTGTTAAAGAGTGAATATCATCATTTTTGTGGAATGCATTTATAAGAATTTCTTCGTTAGCTAAATGAGCAAGTATTCTTAATTCAATTTGAGAATAATCTGCCGATAGTAATTTCCAACCTTTTTCGGGCAAGAAGGCTTTTCTTATTCTTCTACTGAATTCTGTTCTGACAGGGATATTCTGAAGATTAGGATTACTACTGCTTAATCTCCCAGTGGCGGTAGCTGCTTGATTAAAGTTAGTATGAACTCTTCCAGTTTTTTCACTAATAAGGTTGGGAAGAGCATCAATATATGTACTTAAAAGTTTACTAAGAGTTCTATGTTTTATTAGAAAGGGAATTATCTCATGTTCTTCTACTAATCTTTCAAGAACAACTGCATCAGTACTCCAACCTGTTTTTGTTTTCCTTGATTTTTTTTTATCAAGATTTAACTTCTCAAACAATATTTCACCAAGTTGTTTTGGAGAGGATAAATTAAATTCTTGCTTTGCTATTTCAAAAACATTTTCCTCAATATTTTCTAATGTACTTTTTAATTCTCCAGATAGTTCATTTAAATAAGTGGTATCTATTCTGATACCATTCATCTCCATTTCTGATAAGACTGGCTCTAAAGGCAATTCGATTTCTTTAAATAATTTTGTTAAATCCTTATTTTCATTATTAAATCGTTCTTTAAAAATTTTCGCGATCTTGAAAGTTAGGAGTACATCATAACCACAATAAGTACTTGCATCATTAATGTCGACAAATGAAAAATCTTTATTTTTTCCAACTGTTTCTTTAAAAGTTGGTGGCTTAAATCCAAATTCTCTAAAACTAATTTCACTTAATCCATGTTTTTCCTGATTATTAAGAATGTAATCTGCTAACAGGGTATCAAAAGTAACTCCTCTGAGATTTAGCCCATGGTTATAAAATATTTGTCTATCAAACTTACAATTTTGAAGTGTTTTTTCTTTCTCTGGACTTTCTATCCAAGATCTTAAATTAAAGAATACATCTTCAATTGCTAATTGATTCATCTCTTTTTTTTGCGATTGATGACTAAGAGGTATATAAAATAGATCATTAATCTCTTCGCCAAGACAAAAACCTATACCAACAAGTTCTGCATCTAGAGGATTTAAACTATTGGTCTCAGTGTCTAAGGCAACTATTTCCTTCGTAATCTCTAATCTTTTAACTAGTTGATCTAGTAATTTAAAATTATTAACTATATTTACTTTGATTTTGGGGATTTCATGTTCAGTTTCTTCTAAATTAATTGAAGCTGAAACTTTTGATTCTTTTTTCTTTTGTTTTTCCTCATTATTTTTATTAAAACCACCTTTACTAAATGCTGAATTAAAAATATCAACTTGCCTAAGTAAAGTTGATAATTCAAGTTTTTGTAGAGATTCAGATAAAGCATCTTGGTTTATTTGATTTAGTTCATATCCATTGCTTAATACCAGAGGCACTTCAACATCTATCTTTGCTAAATCTCTTGAAAGATAAGCATTGAATTTATCATTTTTTAGCTTTTCCCTAACGGCGCCTTTTATAAAACCCTGATATTTTTTATCTTCATCTTTTTGAATAATGTCCAAGGCTTTATAAATCCCGTCTAAGGTATCATTCTCTTTTAATAAATTAATAGCTGTTTTTGGTCCAACACCTTTTATTCCTGGGATATTATCCGAACTGTCACCAGTTAAGGCCTTCAGATCTACAACTCTTTCTGGATAAACTCCTAGTTTTTCTTTGACTCCATTTTCATTCATTAAAGTCGGATTACCACTTTTAGCATAAGGACCTCCGCCCATATAGAGAACATAAATATCTTTTTGATCATCAACTAGTTGAAATAAATCTCGATCCCCAGAAAGAATATTTACACACCAACCTTTTGAGGATGCATCATTAGCAATTGTTCCTAATAGATCATCAGCTTCGAATCCTGGAGATTTAAAAATGGGTAAATTAAGACTTTCTTTCAAGATGATTTCTAGTTGTTCTATATCTTGAAAAAAAACATCTGGAGCAACATCTCTATTAGCTTTATAATTTGGATCTAATTCATGTCTAAAAGTTGGTTTTTCTGTATCAAAAGTAATACAAACCCCTTCAGCATTAATATTTTTGCAATTATCTAGAAGACTTTTTAAAAATCCATAGGTGACACTAGTGGGAAAACCTTCTTTAGTTGTTAATCCCCCATCAACCCCTTTGCTAAATGCATAGAAGCTTCTAAAGGCTAGAGAATGGCCATCAACTAAAAGTAAAATTGGTTTTTTTGAGTCTTTGGATTTCAAACTCATTTTCTTTTATTCGCCCAAGGTGGAATATCAATAAATATTTGCTCTCCAGGTCTTAAACCTTCAATTATCGAGGTTTTATTTCCGCTACTAATACCTATTTCAATCTTTTCAAATTTAGGAGTATTATTTTTATCTACTTTTAAGACACCTTTTTCACCTTTTTCGGTGACTATCGAAACTGTCGGAACTAAGATTTTTTCTTCACTACTTTTAACTTTAAATTCAAGGTCAGCGGTCATACCAATTTTTATTTCCTCAGAGATTTCTTTGAATTTCAACGTTACTTCGAATGAAGTTACATTATTATCTTTTACAGCCCTTTCGGCTATTTTTTTAACTATTGCTCTGTATTTATTTGAGGGATAAGCTTCTATCCTTACAGAGGCTTCTTGACCTGTTTTTATCCTTCCAATATCACTCTCTGGAACTTTGGCAATAATTTCAAGACCTTCTGATAATTCAAAAATAAAGTTTTTAGCTTTAGAGTTCGAACTTAAATTTGAACTAGGTGTAACGTACGAACCTATCTCTGCATATTTAGCTGTTATTTTCCCTGGGTATGGAGCTCTTATAGAATAAAAATCTTTTTCAGCTTTCGCATCACTAAATTTCGCTTCGCTTGTGTTGTACTTGTTTTTATAGCTTTCATAATCCTCTTTACTAACTGCTCCTTCTTTGAATAAAAATTCTCTTCTTAAATATTCAGATTTTTGTTTTTTTAAATTTAATTCAAGTTCTTCAAGCTTATAGATGAAATCTTCATCATCGAGAGTAGCCAAAATTTGACCCTTTTCTACGAGATCACCTTCTTCTACTTTAATTTCTTCTAGTATTCCTTGTTTCCTTGGACCAATATTGCTTGTTCTGGTAGCCTTTACTTCTCCACTAGTGTTTATTGATTCAGAAAGAATTCCCTTTTCAACGGAAACTACAAAGTTGGATATGTCTTTTGATTTATTTTTCTTAAAAGAATTACTTAAAAAGACAAAAATAGTTGCTAAAACAATTAATGCAATTCCACTTTTTATATTTAAATTCTTTTTTATTAAATTAAGCATATTTTTTAGTGAGCAAGCAATTAAGGATATTTAGAAACTATAGTAAATAATCGAAACGATTATGATTAACTTATCCAAGGTTGGCTAAGTAAACTCTATATTACAAGAAGATGATTCATTGACTAATTCATCTATAAATTTTTTCAAATGTTAAAAGCCGGTATTATTGGATTGCCAAATGTTGGGAAATCAACTTTATTTAATGCACTTGTTGAAAATGCAAAAGCGCAAGCTGCAAATTTCCCCTTTTGTACCATCGAGCCAAATAAAGGTATTGTTTCAGTCCCTGATCAAAGGCTTCAAGAGTTAGGTAGTTTAAGTTCTAGTCAGAATATTATCCCCACTAAAATTGAATTTGTCGATATTGCAGGTCTTGTAAAAGGTGCGAGTAAAGGTGAGGGTTTAGGAAATAAATTTCTTTCCAACATTAGAGAAGTTGATGCAATAGTTCACGTCGTGAGATGTTTTGAAGATACTGAGGTAATTCATGTTTCAGGGAAGATTGATCCTTTAGATGATATTGAGATTATTAATTTGGAGCTTAATTTGGCTGATTTATCTCAGCTTCAAAAAAGAAGAGAAAGAATTAAAAAACAAGTTAAAACAAGTAAAGAAGCGGCACAAGAAGATTCTTTATTAGAAAAAATTGAGGATGAGTTACAAAAAGGACTTTCTATTAGGTCAATATCTTTAACTGATGAAGAAAATTTAATGATTAAACAATTGGGTTTTCTTACTGCAAAACCAATTGTTTATGCCACTAATTTAAATGAAAATGATTTAGCTGAAGGTAATGATTTCTCTTCAAAAGTGCAAAGTTTTGCAAACTCTGAAAATACAGAATGTATAAAAATTTCAGCCCAAGTTGAATCAGAATTAATAGAGTTAGAACCTGAGGATAAAAAAGATTACCTAATGGGTTTAGGTGTAGAGGAAGGAGGATTAAAATCTTTAATAAAATCTACTTATAAATTATTAGGATTAAAAACTTATTTCACAACTGGAGAAAAAGAAACTAAAGCTTGGACAATAAAAGATGGGATGACTGCTCCACAAGCTGCAGGAGTAATACATACTGATTTTGAAAAAGGATTTATTAGAGCTCAAACAATTTCATATCAAAATTTAATTGATTCAGGATCAATAGTTAATGCTAAAAATAAAGGTTTACTAAGAAGTGAAGGTAAGGAATATGTAGTAAATGAAGGTGATGTAATGGAGTTTTTATTTAATGTCTAAATAAAGGTCATCTCCTGAAAGTTAAGACTTACTATTTTGCTTTTTAAATTTAAATTCAAAAAATGAAATTAATAAAATTAAGATACATCCCAAGCAACTTCCTATTAATCCGAAAACAATTGTAGTAAAACCATCATCATACCCGTATTGTAATTGTGGTAAGTGAGGAGGTATTGGCATTATTATTTTTCAGCAGAATTTTCAATATCTTCTAGTAAATGTTTAGTTGACCTACTAAAGCCGTTGGTTTTTAAGTAGTTTTGAGCCTCTATAAATTTTTCAGCTACTCTTTTTGCATAAGGAGTATTCATGGAATTTTGAGTCATGTTAAAAATGCAACTAATCTCATAATCTGATTTAGTTGGGACCTTTAAGAGTATTCAAAAATACAAGAATATAAAAATAGGATTTTTTACTCAATAAAAAGATATGCAAACATTTTAATTATGAAAATTAATCGGTAATTGATTCGTATATAACTCTCAGCAACATTCTTACTCCATCATCATTTTTTAATTGCTCTTTTGGAGGCTTTATTACATTTTTATATTGACTATTTAAAATGTATTGGAAAGTTTAATTTATTAGTTGATCAAATGCTACATATAGCATGTAAATGCATTTGGGTCCTATTGATATAGTTTGGATTAATACCTGAACTGATTTTTGGTTTTTATTTGGTGTTTAAATTATTTATTGCTAGTTTAGTTTTTTTGATTTTATTGCTTTTAGTTTTTGCATTTATTTTTAATCAAAAAAATCGTTCTTATAAGAAAAAGTTATCCAAAAGTTTTTTATATCAGCCAGACAATCTAAAAGAGGAATTAAATCCAGATATTAATACTATAAATTGGGATTTACATAAAAATAGACTCAAAAGATTTGGGAGATCTCAATACAAAGGGCTAACTTTTTTTATCAATGAGCAAGGAAAAATTTATTATCTTACTAAAGAAGGTAATAAAGTTTATTGCTAAGATTAGAAATTAAATATACATACATTTTAAACTGAGGAATAATTAGTGAATACTTGTATTTCTATAAATTCAATAGCCCTAGGTAAATTATTAAAAAGATATAAATTAACATCAAAAGGGAAGCAGGGAATTATAAAAGCAGCTCAGAAAAAATATTCAACATGGTCTGGCTTGAATAGACTTGCTAGGAAAATTGTATTTAAGGAGTCTAATATTATTAAAAATAAGTAGGTATGAAATATTTATTTTTATTATCTGAAAAATTTTACAGGTTAATGGAATGGGAGTGGAATTTCATAAAACAATTAAGAAGAAAAAGAAGAAAGAATATTATTCTTAGATGCTCTTTTGCTCTTTTTAGTTTACTTTCGATTTTAATAATATTATTTTTACCACCTTATATTTTTGGAATTCTATTAGGAGGTGGGATAAAATTTAGTATTTTGTTTATTTGGTTATGGATTTTAAATTTGAAGTTTTTTTGAAAAATAATTCATTTATATTCTTAGTTGATTTAAAATTAGAATCATATCTTTTTTTGTATGCCAAAAATATTTAAGCAAAACAAATTCGCTTTATTGGGAGCAAATATTTTAATTATTGTGATTTGGGTATCATTATCTTCAGCAGTCGTAAATTTATTTATCGGTGATAATGTTCCTTTTTATATTTATAAGATTGGTTCTCTAATAAAGTTTCTTCCTCCAATTTGGATAACTTGGTTTCTTTGGATTAAGAGAGGTGGATTAAAAAGATAGAATTAAATCGGCATATCTACGGATTTACACTTAATTAAAATAAATTAAGCTATAAAAGCTTACTTGAAATTATTCTTGTGAGAATTAGGTAATGAGAGTTCGTTTTCAGCTAAAAATCGAACTCTTTTTTTATTAAAAAGTTTTCAATGAAATTATAAAGTAAATGCTAGTTGTCTTCTAGAAGAGAAACTAGCATTTTATAATTGATAATTTAATTAAAATTTTAAGTCTTGTAATTGCGTATTGCTATAAAAGGTAATTGATACCGCCATAGAGATTACTAGAAAATTATTTCACCTGCTGTACTTATATGCTTTAAGAAGTTTTTTATAAAGTTCAGGAGAAATTGGTTCCATTTTAGAAAATTCCAGGAATAATTTGACCTGTTGTTACATATGCGCCTAATAATGCTACGAAGCCAATCATCGCCCAACGACCGTTGACTTTTTCTGCATTTTTAGGGTAACTGTCATAAGAAACTGACTCATCTATGTAAGGACGAGTTTCTGATGGAAACATATTCTGTCTTCCGCCTGATTCTGTTGTTACTTGAGAGTTAGCCATTAATGTTTTTATAATTGTTAATTAATGTAACACAAGTATTAAATAATGTAAAGTCCGAAGAAGGGGATGGGTGAATTACTCAATTACTGTGTCAGAAATGAGACAGTATTGGTATGAAGTAAGGTCTTATTGCGACTTTTCGTTTGATGCTAATTAAATTATTGAGATATGTTTTGAATACTTTTTGCGCTAATACATTAATTTTTCTCTTTAAAGCTTTTGTTTTGATGTGATCCAGACGGTTTAAGGTAATTAATTTTCTTCTAAAAATATTAGGTTGTCTATTTTTTAGATTTATCCTTGCTAACCAAAATTGTGTGATACTTCTGTCCAACCATGTTTTTGTAGATCATTCCATTCTTTCCAGGCCTCTTCTACCACGATTTTGCTAGTAGATTTAAACCCTGCCGGCTCTCCTAGATGATTGGTATAAAATGTATGCGTAAAGATTTTGATATTGTTCTGCGGTGATTTTTTGCATCTTTCAAAGAAAATTAATCTGCTCCCCTCGGGATTAAGAAGACAACCGTTGGGGGTATCAGTACGACTGCCATACGAAAAATTAGACCAAACATTAGCCTCTCTATGCGTCATTAATTTAATGGTACATTTATACTATTAGTTTTATGTTTTGTTTAGCTTGGTGTCAAGAGTTTTATTGGTTAAAGTACTCATTTACTAATTAAAAATTTCAACTTTAATTAGTAAATAATTACATTAATCAATGAACTATAGAGAAGATTTAGAGTTTCAACTTCAGAAAGTTACTTTAGCAATACAAGAGGTTCTTGAGGATGTTTACATTACAGATAAGGTAAGGCAGGAACGAATAAGAAAACTACTTAATTTCAAAGAGGCAATAATCTATAAGGGAAGGGAACTTCGCATTGATTTAGAAGCGGCATAAAATTATCAAGTTTATTCTTGATAGTTAAAATTAATAAAGTATTGTTATTATCAATTAAAAAAGTTAACCAAAATCGATCTTAATGTCGCCTGGAACTCCTGATTTAATTCTTTTAATTTTGGTCTTTGTTGGTCTACAAGTTTGGTGGATAGTTCCAATAATTAAAAAAAATAATAAATTAAATGATAGAGGAAGAGAATTAAGGGAAGAAATTAAGCAGTTAGAAAAACTATATAAAAAGTAAAAGCTAGATGTAGTTAATATCAATATTTATATAATAAAAATAGTATTTAAATCATATGAAAATCAAAAAATATTTTTTCTCCTTTATGGTGCTATTAATAGCTTTAATATCTCCAAAATATGCCTTAGCTGAAGAAAAAATTGAAGTTGTCCCATTAATTCAAACTTCTAAAGGGTTAAGTGGAGAAAGTTTTAATTATCTAGAAGGAGAACCTGAATTAAGGCTGTTGAGAGTGAAAATACCTGTAGGTTTAAAGACTCCTATCCATAAGCATCCTTCCCCAATGTTGATTCATGTTACGCGAGGTAAGTTAAAACATGTCAGAGGTAGAGTTATAAATACTTTTAGAGCAGGAGATGTTTTCGTTGAGAGTAATAAAGGAGGAGAACATTATGTAAAAAGTATTGGAAAAAAACCTGCCATTCTTCATGTCGATGTTATTTCAGTAGTGGGAGTGCCAACAACTATTAACAAATAAAAGTCTTCAATTAAATTATTTATCAACTTTGTTTATAACTGAATTAATTTCTTCTTAAGAGGAACAACTGTAATGCGAAACTCCTCCTTTATTAAAGAATTCTCTTGGCCTAAGTCGATTATATTTTTGTTCTATCTCCAAAGACTCTTCTTCATAAGGATTTTTGAAGATAGTTTGTAATTCTTTTATTTTGTTGTAATTACCCTCTTCAGCTTCTTGATAAGCAGGCACTATCATCCATTCACGCCAAGTGAACTTAGGATTTACTTGTTTCATTGATTTGGAGATTTCTTTTAAATCACCTTGTTTGTTAATACAATCTTGCCATTTCTTTAACCAAATAAACCATTCCTTATCAAGTTCTTCGCTAGAAGGTAAATAAAAACTATCTTTTAAAAAAGATATATTGTCAGGAATATGAGAAAGCTTTCTAAAGAAAATACTGAAATCAACCTTAGAGTTAACCATAAGATTGAAAAGCTCGTTGGTAAGAGTTTCGTCGTATTTTTCAAGACCAAGCTTTTTTGCCCACATTAATTGCATTTCTTTGCTCATAAATTTAGAAAAATCATTTTTAATTTTCTCTAATTTTTCTATGTCTTCTTTATTTTCTAAGAGTAATGGTAGAAGAGATGAACAAAACATCTTAAAATTGATTTCGGCAGCAAAAGGCTGATTGAAAAATGAAAAATGCTCTCCACCTCCAGTCCAAGGCTGAAATCTTGGATCAAATAATTCACAAAAACCAAAAGGACCGTAGTCAAGGGTAAAACCTCCAGCAGCACAATTATCGCTATTAAAATTACCTTGGCAGTAACCGACTCGCATCCAGTTAGTTACAAGTGATATTAGCCTTCCTCGATATAAATTAGCCAACCTAATCACCTTCTCATTAAATGAATAACTTGGATCAATTTCATCTCTATAGTTCCTATCTATAAGATGTTGGACAATAATTTTAAGCTCATTGAAAGCGTCATCATGTGAATTACTTCGAACTCTGCGAGCAAAGAGTTCGAGCTGACCTACACGCAAAAATGAAGGCGCGACACGTGTAGTAATTGCGGCATGATTATCAACCATAATATCAGGTTCAAAATATCTAGAACCTTCTGTATACCAAGGCCTTCTAACTATTTCTGTCCCTGAGACATAAAGAGTTAAAGATCTTGAAGTAGGAATTCCTAATGCATGCATTAACTCCTGTGCAAGAAATTCACGAACACTTGATCGTAGTACCGCTCGGCCATCTGCTCCACGACAATAAGGTGTGGGGCCTCCACCTTTAAGTTGCATCTCCATTCTTTTCCCATTGAATAAACCTTCAAAAACAGAAATTGCTCGACCATCTCCATAGCCGTTACCTGTCCCAAAAGGACATTGTTGTGTATATTCAGTTCCATAAATAGACAATGCATATCCCGTCGCCCAGCCAAAGGGTCTCATTGGATACTCTGCGACTTCGATATCACCTGAAAAAAAACGACAAAAATTTTTATCTTTTGTAAGGTCAGAACTTAATCCCAATTCTTTAAATAATGTTTTGCTGTGCGAAACATATATTGGTTCGGGAATTGGTGTTGGAGTAACGGGAACATAATGACCTGAATTAACTGACCTAGCCCTGTGATCATTCCCATCTTTTGTCGAATGAGGATCAGCGTTGAGAGAATTCATTAAAGAAAAATCTGCTAATTGTGAAAACTCAGAAAAGTTTTTAGTTTCTTCGCCTTTTAATAATTCAGATTTTCGTGACATTAATTTTGTACTTTATTCTTGATTAGGTTGTATTTGACTGGAAATGAACAATAACTATATTTTATATTGAATTTCATCTATATGCCTTTAAAGTAATTTACTGTCAATAAAAATTACTCAAATAAAAAGATAATTAAGTGTTAAATTTTAGTCAAAAAAATTGTTTCTGTTTGATTTTTTATAAAATTTCGTTTTCATAGATATATAGCTATCTTCTTTACTTAATTATGATTATGCCTCAATCTACTTTGGAAAGTTTGTTATTTTTTTTAGTGCTATCTTTATTAGCTTCTTATCTAGTAAAAATTAAATATGCATCCAATATAAAATTTCAAAAATAATGGAATTATTTATTTGAGAATTAAATTGGTATGAAAAGTTTATAATCTGAACCCGAATTTATTTTTTTCTTCGATTTCCCATAACCTAGCTATTTCTTTTAAGAGAGTTTTAACTTCAGAATCTGATGAGCCTGAATCAGCTTGGAATTTTTTACAAATTTTTATGATATCTTTTGATATTTCCTCAATTAATATCGTTTTTTGGTTTGGATTAGCCATTTAAATTCTAGTAAACACCATTACAGTTGAAGCCACTGCAATTAAAAACTCTGAGAATATTTAATATGAAATTATGAAATTTATAATCAAAAAAGAAGGCCCAAGTAGTGAAGATAGCAAAAGCTGAAAAAGCAAAAGCAGCATATTGAAGCCAATGTGTTCCAGTACTATCTATTCCATTTTTATCAAAATCAGAATTACTCAATTTTCTAAAGTTTCTTTAATCTTAAAAAGTTTTTTTTACTAATGTTGAATTGGGACATCACTGAAAAAGTTCTTAAAAGCTAAATTTATCATTTAATAATTATTACTGATTATCATTCCATGTATCTTGATAAAGCCAACTCAAGAATACAAGAGTTAAAACATTACAAAAAGCATAAGTGAAGCCCCACAATGGATTATAAATATTGGCAATTATTGTCGATACTATGAAAATTATTAAACCAGAAATAATTAAATCTTTAACAGGTAAATGTTCAGTATTAATAGAATTAATCATTTAATTTTAAAGATATTTTAATATCTTAAATATAAGATAATTTAAAAGGATTTTTATCAAATTAACTAGATTCAGTTAATTAATTTTTAGTTTTTTACTGGAGATATATTTTTTAATTTTTGTTTTAATTGAACGCCAAGTGAATTTTTTCCTAAATCTAAAAGTCTTAAAGTATCTTTATGCATTCGAATTTGTGTATCTGCAATTTGTAAACCCTTGAGAAGATCTTTAACTTCGTCTGGCAGTGAGTTTATATCGTATTTCTTACCATCGAAGTCTAGTGTAGGAAGTTTTTTATCTTCTGGATTTGCTGAATCGGATTCTTTTGAGTCAAGCATTTTTTAATTATAATTTTAATATTTGTATTATTCTATATATTTATAAGAGTAGAAATTATATTTATTCGTAAATATTGTAAAAATTAACTCAACAAAATACATTTTGAAATGAGAAGGAAAATTTTTTTTGAAGTTTTTAATATAAAAAAATTATCTATTCTTGTTTTAGGTTTTACTCTAGGTGTTATTGCAATTTGGCCTGGAATTATTTCAAGAAATAGTAGGAAATGTTTTTTTAATATTATAAAAGATGGAAGTGACGGTAATATCCAAATTAAAACGATTCTCTTAGTTAATCCAAATTATTTATTAAGGATTAAAAATGCTAAAAACGATTATTGGAAAGTATTGTTAGTTGGAGATGCTTGTTTTCGGAAATTTTGAAAATTGAAATTTATAGAATTTAAAAAATATTGATTAAACGATTGTAAAAATACTCTATATTAAAGGAATAAAATTCTTTTTTAAATGGCTAATAATTTTTATCAATGGTGGAAGAATCATAGAAGAGTAGTAACTTTTGGAGGCTTTTTAATTTTATTAGGTTTGTATGTATCACCAGTAATCAAAGAAGCTAAATATAAAAACATGTGTATAAAACTCTCAGAAAAAGGTGCTTTAAATAAATTAAATGGCGATAATATCGGCGAAACACTTTTAAAAGATACTGGGTTAAGTATTGAGGAATTAGCTAAAATAGAAGGCTATAGGAATTGCTTCTAATGAAACGCTTACTACTTGCAGCAGTTCTATTTCTTTTAAGTGAAATTTCATTTGCAAAAGAGAAACTGAATTACACTATTACCTCTGATTCTCAGGTACAAAATGGTAAAGGTAATTTTGAAGCTATTAGTAATGTAGTTATCAAAAGTATTAATAATAATTTTTAAGCTTCCTCAAATAAGCTCACTTATGACAAAGATGCTAAAAGTTTAGAACTACTTGGAAATGTATTTGTTAAAAATTTAGAGTCTGAAGGGTTATCTATACAAGAATCATATGGCGATGAATTGACTATATTTACTGATTCGTGACTTTTAAAATTTAATTCTGAAAATAAAAATAGAGTAAAAACAAAACTTAAATTTTAGATGAAATGCTTACTCGTTAAAAAAAGAACTTATTTATGCCTTATTTAAAGTCATTTCTTGGGACCCTTGGATACAGCTTCCAGTTAGATAACTGATAACCTTTTTTGAAATTGCACCAATACCAATAGCTATTAAACTAATACCAAATATTATCTTGATCTTTTGCTCGAAAGTAGAAATTTAATTAAGATTGTGTATTTACCAAATAATAGGAATATTGACTTTTATTATGTGGATAAGAAATTGCTTCAGGCTCAAATATTTAAAAATAGCCTTTTACCCTATTTACACTTTTTACATTTTAAAATAAATGTAGTGCAATTTTTAATAAAATGATCGAAAAAAAAGGGGACAATATTCGAAGCGAAAACTTTTATCCAGATAGTAATTATTATCTTGATCAGGACAATACTCCTGAAGAGACCACACTTCCAGAAGATCAAATATTTAATACGAAAAAATTTGAATGGCCAAATAGCTATTGGTTTATTGCCGAAAGGACTAATGGAAGGCTTGCAATGATAGGCTTCATGGCTGTCATTATTAACTACACTTTATTTGGATGGATAGCATATCCAATCCTTTAAGTATTAATTATGGGATTTTTTAATGAGCTTTGACATAATCAACCAAATTCAATTATGGGTGTAGGTGTAGCAATTTTAGTATTGTCAGGAATTTACATATCATTACTCAATACATATAAATAATTTTAAATTGAAAATTAATTCTCAGGGTTGGAGTTTAATTTTTAGTATTGGAGCAATCGTCTGTTTAATACTGCTTATTTAGTAGTATTAAACAGACAATGCTGTAAGCAAAGCTATGCAAGGTAGGTTTAGCAGATGATCACCCAGAGAGTATTTAAGAATCATGAAGAGTAAACCAGTGAGACTGGATTCGAACCTGCGACCTAGTGCTCCCAAAGCACTTAACAAACCTAGTAGAGCACTATGTCTACAAGCTATGACTAAATAGTTGCGGGGTATTGCTGAATTTGCATTGTTCTTGTATAGGCTCAAAAGGATTAGCACTACTAAACAAGTAGCCGTTCTTATGACTCATCACACCAGAAAGAAAGAAAGTAAAACGCCAGAATTAACAGCTAACGATATATTTGGAACTGTTTATCTGAAAAATGCTTCTACTGATGTTTGGGGCTATTGGAAAGAAATAGGGGAAAGGGGAGAAACTATCTATAGCCTTAAGAGTTTTAAATCTAGGGGCAACACTATGAAAAATAATCAAATCTATTTATTCGAAGGTTCGGAAGAAGATCAAAGAGTCCATTTTTTAAGAATGAAAGGATTAGGTTGCACGTTAAATGAATTAAAAACCCATAGAGAAAGAATTGGGACTTACATTAATGATAATTCTGATAGGTTTTTCACTTCTGATGAAATAAGCCAAAAACTCTCAATTAATAAGAAATATACAGATGAAGTACTTAGGGAATTGGCAAAAGACAAAAACATAGATAAAAAGGGACTACCTTCAACAGGCGGGAGACCTAAATATGCTTACTTCGCTATTACAAAAGTTTTTTAATAAAAAAAGAACTGGAAAAGGGGAAAAGTTGGTCAAACCTCCATACTTTCGCACCTACTTTCCCACCCTATAAAAATAGGTTAAATAGTAGTAATAGCCTTATATATTAATTACTTTTCCACCTTATATATACTTTAGAAAAAAAAGAGACATAAGCATTGTGTCGAGGACAGTACGCCCACTAACTAATGAGACTAGCCAACCAATTTCCAATACTTTTCACGTCTTAGGTTGAGATCAGATATTCAAAAATAACTAATATTTTGTCCAACAACTTCAAAAGCTATGTCCAAGACGGATGAGACCTACTAATGTTTATAGTTCCCGTGATATCTAGAGTCTTTTTCCTTAGAATCCTTAATCGTCATTTCCCAAATTAATTTTAGTGAGCCAATAGCAGAAGAATATTGTCCAGCTTCGAAGGCTCTCTGGAAGGTACGTTCACTTTGGGTCAAAATCCAAGCCAGTAAATCTCGTTTTTCGTGTCGGTCTAAGTTCTTTACTATTTGGGTACTTGCCCAGTTAATATCCATGATTAATTATAATTACGTTAGAAAAAGTTTATTGGCTAAAATTTCTTGAACATAATTCCTAGCAAATACAGACCAGAAATTGATGGATTAAGGGCTATTGCAGTTTTAGGGGTAATAATTAATCACCTTAACAAAGAGTTCTTACTATCCGGATTTTTAGGAGTAGATATATTTTTTGTAATATCAGGCTTTGTTATTTCCTCATCTTTGTATGGAAGAGATTCTAAAAATTTTATTGATTTTATCCAAAATTTTTACATAAGAAGATTAAGAAGAATCGTTCCAGCATTAGCTGTATTTATAATTATTTCTAGTATTCTTATCTGTTTATTTAATTCTGATCCACAAATTTCTTTAAGAACTGGAGCCTCATCTGCTTTTGGATTATCAAATTTGTATTTGATTAGACATGCTACTGATTATTTTGCAGAGGATGCGGATTTAAATATTTTTACTCATACATGGTCTTTAGGCGTTGAAGAGCAATTTTATTTTATTTATCCATTTTTTATATGGTTTACAGGATTCTCTAGATCAGCTAAAAAAAGTTTAAGAAATTTATTTATTGTCTTAATAATTTTTTCAATTCCCTCTTTAAGTCTTTATTTGCATTTATATAAATCAAATCCAGATGCAGCTTACTTTCTAATGCCAACAAGATTTTGGGAAATTTCTTTTGGAGGTTTAACCTTCGTTTTAAGTCGGTACAAAATAGTTGAGAAATTTAAATACAGACATCTTTCAGAAATTTTAATTTTTTTGATATTGATATCAATAATGATGTTTCCTAGAGAGTTTATTAATTTATCTACAATTCTTACGGTTTTTTGTACAACATTATTTATCTTATTGACAAAAGAAGATTTCTTAGCTTACAAATTTCTTACCAATAGATTTATAGTTTTTATTGGAAAAATCTCTTATTCTTTGTATTTATGGCATTGGACTGTTATCTGTATAAGTAGATGGACTTTTGGAATAACATGGTGGACAATACCAATACAAATTTTATTAAGTTTTTTTCTGGCCTTTTTTTCATATAAATACGTAGAAATACCTTTAAGAAGTAGAGAATATGATGTTAAAAAGTTTGGTTTATTAATCCTTAATATTATTATTGCTTTTAGCTCAGGGCTTATTGCAATATTTTTGTCTTTAAATAATAGTGTTTTATTTACCGGACAATCGCCTACTTTTAATGCGGGTAATAAATGGAGATATGCTATTAAATCAGTTTCTAAAAAAATTAATGGTAGGAAATGTCATGCCGATGGAGGCTATACACAAGAAAAAATAGATGAATTATTTGATCATTGTATTATTTATAATAAAAGCCCAAATAAGATTGATAAAACGATTGCTTTCGTTGGTGATAGTCACGCGCAAACTCTAATGAGTGCTCAAGATATTTTTTACAATAGGGGTTTGAATTTGATTCACTATACACATGCAGGTTGCCCCTTCCCTCCTTTGGATTTTGGAATTCTACCATCAAAATGTAATCAATTTATAAAATTATCCTCCACTAAAATTTTGAATAAATTAGGGCAAGATGATATTTTAGTGATTTATGGTTATCACCTTTCTTATCTTGGGGATCAAAAACATCCCGATACAAGAAATACCATTTTTAACATAAATGATGAGATTTCTATTAATGCTGAGGAAAAGATAAATATCTATATAAACTCTATAAAATCTTTTGTTCAAAAAGCTAATGCGAAAGGTATTAAAACTTATTTAATTACCTCATCATTGAGAAATTCTATTCCTCATCCAGAATGGTTTAGACCTTTTCAAGAAAATAATCATAATCAAAATTATCTAATTCAAAGAAAAAATGCGATTTCTTTGAATAATTTGTTTATAAAAAACTTATCAAATATAGAAGGTTTATTTCTATTCAATCCATTAGAAGCATTAGAAAGTTGTTGTGATAATTTTAAAGATTTTTCAAAATTCTATCGTGATGGGAATCATCTATCTGATTATGGTGCAAAAGTATTAGTTAATAAATTAAAAAACTTTATTATTGAAAATGATACAAATAACAAAATATAAATTTTAATTAAAATGTTTAATGATAAAAATAATAAACTTTTGTTATTTTCTTCTTATCTAGAAATACTTAAAAATACCTCCGAAGAAAGAAGGCTAGAGAAATGACTTTAAATTTCGCAGAAAATAATCTTTTTTTATATACCTAGGAATATATGAGATTAGCAATACCTAACTTTTATTTATATGCACTGATTGGGGCGAAAGGATTCAAACCTGCGACCTAGTGCTCCCAAAGCACTGGGCGTTATTTTTAAGAATTGCTTGAGAATCTAGTTATAGTCTTAACTAATTATAGAGAGTGGAACGAGTTTGAGACAACATATTGCAATATCTTCGAAGATCATACAAGATGTTAATAGATATTAGAGCCCCCTTTAGAGCCCCCTTTAGAGCCCCCTTTAGAGCCCCCTCCACCGACCTAGTGTTTAGCTTTAACCAGCTCGAAGAAATGATAACTTTTTGGGAAACTATAGATAAACTTAGAGGGATAAAACCCTCTTTTTTATGCATAAATTATTAATATCTTGTTTAGCTTTACTTGCTTTACCTACTACTGTTAATGCAAATTAACTCGCAGGGGTGGAGCTTAATTTATACTATTGGAACTATAGTTATAACTTTTTTAATTTTGGATAAGGAAGAAAGAAGGAACAAATATAAATCAATGTCTAGCCAAGAAAGGCAAGAATTAATTTTAAAGATGATGAAAGCTAGAGGAATAGAAGTAGGAAGTGGAGTTCCAAATAAAAATTATGACAGTGAAGAAGTATATGAGTTAATTCATATTGCTAAATGCTTTCCAGAGTTAAGAGAAAAAGAAAATAAATAAAAGAGTTTTTTATATTAAATAACAATATAAATAAGCTACTAAATAATAAAAAATATAAGAAGTCTAGGAACCTAGAAATATAAATAAGCACGTAAGTTTTCAGTAATTATAGTAATCTAGAAATCTAAAATTGTTGCAAGTCACTGGCTTTTATAGCTTTTAATTATTATATTTTAAGAGCATATCCTCATATAAAAAGTAGTTTAAGAAGTTTGATATATATATTTATAAGTATAATTACTAATTAAGTGAAAATTTATAATTTTTTACTTTTAACGTTAATATTTTCCTCTCTGCCTATAAAAGCTGGCGAAAATTTTTCAGGAAATTTTGATGTTAATAATTGGAGCACAGTAGGCTCGTCTGGAGATGGCTCCTTAGATACTAATAATGCTCCAGACTCCATAACTATTACTGGTCCAAATGATGGTTCGAGAGGCTCAGCCCAAAAGTTTTTTATCGAAATTCCTTCTGGAGGTTCTGGTACATATAGTTTTGATTGGGCTTATACTACAAACGATACTCCTTTCTACGATTTTCCAAACTTGATAAACGGTAGCAGTACAACCCTTTTTACTGGTTATCAGTTGCATGGTGATTTCAATCAATCAGGAAGTATTTCCACTGATGTAGAGGCGGGGGATAATTTTGGTTTTGAGATTGAAACAAATGATGGTGTTGGTGGGCGTGCATTTTTAACGATCTCTTCCCTTGTTACTCCAGATCCTCCTGACACTGGAACTGAATGGGTCCAACCCTATACAGCGATGCAGAATATTGGATTGGCATCAATTAAAAATAATAGAGACTTGGTTTTAGCTAAAGCAGGACAATGCAATAACTATGGTTGGGTGATTGGAGATACTGATTATTGTGTTTATACCAATGCGAACAATACAACTGCTTCTGTTAACGGTAATAGCAGTTATGGAGGATATGATTATACAAAATTTAATACCTCATTAAATGTAGAGAAGACAATTAATGATAGATGGAAAGCTGGTGTTGCATATGGCGTTGGATCTTCTAATTTAAATAATTACAACTTCTCTAGTACTACAGCTAGTTTGAGTTCCACTAACACTCACTATTCTATTTATGGAGTTAAGAAAGTAAGTGATAAATTCACCTTAAAAGGAATGATTGGTGGATCTGATTTTGATTACAAAGGTAATAGAAATTATTCAACTACATCAGCAACATCTGCCTACGATACTGATGGATATACTGCGGAGATAAATGGTATCTGGGATATGAAAAAGAATATAAAAAATATGAAAACCCCAATCCGTTTACAACCAACGGTAGGAGTTGCTTATGCCGCCCATACTCAAGATGGATTCAGTGAATCGGGTAGTGGAGATTTAATTACCATTGATCCAAATCAGGCAGAATCTCTTCTGTTTAAAACAGGAATCAGTATAGATAAGCAAATCCCTATGGAAGGAGGAAAGTGGATTTTAGTTCCTTCACTTGCACTAAATTATGAAATGGATCCCTATTCGGACGATGATCATAGAAGTATTAAAGGTGGATTAACAGAAAGCTCAACAGCTCATACTAAAGTTTCTTCTAAAACACTTGGTCAACATAATGGTTCTGTAAAAGTGGGAGCTGATTTTATCTGTACTAAAGATTTTATGTTTAACTTAAATGCTGAATATGGTCTAGCAGAAGGAGGAGATGAGCAGTCCTATGGTGGCGGTTTTAGATGGCAGTTTTAATCAACTAGTTATTAATTAATTCAAAAAAGGTAGGCACCTTTTGGAGATCTTCGAAGATGCTAGAGCCCCTCCTAGAGCCCCTTTCTCATGTGAGAATGAACAAGCAATAAAAAAGAGAGGTTGGGATTCCTCTCTATGACTTGGATTCTAAGAGTCGGGGCGACAGGATTCGAACCTGCGACCTAGTGCTCCCAAAGCACTTGTATGTAACTTTGAGAAAAAGATAAGAATATAGATTGTAACTAAGGTTTTCTATTGTGTTGGAATGTTTCTGAGTCTCAAATTCATACCTTGCGATCGCATGAATTCACATGAGATCGTCACTTAGCTACCCCTCTAGCTACCCTTTTTACACCCGAGTGCCTTCTTGTAGTCATCACCCCAAAAAATAATTGATAGTCGCTATTGAATTCCAAGAAGAAAGAATTAATGCTTAGGAAGGTAAAAGAATTATTGATATAGAAGCTGAGTGAAGTTATCTTTTTAAATAATAATCATGAATATGATTTTCATTATCTAAATAAAAATGATAATCGTTTTTTATTTTAATTTTATAAAATGTATAAATTATTACTAGCATTGATTTTTAGTCATATATAATTTATATTTAGAAATAAATTTTTAAATTATGGTTATTACTTTTACAAAACATTTATTAACAGATACTTTGATTTTAAACGAGAAAGAAGTTTGTCCAGGTTGTGGTTGTGTTTGTCCTTGCGAATGTACAGATTGTGAAGAATGTTCGCCATGCAAAGATCATTAATTTGAATAGAAAAATGAATTCTAAAAATTTTTTTCATAAGAACTTAAAAGTCTCTTTAATAATCTTCCCTGTATATTTGTTTTTTATTAGTATCTATAATCCAGTATTTGCTCATCATCCATTTGGTATGGGTGAGAGTTCCACATTAACTTCCTGGCAGGGTTTTATCAGTGGTATTGGTCATCCCTTATTGGGTCCAGACCATCTCCTTTTTATTTTGGCAATAAGTCTTATTGGATTGAGATCCCAAAAAAAATGGATATTACCTTTATTAGGTTTTGGTTTAATTGGAAGTGCTATTGCGCAAATTTTGTCATTGCCAGAATTTATGATCCCCTACGCAGAAGCATTAGTATCTTTAAGCTTAGTTTTAGAAAGTTTGATAATTTTGGGCTATTTACCTAGCTCATTACTTTTACCCATGATCTCTTTGCATGGTTACTTGATAGGAGGTGCAATTGTTGGTGCTGAGCAAAGTCCTCTATTAAGTTACTTTTTAGGAATATTTATAGGGCAAGGATCTTTGCTCTTAATAGTCCTATACTTATCAGAGCATATTGGAAGAATTTTAAAGAATAAAAATTTGGTTTCGGGAATTTTAATTGGTATTGGAGCAGCCTTTTCATGGGTTGCACTTATTGATTAATAAGAGTTCTAAAATTTTTTGGGAACAACCTAATTGATGGAATTGTCAATAAAAGGCACTAGAAAAGTAATCCACGACCGCAACAACTGTATCCTAGCTACCCCTCTAGCTACCTTTTCGCAATATGAGACAAGTTATATTATTTCTAATCCGTTGGTATGACTTATCGGGGCGACAGGATTCGAACCTGCGACCTAGTGCTCCCAAAGCACCCGCGCTACCAAGCTGCGCCACGCCCCGTTAACTAAATCTTAGTTCATTTTAGACATCTATAAAAGCCCCTCTAAATAATTATTTTATAAAAACTGCTTTAAATGATTAAATCCTGCGCTTGGCTATGATATTTCTAATAAATAATTTGTTAAAGAGAATTTAAATCCACACTAAAAACATGGAAATACTAAATGAATTAATATCTACCTACAAAGATCATCCAAAGGAAGGAATTGATTTTAAAGATGTCCTTGAGATAGTTCAACATCCAATAGTCTTTAAAGAACTTATTCTTAAAATGGCATCGAGTAAAATTGTGTCTAATGCTGAAGCTTTAATATCAATTGATGCGCGAGGTTTTATTTTTGGATCTGCCATCTCATTTCAAGTCTCAAAACCAATGATATTTGCTAGAAAACCAGGAAAACTTCCTGGAGAATTAATTAAAAAAAAATATACTCTTGAATATGGAGAAAATTCATTGTCAATTCAAAAAAAGAGCCTTAATAACTTTTATTCTTTTGCAATTATCGACGATTTGTTAGCAACAGGAGGTACTGTAAATTGTGTTTCAAATATTTTAAAAGACAATGGCAAAAAAATTACGGGGCTATTAACCGTAGTTGAGTTGATAGAACTTGAAGGAAGATCAAAATTTGATTTTCCAGTTGAATCCTGGTTAAAATGTAAATAGATTTTTTAGAAGAATTAAGTTAAGATTGTTTGTTTGTTACTAATTTTAAATCGTTATAATAATGGAAAAAACTTCAGAATTAATAGAATTAATGAATTATTATATTAATCCCAATGATCCTGCTGTAAAACCGATAATTAAGAAAAATGAGAATTCTGATAAATCTCTTGGAAGAGAATTAACAAAAAAATTTATTTGAGTCATTTTACCTTGTGCTCCTCAGGTGTAAATTTTATTTAAGATAGCTATAATCATTATTTATTGAGAGATTTTCGTTTATTTTTCATTTTTTCTAAAGATTTTATATTTTTTCAATATAGTAATTGCTTTTATTTGAAAAATATCTATTTGAGGATTTTTTCAATTATAAATCAAAGTTACATAATATATATTTGCTATAATAAAAAGAATTGTATTTATGAATGGATTACATAAAAAAATCTCTTAGCAAACTTAATGAGAATAAGGTTTATGAGGAAATTGATACTAGGTTAGCTTCTGGTTGGTATGTGGGAGCCTTTGAGAATAAAAAGAAGAAGCAATTTAAGACTCAAAAAGTAACCTATAAAATTTCCCGAAAAAAAAATTAAGTATAAAGATCATTTTCTAAGAAATATATTTCCTTAAATAAACCAATTTAATAAATTAATAGTTTTATGTGAATAAAAGTCTTAAATTTCTGATCGGTTTATATTTTTAAGAAATATTTAATCGTTAATGTGCTCTTTAAATTTTGTATTCAAAATAATTAACCCACTTTTTTGGGTAAACATAACAATCCACGTATTATTAAGTGAAATTTCTCCATTTTACTATTTAGGTTTTATTAGTAATTTGTACTACATGATAGAAAAATGAGGTATTTTTTTTATCTCTTCTCAAGGCTGTTTCAGTAAAATTTTAAAATCTTAGTTCCAATCAAGATCCAAGAACTCCAACATATTTTTGTGTGATTATCAAAATCATCTATCAGGGATTCATCTTTTGAAATAGTAAAGTCTTAATTGGAATTTTCTTTTTGGATTCGAAACCTTTCATGATCTTAAACATAACCTCTCATTCAGAAATTTTGTCATGATTTAATAAATCAATTGGCTTGCTTAACCCTTATTTAAAAAACAAATCTTTTTTAATTGGACACAAATAATATCGGCACAACATGTTGCAATAAAATTAATGTTTAAATTTTATCCTCAAAAACCACTGCTATGACTTGTTAATTTATTTAAGATTTATATATTCAAAAATATATTTGATTTAAATTAAAAAATCATAGAAAAAGTATCGTTTGATACTTGTGATTATACTCAGTTATACAGTATCTTAAGGTGTCCCTAATATTGTGTGAGGCAATTTATGAAGCTTTTCAAAAGCTTGCTTGTGGCACCTGCAACTCTTGGTCTTTTAGCACCAATGACCGCTACTGCTAATGAGCTTAATTTAAAAGATGTATCTGGCTACTCTTCATCAGAAGAAGTTCGGAACATTAGCGAATTTAATCCTGCAGAAGAACTCGCAGTTACTAATAGCCGTGTAGACGGATTAGAAGCAAGATTAAACAACTTTGAAGCTGGTAGTTTCTCAGAAACAACTACTGCATCATTTAGCGTTGACGCTGTTTTAGGTGCTATCGACGGTAATGCATCTGCTACTACTGGTCAAGGCGAAGAAACAGGTTTTGACTTCCAATTCAATATTGGTTTATCAACAAGTTTCACAGGTGAAGATTCACTTGACATAGCTATTGACAACGGTAGTGCAACAGCTTCACCTATTGGAGCAAAAATGGGTTTCGACACTGGAACTTCCTTAGTTGTTGATGGTGTTACTTATTCATTCCCTGTTGGTGGAGCAACAATGGTAGTTGGTGATGCAACTGACGTTAGTGCTACATACACAGGAGCTTGTACTTACAGTGCATTCACTGATACAACATTAGACGACTGTGGTACTGGTAACTCTATAGGTGCTGGTGGTAAAGGTGTTGCAGCATCTTTAGGTTATGCATTTGATTCTGGATTCTCAATAGCTGGTGGAATATCATCCCCAACAACTGAAATCGTAGGTGATGATGCTGACTTATACGGTCTTAATGTTGCTTATTCAACAGACAGTTACGGAGTAGCTGTTGGATATGCTATGGATGATGGTGGAACAGGCGCTGAGACAACAACATGGGGTCTTAACGGTTTCTACACTTTTGATTTAGCAAGCCTAAGTGTTGGTTATGAAACTTCAGAAACAGGCGGAACTGATAGTTCTGGATACTTCGTTGGTCTATCCTTCCCAGAAGTTGGCCCTGGTTCAGTAAACGTTGGTGCAGCAACTACTGGACTTTTTGCTGACAGTGTAACTGAGTATCTTATATATGAAGCGTCTTACTCTTATCCAGTAAATGATGCCATGACTATTACACCTGGTATATTTATCGAGGAGACAGCTGGTGATGATTTAACAGGAGTAGCTGTTAAAACTTCATTCTCTTTCTAATAACTTAGATAGAAAAAACTACACACAAAAAGAGGCCTGCTTAACAGCAGGTCTTTTTTTTGTGAGGAAATTCTCAAGTTAGTGAATTTTATTTTTCATAATTTCAGTTACTATAATTATTAGAAAACAAAATATATTGAAAAAAATTGACTTATTAAAAAAAATTGAAGAAGCAAAAATAAAACAAAAAGCAGGAAATTCTTTAGAGGCAAATCAGATATTCCAAACGTTATTAAAATCAAATAATGAGTCTTTTGATTTACTATTCGCTTATGGTTTGTTTTGTAGGGATTTAAAAAATTTTAATTTAGCAAAAAGAGTGTTTCTCAATTTAATAAATAAATTCCCATCATCAATTAATCCTTATATTTTATTAGCCGAAATATTAAAAATTGAGAATAAATTCAATGATGCAGAAAGATTACTTTTAAAGGCATTAAAAATTGATCCTAATCATGGAGATTTGCTCTATAATTTCTCTCTTTTGTACTTTGCCTTTAGAAACTTTGATTATGCCTTGGTTTATATAGATAAAGCTATTAAATTATCGATAAATAATGATATTTATAAACTTTTAAAGTCTGAGATTTTTATCAATAAATCCAATATTGATGGTGCTATATATATTTTAGAGGAACTAAATAATAAAAATAGAACTAAAAATGATAATAGCAAAGAAATAAGAATAAATATTCTTTTAGCTAAGGCACATATAAAGAAAAGAGAGTTCAAAGAAGCAGAAAATATTCTTTTAAAGTTAATAAATAAATTTAAAGGATTGGAGTTGGCTTATTTAAATCTTAGTATCCTTTATAAAGAAAAAAATCAATTAAGTAAAAGTATACAAATACTAAAAAAAGGAATAAATTTATCTCCTAATTACATGCCTTTTTACACCAACTTGGCTTGTTTCTATAGAAATTCAGGCCAGCTTAAACTTGCAATCGAGACTAATTTATATATTATTTCGAGAAATAAATTTGACTTTAATAGTTTTTATGAATTATCTGGGATTTATGATTTTAAGAATCATAAAAATGAATTAAATTTTTTATTAAATACAAAACTAGAGAATCTCGATCCAAATTCAAAGATCTACGCAGCTTTTGCAATCTCAAATTTGCTTCATAAACAAAGAAAATTTAAAGAAAGTGCAAAATATCTTAAAATTGCCAACGACGAAGTCATGAAGTTTAAAAAATCTGACTCAAGTCTGAAAATTCAATATACCGAATTTTATAAATCACTAAAAATCAAAAAAACAGAAAATAAATATTTTAAAAATTCTTCTAATTATGTCTTTATTGTTGGCATGCCTAGGTCTGGGAGCACTTTACTGGAAAACATATTGAGTTTAAATCCTAAAGTAACTGATATGGGTGAGGTTAACTTTTTAGAGGAATCTATCAAGGAAGCTAAAGATTTAGAGAATGTTCATAACTTATACGAAAAAAAAATTATAAATCAATTTGAATCATCTCTTATTTACACCGACAAAAATTTATTTAATTATATGTATTGTCCCATTATTTCTAATTTTTTCCCTAATGCAAAAATAATAAATTGCATTAGAAACCCTCTTGATAATATTTTATCCATATACAGAGCAAACTTTTTAAATCAGTCTTTCTCTTTCTCTTTGCCTGATATTGCTAGTTTATACTTACACTATTTTGAAACTATTAAGGAATATAAAATTAAATATGGTGAAAATATTTATGATTATTACTATGAGGACTTAATTGAAAATCCTAATAATGTTATACCTGAGATAATAAATTGGCTTGATTGGGATTGGGACGAAATATATTTTTCACCCCATCAAAACAAGAGAAATGTATACACTGCAAGTAGCGCTCAAATAAGAAAGAAATTTTATTCCTCTTCTATTGGGATTTGGAAAGAATATAAGGAACTTTTGGAACCTGCAATTGAAATTATTAAAACCAATAAAATCCTTGGAGATAAGATTACGTAAAGCAAAGTGCTTCTTAGTAATGGCCAGCTCGTTTTTTGTCTACTGGTGGTTGTTAATTCTAGGCAAATAGATTATTTTTAAATTACTCAAATTGTGTGAGGATTTTTATGAAGCTTTTTAAAAGCTTGTTGGTAGCTCCAGCAACGATTGGGCTACTAGCTCCATTTTCAACGTTTGCTGGCGAGGCAAACTTAAACGATATCTCAAAATACTCTAATCTAGAGCATCTTGACCTCGCTAATGCATTTGTAAATGATGAACCAAAGAATAATTCTTTACTTGCTGGTGGTGAAGGTTTAGTTGATAGTGGGAGCTCAGATGGTGGCTTCTCACAAACAACTACAGCATCATTTAGCGTTGACGCTGTTTTAGGTGCTATCGACGGTAATGCATCTGCTACTACTGGTCAAGGCGAAGAAACAGGTTTTGACTTCCAATTCAATATTGGTTTATCAACAAGTTTCACAGGTGAAGATTCACTTGACATAGCTATTGACAACGGTAGTGCAACAGCTTCACCTATTGGAGCAAAAATGGGTTTCGACACTGGAACTTCCTTAGTTGTTGATGGTGTTACTTATTCATTCCCTGTTGGTGGAGCAACAATGGTAGTTGGTGATGCAACTGACGTTAGTGCTACATACACAGGAGCTTGTACTTACAGTGCATTCACTGATACAACATTAGACGACTGTGGTACTGGTAACTCTATAGGTGCTGGTGGTAAAGGTGTTGCAGCATCTTTAGGTTATGCATTTGATTCTGGATTCTCAATAGCTGGTGGAATATCATCCCCAACAACTGAAATCGTAGGTGATGATGCTGACTTATACGGTCTTAATGTTGCTTATTCAACAGACAGTTACGGAGTAGCTGTTGGATATGCTATTGATGATGGTGGAACAGGCGCTGAGACAACAACATGGGGTCTTAACGGTTTCTACACTTTTGATTTAGCAAGCCTAAGTGTTGGTTATGAAACTTCAGAAACAGGCGGAACTGATAGTTCTGGATACTTCGTTGGTCTAAGCTTCTCAGAAGTTGGCCCTGGTTCAGTAAACGTTGGTGCAGCAACTACTGGACTTTTTGCTGACAGTGTAACTGAGTATCTTATATATGAAGCGTCTTACTCTTATCCAGTAAATGATGCCATGACTATTACACCTGGTATATTTATCGAGGAGACAGCTGGTGATGATTTAACAGGAGTAGCTGTTAAAACTTCATTCTCTTTCTAATTATTAATTAGAAAATCTTACATACAAAGAAAGATCTGCTTTATTGCAGATCTTTTTTATTGTTAAAAATACTACTATTAGATATTTAAAAACAATTTATTGTCGATTAATAAAATAAATCAACTAGATTTTATTAAAAAGCTTAAATTTTAATTGAATGATTGAAAATACGAAGAATTAATTTCAATGGCCCCCATATTTAAATGTCTAATTTGCAGAAAAGATATTGAAAGATCAACTAAGTCATTTTGGACTAAAAAGGGACATTTGCTTTGTTCAAGTTGCTTAGACAAAATTGAAAAAAAGCCCTTACTTAAATAAGAAGGACTAATATAATCTGGAATAAATTTATATATTAATGAAGAATTTATTATCAGAAATAAATAATTTAAATTTAAAGAAAATAGTAGAACAACGTGCCAATACTTTCAATCCTAAATCGTTAAGATTTAGAACCAACCTGGAATGATTTGACCAGTAGTTACATAAGCACCAACAGCTGCTACGAAACCTAACATTGCTGCCCAACCATTAAAACGTTCTGCTTCAGGAGTCATGATAATTAAAGTGTTTTTATATTAAATAGTGTAACAGGATATATGAAGGTTTGTAAATTATTTGAAGATTTTAACTAGAAATTCCAGGTAAATTCGGGCTTTGTATGAATAAAAGACATATTTGATACATAAATGTATATTATTTTCATGCTTAACCTCAAATAATTTCCACTTAAGTAAAGAAGCAAGTTCTTCGTTTTTTTTATACTGGTTTGAAGTAAAAAGTAATATTAAAAAAATTTTTTCAGGTATTGAAAACTTTAAATACTACAGCTACATCTTTTCTATATCTTTATATCTACAAGTAATTCCCCTCAAACGTTTTGCAGGATCTTAAATGTTTATTTTAATATAAATCCGTCCAATTATTTATTTTACTTCCCTTCATTACTGATATTGACCGAATTAATTTGTAGGTAATAGCTGATTTTTGTTCTTATTGAAATGACCAATCAATTAGATATAGCCGCATAAACTTGAGAATGTTTTTATTTATAATTCAACCAAATATGTAACCTTTAAAATTCATTTGGACTATTAATACAGACTCAATTTTTAAATGTGGGTCGCCTGAGATTCGAACTCAGGACCAGCCGGTTAAAAGCCGGATGCTCTACCGCTGAGCTAGCGACCCAGTTGTAAAATTGAGTACATATGAAATTATCCCTTCTAAAGGTAAAAAAAACAACTTAATATCCTAAGTTGAACAATTGAAATACAATTCTTAACTTATGATATAAAAATTAAAAATACTCTCTTTATTTGTAGATGATAGGTAAAGTAGTATATGAATTATTGAATATTTAAAATGTTAAGAGCAATTGTAGTTTTCGCACCAATTATTGCCGCATTAGCTTGGGTTGTCTTTAACATCCAAAAACCTGCCAGAGAACAATTTAACAGAGACTTTTTGGGAAAGGACTAATTCGATTTGATAGATAAACAAGTAATTGTAATAGGAGCAGGACTAGCGGGCTGTGAAGCTGCCTGGCAAATAGCTAATTCTGGGATAGCAGTAAAACTTGTAGAAATGAGGCCCCTTAATTCAACTCCAGCCCATCATACGAGTGAATTTGCAGAACTAGTTTGTAGTAACAGTTTTGGAGCTTTGAGCGCAGATAGGGCAGCAGGTTTACTACAAGAAGAATTGAGGACTTTTAATTCATTGATAATTCAAACAGCTGATAAATTTTCTGTGCCCGCTGGTGGCGCTTTAGCTGTTGACAGATCAAAATTTAGTAAATCATTAACACAAACATTATCTGCTCATCCTTTCGTGGAAATAAGCAGATTTGAGCAACTTGATCTTCCAAATAAAAAAAATATTACTGTACTGGCAACAGGACCATTAACATCTGATGAACTAGCTACTAAGATTAAAAAATTTACAGGTATTGATTCTTGTCATTTTTTTGATGCAGCAAGTCCAATTATTTATGGGGATAGTATAAATCATGAAATTGTTTTTAAGGCAAGTAGATACGATAAAGGAGATCCTGCATATTTAAATTGTCCAATTAATAAATTGGATTATTTTAATTTTAGAAATGCATTGATAAATGGAGAACAAGCTTCTTTAAAAGATTTCGATAAAGAATCTGCAAATTTTTTTGAAGCTTGTTTACCAATAGAGGAAATAGCTAGAAGGGGTATTGAAACGATGAGATATGGACCTTTGAAATCTATTGGCTTATGGAATCCAAATTGGGGGGATTTATTTGATAGGGAAAATAGATTAAAAAAAAGACCTCATGCAATTGTTCAATTAAGAAAAGAGGATCTTGAAGGTAAATTACTAAACATGGTTGGTTTTCAAACTAATCTGAAATGGTCAGAGCAAAAAAGAATATTTAGGATGATACCAGGCCTAGAAAAAGCTGAGTTTGTACGTTTTGGAGTAATGCATAGAAATACATTTTTAGAATCCCCTAAATTACTTCTACCAACACTTCAATTTTTGAAAAGAGAAACTCTTTTTGCCGCTGGTCAAATAACAGGTACAGAGGGATATGCAGCAGCTGCTGCTGGAGGTTTGTTGGCTGGAATAAACGCTTCATTATTAGCCAAAAATAAAAATCTAGTGACTTTTCCTAACGAATCAATGATTGGGTCTCTAATGAACTTCATTAGTAATAGAAATGAAATCATGTCCAATCAGAAAAAAAATAAATTTCAACCAATGCCTGCTTCATTTGGTTTAGTTCCAGAATTAACTAATAAAATAAAAGATAAAAAATTAAGATATAAGGCATATCAAGAAAGGTCACTAAAGGAATTGCAAGTATTTAAAAAAGTATTAGATGCATCTTTTAAAAATGATCAATTACTTGTTGAGATTAATTAAAATGAAATCAAAAATGAAATTAAATAAAGAAAATTTCGATGCAATTATTGTTGGTTCAGGTATAGGAGGTTTAGTAACAGCATCACAATTAGCTGCTAAAGGAGCCAAAGTCCTAGTGCTTGAAAAATATATTATTCCAGGGGGAAGTGGAGGTTCATTTAAAAGAAATGGTTATACTTTCGATGTAGGCGCTTCAATGATTTTTGGGTTTGGAGAGAAAGGTTATACAAATTTGTTAACTCGTGCCCTGAAAGATGTAAATGAGAAATGTGAAACTATTCCCGATCCAGTTCAACTTGAATATCATCTCCCAAATAAACTTAGTATTTCTGTAGATAAAAGTTATCAAAAATTTATCAGTACCTTATCAGCACGTTTTCCTCATGAGAAGGAGGGCATAAACAAATTTTATGGAACATGTAAAAAGGTTTTTAATTGTTTAGATTCCATCCCTCTCTTATCAATAGAGGATCCTAGTTATCTTTTTAAGGTATTCTTTAAGGCGCCATTATCTTGCTTAGGTTTGGCTAGATGGCTTCCAATAAATGCAGGAGATGTTGCTAGAAAGTTTATTAAGGATCCTGAACTTTTAAAATTTATTGATATTGAGTGTTTTTGTTGGTCAGTAATGCCAGCCCTTAAAACTCCTATGATCAATGCTGGAATGGTTTTTACTGATAGACATGCTGGAGGAATTAATTATCCAAAAGGTGGAGTTGGCAAGATTGCAGAAAAATTAGTTTCTGGGTTAGAAAGACTTGGAAGTAAAATTCGTTACAGAGCTAATGTGACTGAAATACTATTAAAAGATGGAAAGGCAGTAGGAGTAAAGCTATTAAATGGAGAAGAAATTTACACGAATATTGTTGTATCCAATTCCACAAGATGGGATACTTTTGGGCTTGATAATCTTAAAAAAGGTTTAATTAAAAGTGATCAAGTACCAAAAAGTGAAAATAAGTGGTCTGAAACTTATAAGCCTTCTCCCTCTTTCGTCTCAATTCATCTTGGAGTTACAAAAGATTTAATAAATAAAGACTTTAATTGTCATCATATAATTGTTGAGAATTGGGATGAATTAGAGAATGAAAAAGGGGTGATTTTCATTTCCATACCTACAATACTAGATCCGTCCTTGGCTCCAGAAGGTAAACATATTATCCATGCATTTACTCCTTCATCAATCGAAGAATGGGAAGACCTCTCACGAGAAGATTATCTTAAAAAGAAGCAAGTTTATTATTCATTCCTTATAGAAAAAATTTCTAAAATAATTCCTAACTTAGATCAAAATATTGATCATAAAGAGATAGGAACTCCAAGAACTCATAGAAAATTTCTTGGTAGATTCCAAGGCAGTTATGGACCAATTCCTAATAAAAAATTGCTTGGATTACTTCCTATGCCATTCAATACTACAAAAATTAAAAACCTTTATTGCGTTGGAGATTCATGTTTTCCAGGACAAGGTCTTAATGCAGTTGCTTTTAGTGGTTATGCTTGCGCTCATAAAATAGGATCTAAATTAAATATAAATAGTTTTAATTTACCAGACTAAAAGATCAATCAGATGGTAGAAAAGTTCAAAACTCTTTTTTTTGTTAAAAGTTCTTTGATTTCATTGTATTTAGCGCTTACATGTCCTATCCCGTTTATTTCAAGTGAAAAATTAAAAATATTCTCAATAATTACTTTTTTCTTTGGGTTACTTTTGATTATCAATATTACAAATGATTATGTGGATACCTGTGATAAAAAAATTTCTTATAAAACAAGCTTTATTTCTAAAATTTTTGGAAAAAAAAATTGGGAAATTTTTTGGAAAGATATTAAATTAATTAAATCTTTGCCAACCAGCCAAGGAAGTAATATACATTATTTCATTAGTAATAAAAATGAAAGTTTTCTTGTTCCGCAAAGGGTTGAAAATTTTGAAAGGTTTGTATCTATAATTGAGGAAAAGACAAAGTTAAATATCGATAAATTATCATACATTTCACCCTTATGGACATATAAACTACTAACATACATGTCTATATTAATGATTATAGGTGAACTAATAGCTTTTATAATTTAAATACTATCAATACTAAATCTATATCCTTGCTGTCGAACTGTGGTTATACCTCCTCCTTCTCCTAATCCTGCTTGCTCTAATTTTCTACGCAATGTCAGAACTTGAGTATCTACAGATCTTGGTCCTCCACTAAATGGCGGCCATGCCAATCTTAGAAGCTCTTGGCGACTTCGAACCATGCCAGGGGGCATAAGTAAAGCACAAAGCAATGCAAACTCTCTAGGGCTTAATTCTACAGGCTTCTCGCTTAGAGTTACTTGTCTTAAAAGTAAATGAACTTCTAAAGGACCTACTGCAACTTTCTCTTGTAAACCTATACGACCCCTCTTTAGAAGAGTTCTGCATCTTGCGGCTAACTCCTCTAATCCAAAAGGTTTTCTTAGAACATCATCAGCCCCCTCATCTAATAGGCTGACTAATGGTTCTACCCCAGATCTTGCTGTTAGAACTATAACTGAGCAACCTAGTTGTTGAGCTAACCTCATTGCAGTATTTTGTTCTAATATCTCAGCACTTACAAGCAGGTCAGGAGATTGCTCTCTGCATAAGTCAACAGCTTCAATAGCTGATCCTACGGCGGCTGCTAAATGACCGTCTTGACGAAGTCTTTGTACTAAGACTGTTCTTAGTGTGGGGTGAGGTTCAACAACAAGAACTCTCGAAGGTGTTTGAGAGGTCGAGGGCAATTGGGAGCTGCCAGGAGCTGAAGCTGAGATTTGCTCAGTTGATTGCATTCTTAATTACTGTTTGGCCAGGCAATTTTTAATCATCCTTAATAAGGTATAACAAATGCTAAATAAAAATCAGAATCTATCGAATTATGACATCATTTGAAAATCCAGTAGCAATTCGCCATTTTCAATCAATCTGCGATAGTTGCCAAGACTTAGTAACTAGATTTCATACTCCCTCAGACTTGAAATTATACAGTGATGGTTATCTCCAAGCTTTGAGGAATTGCAATAGTTTAGAGCTAAAAGATCAAGAGAAATTAGAAAGATTAATTGAAAGATGGATATTAGATCCATCCAGTTTTATAAATCCAGATGGAGATGAAAATAAAGGTTTTTTTGATAAAAAAAAGATTTAAAATATTAATTTTTATTAACTAAATTTAGTATTTATACTTAGTAAATATTTTAAGAAGCTAATGCAATCTCGATCTTTTCTTTCAATGTACCTGCGTTGTACATCTCGATAAGAATATCTGAACCACCTAAGAATTCTCCTTTTAAATAAACTTGAGGTATTGTTGGCCATTCCGAATACTCTTTAATACCTTCTCTTATTTCAAAATCACTTAAGACATCAAATGTATTAAATGTCACTCCAAGTGAATTAAGAATTTGAACTACATTATTAGAAAACCCACATTGAGGCATTAATTTAGTTCCTTTCATAAAAACCATAACTGGATTAAGGTCAATTAGGTTTTGAATTTTATTTTTGGTAGGGTTTTCCATAATTTAATTAGGAGTTTCTGTTTTTAGAGCTAACGCATGGATAGCCTCTGAAGCTAATTCTTCTTTAAGTGCAGAATAGACTAGCTGATGTTGTTTAACTAATGATAATCCATTGAATTCAGATGAAATTACAGTTACTTGCAAATGATCATCTCCTTTTAGATTCTCAACATAAACTTCAGAATCAACTATTTTTTGCTTTATTAAGTTAATTACCTCACTTTTAGTAGCCATTATTGATTCCTATAATCCTTTGTAGGGTGTTTCAACAAAACCAAGTTGAACCAATTCTTTATAAGCTTCTTTACCTTCTGAGCTGGCAGGCGACATTAATCTGATTATTTCTACAAGTAAAGGTACAGCGACTTCGGGTTGATTTTTACTTTTATATACTGCAGCTAATCTTTCATTTGATTCTGCCCAAATTTTTAATGAATTCTTACCTTTTTCTGTCATCTCCCTTGGGATCCTGGCATCTAACCCTTTAAACGAGCCATTTAAATCCCCGTAAAATCCTGCTAGTTTTTTTGCTAAATTTCTTGCCTTATCAAAAGAATCTTTTGCTTTTTCAATCTCACCAGATTTTATTAGATTATCACCTTCTCTTAAGAGGGCTTCTACGTTTGTAATTGAAAGCCTTTTATTGGTGCTTTTAAGGACTTTATAATTGTTTGGATCATCACTATCTGCATAAACAGTATTAGTAGGGGAAAATATTCCTAAAGATATAAAAATAATCGGAATTAACTTTAAGACTTTCATGTTGTCGTATTTATTAGTTTCAATACTAACTGATAATGGATTCATCAACCGACTATTTTTAGAGCTTCGTTTTCGGCGGATGTCATTTTTTCGTGCAATATTTCATTAAATTCATTTATAGAAAAGTTTATTTTGTCACTAATGATTAAAGGTTCTCCAACACATAGAGAAACATTGCCTCTAAATTTTGGATTTACCTCACTGTAGGCTATACCGATAGGAATTATAGTTATAAAGGCTGCTTTTTTTTTAGCTAATTGGGCTAATCTAAATACTCCTTCTTTTAGGACAATTTTTTTTCCATGTTTATTAATTTTTCCTTCTGGAAAAACAACTAACTGCTTTTTTTTGACGATCAGATCAACAGCATATCGCAAGACAGCAAGAGAAGGAGATAATTGATTTATTGAAAAACAACCAAGTCTTTTTAAAAACCAACCCTGAATACCAATCATCTCAGATTTTGTGACCATAAATCTACAATCCTTTTTGGTGACTCTCCTACCCATCGCCATAGTAAGAATTAATCCATCCCACCTCGATCTATGGGTTGGGGCTAAAATAACGGAACTGTTATTGGGGATTAGAAACTTATTATTAATTATTTTCTTTTTTTTAAAAAATATTTTCATAACGATATCTTGGGTTATAAACATTGCGATAAGTCCCAAAAAAGGGTTAATTTCATGGCAAATATTAATATTCTTATTTTTCAAATTCAATTTATTTTATATTATTAAATTATAGGATTGTAATTTTTTATTAGCTAGAATTAGTCGGTTAGTAAATTGTCTAAATCAAAGAGTTATCAATTTATGGCAAAATTAGGAGTAAATATAGATCATATTGCAAATGTCAGGCAGGCTAGGCAGACTGTAGAACCAGATCCTGTTCAATTTGCTTTTTTAGCAGAATTAGGCGGAGCTGATTCTATAACAATTCACTTAAGAGAAGATAGAAGGCACATACAAGATCGAGATATATATCTTTTGAAAGATACTATTAAAACGAAACTCAATCTAGAGATGGCGGCGACTGAAGAAATGTTGAGAATTTCAAAAAAGTTACTTCCAGATTACGTAACACTTGTACCAGAGAAAAGAAAGGAAATTACCACAGAGGGGGGGTTAGATGTCAAAAATAATGAGAAATACCTTAAAAACTACGTTAATAGTTTAAAAAGTTCCAATATTGAAGTAAGCGCATTTATAGATCCTGCAAATGATCAGATTAATTCTTCAGGAGAAATAGGATTTGATTTTATAGAATTACATACTGGCAAATATGCTGGTTTAAAAGGACAAGATCAATATGTAGAGCTTCAAAAAATTATTGAATCTTCGTATTATGCTGTAGATATTGGATTAATCGTTAATGCAGGGCATGGACTGAATTATCAGAATGTAAAAAAGATTGCATCAATTAACAATATGAATGAGTTAAACATTGGACATAGTATTGTTTCAAGGGCTTTAGCGGTAGGTCTAGAAAGAGCTGTACGCGAAATGAAGACTTTAATTTCAATAAATTAATTATTTAAAATGACAACTTATTTTTTCGTTGCAGCAAGTGAGAAATTTTTAACAGTTGAAGAACCTCTTGAAGAGATTTTAAAAGAAAGGATTCGAAACTATAAAGAAAACAAAAAGGAAATAGATTTTTGGCTTTTAAAGAATCCATCTTTTTTGAAATCGTCGGCATTTTTAGATTTATCTAAAAAAATCCCTAATACTCCTGCAGCCGTTATCTCTACAGATAAAAAATTTATTACCTTCTTAAAGCTTCGCTTAGAATTTGTTGCGGTAGGAGAATTTGAATGCCCTAATAGTGAAATTAATGACCCTTTTAAAGTTGAGTAAAAAATAATAAAAGAAAATTGCTTAATATTTATAAATCAAACAAAATTGAAGTTATTACTGAGCTATTAGCAAAAGAATTAATAATTAGCCCCCCTTTTATAACAGAAAAACTAGATGTAGCAGTTCCTAATTATTTTTTAGGGAAGTGGTTATGGGACCAAATAACAATAAGTAATCAAATAAGTGCTCTTTATGAATTTAAGACTATATCAAGTTATACCGAAGCAATATTGACAAAAATTTTCCCGGCAATTGATATGGGAGTATGGAATTTTGATTCAATAAAATGGGGAATTATAGATTCATTTGAAGAATTAAACAGCTATGAAGAATCATTACCGCTAAGTAATTGGATTAATAAATATTTAAACAATAAAAAGATAATTGATGGGGATATTCACAACTTAATCAAAAAGATTGCAAATAATTTTATTGAGTATTTAATTTTCAGGCCTGAGATGATAGCTAATTGGCATAGATATGAGTTGAGTTCACGAAATCTTTTTAATAATTTAAATTCAAATGAATATTGGCAACCAATTTTATATAAATTACTTGAGAAAAAAATGACCGAGAAACCTTCATGTTTATTCATGATTGACATAATAAATAATATTAAAAAAATACATAATGAAGAAAATCTATTACCTAGACAAATATATATTATTTCTGATAACAATTTATCAAGATTACATGTTAGCTTTTATTCTAAATTAGCAGAATTTACTAAGGTTAATTTATACTTACTCTCTGCTGGAGATAATTTGTGGAATAGAATAAATTCTCTTGAGGGAGAGGTTGATTTTAGTTCTATTGAGAGCAAATTTAATTTAAATAGTTCAAATATCGAAAAAATATTTGGCAAATTTGGAGCTAATTATCAGAAATTAATTGAGGAAACTTCTAATATTGAAAATATAAAAATAAACAATAATTCAATATATATTGATCCAACGTTTAGTTTTACAAGTGAGAAGGATATACCTTTGATTAATCAAATTCAGAAAAGATTAATTGATAATAGTCAAGATGATTTTATGATAAATGAAAAGGATGAGTCAATTATTTTTAGGGAGCATTTTAATCAATTAAGTCAATTAGAGTATGTAAGAAATAAAGTCATAGAAATATTAGAAGCTTGCGATAATGTTAAATACAGTGATATCGCTATAGTATCTCCTCAAACTAGTTTAATAAAACCTTATCTTAAGTATATTTTTAATAATGAATTAATAAACGGACAAAAGCTACCTCATTTATTTCTTGAAGATAATTTTGAGGATTCTTCAAATGTATATAATTTCTTACTTGATATTATTGAATTAGCAAATGAGAAAATTACGCTTGAAAAAATAGAATATTTTCTTTCTAAAAAAGTTAATCAGAATATTTTTGATTTTGATATTGATGAGAAAAATGAGATTATTTTAATACTAAATGAAGTTGGTTTTCATTGGGGATTAGATACTAACGAAAGGTTGGGTGAAGAAAAAAATACTTTAGAGTGGTGTATAAATAGAATTACTTTAGGTCTAGTTTATGATGAACAATTTAGTTTAAATAATTCTAACCTTAAATCATTTACCCCTAAGAATTCAAGCTTGGACTTGAATAAATGGGTTAAAATTTTAGTTCAATTAAAACAATATATTAATTTACTAAGAGGATCTTTTAATTATTCAGATTGGGTTAAAAAGATTAAATTTATACTTAAAAAAATTAGAAATTTTAATGATAATTTTAATTTAGATATATATGAAATAAATAGAATTCTTGATAATTATTTAATATCTTCAACATCTGATAAAGTAATTGTGTTGAATGTTTTTAGAGAAATATTAATTACATGTATAAATAAACTTAACTATAGAAATCAATCTTATATAAATAAGATATTAGTAAGTGATATTGAGAAGGTTAGGCTAATTCCTCGTAAGATTATCTTCTTGATAAATATGAATAGTATTTATTATCCAAGATTATCGAGTAATGAAAATATAAATTTGCTAACTAAAAAATACCTTCTTGGGGATCCATCTTCTTTTGATAGAGAAAAATACTTTTTCCTAGAGTTATTAATTTCCTGTAGAAAGCAACTTATAGTTTCTTGGGTTAATAATGATAAAGATAATAAAATATTAGATATTTCCTTCCCTATTAAGGAACTAATAAACTATTTAGAGAGCTTTTTATCTGTAAAACAAAGAAAGTCCATAATCAAATACTTTGATTATGAGAAAGAAGAAGTTGATAATCCTAATAATAGTAATTTTTTAAAAAGTCAATATTCTTTATTAAATAAAATAGATTGGGAAGAAAAAATTTATAAATGTAAAGACTTTAAATTATCTGAATTGATTTATTGGTTTAAAGCTCCTCAGCTTTATTGGCTCAATAAAAAGAATATTTCTCCTAAAGTAATATTTAATCATCATCCAGATGAAGAGTATGTAAGTAATTTGCAGAAATTTAAACTAGTTACTAAAGTTATTCAGAAACTAGACATTGATAATTATGACATTATTGATGAATTAAAAAATTTAAATATAAACGAACAATTTCTTGAAAATGGAATTATTGCGCCAAGAAATAGTATTTTTACAAAAGGAAAAGAGATACAAAACCTGTTAGGAAGTTTAGTTGAAAATTTGAGTAATGATAAAAATATAAAAAGAGTTTACGTTAAATCAAATTCAAATAAAGAAGAATATTTAATTTCTGATAATGTTGTGATTGAATTGATTCATTCCAAACTTAGTTTGAAAAGTTTGTCAGAAGCTTGGATTAAGTTACTCTTTATTTCTTCTTTAGAAAAGAGGATAACAAAGACAAAAGTAATTTTTAGAAAAGAAAATCAATATAAATCAGAAATTCTTCAAACACCAGGCCAACTCCAATCAAAGAAAATATTAGAAGAATATATAAATATTTTTAAGAATTACTCTGATAAATGTTTACCCCTCCCTCCAGAAAGTACATATAAATATGTAGAAGCAAAAAAGCTATTTAAAAATGAGAAAAAAGCTTTTTCTGATAAATGGATAGGGAATAAAACATTTACCAAAGGAGAAAGAGATAATAGTGTAATTAAATGTGTTTTGGAAATAAAAAAGAAGGAGACTTCTTTTTTGGAAATGATAAATTTGATGATTTATCTTTCAGATTATATGGCCCCTTATTTGAGGCATTAAAAAATAAATAATGTCTAAATTACATTTGAAAAGATTTCTTAAAAAATCTTATGAATTTTCCCTAGTTCTTTTTCAGTTCTTCATCATTATTCTTCATTTTATTCATTTGGAATTTATTCCTAAGAAAGAAATAATGCAAGTTAATTTTTTCTTTAGTTTTGTGGGTTTCTTACTCATCATAATCTCAACAATTGTCATGTTGATTTCAATTAAAGACTTAGGTAGAAATTTATCTCCTTTCCCAAGACCTACAGTCAATGGCAATCTAACTACTTCAGGCATTTATAGTTTCATTAGACATCCTATGTATTATTCTTTAATACTGATATCTTTTGGTTTTTTTATTACTAAATTATCTTTTTATCATTTATTTTTAACAATAAGTCTTGCTTTAATAATTAAATTAAAGATAATTTTAGAAGAGAAATATTTAAATAAAAAATTTAAAAATTATTTTATTTATACAGATAAGGTTAAATATTAACTTAAATAAGATATGGATATTAACAAAATTAAATTAGATAATAATTTTAAATTAATAGAAGCAAGTGCAGGAACTGGAAAAAGCTTTACTTTGGCTCACTTAGTTTTAAGAAATGTATTGGAGAAAAAGATCAAATCAGAGGAAATACTTTTATTAAGTTTCACAAAAAATACATGTACAGAATTAAGAGACAAAATACTTTCAAGATTTTGTAAACTCAAATTATTTTTACAGAATCCCGAAGAAACTGAATTAGATAATACTCTTTTAGAATGGTATAAAAACTTTCAAAAGGAGGAAACGAATCCGAAAAAAATAATATTCGATATTGATAATTTTATTAATACTATTTATAAACTAAAAGTAACTACGTTCCATGCTTTTTGCAATAATATTTTAGAGGAATTTAGTATAGATATAGGCTCAGCACAAGATCCATTTATTGAAAATAATATAGATAATTTATACCAAGATATAATCGATGATTTATGGATTGAGCAATTTCAAAATCTTGATCCAGAAATAATTTCTGCAGTTAATCAAAAAAAAATAAGTTCTATATATGGAAGTAAAATTAATAAATCATTTTTTGTTGAAATTTTAAAAAATATTGATCAAGAAAATATTTGCAAATTTGAGATAATAAATAAATATAAGAATATTGATATATCAATTTATTTAAAAGAATTTTTACATATAAATTGGAAAGCGTTTTGTGTTGAATGGAATAATAATGGGGAGGAATTATACCTTAAACTTATTTCATTAGGGAAATTAATAAAGGAAATTGGATGCAAAAGTCAGGTATATTCGTCCAAGCCAAGAAACAATAAGTTTAATCAAATAACTGAATGGATAGAAGATATTAATAAAAGACTTAATTCAGAAGATATAAGTCAACTTTTATATGAGATTTTAAATGAAGATCTTTTATTTAAATATTTTTATAATAAAAATATCAATAAAGAAATTAATAAATTTGATCTTAGTCTAGATTTTAGTAGTTTTAAATTACTTCAAGATAAAATTTATAAAATTAAAGAAGGTTTTTATACTGAATTTGTAAGAATATTTATTCAATTAGCTAATATAAAACTAATTACCTTAAAAAGAAGTTTATCTATTTTTAATTTTAATGATCTTATAAAGACTGTTGAGAAAAAATATCTAGGATCAGATCTTACCAATGATAAAAGTCTTTCAGAAATTCAAAATAGATTTAAATGTGTTCTAGTGGATGAGTTTCAAGATACAGATAATATTCAGTGGAGCATAATAAAAAAATTCTTTTATACAAATAATCACTTTTTACTTTGCGTTGGAGATCCAAAGCAGGCTATTTATAAATTTAGAGGTGGAGATATTGAAACTTATTTAGAGGCTAAATCTGATGCGATTGAAGTTTTTAGTCTTACAAATAACTTTAGATCTTCAAATAAATTACTTGATGTTATTAATAATCTATATAAAAATGGTCTTAGAGAGTCAAAACTTGAATATAATAATTTAAACTCTAAACTTAATAAAAGTTTTAATCATAAATTTGATTTTAAGAATGTATTTGAAATTGTAGAATTTTCAAGCAAAGAAGTTGATATTGAAGATCTTGTCACTAAATATATAGTTAGTTTTCTTTTAAATAATAATGAAATTGATATTAATAAAATTTCAATTCTTACCTTGTATAATTCCCAATGTTTAGAATTAAAAAATAAATTAATAAAGTTAAATATACCGTGCCAGATTAAAAATAAAAAAAATATCTTTGATACTGAAGCCAGTACTCTATTAGTCTTATTTATTGAATCTATATTATATCCAAGGCGTTATAGGAATATAAGTTTGTTGGCTACTTCTAAATTTATAGAAATGGATATGGCAGAATTAATTGATCATCAAATTAGTAAAAAAATTGAAATTTTAACTAATCAATGTATTTCATGGTCTTTGGAATTAAAAGAGAAAGGATTTTTAACCCTTGTTAATGAACTCATTATTAATTACAAGTCATCCTCAATTATATTTGATGCAGATTTATACTCGAATTTATTTCAATTGTCAGAAATAATTGAAATAGAATTAATGAATAATGACTTTAATCTAAATAAAGTATTTAAGTGGTATCTAAACCAATTAGATAATTCTTTAAGGAGTTGTACTGGAGAGGATTATTTTACGAAAGATTATAATCTTCAAAATGGAATTAATCTTTCGACAATTCATAATAGTAAGGGACTTGAATATGAAATAGTTTTATGTCCCTACTTATCTACTATTTCCAATAAATCAAATAAAACCAAAGGTCCAATCTGGAAATCAAATTTGGATAGGTCTATCTATATCAATATTTCTAATAATTACAGTAAGGTAGAAGATTTTAAATTAATAGAAGAAAGAGATTTATTTAATGAAAGTGAAAGATTGATTTATGTGGCTCTTACCAGGAGTAAATATAAGCTCATTATCTTTAATGATATTAATAATACAAATAATATTATTAATAATGATTTGTTACCTAACCTAGAAAATATTAATTTTCATAAATCTAAAATTGAACATAAAATAGCGGCAATAAATATTAGAGAAATTTCTAATAAGTTTAATTTTATTGGTTTGAAGAATAATCTTTGGAAAATAAATAAAGTTAATACAAAAAAACCTATTCCTTCTGAAGAAGTTATTTCTTTCTCAAGTTATTCCTCATGGATTAGTAAAGAAAAAAAAACAGACTATGCTTCCAATCAATACAAGGATTATGAGGATAATATCTCAATTCTTAATAATTCCCAAGATACTAATTTAGAAAAATCAAAAAATTGTCCCAAATACTTAACTCTCTCCAATCCCTTAAGTGATTTTCCTAAAGGTACTATTGCTGGTACATGTTTGCATAAAATAATAGAGAGATTTGATTTTCAAAATGATAACACCGATAAATTACTTGATTTAATTAATGAAGAACTAAATTTCTTTCAAATTGATTCTTCTTTAGCATTAAATGTAAGAGAAGGTATATTGCGAATCATTAACGTCTCGCTTGGAAGGAAATTATTAAATAAAAAATTAATTGATATCCCTTCAAATAATATTCTAAAAGAGGTTAAGTACAATTTAACACTTTCTTATAATGGAAAAAATATTAATTCATATGATATTTCCAAATGCTTTCTATTGGATCAAGAATTTGAATTTGGTAAAAGCTACTCAAACAAAATTAATGATCTACAAATTCTAAATAAAGGTTTTCACTCAGGTTGTATTGACTGTGTAGTCCCTATTGGTAATAAGTTAGAGGATAGTAAATGGTGGGTAATCGATTGGAAAAGTAATTTTATTTCTGGAAGCGAAAATAGTGATTGTTTACCTGGAAACTATAACTATGAAAATATGAAAGAAGAAATGATTAAACATCATTATCCATTGCAATCTCATCTTTATCTATTGGCATTACATAGATTATTAAAGTGGAGATTAAAAAATTATCAACCTAATCTTCATCTTGGAGGATATGTATATTTATTTTTAAAGGGATTGCCTGACAAAAAGTTGTTTGAAAAATCTGTTGAGAAAGATATTTCTCCAGGAGTTTTTATTGGCCAGGCTCCTATAAATAGAATTAATTATTTAGATAAACTTTTTTAGAATGAATCATACTAATTTGGATATAGAAGCATTTCAATATAATCATATATTTAATCTCCTCCAGGATATTTTTGGATTTAATGAAATAAAAGATGGAGATTTCGTAAAAGATACTTTAAAAATATTATTAGAATTTGAGAAAAATGGTGAAACTATTGTAGAAGTTGATAAAAGGTTAATATTATTTGATTTATTAAAAGATGGATGGCCTAATGAACATTTAAAAGTTCTCAAAGATTTAGGATTGTTAAACTCCTTTAATTCCCCATTTATATTTAGTGATAGGAAATTATCATTAGCAAAATGGTCTGGAAAGATAAATAGAGTTATAAATATTTTCTTAAAGAAAATAGATAAAATCCCCATAAAAATAAATGATGATAATAAACTTCATCAAATTAAAAATATTTTTAAAAGTTCAAATTTAGTATTTCTGCAAGGAGGACCAGGAACAGGCAAAACAACTTTAATTATAAACTTTATATTAAATTCTTTAAAAAGTGACCGTTTTTTAAATATAGGACTCGCAGCACCTACTGGAAAAGCCACCTCTAGACTAAAAGAATCTCTTAATGAACAAAAAGATATAATTTTTAGTAAAAGTCTTGATCAAATAGAATGTCAAACTTTACATAAATGGATTTTTTATTCTGAACATAAAGCTATTAAATTAAAATTTAAATTAAAGGAATTAGATATTTTTATTATTGATGAAATGTCAATGGTAAATATTGATATTATTGAATTGATTTTAGATTTATTAGCTAAAGATTGTAAAATAATCCTAGTTGGTGATAAAAATCAATTACCTCCAGTAAAAAATTCCTCTATATGGAATTATTTATTCGAATATTCTAATAATGAGGTAATCAAATCTTGTATAGTAAATCTCAATAAAACTTATAGAAATAGTGGGGATATTGAATTACTTAGTAATCTTATTTTTAATCCTACAGATTCCTTATTTAAGAAAAAGATAAAAGAATTAGAAAATGATAAAAAATCAAAAGAAGTTAATATCTTAAAAAGCATTAATAAGAATATTCCTCTAGGATTATTAAATGAAATTAAAGATTACATTAATAAATTACGAATTTCAACATCAAACTTAAGTAAAAAAGAATATATCTTTCAAAAAACATTTAGAGATTTAATGAGCCATGAAAAAGACTTAATAAATAATATTTTTACAGATTTACAAAGTCACCTTATCCTTTGTGAGAAGAATACTGGGACATGGAGCGTTGAGAATATAAATGATATCGTTTTAGGCCAGAGAAAACCTTATGACTTTACTAGCCTTGAAGAAGGGATCCCCATAATGTGTACTGAAAATAATAACGAACTCGGAATTTCAAATGGAGATATTGGAGTCTTAATAGGAAAAAATGAAAACCGGAAATTTCTATTTAGGAAATTTAATGATAATAACGATCTTGTAGTTGACTTTATTGAACCATCAACTCTTGATAACGTCGTGCCAGCAATTGCTATCACTATTCATAAATCTCAAGGAAGCGAATCTGAAAAAGTAAGTATTTTGTGGACCCAAAAATCTCAAATTAACAATTATAAGGAAGATCTGAAAGAAAGCAAATTAATTTTCTTTAGAGATAGTTATGAAAAGAGATTACTATATACCGCAATTACAAGAGCAAAGAATTTTCTGGATATTTATTTTCTTAATTAAGTTTTTATTTCGTGAAATCAGATTTATCTTTACCTCCAGATGTTAGATTAGTGATTCGGATCTGAAAGGCTAGTCAACAATTTAATATTCTTTAGATAAATGTTGAATGCCTGATCAGTAGATAATCAGGTATTTTAATGGCTTCAAATAAAGACAATCAATTAGTAGAAAAAAATGACGATAATTTGGGGGTAGAAAATATTTCTAATAATCCTTCAATTCAATCAGAACAAAAATTAGAAGTTACCGAAGATGAAATTTCTTTTAAAGAAGAGGATCTTGATAATGGATTTGCTTGCTTTGGGTTTAATAAATTAATATTAAATTCATTAGAAAGTAAAGGATATAAAACTCCTACACCTATACAAAAAGCAGCAATTCCAGAATTAATGCTTGGAAGAGATTTGTTAGGACAAGCTCAGACTGGTACAGGTAAAACAGCAGCCTTTGCTCTCCCATTAATAGAAAAGCTTGAAAATAATAAAGAATCAAACGCTAAAGTTTTGGTTATGACCCCAACAAGAGAGTTGGCTACTCAAGTTGCAGATTCTTTTAAAAGTTATAGTGCTGAATCAACTAATTTAAGGACATTAGCAATATATGGAGGAACTGATTTTAGGAATCAAATCTCATCACTTAAAAGAAAGACAGACATTGTCGTTGGAACTCCTGGAAGAATAATGGATCATATAAGACAAGGAACTTTTAAGATCAATAACATAAGTTGTCTTGTTCTTGATGAAGCAGATGAAATGTTAAAAATGGGATTTCTTGAAGATATTGAATGGATTATAGATAAACTTCCAGAAAATAAACAAATGGTTTTGTTCTCTGCAACAATGCCAAATGAGATAAGAAACATAGCAAAAAAATATCTAAATGAACCAGCTGAAATACTTATTAAAAGCGTTAAACAAGAAACTCAATTAATTACTCAAAAATATATTAATGTTCAAAGGCACCATAAGTTAGATGCTCTAAAAAGAATATTAGAAATAACGAATGAAGGAGTAATAATATTTGTAAGGACTAAATTACTTACTACCTCAATTGCGGAAGCTCTAGAAAACTCAGGTCATAGTGTAGCTGTTCTTAATGGTGACATCCCACAAAATCAAAGAGAAAATACAGTTGATAGATTAAAAAAAGGATTTATTGATATTCTTGTTGCAACTGATGTCGCTGCTAGAGGCCTAGATGTTGAAAGGATTAAACTCGTTATTAATTACGATTTTCCTTTTGATAAGGAAACATATACTCATAGAATCGGTAGAACAGGGAGGGCAGGTAGGTCTGGGGAAGCAATTTTATTTGTAAATCAAAGAGAAAAACATTTTCTTAGGAATTTAGAAAATTCAACAAGAAATAAAATAGAAGAAATCGAGATACCTAATAATAAAATAATTAATGAAAAAAGAATGGGTAAATTAATTACAAATTTGAATGAAAGTTCTTTAGATCAGGAAAATAATGAAGAAAAAAAAGCTTTGATGATCGATATTCTGGATACCCTAAGAGAAAAGCATTCTATGGAAGATTCAAATATAGCAATGGCAGCTATTAATTTAGCAATAGGTAATAAATCTTTCTTTATTAACGAAGACGAGTCTTGGCTTTATAGACAAAATAATTCTGATCGTAATAGATCAAATAGAAATGGAAATAATCGTATGAGAAATACAAATAGAAGAAATAATTATCAAAATGATTCTTTTGAAACCTATAAATTTAATTTTGGCAAAATGGACAGAGTTAGAGTAGCAAATATTATTTCTTCTATTTGTACGTCTACAAATATTAATGGAAGATTGATTGGAAAGATACAAATATTTAATGAGTACAGCTTGGTAGATTTACCAAGAGATTTACATGGTGAAGTTAAGAACAAACTAAAAAATTTAAGAATAAGGAATTAATTTTGGATCATGAGTTCTATTACAAAACATTTTGTTCTAGGAAGTTTTTTTCTTTTGTTCGGATTTTTAAATTCTGAATATTTAGCAGATACAAAAAATAATTCAATTATAAATTTGTTTTGTATTGAAAGTTTTAAGTTGGAAATGTTAAAAGCGAATTTAAATTATGACGAAGAAATTGCTAAAGGTACTTGTAATTGCTACTTAGAAAAATTTAGAAAAGGTACTAGTCATCAAAATTCAATTAATGAATGTAAGTTAGAAACTAAGAAAAATTTTAAATTATAATAAAACAACAATGAGATTAATAAATAATAAAAATCCTATAGTTAGGCTTTATCTAAATTTAAGAGAGGAAAGGAGTCTAATTTTATTTGCTTTTTTAAGTTCAATAATAAATAAAATCTTAGATTTAGCTCCTCCAGTAATTATTGGGCTTGCTGTAGATATTGTAGTAAAAGAACAGAATTCTTGGATTGCTAGTTTAGGAATAAAGGAAGTGCCAAACCAATTAATATTTCTTGCATTTGCTTCTGGGATAGTGTGGTCAGCAGAATCTTTCTTTGAATATTTATACTCAGTTTTATGGAGAAATTTAGCCCAAATATCACAACATAAATTGAGAATAAAGGCTTATAAGCATATTCAAGAACTAGATATGGCTTTCTTTGAAAACGATAATACGGGAAGACTACTTTCGATATTAAATGATGATGTAAATCAACTCGAGAGGTTTCTTGATCAAGGCGCTAATCAACTTATTCAATTATTTATTACTGTTTTAATTATTGGGGGGACTATGATCTTTGTTGCGCCCAAAATCGCATTATTTGCTTTCTTACCTATCCCTTTAATATTTCTTGGATCAATAAGATTCCAAAGAAAGCTCTCTCCAAAATATAAAGATGTCAGGAATAAAGCAGGTCTTTTGGCTTCAAGATTAAATAATAATTTAAGTGGGATACTTACGATTAAGAGCTTTACTAAAGAGAATTGGGAGCTAAATAGACTAAATAAAGAAAGCCTTGCATATCAAAGAAGTAATAAAGCAGCAATAAAATTATCATCTGCTTTTATTCCACTAATAAGATTTGCTATTTTATTTGCTTTTATAGCAATTTTACTTATTGGAGGTTTTCAAACCTGGAATAAGGTACTTGATGTAGGAACATATAGTTTTTTAGTCTTTATTACTCAAAGATTGTTATGGCCTTTGACTACTCTAGGTCATGTTTTAGATGATTTTCAACGCTCAATGGCATCAATAAATAGAGTAATAGATCTTATCGATACCCCTATAAAAATAAAAGATGGCAAAATAAAAATTAGCTCTAAAAAGATAAAAGGCGATGTTAGATTTGAAAATGTAAATTTTAATTATCCAGGTAGAGATTCAACATTAAAAAACATAACTTTTGAAATTCAGAATAACTCTACATTAGGAATTGTTGGATTAACTGGTTCTGGCAAAAGTACAATTATTAAACTTCTTCTGAGAATTTATGATAGTAATAATGGTTTAATATTTTTGGATAACATACCAATAAAAGATATTAATTTAAAAGACTTAAGAAAATGCATTTCTCTAGTAAGTCAAGAAACTTATTTATTTCATGGAACTGTCGAGGAAAATATTGCCTACGGGGCAACTAGTTCAAAAATTAAAGATATTGTAAAAGCATCTAAAATTGCTGAAGCTCATAAATTTATTGAACAATTACCGGATGGTTATAAAACAATCGTTGGGGAAAGGGGACAAAGACTTTCTGGAGGACAACGCCAGAGAATAGCTTTAGCAAGAGCAGTACTAAAAGATGCTCCTATATTGATCTTAGATGAGGCTACTGCTTCAGTTGATAACGAGACAGAAGTTTTAATTCAGAAATCATTATCTAAAATAACTAAAGAAAGAACAACTATAGTCATAGCTCATAGATTAAGTACAATTAAAAACGCTGATAATATTATTGTTATTGATAAAGGCAAAATTATTGAAAGCGGAAAACATGATTTTTTGCTAAACAATAAAAATGTATATTCAGATTTGTGGAATGTTCAGGTAGGAATTTAGAAAATATCTTTTCAAAAACTAAATTAAGAAGTTAAAAGACTCGATAACATTAGTAAACATACTGTCAACTTTATTCCATCTCTCTTCATTTGTTCCGACGGCAAAAGTATATAAAGTTCCTCTGTCGATTACGACAGTAGCAAGTTCATGCCTATCTTGTTCATTAAGATTTAATTCATACTCTAGATCATAAAAAATATGATTAGATGCTTCTCTCTTTTTAGCATCAATAAGTTTTACTGATCTTCCTGAACCCTCAGGCGCAATGACCTTAGTTATTAATGTTTGTCCAACTTCTTTTGGATCCCCTAGTTGCTCTAATTCGACTTCTTTATTTACATCTGATATCACCAAGCTTAAAGTCTCATTACTATTAATTAGATCGTGGTAAATAATTTCAGGACCCCCATCTACTTTTACTCTTGTCCAACCTGTTGGATATAAAAAGGCATATCTACCATCGGGACTCTGATAAGCCTCTAATCCTGCATTTATTCCTCCACTGCATGCACTTAATGCAAGACATAAAATTATTAATAATAAATTTTTAAAAGGGTTAATTTTCATATTTTTCATTGTTGTTAGAAATTATTAACTAAAAATATAATAAGACATTAAAAGCAAACAAATATATCCAATTTCAAAATATACGTCTAAATTGTTTCTAGAGGAATTTTAATCTTGATAACTTTTACCAAACCACTTTCAAAATTAATTGGTCATTTTGAGAAATTTCCCGGAATAGGTCCAAGAACAGCTCAAAGATTAGCATTATTTATTTTAAAACAACCTGAAAGTAGTATTAGAGATTTTTCTAAAGCATTATTAGAGGCACATAGTAATGTTGGTCATTGTAAAAAATGTTTTAATTTAACTTCAGAAGAAGAATGTGAAATATGTAGAAATACTGAGAGGAATCAAAAGATAATTTGCGTAGTAGCAGAAACTAAAGATTTACTGGCTTTAGAGCGATCAAGGGAGTTTAAAGGCACATATCATGTTATTGGGGGGTTGATTTCTCCTATGGATTCAATTAGTCCAGAATTATTAGAGATAAGAAGTCTAGTAGAGAGAGTTAGTAAATCAGATATTGATGAAATAATACTGGCACTTACTCCAAGTGTTGAAGGAGATACTACAAGTCTTTACATTGGAAAATTACTAACTCCTTTTACTAAGGTTACTAGAATTGCCTATGGTCTTCCTATGGGGAGTGAACTTGAATATGTAGATGAAGTTACTTTAGCAAGAGCCTTAGAAGGAAGAACAAATTTAATTTAAAAATGAAAAATAAAAATCAGATGAAAGTAGAAAAAATTTTAAGGCTTCCTTCTTGGATAAAGTTTCCTATTAGCAAAGCTTCGGAATTTGAGAAAATGCAAAGACTTATTAGAAAGTCAAATATACATACAATTTGTGAAGAAGGGAGATGTCCTAATAGGGCCGAATGTTATGCCTCAGGTACTGCTACTTTTTTACTTGGAGGATCAATTTGTTCTCGTGCCTGCGCTTTCTGCCAGGTAAACAAAGGTAAACCTAGTGAAATAAATAAATATGAAAGTATTCAAGTCGCAGAAGCAGTAAAAATTCTAAACTTAAAATATGTTGTACTTACATCAGTAGCCAGAGACGACCTTCCCGATCATGGAGCTAATTTATTTGTCTCAACGATTAATCAGATTAGAAAAATTGATCCAAAGATTCAAATAGAAGTTCTTACTCCTGATTTATGGGGAGGTGGAAAATCTTTTGAAGATAAAGATAAACTTCAAAAAGATAGACTTAAAAAAATTCTAGAACAAAGGCCAATTTGTTTTAATCATAATCTTGAGACAGTTGAAAGGCTTCAAAAAGAAGTTCGAAGAGGTGCTAACTATAAAAATTCAATAGGCTTATTAGAAAAAGCAAAGTCTATTGCTCCTAATATTCAAACAAAATCAGGAATAATGTTGGGTTTAGGAGAAACGTTAAAAGAAATAGAAACTACGATTCTCGATCTAAAAAAAGTGGATTGTAATCAAATCACAATTGGACAATATCTAAGACCTTCATTAAAGCATTTATCTGTTAAGAAATATTGGGCACCAAAGGAGTTTGAATACCTAAAAAGTTTTTGTAGTAAATTAGGGTTTAAAAAAGTATCTTGTGGCCCTTTAGTTAGAAGTAGTTATCACGCTGGTTAGACTTTTTCAATTAAAGAAAGTTTTTCTTTCATTTTGTTTAATACAAAATAACATTCTCCTTGCATTAGTGTTCCCGCCCCGCCCCAAATTAATCTTAAGAAAAGGTCTATTGGACTAGAACCAACTTCTTTTACAACTTTAAAACCAATAATTTTAAAGTATCTGACAAGTTTTTTACTATATCCTTCGGTATCATAAATAGCTAATAATCGTGCTTTTTTACTTACTTTCATTTCTATTGCCCAAGCCATAGTAGATGCCCATATTAATTCCGAAACAAAAGGTGGAGAGTTACTCAGGATCCTTAATGTATCAAGTTGAATACCCTTCTTATTAAGGTAAGTCCAACCTTTCATCTCTCCCCAAATTTTTACAACATTATCTGTTTGTTCTGCGATAACAATTTTAAAAAAACATAATCCAATAGTTTCTCTTACTTGTATTTTTATAACTAGGCCTAAGGAAAATGCTATATTTTGTAATTCTTCAACTTTCATAATTATTATCAATTAATCCTTATAAACTTTTTGATTTTTATCTTTTAATTTATTTATTTGTTTTTGCCTTTCTTCAAATCTTTTTCTATCATTATCACTGAATTTGTTTACACAAAAATGACATTGAATACCTTCTCGGTATTCCTTATTCTTTTGATCTTCTATAGAAATTGGCATCCCACATGCATGACAAATTGAGTAAGAACCTTGTTTTAATTCGTGATCTAGAGCCACTCTTTTATCAAAAACAAAACATTCTCCTTCAAACAGGCTTTCTTCCTTTGACATGTCTTCGAGGTATTTAAGTATCCCGCCTTGTAAATGGAAGATGTTTTTGTAACCTTTCTTTTTTAATAAACTAGTAGCTTTCTCACATCTAATACCTCCAGTACAAAACATAGCTATATTTTTAGAATCATCGTCGCCTATATATTTCCCTAAATTATCATCCACCCACTCAGGAAACTCGCTAAAATTTTCCGTATTTGGATTGATTGACTTTTTAAAACTTCCTATAGAGACTTCATAATGATTTCTAGTATCAACGACGATTGTATTTTTATCTTTAATTAATTTATTCCAAGAAAATGAGTCAATATAAGTTCCGGAATCTTCTGATGGATTTATTTCTGGGACACCCATAGTTACTATTTCATCTTTGATTTTTATTTTTAATTTTTTGAAAATCTTTTTTTTTGAATAACTAACTTTAATGTTTAATTTGTTATTCCCAACAATATTTTTGATTAACTTTAGGATATTTTCAATAATGCCTTCTTCAGCACAAACGGTTCCGTTAAGACCCTCTCTCGCAATTATTAATAGGCCTGAAAGATCATTGTTCTTCTCAATACTAAATAAGTTTTCTTTCAGTTCAATTATTGAATTTTCTTGAAATGAGAAGAAAGAATAGAGAGATACAATCTTGTAAATATTATTACTCATACTGTAGAAACAGTTTTATCACAATATTCAAAGTCTTTATTAAATAAAACTCCTACATCCTTAAGTAGTTTTCTATCATCTTGAAAAGATGGATTTGAGGTTGTCAATAATTCATCTCCATAAAAAATAGAGTTTGCTCCGCATTGAAAACAAAGAATCTGAGCTTCTTTAGTTAAGTTCTCCCTTCCAGCACTTAATCTTATTTTGCTTTTTGGCATAAGAATTCGAGCAGTAGCGATCATTCTTATCATCTCAATAGAATCAATTTCTTTTCCCCCCTCCAAACCTGTTCCTTCTATGGCTACCAGAGAATTGATTGGGACACTTTCAGGGTGAGGATTCATGTTTGAGAGGACTTCTAAAAGAGATGCTCTATCTCCATTATCTTCTCCTAAACCTATAATTCCTCCACAACATACATTTATACCTGCATTTCTTACTCTTTTAATAGTTTCTAATCTATCCTGATAAGTTCTTGTCGTAATAATATTTTTATAGTATTCAGGACTTGTATCGAGATTATGGTTGTATGCGGTTAGCCCGGCATCGGCAAGTTTCAAGGCCTGCTCATCTGTGAGCATCCCTGCAGTTACACATGCCTCCATTCCAAGTTCTTTTACACCTTTGACCATTTCTATCATTGAGTTGAAAGGTTTGCCATCTCTAATTTCTCTCCAAGCCCAACCCATACAAAATCTATCAGCACCTTCTTTTTTTGCTGTTTTAGCTCTATTTAAAACAGCTTCAACTTCAAATTGAGGGTGACTCTTAATTTGACTAGAGCTATAAATTGATTGGCTACAGTAAGAACAGTTCTCTTCACACCCGCCAGTTTTTACACTGAAAAGAGAAGCTAGTTGGACTTTATATTGATTAAATCTTCTATGAATAATTTGAGCTTCCCACATTAAATCTATTAATGGGTAATTTAAAATTTCCAAAATCTCGTCTCTTTCCCAATCAAATCTTATTTCGCTAAATTTTTGATTATCAGAATTAATCATTTTTACTTAGGGAAGAATAGCAAGAATCTTCAAAAGATTCATTTGATAATGATTCTATACCTCCAAAACGCCTATTCCTCGATTGATAATCTATTATTGCTTTTAAAAATTCACTCTCAGTAAAATCTGGCCATAATACATCAGTAACATAAATTTCAGAATAAGCTAATTGCCATAAAAGAAAATTACTAATCCTTTTTTCACCACTTGTTCGTATTAGTAGTTCAGGATCCATGCTCCCCTTAGTTAGTAGTTCTGAATTAAATAATTGTTCATCGATGTCACTGGGTTTTATTTTACCTGAGGAAGATTTGATGGCTATTTCTTTAGCAGCTTTTACTATTTCTTGCCTACCTCCATAATTTACACAAATATTCAATGTAAATTTTTTATTGTTATTAGTAAGAGCTTCTGAACTCTTTATCAGTAATTTTAATGAATTAGGAAGAGGTGATAAATCTCCAATAAACTTAATTTTTATTGATTCTTGATGTATCTCAGAAATTTCTTTTTTCAAAACTTTTTCAAACAGATTTATAAGAAAATCAACCTCATTAGAGGGTCTAATCCAATTCTCAGTTGAAAAGGCATAAACAGTAAGAACTTTACAATCTATGTTCTTAGATGCCTTAATAATTTCCTTAAGAACACTAACACCCTTATTATGCCCAAATGATCTAGGTAACCCTTTTTTTGTAGCCCATCTCCCATTGCCATCCATAATTATTGCAATGTGTTCTGGAATTCTCTCCTTATCTAATTTATTCGATAAATTAAGATTATTTTTTAATTGTAAGTTATTCAATCTCATAAACTAATCTTGAATAGTATTTTGTTTGTCTAACTTCTTTTCAACTGTAATAGTATCATTAGTATTTGTTTTTTGGTACGAATTGGTTTTGTTCGAAGATGATTTTGGAGTACCCGATGTATTTTGATTTCCTACTAACTTTATGAGAAGTTCTTGTAATCTGCTGCTCGTAATAGGTCTCTCGAGTTTTCCTTGATTAGCTAATGATAAAGTGCCTGTTTCTTCAGAGACAACAATACAAATACATCTATCAAACCTTTCTGTAATGCCCAACGCGGCAAGATGTCTTGTTCCGTATCTACTAATACCTTGCCTTGAAAGAGGTAATATTACTCCCGCTGAAATTATTTTATTACCTTTAACTAAGACTGCTCCATCATGTAAGGGGGTATCTGTTGCAAACAAATTTATTAAAAGATCTGTAGACAATTTTGCTTCAATCTTTATACCTGAATATAAAAAATCTTCTGGTCTTAAATCGCTTCCTAAATCTACAACTATCAAAGCTCCTTTTCTATTTTGTGATAGTTTTCCTGCGGCATCAACTAATTGGTTTACTGTCGTAGATGTTGCTCTGAATTCTTTAGGTGGGTTGCCTAGTAATACAGCTAGCCTTCCAGTCCCAAGTAATTCCATTAATCGTCGAAGTTCACCCTGCCATAGGATTGCTAAAGATAGAGAGCAAGCAAGTACTACTGCATCAATTAATTTTGAAGTTAGAGGAAGATAAGCATATCTTTGAATAAACCAAGCAAAAGAAACTAATAATAAATACCCTCTTAGTAACCACAGCGTTCGCTGTTCTTTGACTCTTGAAAATAATAAAAGACCAAATCCTAGAGCAAATAGTACATCTAGTAAAAATTTTAAGTTTATAAACCCCCAAAAATTCACATCGAAATTTAAATTATATTAAATGTACCTAACTTTGTTTGATAAAGCGATCAGGAAGGACATCATATTTTAGAAGATCATGTGGACTTTCTCTTTTCTGAATAATCTCTGCTTCTCCATTACAAACTAAAATAGCAGCAGGCTTGGGAATTCTATTATAGTTTGAACTCATAGAATTATTATATGCACCAGTGCCAAAAACACATATCAAGTCTCCTGTTTTGCAATCACCAAGTTCAAGTTCTTTAAATAATACATCTCCAGATTCACAATGTTTTCCTGCAACTGTATATTTATTTTTGGAATTACTATTTAAAGGGTTATTTACCAAACAAGCTGAATACTTTGATTGATATGTAATTGGTCTGGGATTATCACTCATACCGCCATCCACTGATAAGTATGTCCTTATCCCAGGGATTTCTTTAAATGAGCCAATTTTGTATATAGTTACTCCTGCTGTTGAAACTATAGACCTACCCGGCTCACACATAAGAATTGGTAAGTTTAAATTATTTTTATCACAAGCTTTTACAACAGATAATGATACTGTTTTAATCCACTCATCAATAGAAGGAGGATCATCCTCCTCAGTATATTTAATTCCTAGACCACCACCTACATTAAGTTCTTTTATGTTGTGACCAAAATCTTTAGCTTGTAAAATGACATCTACCATTATTTTTCCAAGGTCATTATGAGGATCTAGTTCAAAAATCTGAGAACCAATATGAGCATGTAATCCTGTTAATTTAATGTGTTTAGTTTTACTTATAACTTCGAATAGCCTACCAAGTGATTCGATTCCAAATCCAAATTTACTATCAAAAGAACCTGTTCTGATGTATTCATGTGTATGGCATTCTATTCCAGGTGTAAATCTAACCATTATTTCTATGTCGTGATTGAAGGAATTAGATATCTCTTCAAGTCTTTTTAAATCATGGTCGTTATCCACAATAACTTTGATATTATTTTTTATCGCAAATTCAATTTCCTTATCAGATTTATTATTTCCATGAAAAACAATTTTTTCATTAGGAACTCCACCTTTTAGAGCTGTCAATAATTCTCCTTCTGAAACTGCATCGAGCCCAAAACCCTCTGATGCAATTAAATTACTCATAAATATTGAACTATTTGCCTTGGATGCATATATCGGTAGTGATGGTCCTGGATAATATTTTTCTAGTGCTTTTTTATATGCTTTACAGGAATTTCTTAAGGTAATCTCATCCAAAACATAAAGGGGTGAATCGTATTTACTTACTAAATCTTCCAAAGAACATTCCCCAATAAATAACTTATGTTCACTATTAATGGTCGTTGTGACAGGAACTATGTTTTTATTGGGACTATCTTCATTAATTTTATTTTTTAAGAATGATGTTTTTACATTCATGGGAAACTCTTTCGTAAGTTTATTCTACAACTTTCAGAACATTTATAATAAAATAAATCTCAAAAAATTTTTTGAGAGAAAATATTTACTTCGATGATCTCAATTAAAGAAATTGATCAAAAAGATTTTGAATTATGTTACAAATTAGATTCAGCTACAATTTGTTTATGGACTAAAAAACAATGGCAAAGTGAGTTTAATAAAAGTGGTACCAAAGTAGTCGCAATATTATTAAAAAAGAAAATAATTGGAATTTATGTAGTTCAAACAATAATTGATGAAGCTCAAATAAGTTATTTTTCAATAAAACAAAAATTTCGTCGAAAAGGTTATGGAAGTCAACTAATGACCTATTTGATAAAAGATTGTGAAAAACTAAATATAAAAAAATTACTGTTGGAAGTTTCGGAAACTAATTCAATTGCTGAGATCTTTTATTGCAAATTTAATTTTTTAACTGTTGGAAGAAGAAAAAACTATTATAAAAGTGGTGCTGATGCTGTTTTGAAAGAAAAAAAATTCACATAATAAATATTTAAAAATCTTTTGTGCGGATAACCAGAATCCCTGAAATTACTTTAATAAGCTGCTATATCATCAATAATATTAATTAATATTGATTAATTTATACTTTTGGGTATTCACAAAAGCTCATTCTGAACACAAAATTGACTTAATACTGGTAGGTTATTAATAAGAAATTAAACACCGTAATGTTTGAAAGATTTACAGAAAAAGCAATCAAAGTCATTATGCTTGCTCAAGAAGAGGCTAGGAGGCTTGGGCATAATTTTGTTGGAACAGAACAAATACTTTTAGGTTTAATTGGAGAAGGAACAGGTGTAGCTGCAAAGGTGCTCAAATCACTAGGTGTAAATTTAAAAGATTCAAGAATAGAAGTTGAGAAAATAATAGGAAGAGGTTCAGGATTTGTAGCAGTTGAAATACCTTTTACACCGAGAGCTAAAAGAGTTTTAGAATTATCTCTTGAAGAAGCACGCCAATTGGGTCACAATTATATAGGTACGGAACATTTACTTTTAGGTTTAATAAGAGAAGGAGAAGGGGTTGCAGCAAGAGTTTTAGAAAATCTAGGAATTGACTTAACGAAAGTCAGAACTCAAGTTATAAGAATGCTAGGAGAGACTGCTGAGGTTGGTTCAGGTGGGTCTTCAAATAAGGGTAATTTAAAGACAGCTACTCTTGACGAGTTTGGTACAAATTTAACAAAACTAGCAAGCGAATCAAAACTCGATCCAGTTGTTGGACGCTATGCAGAAATTGATAGAGTTATTCAAATTTTAGGTAGAAGAACTAAAAATAATCCTGTTCTTATAGGTGAACCTGGAGTAGGAAAAACTGCTATTGCTGAAGGTTTAGCACAAAGAATACAACTTGGAGAAATTCCAGATATACTTGAGGATAAAAGAGTTCTAACTCTTGATATTGGTCTCCTTGTCGCAGGAACAAAATATAGAGGTGAATTTGAAGAAAGACTAAAAAAAATAATGGAAGAAATTAAATCTGCAGGTAACGTTATATTGGTTATCGATGAAGTTCATACTTTAATAGGTGCAGGAGCTGCTGAAGGAGCAATTGATGCTGCCAATATATTAAAACCAGCATTAGCTAGAGGTGAGCTCCAATGTATAGGTGCTACAACTCTTGATGAATATAGAAAGCATATTGAAAGAGATGCTGCTCTCGAAAGAAGATTCCAACCTGTAATGGTTGGAGAGCCATCTATTGCTGATACTATTGAAATTTTAAAAGGTTTAAGAGAACGTTACGAGCAACATCATCGTTTAAAAATTACAGATAATGCATTAGAAGCAGCAGCTCATTTAGGTGATCGCTACATTTCTGATAGATTTTTACCAGACAAAGCTATAGATCTTATAGATGAGGCTGGTAGTAGAGTAAGGTTGATTAATTCTAAACTTCCTCCCGAAGCGAAACAAATTGATAAAGAATTAAGACAAGTCCAGAAACAAAAAGAAGAATCAGTAAGAGATCAGAACTTTGACCAGGCAGGTGTGTTAAGAGAAAAAGAGATTGAATTATCTGCAAAAATAAAAGAGTTATTGGAAAATAAAAAAGAAAGTTCAGAAAAAAATGAAATAAGTAATGCTAATGAAACTACGGAAAATAACTCAACTATTATTCATGATCCTCTTGTAAGTGAAGAAGATGTAGCCCATATAGTTGCTTCTTGGACCGGAGTTCCTGTTCAGAAATTAACAGAAACCGAATCAGTCAAACTTCTTAATATGGAAGAGACTTTGCATCAAAGGTTAATAGGTCAAGATGAGGCTGTTAAAGCAGTATCAAAAGCTATTAGAAGAGCTAGAGTCGGTTTACAAAATCCTAATAGGCCAATTGCAAGTTTTATCTTTTCAGGTCCTACTGGGGTTGGAAAAACTGAATTAACCAAATCCTTGGCTTCGTATTTCTTTGGTAGTGAAGAAGCCATGATCAGATTAGATATGTCTGAATTTATGGAAAGACATACTGTTAGCAAATTAATTGGTTCACCTCCAGGGTATGTTGGATTTAATGAGGGAGGCCAACTTACAGAGGCAGTAAGAAGAAGACCATACACTGTCGTACTCTTTGATGAAGTTGAGAAAGCTCATCCAGACGTATTTAATTTACTATTACAATTACTGGAAGATGGAAGATTGACAGACTCAAAAGGTAGAACGGTCGATTTTAAAAATACACTTTTAATAATGACTTCTAATATTGGTTCTAAAGTAATCGAAAAAGGTGGTGGAGGTTTAGGCTTTGAATTTTCAGGAGATTCAGTTGAAGATAGCCAATATAATAGGATAAAATCTTTGGTAAATGAGGAATTAAAACAATACTTTAGACCAGAATTTTTAAATAGGCTCGATGAAATAATTGTATTTAGACAATTATCTAAAAATGAAGTTAAAGATATTGCAGAAATAATGTTAAAAGAAGTTTTTTCTAGATTAAACGAGAAGGGTATAAAACTAGATGTTACTGATGCTTTTAAAGAAAGGCTTGTCGAGGAAGGATATAATCCAGCTTACGGAGCAAGGCCTTTAAGAAGAGCAGTCATGCGCTTATTAGAAGATAGTTTAGCTGAAGAGGTGTTATCAGGAAGAATTAAAGATGGAGACAAAGCTATAGTTGATATTGATGAGAACAAGAAAGTTATAGTAAATATTTCTACAGAAGAATCTTCTCAAGAATTGGCAGGGGCTAATTTCTAGATAGCTTCTCTGATATGCAATTAATATCTCCAGAAAAAATATTTAGGGGAAATAATGCTTGGGAAGAATCTCTGACACAAATAAAAAAAATTTCTAAGCGTCCCTTGGTTTTAGGTAGAAGTTTATCAACGAAGGAAATAAGGCATCAAATTTATAAAGACTTACAAGATCATCATTTCCATATAATTAAATCAAACTTACAATTTGATTGTTGTTATGAAGATCTTGAAAGAATAGAAAGAATCATACTTAAAAATAATTGCGATTCAATTATTGCTATAGGTGGAGGCAAAGTTTTAGACGCAGGAAAATTTTTAGCAGACTTTCTATCGATTCCTGCTATTACTATCCCTTTAAGTGCATCTACTTGTGCAGGTTGGACTGCATTATCAAATATTTATTCAAAAGATGGACAATTTATCAAGGATATTGAGTTGAAATCTTGTCCTGAAATATTAGTACTTGATCACGGTTTTATTAAAACAGCCCCTAAGCGGACACTTGCTAGTGGAATAGCTGATGCATTAGCTAAATGGTACGAATCTTCTTTGACTAGCTCAAAAGTGGAAGATGGACTCGTTCAGCAAGCAATTCAAATATCAAGAGTATTAAGAGACCAATTACTTATTAATGGAGAAAGTGCTTATAAGAGTCAGTCATTCCATAACGTTGCTTGGTGTAATGTTGTAGAGGGATGTTCACTTACTGCTGGATTGATTGGTGGAATTGGTGGAGAAAAATGTAGAACTGCAGCTGCTCATGCTATACATAATGCTATTACTCAGATAATTTCAAGTCATAAGCCTTTACATGGTGAAATTGTTGGAGTAGGAATCTTATTGCAACTGAGATTAGAAGAAACTAAAAATAACAATAAATTAGCTAATCAATCTATTAAACAGTTAATGGAATTAATGAGAAAATTAGATTTACCAACTACTATTGCCGACTTAGGAATAAATGTTTTTGAAAATAATAATTTACAAAAAATTGCTGAATTTACCTGCAGGGATAAATCAGAGATTCATTTTTTGCCTTTTGAAATCAATCAGCAAGATATAATAAAAACTATTACAGAATTTGAAAAACAAAAAATTAAAATAGCATAAATACTTTGAATAAGAATATTTATAATGATCTTAATAAGTTGAATATTGATTATTTTGAAAAAGTCAAAAACTCTATTCAAGATCCATTAGGATTTAATATATCTAATGACGTTAATTGGATAAAGCTTAACGAAAAATGGAATTCTTCTGAATTTCCAGTCGTTATGGGAGGAACTGGTCAACCAATCCTTTTCTTACATGGATTTGATAGTAGTTTTCTTGAATTTAGGAGGATTTATCCATTTTTAAAAAAAAAATTCCAATTAATAATTCCTGATTTATTAGGATTTGGATTTACTCCGAGGAATGCTTCCAATCAATATAATCCTCGTAAAATAATTTATAATCTTCTTGATATTATTAATACCCTTAAATTAAAAAATAAATTAATGGTTGTAGGAGCTTCAATGGGAGGATCAGTAGCGATAAACTTGTCGAAAGAAATCCCAGAGCTCATTGATAAGATGATTCTGTTATCTCCAGCGGGTTTGTTTGGAGAATCCAAAAATATTCCCTTCCCACTAAACCAGATTGGGGCGTCTTTTTTAGGATTATCTCAAGTAAGAAAGGGTCTTTGTAGACAAGCTTTTGCATATCCAGATAAAAGTGTTGGTTCAATGGAAGAACAAATTGCCTCAATTCATTTAGGATGCTCCGGTTGGAGAAATTCGTTAGCTTCTTTTGCAAAAAGTGGTGGATTTGCTGGGACATATAAATACATGCAAAATATTTCAATTAAAACTATTTGTGGAGAGAATGATCGCATTCTCGGTAAAAAAGAAATTAATAAAATAAAACAAATAGATCAATTAAATTTTATTGGGTTGAAAAATTGTGGTCATCTTCCACATGTAGATTTGCCATCATTATCTAGCAAGATTATTTATGATTATTTTTGTACCTAGTAAAAGTATTTTTAATAATTTTATTTGTAATGGAATTTAAACTTGATATTTAAAGGATATATAAACAAAATATTTCTATCTTTAAAAAAAATTAATTGTCAAATCTTAATAAAAAAAAATTAATTAGTGAATATAGATTTATCTGTAAAGTTAATACTTAGGAATTAATTAAAAAACCTCAAAATTATAATTATATAATAGATAACTGAAGGGGTAAAAATGTAACTATCAATTCTATCAAGTATTCCACCATGACCAGGTAAAAAAGTTCCAGAATCTTTAATTTTCGCATCTCTTTTCATCATTGATTCAATTAAATCTCCTACTAATGCCATAAGAGAAACTAATATTCCATATAAAATCCCAATTAAGAATGGATTCTGCCAACTAAGTAAAAACGCAAAAAAGGTTGCTACTGAAATTGAGCATATTATTCCTCCGATCAGACCTTCGATAGTTTTACTTGGAGATAATGGGGAAAGAGCCCTTTCCCCAAATGACTTTCCAATAAAATAAGAACCTATATCACTTGCCACAATTAATAAACATGAAATTAATGTTAAATAAAGACCTGTCGAATTTGAGATATTTTCAAAGGATAATATTCCATTGGAAGAATTATTTATAGTCGATTGTATTGCTCTTAATTTAATCCAATAACTAGGTAAAAAACCTAAATAAAATAATCCGAAAATTGATGCTGCAATATCTGAAATGGTGCCTGACTTTGGCTGCAGCAATAACCACGTGCATATTCCTACTGAACATATTGGTAATATTGAATTGTATATCTCTCTATCAAGGAATCCAATAACTTCTAGATATGTAGCAATTGTAATTATGAAGCAAGAAAATAAGGTAGTTTTGGTGGCTGGTTTAATTCCTGTGAATTCTGCCATTCTAAAAAATTCGAGAAGTGCAATGTAGGTAAGTAATGCAATTGCTATTGTGAAATACCATCCGCCTAATAAAACAACAACTAACCCAAACAATCCAATTAATAAGCCACTTCGCAATCTCATATTTGATTTTTAGTTATTTAAGACCCTTATATAAGAATTTAACAGATCTTCGTTGTACAAACTTTGAGCTTCTATCCAATCTATTCTTTCCTTGTCTATTCTCTCTCCAGGTACAATTAAAGGTATTCCAGGAGGATAAGGACAAATAATATCTCCAGAAATTTTTCCCAAAGATTCAACTAGAGGAATGCTAATACTCTTACTTTTCCAAGCAACTCCTATTGGTATTTCTGGTGATTGAACTATTCTAAAAGGAGGTTTTATAGCTTTCAAACCATAAGATTTATTAGTATGAATTAGTAACTTTTTCCATAATTTTTGAAACAAAAAAGTAAAATCCTTTTGATTTGAAAATCCAAGACAAAAAGTAAGCGTCATCATTTCAGGTAATTCAGCAATTAATCCGTTTTTATAAAAAAATCTATCTGCAGTAAAGCCATCAATACCAACTTTAGAAGTATTTAGTATTATTTTTAAAGGATCTTGAGTTTCAATAAGAGGTATCTTTTTTTTTATTAACTCATTGTAGATTGATTTTGCTTCTAAAATTCTTTTTTTGTATTTATTAAGATTATCCTTATTAAGCCAGTCTTTAATGGACTCCTCACAAGAAGAAAGCAAGAGAGAATTAGGACTAGTAGTTTGCAGTAAATTTATGCTTTTGATTAATTTATTTTCTTCTACTAGATACCCATTATGCCAAATTATTGCTGTTTGAGTTAGTCCATTAAGTGACTTATGTAATGAATGGACTACTAAATCAGCTTTAGATCTTAAGGCTGATTTCGGTAAATTAAAGTTTTCACAAAAAAGAAAATACGAACCATGGGCTTCATCAACTAAAACAGGCAAATTATGTAGATGACAAATTTTAATTAAAGGTTCAAGATCCGTTGCATATCCTTGATAGTAAGGACTAACTAATATGACTCCTGCAATTTTAAAATTGTCAAAATCTATATTATTGAATACATTTGTAAACCATCTTTTCGTGATGGGCATGTAATGTCCAGTTACTCTAGAAAACTCTATGTCAAAGAATATTGGGATAATATTCTGCAAAGCACAAGCTTTAATAACACTTATATGAACATTCCTTGGCATAAGAATATATTCACCAGGATTAGCCATAGCGATTATTCCTGATTGAATCAAACCTGATGCTCCATTTACTCCAAAAAAACATTTTTTTGCATTAACTTTTTTTGAAATTGATATTTGCGCATCATGTATTAATCCACTATTAGATAATGGAGAACCTATTTCAGGAAGTTCTGGCAAATCCCAAAAACCTGGTTGTTTTTTTAATAATCTAATCAAGCCTTTTGGTAAAGCTTTCCCTCTATTGTGGGCAGGGAAAAAAAGTGATTTTAAAAACTTTTTAGATAGAAAAGAGGAAATACTCATAAAGTATTATTGGCACATATAGAATATGTTGAAGACAAATTCTTCTTTAATATCTTAAATGTAAATGGCAACTTCTTATTCAAAATATTCACCTAAAGGAGATATGATTTGGTTGATCCTTAGACCATGGATATTACTACCAAGAGTTTTATATATACTTTTAACTTTAATTTTTCTTTTAGTAAGAATACTATTTCAAGGTAACAGTAATAGTAAGAGTGTACAGAAAAATCTTTCAAAATACCTTTTTGATGTTATTACAGATTTGGGTCCATGTTTTATTAAATTAGGACAAGCACTTTCAACTAGACCAGATCTTGTAAGGCAAGATTGGCTAACAGAACTTACAAATCTACAGGATAATCTCCCACCTTTTAAACATAAAATTGCTCTAAAAATAATTGAAGATGAACTTGGACTTCCTGCTAATGAATTATTTGATGATTTTCCAGATGAACCTATTGCATCAGCAAGTCTAGGAATAGTTTATAAAGCAAGAAAAAAAAATAATAATTTTTGTGCTGTAAAAGTACAAAGACCTAATTTATATTTTCTTATTAGAAGAGATATTGTAATTCTAAAAATCTTAGCGACTGCTTTCGGATCATTTTTACCACTTAATATAGGTGTTGGTATTGGAGAAATAATAGATGAATTTGGTAGGGCCCTTTTCGATGAAATTGATTACGAGCAAGAAGGGAAAAATGCATTGAAGTTTGCCGATCTTTTTAAATCTAATCCCAATGTATTTATACCAAAATTAGAAAAAGATTTTTCCTCAAAAAGGGTTATTACAACATCTTGGATTGATGGAGTTAAATTAAGGGACAGAGAAATTTTAGAGCAAAATAATTTAATTCCTTCTTCTTATATTAGAACTTGCGTGATAAGTGGACTGCAGCAATTATTCGAATATGGTTATTTTCATGCAGATCCTCATCCTGGAAACATGTTTGCTCTTAAAGGAGGAACTTTAGATAATGGACACTTAGCATACGTTGATTTTGGGATGATGGATACTATTACAAATTCAGATAGACTCACACTCATTAAGGCAATTGTGCATTTGATTAACCAAGAATATTTACTTATGGCTAAAGATTTTCAGAAATTAGGTTTCTTAACCAAAGAACAAGATCTTGAACAACTTGTAGAACCACTTAAAGAGGTCCTTGGGGGAGCATTTGGGGCCGAGGTTGGAAATTTTAATTTAAAAAATGTAACTGATAAATTCTCAAAACTTATGTATTCTTATCCGTTTAGAGTTCCAAGTAGGTTCGCACTAATAATTAGAGCTGTTGTAAGTCAAGAAGGTTTAGCTTTGAGACTTGATCCTGAATTTAAGATCTTAAAAATTGCATATCCATACATTGCAAAAAAACTTTTAACAGATAATTCAGATGAAATTGTAAATATTCTTCTTGAAGTTGTATTTGATAATGAAGGAAGGATTCAGATAGACAAGCTTGAAAGTTTATTAAATACATTATTTAAGGATACCGAAAATATTAATGCAGATCTCATTCCAGTAGCCAATGCAGGTTTGAAACTAATTGTAAGTAACAAAGGATCTGAAGTAAGAAAAAACCTTTTATTAAGCCTTGTTAAGGATGATAGATTGGAATTTAAAGATGCAGAAAAACTCTTAATTTTGCTTAGAGATACTTTTAGTCCTCTAAAATTGGCTAAAAGTGCTGTTCAAAACATTATATCTCCAGCTTAGTGTTTGCTTTGATGTCAACTCATTAAATTATAGTTTTTGATTTATGAATTGATTAAAATTAAATAATCCTTTAGATGCATAATTTAAATAGTCAAATAAAAAAATTTTAATGAGATTATTCAATATTAATTTTCAAAAAAATAAAAAAATAAAATTGAAGGAACAAAATAATAGTAAAAAATATGATCAATATGTTGAACTTGGTAAATTAGTAAAAGAAGCAAGGACTCAAAATAATCTTTCTGTTAAAGAATTATCAAATATCTCTAAAATCCCAGAATCTTCTATAAATTCAATTGAGAATAATATTGAAGACCTTAGACCAAGAGATCCTTTTCTAAGGTCAATATTATTAAAGTTGGAAAAATGTTTATCTCTGGAAAATAATACATTGGTAGGGTTAGAAATTAGAGAAACAAATACTTTCGAAAAAAACAAAAAAAAAATAATTTTGAGAAAGTTTGATTTTCTAAATTCCTGGCAGGGAAGTTTTTTTTATTTTTTATTTTTAATTTTGATACTATTTTTTCTTAATCGATACTTTATTTCAAATATTAATATTATTGAGATTCAAATTATTGAGGAAAAAGGAAAATAAAATATATCTGATGATCTAATTGCTTAATCTCCCATAATTATTTCCAAGGTCACTATATTTTTTTAAATTCATATCTATCTCGTCAAGAGTTTGATTTAATTTCCATCTCCAATTGTTAGTAATTGTACCAGGTGTATTTAATCTACTTGAATCGTCCAAAGATAAGATATCTTGAATTGGAGAGATAAAAAGGTTTGCTTTTGTACTCATGCCAATTTCCATTAAATTCCAAGAGGGATCAATTGAGTATTTATATTTATCTTTAATATGGGTTTTAATTGTAATATCTAAACAGTCCCACCACGATGTGGAGGTAGCGTTATCATGGGTTCCTGTATAAACAACCCAGTTCTCTTTTTCGATATTTTTAGGTAGATAAGGGTTATTGTCATTCCCATCGAATGCGAATTGTAAAATCTTCATACCAGGTAATTCATAATTATCCCTTAATATCTCTACATCTTTAGTTATTACTCCTAAATCCTCAGCAATGATAGGTAGATAATCAGATTTTAAATCTTTTTTTAAAAGATTTAATAGCTCTTTCCCAGGGGAATTAATCCATGACCCATTAATAGCATTTTGGGCATTCCCATCAACTCTCCAATATCCAGCCAACGCTCTAAAATGATCAAGTCTTAATATGTCAACAAGTTCAAATTGTCTCTTAAATCTTTTTCTCCACCATCTAAATGCTGTACTTTTGTGCTTAGCCCAATAGTAAGTGGGAGTACCCCATAGTTGTCCCGTAGATGAGAAATAATCAGGAGGCACTCCACTTTGAAAAAGTAAATCTCCATTTTGAGAGATAGAAAATAGTGATTTATTACTCCATACATCCACACTGTCTCTTGAAACATAAAAAGGCAAATCACCTATTAGTGTAATTCCATTAGTTTTGGCAAAGACTTTGATTTCCTTCCACTGTTTATCAAGATGCCATTGTATTAATTTTGTTTTAAGTATTTCATTTTTTTTGTCTTTTATCCATGTTTTTATAAATTCATTTTCCTTTTGCTTAAACTCCAATGGCCACTCCCACCATGGCAACATATTGAATTTCTCTCTTAAGACCATAAAGATTGAATAATCTTCAACCCAAGTATTTTTTTTATTCCATAAATAAAAATCAGTTTTTCTCATTTCAGATTGAGATTCCCAATCAAATAAAAGATATTCTCCTAATTTTTTCGATAAATTATTTGCATAATCAAAATCAAAATGATCTTCGTTCTGATTAATTGATTGTAAATCCTTTTTATTTAATGAAATGATAAAGTTTTCTTCAATCAATTTATTGATATCAAGAAACCAAGGATTTAACGCAAAACTGGATGGCGAACTATAAGGAGATCCAGTTGAATCTGTTGGAGTAAGAGGTAAGAATTGCCAGTGATTAATCTTATACTTACAAAGCTTCTTAATCCAATCTTTAGCGCCTTCTCCAAAGGTCCCGCAGTAACTACCTCCGGGAAGACTTGAAGGATGAACAAGTATACCTAACGATTTATTTTTTAGAACTGATTTTAAACTCATTAATATAAGGTGATTTTTTATAATTCTTTTATCAATTATTATCTAAAATTAAGAATAATTAAATATATATCATTTAACAAATAAATTTTGATGTTTCTTGTATTTACTTATAACTTTCAAAATTATATATTTCGGAATATTTAATATTCAAACCTTGTTCTTTTAACTATGAAAGATAAATAAGTTAATTAATTTTTGCCAAATTAATATTAGGTACTACGATATTAGTAGATTTTTAAAGCTAATTTCGTGACAAGTTTTATCACGGCAGTAGATAATGAAGAACCGACTTTTAATCTAACTAATAGTAGATTGAGGTTAGTTAGTGGAACTTCTAATCCTAAATTAGCTGAAGAAATTGCATCATATTTAGGGATTGAAAATGTTCCCTTAGTATCTAAAAGATTTGCTGATGGGGAACTTTATGTTCAAATTCAACAATCTATAAGAGGTTGTGATGTATTCCTTATTCAACCTACATGCGCTCCTGTCAACGATAGTTTAATGGAGTTGATGATTATGGTTGATGCTTGTAAAAGAGCTTCAGCTAGACAAATTACAGCGGTCATTCCATATTTTGGATATGCAAGGGCGGATAGAAAAACTTCAGGAAGAGAGTCAATCACAGCAAAGCTTACAGCAAATTTACTTGAGAAGTCAGGTGTGGATAGAGTTCTTGCCATGGATTTACATTCAGCTCAAATACAAGGATATTTTGATATTCCTTGCGATCATATATATGGATCTCCTGTCTTAATTGATTATCTTGAGTCTCTAAAGTTGGAGGAAGTTGTTGTTGTATCTCCTGATGTGGGTGGAGTAGCCAGAGCAAGAGCATTTGCCAAATTAATGAGTGATGCTCCATTAGCGATTATTGACAAAAGAAGATCTGCTCATAATATCGCAGAGAGTTTGACCGTTATTGGAGAAGTTAAGGGAAAAACGGCTATTCTTATAGATGACATGATTGATACTGGAGGTACTATTTGTTCCGGAGCAAATTTGTTAAAAAAAGAAGGTGCAAAGAGAATTTTTGCGTGTGCTTCTCATGCAGTTTTCTCTCCACCCTCTTATGAAAGGTTAAGTTCAAAAGATTTATTTGAACAAGTTATAGTTACTAACAGTATTCCAGTTATTGATAATTACGAATTTCCTCAGTTAAAAGTACTTTCTGTAGCAAATATGTTAGGAGAGGCAATATGGAGAATTCATGAAGAAAGTTCGGTTAGCTCTATGTTTAGATAATAAATTTATTTTTTATTTTGTTTAATAAGCTCTTTTAATCTTTCCTCGTAACTATTTTTTACTTCTTTAGGAATGTTTTTAGGACAAATATTTAGAGCACTTGACACAATCTGAAAAGTTCCAGCATTATATAATCTTTTTTGGTCAATTTTTTCAGTTCCAAACTCTTTAATAACGCCCTCATGCTTTCCTATAATTACATTTGCGAAAGTAGCACTAGCTATTCCAAGACTTTTCTCAAAATCAACTTCAGCATTTGTAGCAATACAAAGATAAGAGGCACCCATTTGCCTATATAAGAAAAGATCTTTCTCGGTAGCCGCTTGTAATTTCTTGTCGGCTTTTAGTTCTTTATTGAATATTGTTATGTCAAAAAAAGTTAAGTATAAAAATATAGGAAGAGTTAGAATTTTAAAAAATTTTTTTGAATACAAATTTATAAGCATAAATTATTTTTTAATTTACTTTTTAAAGATAACATTTTTTATTTTTAAACTTAATAGGCTAAAAGAATTTATGTAATAATTTTTATTTCATGATGATTCTCTACTATTTTAAGTTTATCTTTGTTCCATGAATATATAACTCTATATCTATAATTATCTCCCTCAATAAGTCTTGTGTGTTCAAGAATGTACCAATCTTCATAAGATGATTCGAAAATCATTTCATGTTCATCAACTTGTTTAATATTGGATATTCCATCAATATCACTTAAATAAAATTTTTCTCTTATTAATTGGTGGTCCTTTATAAATGCTTGCATTTCTCCTCTTTCTCTATATTTGGGATGTTCATCAAAAAAACTATATTTCTTTTCTGGATACCAAGTGAATTTATAATGAGATTCCCATTCTTTTTTATTTTCAAGAGACTCAATATTTATGAACATGCAAAGGTTGTAAGTTTTCCTTTCTTCTTCGAGAAAATATGTCCTATTGGATTTCCAAAGTCCAATATTACGAGAAAACCATCTTTTTAAATTACTATCTATGCTTACTTCAGGGGAAGTATATCCACTGTAATTATTATTATTGTTTTGAATATTAGCAACCATTTCTAAATATCGTCTATATGTTTGATAGCTTAACTGTAAAATATATATAAATATCTTAATGTGTTTATAAGCAAAAACAGCTTATCAAAAATTCTGGGCAAATGATTTGAATGAAAAAAAAGAATTAAAATTAATATTAGTAGCTGCTAGAAATCATCTTTCTAGAGGCGATCTTAAATTATTACTATCTTATTTAGAGTCTGATGACTGCGAGTTTGAGATTTCTCTTCAGATTTCTGAACCGACAGAACAACCTGAACTGCTTGAATTGCATAGATTGGTTGCTATTCCGGCTCTTATTAAGGTTTCACCAGCTCCAAAGCAAATATTTGCAGGAAGTAATATTTTTGTTCAGTTGCAGACTTGGTTGCCTAGATGGAAACAAGAAGGAGTTACAAAAGATTTAGGTATTAATCTTCAACCTTCTAAAATAGATTCAATCAGAACCCAAAAAGAGTTTCTCCTTGAGGAAGAATTATTGGTTCTTAGACAAGAAAACGAAACACTTACAAAAAGAATTGAATCACAAGAAAGACTTTTAAGAATGGTTGCACATGAATTGAGAACGCCACTGACGGCAGCAACTCTTGCTATTCAAAGTCAAAAACTAGGACAAATTGATATAAAAAAATTGCAAGACGTAATTAAACGACGTTTAGAAGAAATTGAACTTTTATCTCAAGATCTTCTTGAGGTTGGAACAACTAAATGGGAAGCTCTTTTTAATCCTCAAAAAATTGATTTAGGAAACATAAGTGCTGAGGCAATTCTTGAATTAGAAAAGTTTTGGAGATTAAGGAAGATAGAAATTGACACTGACATACCATCTGATCTCCCAAGCGTATATGCAGATCAAAGAAGAATGAGACAGGTATTTTTAAACTTAATTGAAAATGCCCTTAAATTTTCAGAAAATTCTGGAAGAATTAAAATTACATTGATTCATAAAACAAATCAATGGGTAGAAATAACGATTTGTGACAAAGGTGCTGGAATTCCAGTAAGTGAGCAAAAAAGAATATTTCTTGATAGAGTTAGATTGCCACAGACATCTGAGGGAACATCAGGATTTGGTATTGGCCTATCTGTTTGCAGAAGAATTGTTGAAGTTCATGGAGGGAGAATATGGGTTGTATCAGAAGTTGGTGAAGGTTCATGCTTTCATTTTACTGTTCCAGTGTGGCAAGGCCAAAACAAAGATCAACAACACTTGACGAAAGGATAGCTTTACTCCTAATTTTTTATTAGCTATTAAGCTATTTCCTTGGCCCCATCGTCTAGAGGCCTAGGACACCTCCCTTTCACGGAGGCGACAGGGGTTCGAATCCCCTTGGGGCTATAAATTAATTTTCAAAATTTTAATTATTTATTTTATTGAGGCTTTTGCTTGCTTATCTACTGCAATCAAATTTTCAGAAAGGTCTTTTTTTAACCTTTTTTCTATCATTCCTATTGGCATCCATTGACAACCTTGTACAGTCAGATCATAAATTAATGAGTTTTTTGAAGTGTCTTTTATTTTTTTAATTTTCCAGCTCCCTTCAAATCTTCTGAAATCTCCTTTAATTAGACTAAATTTTAATAAACCAAGTTCTTTCTCTTCGAATAAATCAATAGTAACTTCCGCAGAAAATTTCATTCCAAGGAAATCTTGAGCACCAACTTGTTTTAGATGAACATTATTATTATTTTTATAAATTTTTCTACTAGATAACAAATTTGGGATATAGAGATTTAGGCGGTCATAATCAGTTAGAACATTCCATAGTGAGTTGAAAGTCGCAGAAGTAGTTAACTGAGCAGCAAGCCTTCTTGTTCCTCCAGAAAGCTTTTCCATGGTCTGCTCAATTGTCCTATAATCACCATTTTGAGAATGAGTTACTGATCTTTGAGAATTATTCATAGATGAATTTTTTATTAAATAAAAAATTATTCCTGTGTAACTATACCGATAAAATTTATAAAAATTTAAAAATGGAAAGATTTATAATTAAATATTCCGATCTCAAAACGTAACCATTTTTATAAAACACATACAAATTAATATACAAATTGATAATCTCTTAGTATAAATAAGTTCAAAAAATGGTTTACTCACAAGCAAAAGTTATCGCAGGTGGATTAGCTCATATTCCAATTGTTATATCAGTTTTTTATCTCATAATGACTTTTTTTAATAAAAGGGCTATAAAATTTGAAGAAGCAAATAAATCAAAAAAAACTGAGGCAAAAGTAGTGGAATCTAAGAGTGAATCGAAATCATTAGATGCTGCAAAGGTTGCATCCCAGAAGCCTTTGAAGAAAAAGCATGCTGATGTCCCAGTTAATATATATAGACCAAAGACTCCATTTGAAGGAACTGTGACTGGCAACTACAGTCTTCTTAAAGAAGGTGCTATTGGAAGAGTAAATCACATTACATTTGACCTTAAAGAAAGCGATCCTTTTTTAAACTATATAGAGGGACAAAGTATTGGTATTATGCCTGAAGGTGAAGATGCCAATGGTAAGCCACATAAACTAAGACTTTATTCAATAGCTAGTACAAGACATGGAGATGATTTCGAGGGTAATACCGTTTCTCTTTGTGTCAGGCAACTACAGTATGAAAAAGATGGTGAAACTATTAATGGTGTTTGCTCTTCTTATTTGTGTGATATTAAGCCAGGAGCTAAGGTAAAGATTACAGGTCCTGTAGGAAAAGAAATGCTACTTCCTGATGAAGAAGATGCAAATATAGTTATGTTAGCTACTGGTACGGGTATAGCTCCTATGAGAGCTTATCTAAGAAGAATGTTTGAAGCTACTGAAAAAGAAAAAAATAAATGGAATTTCAAGGGGAAAGCTTGGTTATTTATGGGTGCTCCTAAATCAGCTAACTTGTTATACGAGGAAGATCTACAGAGATATCTTGAAACATATCCAGATAACTTTAAATATACTAAAGCCATTAGTCGTGAGCAACAAAATACAAAAGGGGGGAGAATGTATATTCAAGATAGAGTTTTAGAATCTGCAAATGAAATTTTCAATATGATCGAAGATGAAAAAACTCATATTTATCTTTGTGGTCTAAAAGGAATGGAACCTGGGATAGATGAAGCTATGACAAAAGCAGCTGAAGAGAAGGGATTAAATTGGTCAGAGTTAAGACCACAATTAAAAAAAGCTGGTAGGTGGCACGTAGAAACTTATTAAATATTCCTATAAAAATTTTTTTAATAAATTAAAGACTTTTTTGGTTTAGACACAAAATGTAGCTAATTAGTCCAAAAAAGACGATTTTATCTATATAAGACTTATAAAAAGATATGTCCTCAACCTTAAGTAATCCTCTTAGATTAGGTTTGCGACAAGAAAGAGTGATATCTCCACAATGCCTAATAATATTTGGAGCTAGTGGAGATCTTACTCATAGGAAACTTATACCTGCCTTATTTGAACTTTATCTGCAAAGAAGGATCCCAAGTGAATTCGCCATAGTTGGATGTGCAAGAAGGCCTTGGAGTGATCAAGATTTTAAGGAAAAAATGAAGGGTAAGTTAGCTGATCAAATATCTGACAATGAAAAGGAATGGGAACAGTTTTCAAATTATCTATTCTACGAACCAGTTGATTTGCAGCAAAGTGATCATGTAGTAAGACTTTCCAAAAGATTAAATGAGATTGATAAATTACAGGCTACACATGGAAATAACACCTTTTACTTATCAGTATCTCCAAACTTTTATGGAAGTGGATGTAAGGCTCTAAAGGCTGCTGGATTACTAGATGATCCGAAGAAAAGTCGAATCGTTATTGAAAAACCCTTTGGAAGAGATTATTCAAGTGCGAAGAAATTAAATAAGATCGTTCAAAGTTGTGCAGATGAAAGTCAGATATATCGAATAGATCATTATTTGGGGAAAGAGACTGTTCAAAACATACTTGTTATGAGGTTTGCTAATACTATTTTTGAACCTATATGGAATAGGAATTATATTTCAAGTGTTCAAATAACATCATCGGAAACTGTTGGGGTTGAAGATAGAGCTGGTTATTATGAAAGCTCTGGGGCTTTAAGAGATATGCTCCAAAATCATTTAACTCAAATGCTTGCTGTAACAGCGATGGAGCCTCCTGGTAAATTTGAACCTGAGGCAATAAGAAATGAAAAAGCAAAAGTTCTTCAAGCTTCAAAACTTGCCGATGAGAATGAACCCTGGAATTGCTGTGTCAGAGGTCAGTATGCACAAGGAGGTAATAGTCTTAAAAGACTTAAAGGTTATAGGGATGAAGATGGAGTAAATTTGAACAGTACAACAGAAACTTATATTGCAACAAAAGTATTTATTGATAATTGGCGATGGCAAGGAGTTCCTTTCTTCTTAAGAACAGGTAAAAGACTACCGAAAAGACTTGGGGAAATTGTATTAACATTTAAAGATGTCCCAGTACATTTATTTGAATCAACAATAATTAATCCTGCGCCAAATCAGCTTATTCTTAGGATTCAGCCTAATGAAGGAGCTACTTTTAAATTTGAAGTCAAATCACCTGGATCTGGGATGAAAGCAAGACCAGTTGAAATGGAATTTTCTTACGATGAATCTTTTGGAGAGCCTTCTGACGAAGGTTATGTAAGGTTGTTGGCTGATGCCATGCTCTCAGATCCTACCTTGTTTACAAGGAGTGATGAGGTAGAAGCTGCTTGGAAACTTTATACACCATTAATAGAATTAATGGAAGACGCTCCTTGGAAGTTACCTATTCATAAATACGAATCAATGACTTGGGGACCTCCTGAATCAGATCAATTACTTTCCAAAGATAATATTTTTTGGCGCAGACCCTAATTTTATAATGAAACCTCAATTAACACTTCAAACCCCATTAGAACTACCTCATCAAGAAATATCTAATTATTTAAATCAATTATGGATTTCTGAAGATGAAGAAAGTGTTGGAGCAAATACTTTTACTTTGATGGTCTGGCAGCCTGCATGGCTTGAACAATGTTTAGTTAAATCAGGCTTAATAAGTGGACCAATTACTGGAACATTAAGTCCAGAGATAATAAAAGTTGCTAAAAAATTAATTATAGATAAAGGATTATCACATACTACTTCTATACATAGTGAAGAGTTATTGACTTTGTTAAAGGAAAATTTATTAAATAAAGATTACGAAGACTTAAGAGGGCAATTCTTTGAATCTTCAATAAGCACTTTAAATCCTAGAAGATTAATTACCTTAGCACCAACTTTAAATAAAGAATCAGAGATAAAAACTTTTGTATCTGCATATTGCCCACTTAGTGATAACACTATAACTCAACCTATCTGTGGCGATTTGGTCGTCATAAGGGGTGACTCTAATTCTATTAACAATAAAGGATTGAAAATTATTGATGACCTATCTATTAAAGATTTACCTATTTGGTTATGGTGGAATGGCAGCCTTGATGAATCACAAGAAATTTTTAATTTTTTCACAGATCAGGGTATTAGGTTAATTATTGATAGTGCAAATGGGTCGCCCAAAAGATGCTTAAAAATCCTCTATCAATCAATAAAATCAAATAAGGCTATTAATGATTTAAATTGGGTAAGACTTAAAAGTTGGCGTGAATCATTAGCAATGATTTTTGATCCTCCATCCAGGAGACCTATATTAGAACATATTTCAGATATTGATATAGATATAGCAGAAGGTAATTTTCTTCAAGCTTTACTTCTAATTTCGTGGATTAGTGACAAACTAGAATGGGTATTTTCAAAAATAAATAAACATGGAGATTTAATAAAAATAGAATTTAAAAGAAAGAATGGCGAGAATATTTTGACATGTATAAACCCTGTACCTTTGGGAAATCCAAGTATTCATTCAGGCCAAGTTATTGGATTAAGGTTGATTTCTAAAATTAGTGAGGTTCGTAAAAACAATACTTGTGTAATTCTTGGGTGTGAATCTGTTGAATGTATGAGACTTGAAGCTGGAGGTATGGCTGATATGCAATTAATAGAGCAAGTTGTTCCAAACTCTTTTTCTTCATCAGAATCTGATGTAAGTAAGTTATTGGGAAGTAGTAGAGGAAATACTAGTCCACTTTTTGAAAATGCTATTAAGGTCGCAGTTCAAATATTTAATGGTTTTAATAAATAAAAGAAATTAAATGCCTTGTGTAATATCTTCTCCTTCAACTGATAGTGGGAAAACTACTTTATCTCTTTTGATTTCTTGTTGGGCTTTTTCAAAAGGGATAAAAATACAAACTTTCAAGGTGGGACCAGATTATCTTGATCAACAACAACTTAGTTCAATTGGCCAACCCATTTGTCGGAATTTGGATATTTTTTTAAGTGGTGAAAAATGGGTTCAAAAAAATTTTTTAAAGCATTCTTTGAAATATGAATTCTCATTGATAGAGGGAGCTATGGGTCTTTTTGATGGATTAGGTGCAACTTCTTATTCAAGTACTGCAAATGTTGCCAAACTTCTTGATACTCCAATAATTTTTATTGTTAATGCTAAAGGTCAAGTAGCCTCTCTTCTTCCAACATTTAGAGGTTTTAGAGATTTTGATAATAAATTATCAATAAAAGGAATTATATTTAATAACGTGAATTCAGATAGACATAAAAAATTAATTACAGAAGTTTTTAAAAATGAGGATATCCAAATCCTTGGGTTTTTACCTTCCGATTCAAAAATAAATGTTAACAAGGCTAATTTAGGTTTAATTTCTCCCTTTGATAGTGATAGAAAAATTGATGTTGATTATTTTGCAGGTTTTGCTGAAAAAAATCTTGATGTTGTTTCTCTATGTAAATTTCTGAAATCTCCTTCAAAAAAAAATATATTAAATACCAATAGTTGTAAAGATTTTAAAATAAATAAAAAGAAACCTATCGTAATTGCAGAGGACAAAATCTTTCATTTTCAATACCCTGAAACGAGGGATTTTCTTGATGAAATAGGAATTCCACTAATTCCATGGAGCATTTTTAATAATGAAGAAATTCCAAATGAGGCTTCATCTTTAATTATTCCAGGAGGGTTTCCCGAAAAATATGCTGGTCATATAAGTGATTCAGATAAAAGCTTAAAGTCATTAAGAGAATTCCGTAAAAAAGGATTTATTTATGCAGAGTGTGGAGGAATGATGATCTTAGGAGACCTAATTAAAGATGAAAATGGTATTAATCATAAAATGAGCGGAATATTACCTTTTAAGTCTAAAAAAAGTAATTTGTCGGTAGGTTATAGATATATAAAGGGTTTAAAAGATACTCCAATAATTAAACAAAATCAAACAATTAGAGGGCATGAATTTCATTATTGGGAAGTTGAACGAGCCTCCTCAGAATTTGATTTAAAAAAGAATGAGAATCATAGCCAATTATTTTCTCCATGGGAAATTAAATCGTGGGAGACTAAATTTAAAAAAGAAGGTTGGTCAGATAAAAAATTACATGCAAGTTGGATTCATTTACATTTACCAAGTTGCCAAGAAGCTGCAAAAAACTTCGTAGATGCTACACAAGTTAATTATTCTCAAGATGCTTAATTTATTATCAAATCAATTATGTTGAGAGGAGAACCTATAAACACAATTCCTGGTAATGTGATTATTGGACCTAAAAGACTTCCTATAATAACCTCAAATTTTGTATGACCAAGAGTTTCTTTTAAAGCAACTTGAGATTTGGGATCTAATTTTTTTGATAGTTTGTTAATCTCTGCAGCCTGAATACCGGCTGATTTTCTAACCCCACTTGCGTCGTACATAACAATGAGTGAAAGTGCAATAGCTAATGCAAATATTGGGTTATCAAAGCCTAATTGAAAACCTATTCCTGATGTAGCCCCAGTTATTAAAGCAGAATGACTTGAGGGCATCCCTCCTGTTTCAAACATAATTTCAAATCTAACCTTTCCTGTTGCAAAGAAATTAAATATAATTTTTAAAAATTGAGCTATTAAACAAGCTAATAAACTCCAGAAAAGAACTGAATTATCGAAGAAAGCTGAAAATTCTGACATAAGTTAAAAACTCTTTACCTATCTCTATTTGTAATGAAATCAGCTAAGGAGATTAAATATTTTGCATTTAAACCCCAAGGCTCAATTGCTTTCTTAGCTTGGTCCACTAAATCGAAAGCTTTTTTCTTTGATTCTTCCATCCCAAGTAATTTGGGATAAGTAGTTTTATCTGCTAAAAGATCTTTACCTGCTGTTTTACCAAGTTTCTCACTACTTGAAGTTAAATCAAGGATGTCATCTATTATTTGGAATGCTAAACCAATACCCTCTGCATAAGTAGTTAGGGCATTTAATAATTCTTCATTAGCTCCTGCAATCATTGCTCCAGTTCTGACAGAGGCTTTTAATAATGCACCGGTCTTATGAAGATGTATATATTCAAGGGTTTCGAGGTCAACTTCTTTACCTTCGCATTCCAAATCAACAACTTGACCACCAACTAGTCCGGGTGCTCCTGCTACAAGGGAAAGTTCTCCAACTACATTTAATAATCTATTGGAATCAACGCCAGGGCTTCTTAATGAGACCATTTCAAAGGCTCTCGTTAGTAATGCATCACCAGCCAGAATAGCTATTGCATCGCCGTAAACTTTATGATTAGTAGGTCTTCCTCTTCTAAAGCCGTCATTGTCCATCGCAGGTAAATCATCATGAATCAATGACATGGTATGAATCATTTCTATGGCAACTGCTGTAGGAACTGCTAGAGAGGGTTCACCTCCTGCTAGTGAACAAGAAGCTAGACATAAAATTGGACGTATCCTTTTTCCTCCAGCCAGGAGAGAATATCTCATTGATTCCCTAAGGATTTCTGGGTTCTCGGGGCCTAATGAGAAATCAAGAGCTTCTTCGACGACTTTTTTTGTGTCTGTTAGATATTTTTCAAAATCTGGAATATTATTTATAACTTCTGTCATTTTTTACGTTGAGTAATGTTTTTCTGCATCGTTAGCTTTATGGCAGCAGGTCATTAAGAGTTGATGATAAACCAAATTGTTTTTGCCAGCTGAAAATAGTATTTACTAGTAACATTGTTACTGTCATTGGTCCAACCCCCCCAGGGACGGGGGTGTATGCAAATACTTTGGGAATGACATCTTCTAATAATACATCTCCACATAATCTGGTTTTGCTTTTGTCGGAACTTGTTAATCTATGTATTCCAACATCAATAATTACAGCTCCCTCTTTAACGAAACTTGAGTTTATGAGGTTAGGTTTTCCTGCGGCAGCGATTAATATATCTGCTTCTTTGCATATTTTATTTAAATTTATAGTTTTTGAATGAGTTATTGTCACCGTCGCATTAAGATTCAACATCATAAGAGATAGGGGTTTCCCAACTAACAAACTTCTTCCAATAACAACAATTTTTTTTCCTTCAATTTTAATATTTTGAGATTTTAGTAAATTTACGATCCCAGCTGGTGTGCAAGATCTCATTGCCTGTTCATTTTTTACTAACTTCCCAATATTTTGCTCATTTAATCCATCTACATCTTTTTCTGGATTAATGAAACTTATCAATCTTTGTTCATCAAATTTCTTTGATATGGGAAGTTGTAATAACATTCCATCAATATTATTATCAAGATTTAATTTATTTAATAATTGTTCAACTTCTTTTTGCTCTACTGTATCTTTTAGATGAAAAATATAACTCTTTATTCCAACTCTTGAACAAGCTTTTTCTTTGTTACCTACATAAACTCCGCTTGCGGGATCTTCGCCAATTCTTATTACAGCCAAACCAGGATTTCTTTTTGCAATTGTTTTATTAGTAAGAATATAATTTCTTAATCTTTCTTCTATTTCTAGGGATAATTTTTTACCATCTAGTTTTAATGACATTTAGAAAAACTTCTCCTTTTTACTCCTAGCATGCCTATAATTTTAAATTAATCAATTCGATTTAATTCTATTCTGTGCAAAATACAACAAGAATTATAAAAAAATTAAATAACTTATGGAACAGAAGTCAATTCCCTTCACAGAATCCTATTCAAATTTCAAAAATAGATAAATTAATTATCTTCCTAATATGTATTGTTATCTCCATAATATCTTCCTATGAAATTCTTCTTGTTCAACCTTTAGAAGGTTCAGATTTTTTGTCTTGGGGCATTAATTTTAGTGAAGTCTTATTTACTTGCGGATTTTTAATACTAGTTTCTAGAAAAGAAAATCCAAATATTAATTCAAGACAAATCCTTTTAATTATTTCACTACTATTATTTGTTCAAATGATAAAAAATATATTTGGATCAGGATTTAGTCCTTTATCAATCATCATACCTCCTGCTTTAATTATTTCTCAAGGTATGGGAACCATAACTGCTTTAGCTTGGGTCTCAATAGCAAGCCTAAGTTGGCCAGAGTCTCTGACAAATATTAATAGTTATCTTCTACTCATAACATTGATTTGCGCATGTTTTGTTTCAGTTCTTGGCGGAAGAATAAGGAGTAGAGCTCAGTTACTTCAACTCTCAATATTTGTTCCAATCGGGGCATTGATTTCTCAATGGTTACTAATTGGAAATGAGGAATATTCCTTTTTGGATAACCAAGAAATTTTTACTTCAAATGGCAAAATATTTTCTGATTCTCTGTTATTGGCAATAATAATGCTCATAACAATATTATTTATCCCTATTTTTGAGTCCGTATTTGGATTGTTAACAAAGGCAAGATTATTGGAATTGGCTGATAAAGAAAAACCTCTTATTAGAAGACTCTCTATTGAAGCCCCAGGAACTTTTGAACATACTTTGTTGATATGTGGTCTAGCTGAAGAGGCGACAAGAATTATTGGAGGTGATATTGATCTTATCAAAACAGGTTCTCTATATCATGATGTTGGGAAATTACATGCTCCAAATTGGTTCATTGAGAATCAAGATGGTGGGGTTAATCCACATGATGAAATTGATGATCCTTTAAAAAGCGCAGAGGTTTTACAAGCCCACGTAGATGAAGGACTGAAATTTGCAAGAAAAAATAGATTACCAAAACCAATAGCTAATTTCATCCCAGAACATCAAGGAACTCTTAAAATGGGATATTTTCTTAATAAAGCTGAAGAGAAAAAATTAAATTTTAATGAGAGTGATTTTAGATATAAAGGTCCTATCCCTCAATCCAAAGAAACTGCTATCTTGATGCTTGCCGACGGATGTGAAGCGGCCTTAAGAGCAATGGATATTAATGCTTCTGATTCTGAAGCAATAGAAACAATATCCAAAATATTTTATTCAAGGCAAGTTGATGGTCAGTTAAATGATAGTGATCTTTCCAAGGGAGAAATTTTTCTAATAAAAAAATCTTTTTTAAATGTTTGGAAAAGAATTAGACATAGAAGAATTCAATATCCAACAACAATAAATAACACTTTCTCTTAATCTAATATTTTTTATAATCTAATACTTCTTCGATGTTTCGGATTGCACCAATATATTAAAGCTAAGATTCCAAATAAAGAGGACATAAGTGTAAAACCTCCAATTCCAAAAATATCTTTAAGGGCGACTAATCGAAAAATAGAATATGGAGCTGTTCCAGAAATTATCATTGAAAGAGATACTAGAGTTAAGGTAATACCCCATTTCTTCTCCGCTAAAAGAGCAGAAGCAGATACTATTCCAACTATTGCAGCAGGCCAGCCAACACTTATAGCTAGAGTTATATTAGCCACTTTTAATGGAGGTCCATAACTTACTATTAAAGCGATTATGGGTAAAGCAATGATATTACCTATCAAACCAACCCATGCAAGAGTCCAATATCCTAATACCTTATCTCTCATTATTTTAGTTGATTAAATTTAAAATTAAAGCTTTAATCTACATTATTAGGCTACTAGTTTTTGGCTAAACTTAATAATCCCAAAACTAAACTATTTTTTAGGATTTGATAGTACCTTATTTTTAGGATTTTCTAAATCATCAAATTGGGGGTGAATAGAGTTTTTCTTCTCTGAAAATACAAGCCTGTTTAAAGCATTAACAAAAGCATTCGCAGCAGCAACAACTACGTCTGTATCCGCAGAATGGCCTGAATATATTTTATTCTTGTTACGAATTCTTATAGTAACTTCCCCTAGTGCATCTATTCCTTCCGTTACAGATTTTACTGAAAACTCTATTAATTCATTAGGAACTTTAGTTAATGCATTTAGCGCTTCGCAAACCGCATCAACAGGTCCAGTACCTATTGCGACAGCAGTATCTTCAGTATGATCTTCTGTATTTATAAGAGTTACTGTCGCGGTAGGCTTTGATGTACTGCCGCAACTAACTTGAACATGGCTTAGTTGAAATTTAGATTCAGGAAGTTGAACCTGTTCACTAACAATAGCTTCTAAATCTCTATCAGTAATTTCTCGTTTTCTATCAGCGAGTTCTTTGAAACGAGCAAAAGCATCATTCAGGTCTTCTCTACTTAAATCGTATCCCATCTCTTCCAATCTTGCTCTTACGGCACTTCTTCCGCTAAGTTTCCCTAATGAAATTTTATTATCATTCAAACCAACAGTTTTTGCATCAATAATTTCATATGTGAGTCTATTTTTTAGTACACCATCCTGATGGATTCCCGACTCATGAGCAAAAGCATTTGCTCCAACAATTGCCTTATTAGGCTGAACATTCATTCCAGTTAAGTTAGATACTAATCTCGAAGTTTTTGTGATTTCTTCTGTTCTTATGGCTGTTAATGGAGTCGGTGAATCTGAACTTCTTCCAAAGAAACTATTAAAAAAACTTTTCCTCACGTGTAATGCCATTACTAACTCTTCTAAAGAGGCATTCCCTGCTCTTTCACCTATCCCATTTATTGTGCACTCTAATTGCCTAGCTCCGTTCTTTGCTGCTTCTAAAAAATTAGCTACAGCTAAACCTAAATCATTATGACCATGAACTGAAATAATAGCTTCATCAATATTTGGAACATTTTTATTAATATCAAAAATAAGCTTCCCAAATTCACTTGGAGTTGTGAACCCAACTGTATCTGGAATATTTATAGTTGTAGCTCCTGATGTAATCGCTAGTTGAATTACTTCATAAAGAAATTCAGGATCACTCCTTGAGGCATCTTCACAAGAGAACTCAATATCATCAACTAACGATTTAGCATAACTAACCATTTCAGGAACTATACAAAGAACATCTGATCTTGTTTTTCTAAGTTTATGTTTTAGGTGTATATCACTAGTGGCTATAAATGTATGAATTCTTTTTTTAGGGGCTGGGCTTATAGCTTCATAACAAGCTTTTATATCATTTGTAGAAGCCCTGGCTAAACCACAAATTATTGGACCATTTTCTCCACCAACTACTTCAGCAATTTTATTTACGGCCTTAAAATCTCCAGGACTAGCAAATGGAAATCCTGCTTCAATAACATCTACTCCTAATCTTGCAAGTTGATGGGCAATTGCAAGCTTTTCCTCAAGATTTAAACTCGCGCCAGGGGATTGCTCACCATCTCTCAGTGTTGTATCAAAGATCAATATTCTGCCAGGATCTTTGGACATTAATTTATTACAATTAATTCTATATTAAGCTAATTAAAAAAAAATTACTAGATACGGATAAATATTACCTGTCTATAGGAATCAAAAACTTATTATTTTTGGTTAAAAAATTATAAATAAAAAGTTTTTATATTTGATTAATAAAGTATTATTCTAAAAAATTAAATAATTGAATATTTGCCTAAAAGTAAATTTTAATATTTTATAACGAATTTCAACCATAATCTTTAAAAACTATGAATGGGCCTCTCCCTAATAAAAATTACTTAGGCAGATTGGCAATAGTTTTACATGCTCATCTCCCATTTGTTAGAAAAAATGAAAAAAATTCCTTAGAAGAAGATTGGTTATTCCAAGCAATACTCGAATGTTATATTCCATTACTTCAAGTAATGGAATCAAGCAAAAAGCAAGATACAAGCAATACAAAATTAACCCTCAGTTTATCTCCAACCTTATTGTCACTTCTTCAAAATAAACAAATTCAAAAGAAATACTCATCCTGGATAAAAACAAGAATAGAATTTTTGAATGATTTATCTAAAAAAGAACAAGCTGCATCTGAATTTCTTCTGAGAAATATTAAAAATAATTATTTATATTGGGAAAAATGTTCTGGAGATTTAGTTGAAAGATTTAAAAATTTAAATTTGACTGGAAATTTAGATATTCTTACTTGTGCGGCAACACATGGATATTTACCAATTCTTAGAGAAAACCCTGAAACAGTTTTAGGTCAAATAAATACTGCAATAAGAAGTCATAAAGTTATTTTTGGAACAAGACCATTAGGGATTTGGTTACCTGAGTGCGCTTATTATGAAAAACTTGATGAAATATTACTTAATTGTGGAATTAGATATGCAGTTTTAGACGGTCATGGGATTTTAAATGGATCACCAAGGCCAAGGTATGGAGTATATGCACCTATTTGTTCAAAAAAAGGGATAGCTTTTTTTGGGAGAGATAGTGAATCAACATTGCCAGTTTGGTCCTCAAGAGAAGGATACCCAGGGAATTCAGTTTATAGAGAATTTCATAAAGACTTAGGGTGGGAATTATCTTCCACAGAACTACAAAAAAAAGGAATTCCAACAAGCAGGCCTTTAGGATTGAAATTTCATAGAATTACAAACAATAATTGTTCACTAGGCAAAAAAGAATTTTATGTAGAAGATGAGGCTATAAAAAAAGTTGAAGAACATGCAGACAATTATCTTTTATCAAGATCTAAACAATTAAAGAAACTTTCTTTATCCGCATCATTCGAACCTTTGTTAATTGCTCCATTTGATGCTGAACTATTTGGACATTGGTGGTATGAAGGACCAAGATTTATTGAAAATATTCTTAAAAGATCTACAAAATATTTCATTAAGCTTACAAACCTAAGGGAAATTCTTCTCCAAAATCCTAACCTTCAAATTTGTGATCCATCTCCTTCAAGCTGGGGTCAGGGCGGATTTCATAATTACTGGCTTAATGATAAAAACGCATGGATAGTTCCAGAAATAACAAAAGCGGGTTCTGTTTTTGTTGAATTATCCAGTAATAAATTTAATGATGATTTCTCTATAAGATTATTAAAGCAAGCAGCAAGAGAGTTACTTCTTTCTGAATCCTCTGATTGGAGTTTCATTTTAAAGGCGGGAACTACAACTGAACTCGCTAAAGAAAGGATTGATAGACATCTTTTTAGATTCTGGAAATTAATTGAGATGTTAGAAAATAAATCTTTTATTGATTATAAATTTCTCAAAAATATTGAAGAAGAAGATAACATATTCCCTAATATAAGAATTCAAGATTGGCAATTATAAGAATCTCATTTTATCTTTAACATCCCAAGCTTAACTTTTAAAGGTGAATTTATAAACATTTTACTCATTACATAAATCAATTTAGGTAATGGAAGAGTATTGGTTAGAAAACCTACCCATTCTTCCGTTGACAATTTGAAAAAATTAGAAAAAAAACATCTTAATCTACTTTCATCAAAGCTCATTAATCTCCTGAGTCCATATTGATAGAGCCTATGTCTTTGAATTAATTCATATGGCCATAAGACTGACCATCCTTTAGTGGCTAATTCAAGTGAACTAAAGTTTGGTTCTTTCAAAAAGATTGCTAATTTTTTAGCAAGAAGTGGAGCTCTTCTTAATAGAGAACCAATCATATATCCAGATGCGGGATGAACCATACTTGCGGCCCCTCCAAAACCAAGAACCGATTGATTCTTATATGGTAGTGGTAAATTCATAGGGAATAAGCAATTCTCCTCATGAAAAATTTCTACTACTTTTATACCTTTGTTATTTAATCTACTTAAAAGTCTTTTTTTTAGATGGTCTTGTGAAAAAGAAGGATAACTAGCTAGTGATGTCTCTTCCACAAAATAAGTTTCACTCCCTAAATCCATTGCGTAAAGAAAAGAGGGAGATTTTAACAACTCTTCATCCTCTAAATGGTCAGAACGAAAATCCATTAAAACAAATTGATCTTTTTTTACAGGAGGAGCAGAAAATTTACCGACGATTCCATAAGCAGCTTGCTGTGCGACTTCTTTTAAAAATGGTCTTTTTATAAATTTACTCTTATGTCCGCTTGCATCAATGACTAATCTTGCCTTTAGTTTTAACCCTGATGAACAAATCACTTCAGAAATCTTGTTTTTTGATTTAATTAATTTCGCAGTTTCATTTAACCACTGAATACCTTTGCAGGTCTTCAAAAGTTCATTTTGGAAAGCTTCCTGATTAATCAAACCATAATCATAATAATGTTTTGTGGGACTATTACCTTTGTCCTTTATTCCATCTCCAAAATAACTTACAGTTTTTGACCATCTATGAGATAACAAAGACACTAAACCAAATTCTTCTAACTCAGACGCCCAAATCCCATATGTATTTTCCCATTTTTCATAAGGAGATTTTGTTGATATCCCCTTGATATTAAGATTTTGTTTGGCTAATTCTGAAGCCAAACATAATGCTGCAGGCCCAGAACCTAATATCAAAATATCAAGTGTTTCCATAAGAACTTTCTAATCTAAAGGTTGTTAAGTTTCTTCTTCATTCGAAATTAATTGATCTTCTTCAATTTGTTCATGAGGAACCAACACAACCTCGGATAAATGATCTCCATCATCTAGTCTTTGTAACTTTACACCTGTAGCAGCTCTTGATTGTTGAGAGATTTTATCGGCATTAGTTCTTACAATTACGCCTCTTTCTGTAACCAAAAGTAATTCTTCACCTTCTCCAAGAACCTTAAGGCCGACGAGTGAATCATCTTTGATTCTGAATTTAATTGCTCTTAGTCCCATACCTGCACGTTTTTGTAATCTAAATTTTGTAACTGGAACTCTTTTCCCAAGACCAAAAGCACTTGCTACTAAAATCCATGGTCCATTTGAAGATTTACTTTCAAGATCTTCCTCATTCTCATTTTCAATATCTTCCTCTTCAAGATTTGCTAATTGATCAACCAGGTCACAACTTAAAACATCCATTGAAACAAGTTTATCTCCTTCTTTTAAGTTCATTGATTTAACACCTCTAGCAGTTCTCCCAAGAGGTCTTAATTCATTAGTATCTAACCTAAAATGAATTGTCATTCCTCTGCTTGACCCGATTAAGACACTATCTCCTTCTGTTGATAATCTAACCCAAGTTAAAGCATCACCCTCTTCTAGATTAATTGCTATTAAACCATTTGAACGTACTTTTGAAAAGGCAGATAGTGGAGTCCTTTTTATAAATCCAGCTTTGGTTAGCATTAATAAATAACACTCGTTATCGAAAGAATCTACTGAAACAAGAGAAGTGATTTGTTCTTCTCTTGGTATTGGGAGTAGTTGAACAGAGGGAGTCCCTTTAGCTGTTCTACTACTCATAGGTACTCGATATGCTGGAAGTGCATAAGCTACCCCTCGATCACTAAAAAGTAGAAGAGTGTCATGGTCATTGCAGCTTATAAATAATTTAACTTCATCATCTTGTTGATTCTTTGTTCCAGCTTTACCTCTGGATCCTCTGCTTGTAGATTCGAATTCACTTACAGGCATTCTTTTTAAGTATCCTGCTGTAGTTAATAAGACAACGGATCTTTCATTGGCTATTAAGTCAATATCATCTAGCCCCCCGCCTAAATTTAGAATCTCTGTTTTTCTCGGAGATGAAAATCTTTCATCTATTTTACTAAGCTCTTCAAGAATAATTTCATTTATTCTCTCTTTATCATTCAATATATTTTTGTAATCTGTAATTTTTTTTGTAAGTTCATCATGTTCTGATTTAATTTTATCTGCCTCTAAAGCTGTTAATCTTCTTAATTGCATTTGTAAAATTGCATCTGCTTGAATTACAGATAATTCATGATCATTTTGCAGTTGTTCTCTTGCTGAATTCGTATCTTTTGCAGATCTTATTAAATTTATAATGTTATCCATAGCGTTAAGTGCTAAAAGAAGACCTTTGATAATGTGATCTCTTTCCTCTGCTTTTCTTAACAAGAAACTTGTTCTTCTTTTGATTGTTTCAATTCTAAATTCTAAAAATACATCTAGCATTTTTCTGAGAGAAAGGGTTGTAGGTTCTCCGTTGACAAGAGCTAAAATGTTTGCACTAAAGTTATTTTGTAGAGGTGTTATTTTAAATAAATTATTTAGAACAACTTGAGGATAGGCATCTCTTTTAAGCTCAATTACAATTCTCATCCCATCTCTATCACTTTCATCTCTAATATCTGATATCCCATCTAATCTTTTCTCATTTACTAGATCTGCGATTCTTTCTATAAGAGCTGCTTTATTAGTTTGAAATGGAAGCTCAGTAATTATTACGGCATCTTTTTCTGCTCTTCCAGGAGATTTGATTTGTTCAATATCTGCAACCCCTCTCATAGTTATTGACCCTTTCCCAGATTTGAAGGTCTCTTTGATACCATCTCTTCCTAGTATCTGGCCTCCAGTTGGAAAATCTGGGCCTTTAATTAATTCAAAAAGTTCTTTATCTTCTGTTGAGGGATTTTTGATTATAGCTTTAAGACCATCGATTAATTCTCCTAAATTATGCGGGGGTATATTAGTTGCCATTCCAACAGCAATACCTGATGATCCATTTAAAAGGAGTTGGGGGATCCTAGCTGGTAAAACATTTGGTTCTTGTTGTGAACCATCAAAATTATCTGAAAAATCCACAGTCTCAGATTCAATATCCTCGAGTAAACTTTCATCTGTTAGGGATTGAAGACGTGATTCTGTATATCTCATCGCGGCAGGTGGATCATTATCTACGGACCCGAAGTTCCCATGTCCATCAATTAATGGCATTCTCATAGAAAAATCCTGTGCCATACGTACTAATGCATCGTAAACAGCAGTATCTCCATGAGGATGGTACTTTCCTAAAACCTCTCCAACTACCCTCGCACATTTTCTATATGGCCTACCGCTTGTTAAACCAAGCTCATACATCGCATATAAGATCCTTCTATGAACTGGCTTTAATCCATCTCTTGCATCAGGGAGAGCACGTCCGACGATAACACTCATCGCATACTCTAGATAAGAGCGTGACATCTCATTTCTTAAATCAGTCTGAATGATTCGATCGTTATTTTCACTCAAACCAGAATTCTCAGAATCAACAATATCAGACATTTAAAAGATCTTTATTTAATAATAATCCCTGATTGTCAGAATGAATAAAAAAAAGCTAATAATTAATTTTCAAATACTCACATTTATACACAAATAATAAAAAAACTCTTTTGTTTTTCAATAATTATTGGCTTATTACCCCTTTAGTTGTTAACTTAATCAGAATAAATAAAAAAATTGTGAATATTGAAATTGGTTTAAACAAAAAAGTTAGAAGAGCTTATGGTATTGATGAAATAGCGTTAGTTCCTGGGACTCGAACTCTAGATTATGATTTAACTAATCCTTCTTGGTCAATTGGGAATGTTAAAAGAGAAATTCCAATTATTGCGAGTGCAATGGATAGTGTGGTTGATGTAGATACAGCTGTAGAGCTTTCAGAGTTAGGAGCTCTTGGTGTTCTTAATATGGAGGGTATTCAAACTAGATATGAAAATCCAAAAGAAATATTAAGTCAAATCTCATCTGTTGGGAAAAGTGAATTCGTTCCTCTTATGCAAAAAATATATAGTGAACCTATAAAAGAAGATCTAATAATTAAAAGAATTAATGAAATTAAAGAAAAAGGAGGGATAGCCGCTTTAAGTGGTACTCCTCAAGCTGCTATTAAATTTAAAGAAATACTTGTCAAATCAAAAATAGATTTATTTTTTCTACAGGGAACAGTAGTTTCAACCGAGCATTTAGGTATGGAAGGAAAAGAGACGTTAAATATTAAAAGTCTATGTAAATCTTTAAAAATTCCCGTTGTTGCTGGAAACTGTGTAACTTATGAAGTTGCAGATCTACTTATGAAAGCAGGTGTAGCAGGCCTTATGGTGGGAATTGGTCCTGGAGCTGCATGTACTTCCAGAGGGGTTTTAGGCATCGGAATCCCTCAGGCAACAGCAATATCTGACTGCAGTTCAGCAAGAGATGATTATTTTGAAGAAACTGGACGTTATGTCCCCATAATTGCTGATGGAGGAATTATTACTGGTGGAGATATTTGTAAATGTCTTGCTTGTGGCGCTGATGCTGTAATGATTGGTTCCCCTATAGCCAAATCATCAAGTGCCCCAGGTAATGGATTTCATTGGGGAATGGCTACACCTAGTCCAATTTTACCAAGAGGTACAAGAATTGAGGTAGGCTCTACAGGTTCTTTAGAAAGAATCATAAAAGGACCGGCATTACTTGATGACGGGACACATAATTTAATTGGAGCTATACGGACATCCATGAGTACTCTTGGAGCTAAAAATATTAAAGAAATGCAAAAAGTAGAAATTGTTATTGCACCATCTCTCTTGACAGAGGGTAAGGTTTATCAAAAAGCCCAACGACTTGGAATGGGTAAATAACATAAAATCTAATCTCTTCATATGGAAAAAATTTCTATTTAGGAGTTATCATTAATACATGGGGGAAACCCCATACTCCTCACACACCAAATCGCCCGATTTATCGGGCTTTTTTAAGTCTGTTTTGTTACTTATATGTTTTTATCTGTAATGAAATCATCACTTAAAAGAATAGCTTGCTAAATTTTCTTAAAGGAATATCTAAATTATGTCATCAGCCCCCGCCGTAACTGATTCTTCATTCGACAAAGAAGTTTTGCAAAGTAATCTGCCAGTTTTAGTTGATTTTTGGGCTCCATGGTGCGGACCTTGCAGGATGGTCGCACCAGTAGTAGAGGAGATTTCGAAAGACTTTGAAGGTAAAATCAAAGTATTTAAATTAAATACAGATGAGAATCCAAATGTTGCAAGTCAATATGGAATCAGAAGTATCCCGACTTTAATGATCTTCAAAGGTGGTCAAAAAGTTGATACTGTTGTTGGAGCAGTACCAAAAGCGACTCTTTCAAGTACCTTATCAAAACACTTATAAAATAAGGTTTTGGCTAAAATAGGACTCATAGATTATGGGATGGGTAACATACATTCCGTAACAAAAGCCTTAGAAAGCCTTGAAGAAGAAATAATTTTAATAAAAAATAATCATCAAATAAAAGACTGTAAAGCATTAATACTTCCAGGAGTTGGTTCATTTGATCCTGCTATTAATAATCTCAGTAAAACAGAGTTAATAATTGATATTAAAAATTGGATTAAAAGTGGTAAATCATTTTTAGGGATTTGTCTTGGATTGCAATTACTTTTTGAATCAAGTGATGAAGGTACAATTAATGGACTTGGAATAGTAAAGGGCCAAATAAAAAAAATCCCTCAATTGTCTGATCAAAGAATCCCTCATGTTGGTTGGTGTGAACTTCTTCCTACAAGAAAAAATAGCTTATTAAAAGTGGATGAATTAAATAATTGGGTATATTTTGTTCATTCTTATCATGCGGTACCATCGAATAATAATTTAATAACTGCAAATGTTAGTTATGGTTCTGAAAAATTAACAGCAATGATAGAACGAGATAATTTAATGGCTTGCCAGTTTCATCCTGAAAAATCAGGGAAAACTGGTGAAAAACTTTTACGTCGATGGATTAAGAGTATTCAATAATTTGATTTGTGATATATGAAAACAAATTTGAGGTTAATTGGAGGACGAAGGCTTGAAAGCTCGAGAAATATTGATACTAGGCCAACAACCTTAATGGTTAGGGAAGCAATTTTTAATATTTTGAAAAATACTGTAGAAAATTCTAATTGGTTAGATTTATTTAGCGGAACAGGTGCTGTGTCCTGTGAAGCCTATAATCATGGAGCAAAAAAAATAGTTGCAATTGAAAAAAATAAAAACAATTCAAAAATATGTTTAAAAAATCTTCACTCATTGCAAAATATAGATAATCGAAAAAATGATATTGAAGTTATTTGCAAAGATGTATTAATTTGGACTAAGCCAAATACTGAGAGGAATATCTTCTCTTCAAATGATTTTAATAAAATAAAATTTGACTTTATCTTTTTAGATCCCCCATATAGAGCTAATTACCATGAATTAGTATTAAATCAAATATTTAATTGTAATTTTATAAAGAAAGGTACTATTGTTATCTGCGAACATTCATTAGATATGGATATTAAGACGAATATTCTCTGGAATATTTATGATGTTAGGACTTATGGTCAATCAAAATTGACTTTTTTAATCCATATCTAACATTCCTGATCCTCTCCTATATTGATTCCACGCGCTAACAAATAATCCTAGAAGGGTTATTGGAACTAATCCTAAAACTATTCCACATAAAAGAGGTTCAATCATTTGCTGGCATTTTTTTCATTTCTCATTCACAATTGTGACACAGAGACATTTTTTTGTGACAACATCTTCATCATCTGCAGCAGAAAAAACTTTGAAAACAAAAATCTGGAAACGGGTTTTTATTGTTTGTATGATTTTATTAATTAGTGGCTCTTTCTTTTATTTTAATCATGAAGAAAATAATACATATATTCTTAAAACTCTTGAACTCAACGGTTCTGTTAAAGAAGGAGATACTCTCTTTAAAATGAATTGTGTTGGATGCCATGGTATTACTGCTAGAGGATTAGTTGGACCAGATTTACAATCAATAACCATGCGTTTAAATGATGCAGAAATCATAAAACAAGTTATTGAGGGAGTTACCCCTCCTATGCCAAGTTTTGAAATTGATCCTCAAAACATGTCTAATTTATTAACGTATTTACATAGCTTGTAATAAATTTGAAGAAAAAAAGACTTAACTTGAACGTTGTATTGGTCGAACCAAATGGACCTTTAAATGTTGGAAGTATCGCAAGATTATGTTCTAATTTTGATGTTAATGAATTAAGGATTGTTTCTCCAAAATGTGATATTTTTTCCTTAGAAGCAAAAAAAATGGCTCTTAAAGGATATAGATATATTGATAATTGTAAAATTTTTAATAGCATTGAGCAAGCAATTTTTGATTGTGATTTGGTCATTGCCACGTTTGGAAGGATTGATTTAAGTAATGATATTGAATGTGAATCTCCTGAGGACATATCAAAATGGATTTCATCTTTTGTTGAGATTAATAATTTAGGTATTTTATTTGGAAGAGAGGATAGAGGATTAAGTAATAATGAATTACTTTTTGCACATAAGATTCTTAATATTAAAACTTCTCAAAACTATCCTTCTTTAAACCTCTCTCATGCAGTTTCAATAATCTTGTATGAATTAAATAAATCTTCAAAAAATAATGATAAGAAAGATTTACAAGTTTTAGACCTTGCGTCATCAAAACAAATTTATGAATCTTTTAAAGAAATAGAAGAAATGCTTATTAAAACTGGATATCTTTTGGAACATACAGCTAATTCAAAAATCAGTAAATTTAAAAAATTTTTATTAAAAGCGAAGACATCAAGTCATGATATTAATGTCTTGAGAGGAATCGTTCACCAAATTAACTGGTTTTTAAATAATTCAAAAGGCAAGTAAATTTATAAAGTTAAGTAAAAATTGATGAAAAGTTGATATTTTTTGTTAAACCTTTCTTTAAGATTGTAGTTTTAAACATATTCTAAACGTCAGATTTTAGGGTAAAAAATAAACTCTAAAAAATTAAATTAGATTAAGAAATAAATTTGTATATAAATAAGCTCAAATATAGTCAAAACGTTCAATTTAATTTGGATATTTACTAAAAACATTTTCTGAAGTATCATCTATTGATCATTCGAAAATAAAGTAAAACTAAAGCTGTGAATAGAACAAAGAAAAGAAGAGTTTTTCCTTTTACTGCTGTAATTGGTCAAGAAGAAATGAAATTAGCTCTTTTGTTAAATGTTATAGATCCAAGAATTGGAGGAGTAATGATTATGGGTGACAGAGGAACTGGTAAATCTACAACTATAAGAGCTCTAGCAGACTTGTTACCAGCTATAGATGTTGTTAAAGATGATCCATATAATAGTTCACTTATAGATCCTGATTTACAGAGTAAAGAAGTTTTAGAGAAAATTGTACAGGGAGAAAGTTTGGAGAAAGATAAAAAACAAGTCCCAATGGTTGATTTGCCATTGGGGGCAACAGAAGACAGACTGTGCGGAACTATTGATATAGAAAAGGCTTTAAGCGAAGGAATTAAGGCCTTTGAACCAGGCTTATTAGCAAAAGCTAATAGAGGCTTGTTATACGTAGACGAAGTTAATCTACTCGACGATCATTTAGTTGATGTTCTTTTAGATTCCGCCGCATCTGGATGGAATACAGTTGAGAGAGAGGGAGTTTCAGTTAGACATCCTGCAAGATTTGTTTTAATTGGCTCTGGCAATCCAGAAGAGGGAGAACTTAGGCCTCAGTTATTAGATAGGTTTGGTATGAGCGTTGAGGTTAAGACAGTAAGAGATGCGGAATTAAGGGTTAAAGTTGTTGATCAGCGAACTTCATTTGATGATAATCCCGATGAATTCTCGATAAGTGTTGAGAAACAGCAAGATGACCTTCAGCAAAAAGTTATTAAAGCTCAAGAGATATTAAATTCAGTTCAATTGGATGATGATCTAAGATTAAATATATCTGCTATATGTGGCGAACTTGATGTTGATGGACTAAGGGGGGATATTGTAACTAATCGATCTGCAAGGGCAATTGCTGCATTTGAGGGAAGAACTGAAGTGCAAGAGGAAGATATAGCTAGAGTTATTACATGTTCTTTAAGGCATCGATTAAGAAAAGATCCCTTAGAGCAAGTTGATTCAGGAGAAAGAGTCATCCAAGCATTCTGTAAAGTCTTCGATTTGAATGAAAAAGAAGACCTTTCCAAATTTCAATTATCATCACAAGAATAATAAAGTGAGGATTATTGGAATTGATCCTGGATTAGGAAGAGTTGGATATGGCATTATTGAGATTCAAAATGAAAAGAAGATATTTCTTGATTGTGGGGTAATTGAAACTAATAAAAATAAAGGGGAAGGAGATAGACTTTATGAAATTTTTAATGATCTCAATACATTGATTGACCAGTGGAAACCAGATATTGCTGCGGTAGAGAAATTTTTCTTTTATAGATCTAGCACTACCATTAGTGTTGTTCAGGCTCGGGGAGTTATTATGATGGTATTTGCTTTCAAAAGCATTAAAGTTAGTGAGTACGCCCCTTCTCAAGTCAAGCTCACTATTGCAGGCTCTGGCAAAGCATCAAAGAAGGAAGTTATTGAAGCGGTAATGTACAACCTAAATTTAACCCGTGCACCAAAACCTGATGACTCGGCAGACGCACTAGCCATAGCCCTTACAAAATTAAATGAAGAAGGATTTAATTAAATATAAATTATGAAAATCTCAGAAAAAAAGAATTTCGAAAGGAAATTTTTTAGAAATTTGAGAAATAAAAGTTCAGCTTTTGATATGAGAAAAGTTGAAATCAATGTAAAAACATATGTTGATTCAATTTTTAGAAAAGATTTAAAAAAAAAGTATATAGGAATTTATTGGCCTCTTGAAAATGAAGTTGATTTAAGAAGTCTTGGTCATGAATATTTATTAGCTTTGCCGAGATGTGAAGAAAACAAAAATCTCTTATTTTGTGCCTGGGATAAGAAACCATTATCTAAAGATTTACATGGGATACTAGCTCCTTATTCTTCAAATAAATTGAGTTATGAAAAAATTAGTATGATGTTTATTCCTTGTCTTTCAGTTGATAGAAACTTAATAAGATTGGGATACGGTGGAGGATATTTTGATAAATTAAGGGAAGATAAAAATTGGAGATCTATTCCATGTATAGGTATTTTAACCTCTAATTGTGTAAGCGATAAATTTCTGACTAGAGCTGATTGGGATATCCCTCTATCAGGTTTTATTACGGAAAAAGAAATATTAGTTTAGTGTAAATCTAATTTAGTAATTTAATAGTTTTATAACAATGGAAAAGAAAGAAACTTATACAGAATTAAATAAATTAGTAGAAAAACTGAAAAATGCAGAAGATCCTAAACGAAAATATGAGTTTATTTTATGGTTAGGTAAAAAATTGAAAGTTCCAAATAATAGCATCTTAATTCCTGAAAATAAAGTTCAAGGATGTGTTTCTGAAGTCTTTGTTAAAGCAAGTTTTCAAGAAGGTAAACTTTATTGGGAAGGCTATTCTGATGCTTTGATAACAAAGGGGTTACTTGCATTCCTTATAAATGGAATGAATGAATTAACGCCAAAACAAGTCGTTAATATAAACAATAAATTTATAGAAGATACTGGTCTAAAGGCAAGCCTAACCCCATCAAGATCAAATGGTTTTTTAAATATTCTCTTAAAAATGCAGTCTCAGGCAAATGATTTTTTGTCGAAATAATATTATAAAATTGAAATTACAATAAAAGATAACTAATGCAAAAATGTAAAATTGGAATTATTGGTTTTGGAACTGTAGGAAAAGGTATTTATAAAATCCTAAAATCGAAAAATGACCTACATCCAATTTTAAAAGATATAGAAATTGTAGGAATAGCTGTTAAAAATATCAACAAAAAAAGGGATACTAAATTAGAGAATAATCTATTAATAAATGATCCTTATGAACTAATTAAAGATCCAAATGTTGACGTGATTGTAGAAGTAATGGGAGGTACAGATATAGCTAGGGATATTATTCTGAAATCTTTAAAGGCTCGAAAATCAGTAGTTACAGCTAATAAAGCGGTAATTGCAAGATATGGGAATGAAATATATTCCACAGCTGCTAAGAATGGAGTCTATGTTTTAACAGAAGCAGCAGTATGTGGAGGGATACCAATAATTGAACCTTTAAAAAGATCTCTTAAAAGTAATCAAATAAATAAAATGGTTGGGATAATAAACGGTACAACAAATTTTATACTTACAAAAATGTCAAATGAAAAAGCTGATTATGAGGCAACATTAAAATTAGCTCAGAAACTTGGTTTCGCAGAATTTGATCCAACTGCTGATGTTGAAGGACACGATGCGGCTGATAAAATTTCAATTCTTTCTGAACTGGCATTTGGAGGTAAAATTAATAGAGTTTCAATTAGTACAGAAGGTATAAATCAAATAGATATTAAAGATATTGAATATGCAAATAAACTAGGTTTTGAAATTAAACTTTTAGCCTTTTCTGAGAGAAATGCTATCAACATTAATGATTCTCTTTCCCTAAATATTTGGGTAGGTCCTTCTCTAATCCCCAAATCTCATCCTTTGGCAACGGTTGATGGTGTGAATAATGCCATCCTTATAGATGCTGATCCTCTAGGGGAAATAATGTTGTACGGACCAGGAGCGGGAAGTGGACCAACCGCTGCTTCTGTTGTTTCTGATATTTTAAATCTTCAGTCTTCATTAACAAAGGATACGAAATCCATTGATCCATTATTATCTTTTAATTTTTGGAGAGACTGTCATATTATTGAATCTAATCAAATATCAAAAAAGAATTATCTCAGAATTATTTGTTTAGATAGTCCAGGAGTGATTGGTAAGATCGGAGATATCTTTGGTAAGAATGATGTATCAATAGAATCAATTGTCCAATTAGATGCAAGTCAAAATAAAGCAGAAATAGTTGTTATCACACATGAAGTCTCAAATGGTAAGTTTGAAAAATCAAAGAAGGAAATAAATGCTCTTTCTGAAGTTGAATTAATTGCTAGCCAATTAAGTTGTATTTGAAAAAAACATTTGCATATCTCTCTTTAGCTTGTTAAACCAAAGAGAGGAAATGTATTTATGTAATGAGTTTTTCAAAATTAGTAGAAATTAAAAATAATTTTAAATTTGATGCTAATAACAGCTGTAAAAACCTCTATAAAGGAGCGTGTGTGAAAATTAAAAATAGTCAAAAGACATTTCAGGTTGTAGGAATTAATCCACAGAGTAAAGTTTGTTGGATAAGAGAGTGGCCCTTCGCTTTAGAAGTTAATAAGACATTCTCCTTGGAACTTAATCAAATTACACTACAAACCTATTGCTCTGATACTTTTAATGAAAAGTAAATTTCTGAAAAATCAAATGTTATGCATAATAATTTTTTAATAGCTTTATTCGTTTTTTTAATTTCTTTATCACAATATTCTTGCGTTTCTAATATTAAATCAAAAAGAATTATAGTTGCAAGTTCAGGTAAAATTGAATCCTTAGATCCTGCTAGGGCAAGTACTCTTAAATCACTACAATTATTAAGTTCGCTTGGTGATACTTTATATGAATTAAATTCTGAAGGAGAATTGATTCCTGAATTAGCAGCAGGAATGCCAATTTTTTCAAAGGATAAATTACAAATAATAATTAATCTTAAAAAAAATGTTCTTTTTCATGATGGAACTTTATTTAATTCAAATGCTATAAAGTTTTCTTTTGATAGATTTAAAAGAATCGGAACAATGAATTATATCTTAGGAAATAAAATAAAATCTATAGAAACTCCAAGTGAATACAGTGTAATCATTAATCTAAATAAACCATCAAGCTCTGTTAATGGTTTACTTACATCAATAAATTTGACACCTATTTCACCTACTTATTATAAAGATTATTCTGATAAATTTTTAAATGATAAATTTGTTGGTACGGGTAAATATATATTGAAGAGATTTTCAAATGAAATTCAAATAATTGATCCAAATTTAAATTATTGGAGTGATAAACCTAATAATGAAGGTATAAGTTTTATTGGATACTCTAACTCTTCTTCTCTTTTCGGAGCTCTAAAAAGTAAACAAATTGATGTTCTTTTATCAAATTCAATAGATGATATTCAAAGAAATAATTTAAATTTATTAAGCAATAACAAAGAAATTAAAGAAGGAATGAGTCCTGCTACAGAAATAAGTTTTATTAGTCTAAGAACAAATTCTTATCCCTTAAATAATCTTAATGTAAGGTTGGCTATAGCTAAAAGTCTTAATAGGGACTTCATTAGCGAAAAGGTTAGTTATGGATTAAGGCAACCTTCAAGATCACTTGTTCCACCAATTTATAAAAAAAATAAGAAAGAATTATGGCCAAAATATGATCCCTTAGAAGCAAAAGTGTTACTGCAAAAAGAAGGTTACTGTAACGGTAATGTTTTAGATTTCCCTCTTACTTATCGATCTAACGTACCTGCTGATAAACTTATTGCTCTTTCTTGGCAAGAACAAATAAAAAATATTTTGAATGAATGTATTAACATTAAACTCAACGGAGTAGAGTCCACAACTATTTATAAGAATCTATCTTTAGGAATATATACAGCGGTTATTCTTGATTGGACAGGTGCTTATTCTGATCCCGAGGCATATTTAACACCCCTTCTAAGTTGCAGTGAAATAGATGGTAAAAACTGTATAAAAGGAGAATCAGTTTACAGCGGAAGTTTTTGGGGATCGAATACAGTAGAAGATTTATTTCTTGATAGCGAAAATTTAAACGGTAAAGAAAGATTAGCGAAATTAATTGAAATAGAGAAAATAGCTTCAGAATCAATACCTTATATTCCAATATGGATTTCATCTCAAAAAGCTTGGTCGCAAAATGAAATTTCAAAACCTATTTTTAATGGTGCAGGAATTATTTCAATGAGTGATCTCAAATTCATTAATGAGTAGAGATCTTAATAAACTTTTAAATTATTCTTTATTAAAGATTTCTTTAATACCTTTGATGTTGTGGATTATATCTACATTAGTTTTTATTTTGTTGAGAGTTGCACCAGGAGACCCAGTTGACGCAATTTTAGGATCTGGAGCTAATGAAGCTTCAAGAGAAATTCTTAGATATAAATTAGGGTTAAATGAATCTCTTCTTATTCAATATCTTTCTTACATTAATAATATTTTGCACTTAAATTTTGGAGAATCTTTAAGTACTCAAGAACCGGTTCTTGATATTATTCTTAAATCATTACCAGCGAGTTTAGAACTGGGTATCTTTTCAATAATCTTTGCAATCTTTATAGGATTTCCGCTTGGTTTTTTTGGTTTAAAAAATAAAGGGAAAAAAGGAGATTACATATCCAGAGTAATAGGAATCTCTTCATATGCGATTCCACCTTTCTGGGGGGCAATTTTAGCTCAATTAATATTTTCTGTATATTTAAGAATTTTTCCAATTGGTGGGAGGTTCCCAATCACTTATAGCCAACCTAAAATTACAGGGTTTCTAGTTTTAGATAGTCTTCTAAATAATAATTTTATCTATTTAAGAGAAAGCTTATATCATCTTGCACTACCTTCAATAACTCTTGGGTTTCTTTTGAGCGGAATTTTTAGTAGATCTTTAAGAATAAATTTAGACAAGACACTTAAAAGTGATTATGTAAATGCAGCTTTATGCAGAGGAATTTCAAGAAGGAAAATTATCTTAAATCACTCTTTACCTAATGCACTTTTGCCTATTGTTACGATTTCTGGCTTAACAATAGCTTCTTTAGCAGGAGGAGCGCTTCTTTTTGAAGTTACTTTTTCATGGCCAGGGATAGCTTTAAGGTTACATGAAGCTATTTCCCAACGGGATTATACTGTTGTTCAAGGAATTGTAATTATCACCTCTTTACTAATAGTCTCATTAAATCTTTTTGTGGATATTTTAATTGCTATATTAGATCCTCGAATTGAATACTAATTTTTGATTATTGTTTTTAAAGTCTTTCTATCTAAAAGATGAAAATCAAGATTGCTTTCAGTTTGATTTTTTATAACTTTAATGCTTTCATTATTTTTTATATTTTCTAAAAACTCTAAGATAACTTTTAAAGATAAATTTTGAAAAGAGTAAGGATTAGATCCAATAAAAGATTTATTGATTTTAAAAATATCATTATTTTCGATATTTTCTGAATACTTATCATTGATTCTTATTGGTGAAAAATGACTTGATCCCTCAATAATCAAGAATCTATTTAAGGGATTATTAGTCGTAGATAAAAACACTTTGAATTGCTCACTTATTAAGGGAGTTATAAGATCATAAGTCCCTCCAATTAAAAGTACTGGAATCTCAATCCCAGAATTTTTTTCATTTGGCCAGATTAAGCTTCCAAATGAATTAAATCCTATGATTCCATTTGCTTTCTTTGAATTGATTATTTCGGGTAATGGAATTTCGTTTAGTTGACATTGAAGTAATTTTGATAAATTTGTTATTGCAAAATCTTTTAAAGCTAAATCACATCTCTTTTCAAATTCATCTTTAGGTAAATCACCTTCATACAAAAAAGCTATTAAAGCTCCTAATGAATGTCCCATTAAAATATATGAATCATTGGCTAATCCTAATTTCCCATTATTATGCGCTTTTATTACTGCATCTAAATCTTTGATACGGTATAAGAAAAAGTCAGCACTTGTTGGAATTGAATTAGTACCTTCGAGAACTTCCAAAAAAGCTTCTGAATTACTTCCTTCATGATCTATAAATAATACAGGCCAACCTCTCTTACTTAATTCAATACCAATCCATCTGAAATTATCAATATTTCCTCCAAGTCCTGGCATAAATATAATTAGATCTTTATTTGATTTAGTTTTCTTATTTTTCCATAATTCAATTTTTAAAGGCTCACCTCTATGAGGCGAATAAATTTTCTTATTAATTTTTATAAGATCTGAATCCTCTTTATATATTTTTTTCTTGGATAAAGAGTAATTGGTTTTTTCTAATGATTTTAATTTTAGGTTTAAACTTTGTTGTTTTGCTAATTCCTTTTTCCATGAAGAAATTATTAAAATTAAATTATCAATATCTAATGAAATTTCTTCTGAAGGTAAAGCCTTTAGGATGTCCAAAGTCGAAACTTCATTTTTGACTTCCAACAAACTTTCTATTGTATTAAAAACCTTAATACCATCTTTGTCATTGGGAACCAAAATAGTATTACTTAATTCAGAAAGAATCTTGTTACCTACCCAACTTCTTAATACTTGCCTGTTCAAACTTTCTTCTTTAAAAACTGGGAATTTTAAAAATCTTGATATCTCAAATACTTTTAAAAAACCATTTTGCTTAAACCAGTCTATTACTTCTGTAGAATCATCCTTATAATTCTCTAAGTTTAATAATTGATCTATAGTTAAAGGGATTGTCATCTCTTCGAACTTGATATTTATCTTTTCAGCCGCTATTACATCTTTTGCTGAACAAAAACTAAAGAAACTTAAAAAAAGTATAAAAATGAATTTCAATTGTGTTTATTCCGAATAAATTTATTACAAGTAAACTTTGGTGGAGTCAATTTCCCTTTCATTTAAGGTTAATTACTAAAATAAGATTTTTTGCTTCATTTGGAGCAGGAGGCGTGATTTATTTAACATCCCTTATTTTTAATAATATTGGATTGTCAGCAACAGAAATTGGTCTAGGTTTTACGATATCAGCAATCATAGGTACTTTAACAAGAATCGTTACTGGGAATTATCTAAATAAAACAGGCAAAATTCAAAATCCTTTAGTTATCTCTTCATTCATAAGTATCGCTGCAGGATTTTGTTTAATTATTTCAAAAGATATTTACTTTTACATCCTTGGTCAAGCTTTTATTGGGGCAGCCGCCGGGATATATTGGCCTACTGCAGAATTTGTAGTCCCATATTTTTGTCAACCTATTGATACAAGAAAAGCTTATGCCCTCGTTAGAACTTCTGAGGCTTTGGGGATATTTTTAGGAGTATTTATTGGTGGATTTATGAATAATTTTATTTATCTCAAATCGATTTTTTTTAATGATATATTTTGCATGCTTTCAATTATTTTTTTGATTTTAAGAAATAAAAAGTCTATAAAAAAAACTTTAGAGAAATCTCAAAAAAAGGCTTTAGATGAAGTTAAAATTTATCAAAAGAGATGGAATAAAAATACAACCATAATAGTTTTATCTGTGATATTAATAACTACATCTCTTGCTTTAATTCAGGTGACATTACCACTTGATCTTGTTAAGGGTGGAGTCATTAGAGATATCTTAAATGAACAAGTTATTAGTTTTATAATTTCTTTTCAGTTAATTTTATTATTAATTTTACAATGGCCAATTGGTTCATGGATATCAAAAAAAGGAAAATTATTTGGATTGAAATTTAGCTTAATCAACTTTTCTTTCGCCTCACTGTTGTTATTTATTTCTAGTTATTTAAATATTGCAGCTTTTTATTTCGTGTTTTTTGCAATCGTCTTAATAAGTTTAGGCACATCTTCCTTTCTACCAACATCTACAGATGTTGTTTTCAGTATTGCCCCTACAAATAAAAAAGGTTATGCACTAGCACTTTTATCACAATGTTTTGCAATGGGATATTTTTTTGGACCATTTATTTCTGGGAGAATACTAGATCTTTTTGGATATGCATCGATTATGTGGTTAGTAATTTCATTTATTTGTTTTTTAATGTTTGCGATGATATTTAAGAAATCATTTTAAAAGTTTTATATAAATAATATTTATTTTTTTTCTATTTCAATTATTCTTCTTTCTCTAAGAAATAAGAAAAAAGGGGCAGAGAAAGCAAATGCTATTAAAAAGGTTCCAATATAAACAACCCACATATTTTTTATATTCAATTTTTTAGATTCATTTACTATCCAAATAAAAACTGCAGTAGCACCAACTAACAAATCTCTTGAAATGGATTGAGCTGCTGGATTAGCATTTGCTAATGAAATAAAATTTTTAATGTCAAAACTATTTCCATATTCAATAGCAAAATCAAAATTTGCCATCATTGGAAGGATTGCTCCAAGGAATGATAGAAAAAGGTAAAGATAAGATAGTTTTTGTTTATTATCTTTTAGTATGTTTAGTGAATTCATATGCAAATGATATATACCCTAATAATAGTATTAATAAACTTATGATTGAAGAAGAAAATTATAATTTTCAGGATTATAAATTTATAAAAGGAAACCTAAAGTTTGCTGTTATTGGACATATCGAGTGGATAAATTTTATTGAAGTAGATCAATTACCTCAACCAGGTTTAATCTCTCATTCTAAAAAATCTTTAGAATATCCTGCCGGGGGAGGATCAGTAATAGCTAAAAGACTAAGGGAATTAACGAACAGTGAAGTCCATTTCTTTACAGCTTTAGGGAATGATTTTTATGGTAAGCAATGTTTAAATATTCTTGAAAATATGGGTATTAAATTACATGTAGGATGGCGAGATAAACCAACAAGAAAAGGTTTCAGTGTAATTGATTCTGATGGCGAAAGATCTATCACTATTATTGGAGATAGATTGTCTCCTAATCATATTGATGATTTAGATTGGGCTATCCTTGATGAGATGGATGGAGTTTTTATTACGGCAGGCGATAAAGAATTATTTAAAAAATCGAGGGTAGCTAAAATATTATGTACGACGCCCAGAGTAGGGTTAAATATAATTAACGAATCCGAGATATTTTTAGATGGATTAATTGGAAGTAATCTTGATCCTGGAGAAGTTTTTTCTTTAGATGAATTAAAATTAAACCCAAAATATGTTATCAAAACAGAAGGTGAGAATGGCGGGATAGTATTCCCAGGAGGTAGATATAAAGCTATTAAAACTAAAAAAAATAAGGTTGACTCATATGGATGCGGCGATTCTTTCGCGGCAGGAATTCTTTATGGACTTTCCTCAGATTGGAATATAGAAGAAAGTTTAAATCTTGCTAAAATAATGGGTAGAAATTGCAGTGAACATTTTGGACCATATAAAAAATGTTATCAATTATAGTTAGGTGAATTTTTGATGAATAATTTGTTAAATAAAAAAAGAAGTTATCTTGTTGATTCAATTATGATTTTCTTCTTATTAATCTCTTTTTTGGTTTTTGAATCTCTAAAAACTTTATCTGGAATTTTTACCTATGGGATTTTTAAAAAGGAAATATTAACCACTAAAAGCAATTTAGGATTTGATTTCAAAATTAAAATTAGATGAATATATATTTAATTGGCTTTGCTTGTGCTTTAGTTCTAATTTTACTAATTCAAAAAATTATAAATATAAAAAAAAATAAGAATAATAAGTTATCTAAATTTAAAAAGAAACTCCTTAGTAAAGAGTCAAATATTGAAAAAATTTTTTCACGAGATGATGAAAAAACATTTTCAGATCCGGATATTAATATCAATATAGGAATTTATGATAATGAAGATATTACAAATAGAAAATCTAATATTCATAGAGCAAGACTCTCAAAATTTAAGAAGTCAAAATTAAATGGAGAAACAATATTTATAGATCCAGATCAAAAGATCTATAAATATATTAATGGGAAGAAAAAATTTATCTAATATTAAACTACTTAATTACATTCAAGACTATCTCTAGTAGAAACCCCTGTAGTTGGATTAACTCCTTCAGCAATTTTGCAGAGATTTCTCTGGTCTTCACTATCCAGAATCGCGTAAGAAAAATCTGCTCCCTCTATTTGAGCACCAGCAAAGCTACTACCAGAAGCTATCATGTTTATCAAAATGGAATTCCTTAAATCTGTTTTTTGAAAATTCACTCTATCTGCGAGAGTATCAGTTAAATCTATTCCATTAAGATTAGAACCTTTTAAGTCAGATAAAGTTAATGTTGTTCCATGAAGATCGACTTCGCTAAAGTCAGCATCTCTTGCTACTGCTCCTGCTATTGAGGATAAATGAAGATCCTCTCCATGAAAATCAAAACCAGTAATATTAGATCTTACGTAACTAGGAACCTCATCTCCCTCTCCTTTGGTCGCCACATTTGCACCTGCAAAAACAGGAGAGGTAAAAATCAGAAAAGAAAAAGTCAGACATAAAAAGTATTTTAAAAAGCTAAATCGATTCATGTTGAGATTTTACAGTTTCTTTATCTTATCTTAATGAGATAATGATTTAAATTGTTTTTAAAATTTGAATAAAGTTTTTAAAGTTATTTAACACTATAAATTTTAAATTTAGGTTGTAAATTTGTTATACAATCGTGAAGTTTTTTATTATCTTTGCTATTGGTAACTTTGAATTCAGATTCAACACTTCCCCCCTTATCTCTTATAGCTTGATTTAAAACAACAGAACCATTTTCATCAGAAACAGATCTATGAAAAGTTCCTCTAGGGATTTTTAAGATTAATCCACATGATTCTAATCTTACTTTGTAGAAAGGGTACTCCCAGCCTAAGTTTACGAGATAAAAAGTTCTTCCTCCTGAAATAGCTAAAAGGTTATCCTCTTGTTTGTGATGAATATAAAACTGCCAATTGCCTAATTCTTTATCATTAGGTGGACTCACAGCTGGCCCATTATGAATTACTAAGTCTCTAAAATTTGAGTTATTAATACTAATATCGAAAAATCTGACATCTTCCGTATCACGAAATTTTTCGTAACTTTTCAATTCAAACATTTCAGATTTGTTTGGGTTGGCAAGTTCGATTTTTAAAGTTGAGTTCAATTTATTTGAAATATTAATTAAATGAAAACAGATAAATTTTGAAGATAACGTATCATTTAACACAAATTAAGGAACACCTCTATTAAATCAATAATTAAGATTATTTTTTAAATATCCTTCAAAATAATTGTAAAGACTAAAAGCCTTAATTAATAACAGATTTCTAAAGGCTTTATTTCCCATGTCAAATTATTCTTAAGGTTTGTTTTGCCTCTAAAGTTTCCAGTAATCACTGCTGTTAGGTTCGATTTTGAAGAAGATACTAATGTTAAATACCTTTCGTCTATTAATCCTTTACCGCTTGGATCAAACCCTCTCCATCCTGCTCCTGGGATATATAATTCAGCCCATGCATGTAATTCAAATTCTTTTGGTAAAGGATCTTCAAAATGATAACCACTAACAAATCTGCTTGGAATTCCGACTGACCTGCATGACTCAACCATTAACATTGCTAAGTCTCTGCATGACCCAACCCTTTCTCTAAGAGTCCTGCTTGCTGGCCATGCTGGGCCAGTATGCCTTTTCGTATACTTAACTCGATCCTGAATAATTTCTATAAGTTGAAATGTGAAAGATAAGGCATTATTGCTACTTCCTGCTAATGACTCTTGCGCTAATTCAATAGCAGAAGGATCATGCTGCCCATTTGGCATCCATCCTTCCAAAGCTCCCTGAAGATCTCTATTAATGATACTTCTACAAAAGGGTAATGTAAGGTCCCTTTCTTTTACACCATCAAGAATGCAAGGATGTTTAAGTGTCTCAACCTCGCTTATTGCTTTAATAGATAATGAATCGGTATATCCCTCAAAGGTAATTCTATTAATCTCTTCACCACTGGCGGCAAGTAAAGGATAAAGAATTTTAGGATTTGGAGAAATATTTAAATTAAAGTTGATTAGCCTTTGAAATCCATGAGATCTGGGCTTGATACATAATCGATGTTCCCCCAATTGAACTGATTCTTCATAGGAATATTCAAGGTTATGGATATATTTAATTTTCATTGATCAAATTCTTTATTTATAAAATATTTATCTTCTATGAGATTATGCAGTTTGTTTAAATCAATTTGTAGGGAATCAATAGCCTCATGCAGTCCGTCATTAATTATATCTTCAATTCTGATATAACTCCACTTTGCTTTAAGTAAACCCCTCATGCACTCAAGTTTTGAGGGATTATCTGAACTTGGAGAGGTATCAATCATTTTTAGGGTATTACTTATACCATCCAAACAGTATCTAACAGATCTTGGGAAATTATTATCTAGTAAGAGAAATCGTGCTACTGAATTTGGCTGGATAGAATTTTGTTCTGCTTTCCTGAACATTTGATAAGCACCTGCCGAACGAAGAAGAGCAATCCACTGCAACTCATCCAAGACTCCACCAAGCTCATCTAGGCTTGGAAGTAATAAGTAATATTTTACATCTAGGATTCTCGATGTCTTATCAGCTCTTTCTATTAATCTACCTAAAATACTAAATTGACATGCAAGATCTTTGCTAAGAGTGGCGTCTGTAATGCCATAAAACAACTGACATCCTCTTCTTATTTCGCTTAATTGCTCCTGCCTTGGAAGGTCCCATATAGATTCCCCTTCTTGTAGATTCCAATATAAAATATTTATTTGTTCCCACATTTCAGATGTCATTACATCCCTTATTTGCCTAGCGTTTTCTCTAGCCAATTGGATACAGGAGATTATGCTGTTGGGATTTATTCGATCCCTTATTAAAAAATTAATAACATCATCCTGTTTTTTTTCAGGAAATCTAGAATCAAATGTTTCTCTATCACTTGAAGCATCAATTAAAGGCAGCCATGGTTCAGCACTGCCTGGTGGACAATCTAAAGACATTGCTTCACTAACCTCCACGAAACGAGATATATTTTCCGCACGTTCTAAATAACGATTAATCCAATAAAGAGATTCAGCTACTCGACTTAAAAGCATTCTAATTTCCTACAACCCATGTATCTTTGCAACCCCCTCCTTGAGAAGAATTGACTACTAATGAACCTTTTTTTAAAGCAACTCTAGTAAGACCTCCTGGACTTACCCATGAATCCTTTCCTCTTAAAATGTAAGGTCTTAAATCAACGTGACAAGGATAAAGTTCACCATCGCATAACGATGGAACCGTAGAAAGTTCTAGAGTAGGTTGAGCTATAAAATTTCTGGGATTACTTTTAATTTTATCCGAGAATTCATTTATCTCAGTTGAAGTTGATTGAGGACCAATTAACATTCCATAACCACCAGCTTCAGAGACTGATTTGACAACAAGTTTTGGAAGGTTCTTTAAGACATATTCTCTATCCTTTTCGTAATAACAAATATAGGTTTCAACATTTTTTATTATTGGTTCTTCATCAAGAAAATATTTGATCATTTTAGGAACAAATGAATAAATCATTTTGTCATCTGCTATTCCTGTCCCGGGAACATTCGCAACAGCAACATGACCCGCCTTCATGACATCTAGTAAACCACTAACACCTAAATATGAATCTTTTCTAAAATGTACAGGATCTAAAAAATCATCATCAATCCTTCTATAAATTACATCTACTCTTTTTAATCCAGAAGTAGTCTTTAAGTAAACATATTCATCGTTACAAATTAAATCATGACCTTGAACTAATTGAATACCCATTTCTTGGGCTAAGTAACTATGTTCAAAATATGCACTATTAAAAATCCCAGGTGTTAATAAAACTATTTTTGGTGTATCAGTCCAAACAGCTAGTTCTTGGAGAGTCTTTAATAAAAATGATGGGTATTCATCAATAGGTTTAACTATCCTGCCTGAGAAAAGATTAGGGAAGATATTCTTCATCACTAATCTATTCTCCAAAAAATAAGCCACACCAGAAGGACATCTTAAGTTGTCTTCTAAAACATGCCAAGTACCTTTACCATCTCTTATTAAATCAAGTCCTGATATTTGACACCATTTGTTTAATGGAGGCTTAAAACCCAACATTTGAGGCCTCCATCCATCTGAGCTCTCAATTAATTCTCTTGGAATTATTCCATCATTAATTATATTTTGAGAATTATATATATCATCTAAGAAAAGATCTATTGCCTCAAGTCTCTGCTTTAATCCTTCTTCTAAGGTTATCCAGTCATGCTTACTTATTATTCTCGGTAAAGGGTCAAAAGGTAATATTCTTTCTGTACCTTTTAAGCCTGTGTCGTTTAGCCTAAAAGTTGCTCCATGTCTTAGTAATAACTTTTTGGCCGCCGAATGATTTCTGTTTAGTTCTTCTAAACCCATATTATCTAGGGAAGATAATAAGGGGGTTAAAATTTCTCTAGCAGAATTTAAATTATCTTTAAAGTATTCATCAAAATTATTTTTAGGACGATAATTTGAAAACATATATCTCTTCATTTATTAACTTTTTACTTTAGCTTGGGACGATATTTAGTATTTAAAACTACAAAAAGAAATATCCATAAACTAAATCTATTTCAATATTTTATGCATTGAACTATATTTCTTAAAAATATAAAAAACATGAATTCTGGCAATTGGCAATTTGTTTTTTTTAGATATTTTGCGAGTTTACTTTTTATTCTCTCTCATAGTTTGCTTGTTTTAGATCATCTACCTACTGGAGCTGCACTTCATGGTTTGGGAGAAGTTTTTATAGCGCCTTGGGCTTTTAGGGAAAGGGCCTGGGATTTAGTTGTTATTGCAATTTTATTTTTCTTTTTTGATATTTGGGGATTGATTAACACTCCTTGGAATTAGTTGATAATATCAATCCAGGCTTGGTAAATAATTTACTAAAAATGAAATCCAAAATAAAACAAACTTTTAAATTAATCTTGTTTATCTTTTTAACAAATACTCACTTTTTACAAGCTCACAATTTATTTAATGGAGGATGTAAAAATCATTGTAAAGAATCTGTTAAACCATTAATTATGAATAAAGAGTTAAATAATTCTAGTTATAAAAATCAAATTGAAGATGATGATTCTTGTTTAATTAAATCACTTTGTAGAGGTTGATAAAATCTTGTTTTTGAATTTTTCTCGATAAAATTTGTAATTGCATTGTAGTTTCTACTAGGAGGATTTATTTGGTTTTTAATTAAAATAATAAACGTGTAAATCAATGGAAGTACTAGCGATAAGGAGGCAATAATAGCAATTATTTGATTAATTTTAATCAATGGCTTTTTTACTAGAGGGTCACCACATAACCCACATATTAATTCTCCAGATGTTGATTTTTTTTGAAATTGATATTTGGGATTACAGTATGGACAATAGTAATTATTCATGGATTAAAACAAAATTATTTTTCTTATTATTAAAGATATAAAAAATTTATTTTGTAATAAGACTTTTAGCCAAAGTAAGCTTTTTGAAGTAAAAGATTTATACCAATGGTTCAATTTAGTCCCCTTCTCTATGAATAAAAATGGTGTGATCTCTGATCATCTACATCTGCTATAAGATCTTGTTTCTTTAATTTTTTAAGAACATTTTTGTATTCGATTTCATTAACAGCTCTAGCTAATAAATCAGAAAAAAATCTAAGTTTTTTTGACATTATTTTATATCTATCCAAATAAAGTTTCTTATTACAATAGATAGCTAAAAAAATATAATAATGCCAAAGTTTGTTTTTTTAGCCCAAATAAAAAAGAGAGCTTTTAAAAGCTCTCCTTTTATTTTCTTACTTATTTTATCTATCAAAATTAACAACTAGCCTAAATCATTGATCCTTGTTGTTAATTATTTTTCAGCTAAAAATAACCTTAATAAACTAATAGTTTTTAACTGGGGCAAAGACTCTAGAATTGAACTTTTTCTTGTAGGGCACCTAAACGATGCGAAAGAAGTAAGTTCAGACATTAATAAAAAATAATTGGAGCAGTTAATTAAATTAGTTCGGAATTATTCCGAAATTGCAGGCAGGCTATCGATCATTTTGAAAGACCTCCTAAAACTCAACAATCACAAATTAATTAAAAACTTTTAAAAAAACAATCCGTTTTTATACGCATTGATTTTTAATCCAAAATGTCCCATAGTAATAATCAATTTGTTTATTTTAAGCTTTAAATTTTATATATTTCTTGTTTATTTTTTTAGTAAGTTTTGCTTATTTCTTTTCTTATCTCTCTCGTTTATGTTAACCCTAAATGAATTGAGGAAATCTATTTATGACTAATTCAAAAATTCAAAATAATCACAATAATGATATTAATAATAATAAAAATAATCCCGTAGATGAATATTTACAATGTCTTTCATATTGCGATATTCATCCAAAAGGTATTGATAATGATTGCGAAGTGATTTGTATTGAGAGACATTTGAAAACTAATTATTGGTAAATCTATAAGCTAGAAATTACTTGAATCCTTTTGAAGAGGAACTTGTTCGGACTTTAAAATTCCAAACGGTTACAACACCCTTCGCATTAACTGCAGCTAAAGCGCAGTCATCGGGTCTCCAAGCAATATCTCCAACTAAATCTCCAGCAAAAGCAGCTCCTACAGGATCCCCATTTCCGTCGTTTTTAAGAAAACTAGCTACTACTGAACCATCTCTTGAACCTGAAGCGACTAGTAAACCTTTGTTAGAAAAAGCTAGGCTAGAAATTGGTTCAGTATGATGACATAATTCTCCTGGCATCGTTCCTTCAGGGCCATTTCCTGAAAAACTCCATACTGTAATTCTTTCGCTACCACTAGTTGCTAATAGCATGCCACTATCATCAAAAGAAAGGTGAGAAGGCTTTCCAGGATAACCTGTCATTTCAGCATCAAGTCCAGTTGATCTACGCCAGAAATGTACCGAATTATCTTGACTCCCACAGGCGACAATATCTCCATCAGGGCTTAACTGCATCGAAACTAGTGAACCTTGCCATTCAAGTTTCTGATTAGTCTTTTTGTTTGCTATATCAAAGAAAGTTACGCGTCCGTAGCATGCAGTTGCTAACTCATTCTTATTCGACCACGATATGGCACTTACTGTACTCGGATGTTCTTCTGAACCCCATTGTTCATTACCATCTTGATTAAATACATATACTTTTTTGGAAAAAGCTACGGCTAAATATAAACCTCCATTTGACCAACTTAAATGTTCAACCCAACCTTTACCAAGTTTAATGGCTTTAATTTCCTCCCCATTATTGCAATTTAATATTCGAACTATTCCGTCTTGCCCTGAAGTTGCAAAAATCTCTCCATTCGGATGGATAGACATTGCAAGAAGACCTCCGGAATGGGCTTCATCTTGTTTCCAAATAAGCTTTCCTGTATCTCCGTCGAACCCATAAAGCCCTCCAACTACGTCTCCAACGATAAAGAGTTTCCCTTTTAAAGCCCAACCACAAACTATTGCATAATCATCAACTTCAGCAGACCAACCTTCATGAAACATGCCTCTAGGGCTAAAAGGTTCTATATCAGGCACTTATCAAATCCCTCTTGCATTTCTTTTTCATTTAGATTTCTTCCAATAAACACGAGTTGATTTCTCCGTGGTTCATTTCCCCATTCTTTATCTGGTTGGGCAGTAAATAACATATGAACTCCTTGAAATACTATTCGGCGTGGGTTGCCAGAATAACTAATAAACCCTTTTGTTCTGAATATATCAACTCCTTTCTCGGAAAGAAGTCTTCCCATCCAAGTATTCAACTTTTCAGGATCTACATCTCCAAAACGCTCTATTGCAATTGATCCAACTTCATCATCATGTTCATGTTCTGCGACCCAGTTTCTTTCAGTTTTAAAAGGAATTTCCTTAACATTATCTTGGGAGTCTATTTTTAGCACTTTCATATTGAATTCTTCAGCAGTATGTTGTGTGAACAATCCAATTTTTGACGCTTTTTCAATATCCAAAATAAAAGATTTAGATCCTTTGTTTTGCAATTTAAGACTTACATGCTCATCATATGGAATAGTATTTCCAGATTCTAAGTTTTTAGCTTTTTCTGCATAAAGTCTTACAGAGGCTTCTGCACTCTCTTTTAATTCTTCTTCACTAAATCCTTGATTAGCAAAAGCTACTAAGGACATTTCAGGATCAGGCCCTTCTTCAAGTTTTAATTCATATTTTCCAGGCTCAAGCTCATAAACTCCTGACCATTCAAAAGGATATTCAGGTTCTAAGAAAGTTGGTCTACGCTTTAAAATTTGGTCAAGATCGAAAGCACTTAAATTTAAAACTGTCTCAATAGGAACATCTGCTTTCTCTGCTCGAATAATACGAGTCATTCGATTCATATCTCTTAATCTTGATTCAAGGTTGTCAAGAGCATCATTTGAGACTAAATCCGTTTTATTAAGGACTAAGACATCTGCAAATGCCACTTGTTCAGAACTCTCATCACTACGCCCAAGTTGTTGATCAATATGAGCTGCATCAACTAATGTAACTATTCCATCAAGTGTGAATTCAGAACTAATTTCTTCATCCATAAAAAATGTTTGAGCAACAGGACCAGGGTCAGCTAACCCAGTTGTTTCAACTAAAACGTAGTCAAATTTATCCCTTCTTTTCATTAAATTACCAAGGACTCTAATAAGATCTCCGCGAACAGTACAACAAATGCAACCATTAGACATTTCAAATACTTCTTCATCAGCATTTATTACAAGACCTTGATCTATCCCAACTTCACCGTATTCATTCTCAATAACAGCGATTCTCTTACCATGCTCTTCACTTAATATTCTATTAAGAAGAGTTGTTTTACCTGAGCCTAAGAATCCAGTAAGGATTGTAACAGGAACTTTTTCGTTGATACTCATCTATTAATTGATCTAATTAAAATAATGCCTAGCAATCAATATACTAGACATTATTAGATAATGAAAACCGTTATCTATAGAAAAGTTTAATTTTGTAGAGAAATCCAGTTGCCTTCAATGCTGGAGCCTGCTTCCTTATCACATGTTCCACCTAATGAATTAACAATGGTACATGTATTGTGAACAGCAACAGAAACTGTATTCCCTGTCATCATTAATCCATCAACAAATATTTGATTAGAAGCTAAAGGAACTGAACTTTGTCTACTCAAGTTTTTTAATAACTTAGAAGCTGGTATTTGTTCAGGAAATATTGCCTTAACATTTTCTTCATCAAGCATCTTCAACGTTGATTGAATATTGTCAGGTCTTAAACTTGATGAGTCACCAATAAAATCTAGTAAGCTAATAGTCTCAAATCCAAAAGCATTGCCGTAATATTCCATTGCTTTATGTTTAGATACAATAACTCTGTTGGATTCTGGAATTGTTGAGACCTGTGCAACAATCCAGCTATCAAGTTCTTCTAGTGTTGAATCTACTGAAGCAAAGCTCGCATTGATTGATTTCCTGTCAGATCTATTAAAAACAGAGATATCTTTCTTTAAACTTTTACTTACAACTTCTCCCATCTTTTTGATGTTATGAGGATCATGCCAAACATGTGGATCTAATCCTCCGTGATCATGGTGATGATTTCCCTCGCCTTCATCTGGAACTTGTGCAATTGGTTCAACATCGCTATTAGATAAATCTTTAAAGAAGTGTTCTTCGGCTTCAAACTCAAAAGGCATATGTTCAGTGAAGAATGTATATTGGCCATCTTCTTGAATTTCTACATTAAATACTGTACTCTCCTTCCCTTGATCAAAATTAAGAACATAGGCTTTATTACTAGCTACAAGAGTCCCATTATTTTTTTTATTTATTGACTTCTTAGAACCTAATAGTTCTTTAGCAAGTTTTTCAGAAGATTCAATATCATTTGATTCGAGAATCACCATTTTCATAGCTGGATCTGCATATTCCCCTCCTACCTTTGCGAATGACCATTTGTAGGAACCTTTAGAGAGTTGAAATTTGCCTGCCCATTCAAATGAACCTTCTGCATGGTCATCATGCCCAGAGTGATCATCTATATCTATAGCACTTACACCAATTACAACTGTTTGAGGCTTACCCTCCCAATTTTTCATGCTTGGGGTCATCTCTTTCCCTAGAGTAAAAACTTTATCCGCACTTTTAAGTAATTGAGCTTGTCTTGGAGTTATTTTAAAGTCATGTACATCTTGTTTTCTATCAACCAAACAAGTTACTTCATCAGAAGGTAAGGCAATAGATTTTACTAAATCGCAAGTGAGTGGCTCTACAGCTACATATGATTTTTCTTTCGCTAAAACATCTTGAGCAACTGTTGATAATAATACGGTTCCAGCTAATAAAGAGTTTTTGATAACAGAATGATTAGATCTCTTATTACTAAAGATTACTTTTTTAAAAATTGACATTAAACAAATTTCAAATACTTAAAAATGATAATCATTTTCATAATTCATAGCAATATTTGGTATTAATTGTTATGAAATAAGTATGGATTCCTTAATATTGATAAAATAAAGGTCTAACTGACTTAAATATATTCTTTAATGGCTACTTTAATTGCAGATAATTTAACTTATTCTTATTCAAAAAAAAGCAAGCCAGCTTTAAATAAGGTTTCGGTTCAAATAAAACCAGGAACATTGACTGCTCTTGTTGGACCAAATGGAGCTGGTAAATCAACTCTTTTGAAATTATTGCAAGGACAAAATAATCCTGATATTGGAGATATAACAATTGATGGTGAAAGTTTAGTTAGAACTAGATCCCAGGTTGCACTTATGCCACAAAGAAGCTCAATGAATTGGAAATTTCCGATTACTGTTGAAAAATTAGTCTCATTAGGTCAAATAAAATATTCAAAATCAAAAAATACTAATCCATTCCAAATAAAGGCTCTTCTCGCAAATCCAAAGTCTTGGGTTAATAAATGTTGCGAATTGGAAGCAACAATGCAAAGAGTTGGCATTTCAAATCTTGCAAATAGAAGACTTGATTCTCTTTCAGGCGGACAACAACAAAGAGCACTTTTGGCTAAAACTTTAATGTCTCCTGCAAGAATTCTTCTGCTAGATGAACCATGTGCTGCATTAGATCCTCCCGCAAAAGACGATTTTCTTAAAATAGTCCGTAAACTTGCAGATGCAGGCTTAGCTCTGTTTATAAGTAGTCATGATTGGGGCTCATCTCTCAATAGTTATGATCAGGTTGTTGTTTTAGATAAAACAGTATTAGCATCCGGAACTCCCAATTCAATACAAGGCAAATTGGATGATCTCAATATTAGTTCTTTATAAGAGAATAATATCTGTGATTAAAAATATTTTTAAATTTAACTCTGAGCTTGATAACAGTTTTGGCAAAGGCCGAAATATTCAAGTGTATGAAACAAAAGTTGAAATTTTTTTGGGTTTTTCTTTGGACTATGAATATCTTTTACCGGACAACCTTCCATTTTGGAGGTTTCTCCACATTGAACACATGTCAGATGGTGAATATCTCTATCAACAGGAGTGTAAAGTACTTCACCTGTTGGAAGATGTCTAGATCGAATCAATCCATGTTTTATAAGAGTTTGAAGATTTCTATAAACTGTTGTCAACCCCATGGATTTGCCTTCGATAATCAATAGCCTATGCAATTCTTGACCACTCAATTCATCATCACATTTTTTAAGTTCTTCAAGAAGTTGCTCTTGTCTTTTGGTAATGTCGGGCTTGGTTACCATTATTTTCAAGATCTTTTAATGTCCTGCTTTTTTGATCATAACGAATCATACGATTAATGTCTTTTTTAAACAACTGGTGGTTAATTCCTTTAATAATTACTATTTTCTCTGGAATATTATGCCCAGCCATGGGAACAGTATTGATTACTCATAGAAGACTATTACAAGTAAATTTAATTTCTCATTGTGTTTTACCGGGACTAGCTCTAGCTCTAGCTCTAGGTATTCATCCCTCAATTGGAGGAGTTATAAGTGGTCTTGTCGGAGCAATTATTGCGGAGAGTTTAACTAATAAAAAAAGTGAAAATTATGAAGCAGTTATGAATACAATTCTTGCTGGCATGCTTGGTTTTGGGGTTTTACTAATTCCACTTCTTGGGATAAGAATTGATTTAGAGGCAGTATTATTTGGGGATTTATTAACCGCAAACCTTGGCGATTTGTTAAGAACAATTATTGCTTTTCTAACATTCATTTTATTAGTAACGTTCGGATATGAAAAAGTTGTATATGTCGGATTAGATCCAGAGGGCGCCTCAGCTAGTGGAATAAATGTGTCTTTGTTAAACCTAGCTCTAAGTTTCACGACGGCACTAGTTATCGTTAGTTCAATGTCTGCTGTTGGAGTAATTTTAGTAATTGCATTACTTTCAACACCTACTTTATTAGGACTTGATAAAGCACAAAGTCTTAGGATTGCAATGATGAGATCTTCATTCTTTGGACTTTGTATTTCTCTATTGGGTTTTATTCTTTCAATTGTTTTTAACTTATCTCCTGGTCCTGCAATAAGTGTTATTTGCGTTGCTTCGTTAATAATTCCAAAAATTGGAAATAAATTTTAAAACTTTTTTCAAAGTTTAAATGTCCAATCAGAATTAAGGACCTCCGCTTCTGGATTGTTTTTTAAAGCCACTTCAATAGCATCTTTCTTGTTGTTTGCTATCACAACTTCATCAAACTCTTTGCCGTCTTTTTTTAAACTTACTTTGAAGCGCATTGAAATATTAAAAAGTCATTTTCATCTTAAATATTATTAGAAAGAAATGAATACTTTATTGCTAAAAAATGTAATTTATTAATTGAATATTATCTAATTTTTTTGAAGCTTTTCTACTACACTTTCTTTCTCAATTTTTGCTACATCTTGAAGTCCGTTAGCATCAAACCAAGGGGCACTTTCCCAATCAAATCCTTCTCCAAAGGTATTATCGGGTGCAGCGACATACCAATGACATGATGTATCAGGAACATCTACTGCACACTTTGACCAATCAGCCTCCCATTGAGGAACTTGAACCCACATAACAGAAGCTAGAAAAATAGAAATTATAAAATCCATAATTTTTGGTTAGCAAAATTTAGAGAGATTTTTTTCACATTCTTTTCTTCTTTTCCTCCAGTATTCTTCAACTATTTGATAATTATGCTTTGCTTTAAAGTCTTCTAGATTATTATCTTTATTTTTAAAAAAGGTATGTTTTCTTTTCATAAAGTCCTCCAATCATCGAGAAGTTTATAAGACAGATTTAATATTTTGGAAAGTGGATTTATACTCAAATAATTTCTTTTTAAGCCTAGTTATTTTTTTAAGTATTCAGAGTTTAAGTTTAAACAATAGGGAATTGGCAAATATAATTTAATAAATCTAAAAAACAAAAAATTAAATTATTATTTGCTTTGTTTTAGGAATATATTTATCAGGATTCTCGTCAATGTACCTAAATGAATATTTTACAACTCCTCCAATAATTGAAATAAGGACAATTGCAATAAAAATGTAAATTACTTTCTTGTATCTTTTTTTCATTTGAAAATATCTTGTACCAATCCAAGTATTCTAGTTTTATTTTTTAATAAGTAAATAAATATAAATAGGGATTAATACCGTGGCTTTTTTAATTCGAATAATTGTAGATTGATTGAATCAGAAACTCCTCACACACATTTTTCTGATAGTAATAAGTACTCGAATAATAATTTGAGTACTTTTGGTTTTTAGCTTTGTGACAATTAATATACTTGCCCAATAAGTATTTACTCTATAATAAAATCATGTGAAATTTAAATTGTGTGTAGGAGAGGTTTTATTAAATCAGTGGAAACAAGGAAACACTCGATTTATTAGAACCAATTTAGGCCCCTTTAGGGGTCTTTTTTATTTGCTGCAAAGGTTATATTGATTTAATAATTTGTTGAAATTTTCAACTCTTTCATTTTTCTCTTTTAAAGGTCTTGAAAAATCAAGTACTGCAGCACAACATAATTGCCAGCAAGATTTTTCCTTAAGTTCTAATTTATTGCATATATCCTTTGGAGCCATTGTTAATGTATTTATCTCTGAAATGTGTTGAATGGTTTCCCATAATTCTGCTTCTAGAAAGTCAAGTTCAGTACTAGACAATAATTCTGTGGCTATATAATCTTTTATTAATTCAGTTAATTCCAAAATATTTAAATTTATTGAAACTTAATTCTAAATCTTAGAAGTTTTTAGTTCTTCTATAAGATATAAATTTTACTGAATATTATTCCATCAAATTTTTATTTTTGTTAGTTAGATTAAGAAAACTTCATGCTTGTTTTAATGAAAATCTTTTTTGTAAGTTTCTTTGTATTCATAGGATTTATATTTCCCTCAGCTTCATTTGCTTCTCACATTGAATTGAGTGAGTGTGTTGAAATAGCACATTGTGTCAGAGAAGAATGGGAAGTAGATTCAATCGAACAACCTTTTAAGGAAGTTAAAGAAATTATCGAGAATACCCCAAGATCAGTAATTGTTGAACTTGATGGAGACTATCTTCATGCTGAAGTAACAAGTAAATGGATGAAATACGTTGATGATTTAGAAGTATCTTTTGTTCCTGAATCTCGTAAATTGCTTGTTAGGTCTGAATCTAGAGTCGGTGAAGGTGATCTAGGTGTGAATCAAAAGAGGGTTGATTTATTAAAATCGAAGTTGTTTTAAATTCATTTAGATCGATAGTTTTTCAAAAAAATTTATAGATAATCAATTAATATCTTTAATTTTAATTGATTTTAAAAATGTAATATTTATATTCTCCTTTAACCAAAGCATTATTATTAACAGGTGTTATTAAAGAATTTAAATGATAATAAATCTAATTTTATTATTTATTTTTGGAGCTATTTTTTTTTGGTTCTACAAGAACATAAGGAAACGAGGTTTTCTATGGATAGCTAAGGGATTATTGCAAATTGGAATACTAATATTATTTGTTGGCAGCTTTTTTAAATTGTTTCTTACTTTACCCTCTAACTTATATATAAAGTTGCTATTTTGTCTTACATACGTATGGTGTACTGTAGGTATAAATGTTAATTTCATGATTCCTTTAATCGATTTAATTGATAAGAAAATTGATAAATATAAATAAATCAAAAATTATTTTAAATTTTTTATTTAATAAAAGTAATTTTACTCTATTGGCAAAATGACAAAAGACAGTAGATTAAGTCTATGAAAAAATATTTTCTTAATTTTTTAAGTATTTTTAAGCATAAAAAAGATACTAAAATCTATTCTATTCAAGAGTTAAATCAACTTAGACAAAGAGAAAAAAAAATTCAATTAGCTAGAAAATCTCGAGCATACATTTCAGATTTAAACAAAAGGCAAAAATCATGGGTTGAAATAAGTAATAGAAAGTCCAGAAAAGTATCCTAAAAAATTTCTAATATATCGATTAATAAGAACAAGAATCTTATTCATTCTTGTTTTTATCGGACAATCTTTTTCTGGTATATCTAGTTTTAAATGCTAAATCAGTAATTATAAATATTCCAAGTAAAAGAATAATTATTCCTATGAAGTATTTCATATAATCGTATTATTAAAAATTGAAAATTATTTTTATAAAGTTTATTGGTTATGCCAATTTATTTTAATATCAAGCGATTCAGAAAGATTTCTAGTGACAGGACAATCTTCTGAAGCATTTTTTATAAAATCAATTTTTTCTTTTGATAAGTCATCAGGAATATAAATATCTATTTTTAGTTGTGCTATTTTCCTTTCTTTATTCTTAGTCATTATTTTCTCAATATCTAAATAAATATTTTTTAATTCCCAACCATTTGATCTCGCTTTGATAGACATTATCGTTAGAAGGCAAGAGCCTAGAGAGGTTGCGAGTAAATCAGTTGGTGAGAAGTTTTCACCTTTCCCGCAATGATCTATAGGTGCATCAGTTGTGATTAGATTCCCAGATTGGAGATGTTTGGCTTCGCATTTTAAGTCCCCTAAATAAGAACATGTTATTTTACTCATTTAAAAACTATAAATTAGAACTATTGTTTTTAACTTCAGGATATGAAGTCATTATTGCATCAGCTAAATCTCTCAACATATCAGCTATGTATTGTGGTGGGCATTCAAGTTCATTAATATAAGAAACACATCTCTTAGAAAGGTCGGTATAGGCAGGAAGAATGATATTATCGATTTGAATTTTTGTTGGTTCCCATCTATTAATATTTTTTTTATCCATAAACATTTTTATATATGCTAAGTGAGTTATTTTAAAAAGATATAAGTAGTTGAGCATATGCTAATTTAATTTTTTTTCAGATCCAAATTCTTCTAAACAATATTCAATCAATTTCAACGCTTCATTTATAGTTCTCTTACTTTTGTTTTCTAGATCAAAACATTCATTCAAGATTTCAGCTGATTTTTTTAATTTAATTTTTTCTTCATTTTTTAAATCATTAGTAATAACAAAATCACGATATGTTTTTAAACTAAAAAGGAAGACTATAGATAAAAAAATCACAGCGAGAGTTATCCTTAAATTTTTCATGTATTTATTGTTTTTATCTGATCTTTTTGATTAATTAATATGTTCTATTGAATTATCTTATATGTTATTCATAAACAATGTTCTTAAGTACTAAATAATTATATTTGTAGTAGCAGCAATAGTAATAGCAGCAATTAAGACAAATATATATGGAACTACTTTTATAGGTATATAAATACTTTTCTTTGACATAATGTTGTTTTTTTTAATATAATCATTATTCAATATATTCTTAAGTCTCTAAATATACTAAAACTTAATTTTGAAAAACATTTATTTATTTAAATTTTCATCAAATAAAGAATCTCCAGATCCTGCCTTGAATCAGATATTTTCCTTTTCAAAAAACTTAATTCTTCTTGATTCATTTTTGATTCTTTAATCATCATTTCTGCTTGATCAATAGCATGCTCAATATTTTTTATCTTAATGTCTCTTATTGTTGGATTCTCCTTGCAGGTTTTTATTGTTTGTGAATCAAGCATAGTTTATTTTAATAATTACTTTTAAAATTCTGTTGATTAGTAAAAAGTTTCTAATCGCAAAACTCATCAAAATTAATTAATATAAGATCAAGAATTTTAATCTTAACTAACCTTCTCTTCATTTGATCGAGTGGGTTTTTTTTTATGGTGTAATATGTCCCTAGCGTAAATTTAAAATTTGGAAGAATCAAAGCAAATCCCTGAGGAGAAAAATTCAATTGAATCATCTTCCGAAATTAAGAAAGAAAGTAATAAAGAGGAGAATTTTAAAGCATTTACTGAATTTCTTGAAAATGCAAGTAATCAAGAGATTGAGGATGAAAAAGGTAAATCTGATTTAGAAGTGGATAAACCAGTAACTAACGACAATTCGCTTTTTAAAAGAGTTCTCAACGATGGATTTGATGGGATTTCATCAAATCCTAACTATAAAATGTTGGCATTATTAATCATTCTTTTGATTAATTTGTCTTTATTTTTTGTTATTGGAAATATAGGTAAAGCTTTCTTGAGAAATGCAGGAATAATGTAATACCTTAGCTGTATCTGTCTGAAATTTGAACTTTACATTCTTTGGTTTTAAAAAAAAATTGTGATAATTTGATCTAAATTTTATTTTAAAAATATTGAACAATAAAGAACCTGAGAATCCTGTTTTTTATCTCTCTAGTTTAATTAAAAAGTTAGATGTAAAGAACAGAAATGGAATAGTGGCGTTAGTAATTGTTAATTTACTAGTTATTCTTTTATTTAAATTTTATTTGAAAGGATCCGGTTTATTGTCTTGACTATGTTTTGAGATAATTACTCAGCGTTTTCAAATTGTTTAGCTAACCTGAAAGCCTTTTTGATAATTAGAAACCCTCCATACAATCCAGCTAGTAAAGGTAAAACAATTAAAGGATTTGGTGAATAATCTGAATAATTCTTTACACCATCAACATATTCATATCCTGAACATTTTAGGTAAAGGAAAGTAAAAAATGTAATACTCCATCCAATAATTGATAAGACTCCACCTTTTTTATCTCCCTCGTAAAATCTATCTAAACCTAAACCCCAACCTCCGATTAAGAATATTCCTCTTACAACAGAATTTTTTTCTTTATTTTTTAGCATAATTTTAAAATGTTCACTCTGAACATAACTCATTTATTCCAATCCCGCGACATTCGCTTAATTAGATTTACTTGATTCTGATTTTTATTTCTGGTTTATTAGTAATAAACACTTAGATAAATCACAAGAGATTTTTTATTTAGAATTAAGTAAGGATATTGTTGGTCTGATATAAACAAAAGTTGATCCATAAATATCTTTCATTACTCTTACCTCTTCATCTAAATAGATAACTGATACTTCGCAAGAAGGTGATTCTTTATTCCAAGGCAATTTTTCCCATACTTCTTTGACTGGATACCATCTTTCCATTAATAGCGTGCTAAACAATGGAATCTTATTAAGTCCATCAACTTTGGAGACTTTGGTTTTCTTCAAATTCATTTTAAGTACCTTATCTTCTAAAATTAAATCATCAGCAAGTGTTATTACTCTTCCTCCAAAAGTTGGAAGAAGCTTGAACCAACCAAGAATTGGAATTATTGTAAGCCCAAATATTGTGGTATCAAATGTTGATAAAAATTCTTTTTTATCAAAATCAATATTTTGAGCAATTCTTCCAATGGTAGAAAGACCAAATGATCCTACTTGTAATTGATGTAGTTTAAAAAAAAGATTACTTTTAAATTCATCATTTAATGCTTTTTCTATAGCTAAAAAGAACGGTGAACTTCTAAATAATTCAACTGTTGAATAAATTAATTCCCACTCTCCAGATAATTTTTCTTCAGAAACTTCCGTATTAAAACTTTCAAGAATATCTATAAGGTTTCCCATCTCTTTCAACTTCTCTTGATACATAGGTGCAATTAATTTGTTCAGTCTTTGCCCCCTGTCAGTAATAGCTGCAATTTGATATATCTTCTTTTTTATCTCCTCAATATCAGTCATAATTAAATTTTCACAAACTCTATATTAATTTATTTTATGAGTATTGGTACTACTTAAATGATTTTTTTTTGGTTGGATATTAATTTGTTTAATATTCTCCCCATCTTTTGCCAATTTCAAAACCCCATTTGGAAGTTAAGCAAATTACTTCTTCATGATTTTTACAATCCGACAACTCTTTCTTTTTTACAGGATTATTTTTAATTAATTCTGATATCTTGTTTAATTGCTCTATTTTTTTTAGAAAATTTACTAAATCTTTTTCAGCCATTTTGATATTAAGATGTATATTTCTGGTCGTAAGTGAAAATATAATATAAGACCCAGCCAACTCCACCAATTAAAATTGCAACCATTATATTTACTGACCAAACTATTTCTATCATTTTGTTTTTATTTATAGAAATATATTAACTAAATTTCTAATTAAACTTGTAATCTAATTTAGCAAAGATCTAAATATTGTTTAAACATATATATCTGTACTATATTTGTTTTAAAGTACACATCTTAAAATATGGGAGAAGCAAAAAGAAGAGAAGAATTAGGATTGCCGCCAAGAGAGAAGAAAGAAGCAAAAAAGGACTCAAAAAGTAATTTAAATCAAATCTTGAATAAATATCCTTTTGCTCCATACATCTTGGGAATTTCTCTCCTTACGATTTTAATAATCGATCTAGTTAATTACTATAAATAGTTTTATTTTAAAAAAATTTCATATCTTAATTTTTAATTCATAAATCTGAATTCTTTTATTCCGCATTTATAAAAATATTTTTCCATAATTAATAGATTACTTCATTAAAAAACTAGAATCGCCAATGTTTGATAATATCGGTACCGCCTTAGTCCAAGCAATAGGATTTTTTGGTGTTTTTGGATATTTTGTCTATCAGCTTTTATCAGATGGTAAAAAACCAATACAGAATCAATCCAAATCTCCTGTTAAAAAAGTAAATCAAAAAAAAGATTTAGAGGATAGACCTAAGAAGCAAGGATTATTTGGTAGAAAAAGAGAACCTATAACTGAGGATGTCAAACCAAAGAAAAAGGGATTATTTGGTAAAAAAGTAGAACCAGTAAAAGTTGTAGAAGAGCCTAAAAAGAGAGGTTGGTTTAGGTAAATAATTTAAGAGAATTTAAAAAGGATTTTGATATCTTTTATACAAAAAATTTTCAATTCTATTTTTATAATAAAATAAATATATTTACTTAAATGAACTATAGAGAAATTACCAAAAGATATAGTGATTTAATTAATAGAGCAGAACAAGCTAATGGTAGAAAAGAAATTGTTGGTTTACTTAAAAAAGCTGCTAAATTAAAATCCAAAATTGAAATTAACTAATAATTATTAGAAAATTTAAAAATTTTTCTAAATGTAAAAATTTTTTATAAAAAAAAATATACATGCGATAATCGTATGAAATTTTTTAGTTATGAATAAAAAAGGTTATACAACAGAAAGCGGTGGAAGACAAAATGGATTCGCAATTGAACCAGAAATTATTCCAATAACACAGGGAGAATCTAAAAAATCTTTTCTCTTATTCTTAGGGATATTATTACCTTTCTTAATAGGTGGGATTTATTATTTTAAAACACTTTGAAAAAAACATTTTTTCATAAATCATTTTTGGAAATATATTCTTGAGAACTAATAATATCCTGCATTAGTCCTTGAGAAGATGAGTTAAATCCATTTTTCTCAAGAAAGTTTTTAACTTCCTTAAATTTTTTTTGAATTTTTTTGGTGTAAGGGGTTGTCATTAAATAGTCTTCTTGTTCCGTGGAGTAATTCATTTAATTTAATTTTGATTATTACCTTAGATTTTGCTAAATATTTCATAAATAATGAAGTTATAACCATTACAAAAAATAATTACTAGTAATAAATACTTAATTTGCGAAAATTAATTTTTTAATTTTTGTCGGCAGATATTATTGTGAGAGATCTATTTTTTTAATACTAAAGAGTGCTTATTGTCACTAGTTCCATTAAATCTCTAGATTTCAAATAGTTTTGAAATACATCAGAATAAAAGGCTCTTTTTGCAGCTATCTTAGATTCAAATTCTATTACTATACCTAGTTGGCCCCCATCCCACTTGTGTGAGTTGGAATCTTGAGTAATATCTTTTTTTACCACAACCCCACCTACAGATCTTATCCATGGCAAGACTGTCCTTATGTATTCGAGAAACAACTCAGCATTTGGTATGGATATTTTCTTAAGCCAGTAACTCTTTGTCATGGAATCAAAACATTTTCAGTAGAATATAGCATATCAATGTAAGTATTTTTGCTCAGGTTATTTTTAAATCTTTTTAAATGAATGTAGAACAACAATTATTGGACTTAATCCTTTCAAGTCCTAAAACAAAAAAGATTAAAAATATGGCTGAAGAACTAGAGAAGGAATCAAAATTTACCCTTAGCAATGATGTTGAGAAGTTAAAAGGAATATGGGAGCTTAGATGGAGTAGTTCAAAAGCTCCATTTCTAAATTACTCTCCTCTAGTTGATAACCTTCAAATTCTTGATCCGTTAAATCTAAATGGTTTGAATTTACTCAAGCCTAGAGGGATTAATTCAATTATTGGAACAGGAATAGTAGCAAAATTGAGTTCTTTAAATGAAAAGAAAATTGGTGTTAGTTTTACTCATGCTGGAATAATTGGACCTTATATTGGAATAAGGAAAATAAACGCTTTAACTAAGATTAAAAAAGAACAAAAAGGATGGTTAGAAATTACTTTTTTAAGCAAAAATCTTAGAATTTGCAGGGGTGATAAAGGAACTTTATTTATTCTCAGAAGAATTAAAGACAATATCTTATTTGAAAGATTTCAAGAATTTATTACGTCTCTCTAAATTATTTTTATCTTTTAATCCAAATATATTTTAAAAAAAAGAATATTGGCACATATTTAAAGGTCTCTTTGGGTATTTCATATGACAAAAATTTTAATAATTCCTCTATCCAATAACCTAGGTCAAGTCCAAATAGATATCTTTCCAAAACGAACCAAAACTCTTTATCAAAAATTGTTCTTAAATTAAGGTATATATATTCCCAGTGAAATGTATTCCAATATTTTTGCAAATAAGAAGAGATTATTAGCCATAATGATATAAATAAAAAACTTTTTATAAATTTATAGATCTTTTTCATTATTTTTAGCTAAAACAGAATAGATTTTTATTAAAAATTCTTCAATTTAATATAATTAATAATCTTTTTTATTTCCATAAAATATGATTAAAAAAAAATAATGAAAAATTTCTAGTGGGAAATAATTATTTGTCTTTTTTAGTTAGATTTTGTGCCTTTATATTTTTATTTCTTAAATTAAATCCTAAAAATAAAAAAATTAGATAAATTAAAATACTACCAAGTAGGATTGTTAATATTTTTGAAATGTCCATAAGGATTTTAATATAGCTTATGAATATAAATTAAAACATTAGTTTTTAAATATTAAATATTATTCCGCATTAATAAGTAGTAATTTACTAAGCTAAATTAAATATTTAAGATATATGCCAATAGTTTTCGCTTGGAGCCTTTGCCTGTCTGTTGTAGTTGTATTACTATCGACAATTCCTTTGACTCTTGGAAGAATCAAAGCTGGTTATTCTGTGGAGAATATGTCTGCACCAAGAGCATTATTTGATAAATTGCCAGACTTTGGTAAAAGAGCAGTTTGGTGTCATCAGAATTGCTGGGAAAGCATTTCTATTCATGCTCCAGCTTGCATACTTTGTTTAATTACTTTGCCTGATTCAAACCTCTCATTAATAGCAGCTTGGATGCATCCTCTCTTACGTTTCTTGTATATTGGCGCTTATGTTTTAAATATTCCTATTGCTAGAGGTTTAATATGGGCTTCTGGGATTTTTACGACACTTGTTTTATATAAAGAAGGGATATCCCAATTTATGTAATTCAACTATATCAGTAAATTTTCTAAATCTTTTAATTCAAAATCATTTATTAGTTTCACTTTATTAGCTCTAGCTAGTTTTTGTGCAGATTTAGTAAAACCAGATTTTGAGACTAATACCGCATGAGTTCCTTTCCAATATAATTTACCAGCAGAAATTTCTTGAACAGCATTGTTGCCTACTGCTTTTTTATGATTTTTACATTGAATACAAATCCTTAAATTATCGATGGAGGCAATCAAATCCACTCCTTGGTCTCCGGTAATAGGTGTTTCTTTCACTTTCCACCCATTCTCTTTGAGAATTTCCATACAATGATTTTCAAATATAATTCCTTTTTTATAGTTTTGATTATTAATCCTCGATGTATTATTTTCTATTAAATTTAAACAAGTTTTTTCTATTTGGCTAGCTATGAATATAAACCAGTCTTCATTCTCCAAAATTCTACTCACACCAATTATTTCATCATTAATAATTGGATTAATCTTGCGATAAGCTTTCCATTTTTCAAAAAAAATGTCTGTACCTGAAAATTTTTTTAAAATGACTTTTTCCCAAAAGTATGGAATACCTTCTTTTAACCTTTTTGAACCATTATTGATGCTTTTCTCAATTAACTTTTCATCTAGAGGGGGATTACCAATCCACTTTTTCAAGTCTTCGTTGCCATAAGCATCAATAACTTTTAATCTAATTCTTTCCTCCAATAGATTGTATTTATTTTCTTCAATAAGTCTATTTATCGTTTCAAGGAAGTAATTTGCATTTAAGGCATCATTTAATTTATCTTTTCTTTTTTTTAATAGAAAAGATTTTAATATAGTTATCAAAAATAACAAAATTAAAGAAACTAAAATAATAAAAATATTATTCATTATTTATTATTTTTTAGTTAAAAAGATTTTGTTTTTCTGATTATAAAATCATTTTTTGTAATTAATGTAGAGTTTTTTACATCAAAACCATTTATTGCTGAGATTTCGCCTTCAATACCTTCAAGTGTTAATTGTTCAATAATACCTTTAATAACTTCGTCTTCAACTAATTTTCGATCAATTCTTTCTGGTGTTAAGTCTGTTAACCATTTGGAGGTCTTTTTTTTTACAACTTCAGTCGGATTTGTTATTTTTAAGTAAATTGCCATTTTATAAAACGTTTATATTTATTATAATTCAAGTCTTTTTTATTCCTTGTTTTTGTCATTACTTTCCCATTCAAGAAACTGAAAAATAATAATTGCAAAGATTGAAAAAAATACAATAAAAAGACCTAGCCATCCTATAAATTTGTTTTCAGTAAAAAGATTAGTTAGAGAAGAGGTTTCCTGATAATTTGATTCCATTTGATATTGATATGAATCCAAGACAAGAAATATATCCTTCATTAGTGAAAAGAATTTAATTACTCTAATTAATTAATAAATTAGCTAACTATAATCTTATCCGTTTAATTTTAAAAAAGCTTTTGATATGAAATCAGGCCTTTTCCTTATAATAGAAAAACTTTTTTTATTTATTAGAACCAAATTAACCTTAGCTATGGTCAAAATTGTTTTGCTTTTGTTAATGAATTTTGAATGGATTTTTATTTTTGGACTTTTGCTTATTTCAAATATAGTTTCTATTGTTACAGTATCTCCAAGAAATAAGGGTGATATATATTTTATTGAAGTATCTATTAAAGGTAAGTCAAAACCATTTTTTGTAAGGTCAACATAATTTAAACCTGCTTTTGAAAGTGCATTGATCCTTCCTTCTTCAAGCCAATCAAAATATGTACCATGCCACATAACCCCAGCGTGATCTGAATGTTGTGGTAATACTAACTTTTCAATTTTCCAAATTTTTTTCATTTAGATTAAAATTTTGAAATTTATATGTGTATATTTATAATAAAAATATAGTTATTGAAGTTGGTTTTTATTAATTAAAATAAAAAAAAATAAAAAATTATATTTTAAAAATTATGTTTAATCGAAATTATAAAGAAAGAAAAATGAAGAAAATATTCCAGTGGAGAGAATATTTAAATTGGGAAAAAATGAACTCAACTCAAAAAATTAATTTTAAAAGAGCATGCTTGTTCCCTTTCTTAGTTTATGTCGTTTATGTTTTCCTTTTTAAATATTCAATGGCTATTCTTATAATGATTGGAATTTATTTCTTGGTAAGATTCAAGAATAGAAATAAATTAAATAAATAGTTTGTATTAATTTATATATTTAGAATTGTTTTAATATAAGAAAAATTTTTTTCAAAAATTTATTTTTGTAAGAGAATATTTTTTTATTAGTTTTTTTATGAAAAACATTATTTTAATTTCATTTGTTTTTATTAGTTACTTTTGTTTTAGTTTTAGTAATTGCTTGGCCGATGAAATTGGTGGCGAATTAAGTAATGATATATCTATGGAATCAAAATCTAGTGATGTTAAAAGTGATATTAAGGATAAAGGCGATATCCCTATAACTTCTAATGAAGATATTTTTGGCGACGAGCAAGCTTTCCCATTTATAGCTGGTTTAGGAAAAAATGCTGCACATTAATTCGAAGTACAATGTTTTTATCAATCCTCTTTTAAGTAAAAATATTGAAGGGTCTTAGAGTTATAGAGCTTTCTGAAGCACTCAATGTTGACAGCTCTGATCTGTTGGCTGTATGTGCAATCTTAAAATGTAATGCAAGTTCAAGATTGAGTATGCTTACGTTTGAAGAATGTAAAAAAATTTCGGATTACTATGAGAGAAATTCTTAGATGTTCTTTTTTTACGAAGATGGCTCAAGAAATTTATTCAATTTCTTTTATCATCGAAACTAATGTGCCATGAATTTCATCTTCTGAGATTTCATTTTTAAAATTTATAATTGCAAACTTATCATCATATTTAATTTTCATGAATTGACTGGAAATTTCTTCCAAATAAGCTTCCTTAAATTCTGAAATCTTTCCATAATATTTTAGATATTTATGTACAGATCCAATGTGATCTTTATTCATATGTTTACAAACTCTTTGACTCGTCTTTGAACTTATTATTTTCATTTTAAAATTTAATTATTTTCAGGTTAATATTTTTTTTTCATAATTTAAAGTTTTAATCGCTTTATTTATTAATTCTTTAACCTCATTGGCGTCTATTGCTCTTACTAATTTATTTCGAAGACTTGTAGCTTCTGGAAAATTTTTACAAGTCCATGAAATATGTTTTCTGGCTATTAATAAACCATGACTGCCCTTTTCTTTTATAAGTTCATCCAAATGTTCAATAATCAATAACAATTTTTCTTCAATATTTGGTTCTTCAAAACCTTTAATTTCTTTAACTGCATAATCTATTTCTCCTATTTTCCAGGGAGAACCAAGTATGCCTCTCCCAATCATTAAACCATCAGCATTTGTTTTTTTTAAGCAATTATAAGCGTCCTTAGGATTCTTAATATCTCCATTTGCAATTACTGGTATTTCTAAAAGCTCTTTAATTTTTCCAATCATTTCCCAGTCTGCTTTACCTGAAAAGCCTTCTTTTCGAGTTCTTCCATGTAAGGTTATCATTTCAGCTCCTGCATCTTGAAGACTTAATAGAAATTCCTCTATATTCTCTTCTTTATTTTCCCAACCAAGCCTTGTTTTGACTGTAACAGGTACTTTTACAGCATTTGAAACTCTTTTTACTAATTCAATAGCTAATAAGCGATCATTAATTAAGGCACTTCCACCCCCTTTTCTTGAGATTTTTTTTACTGGACAGCCCATATTTATATCAATTAGAAATGCACCTGAATCTTCTGCCAATTTTGCAGCCTCTGAAACAGCAAAGGGCCTATTATCAAATATCTGCACACCTATAGGACCTTTTTCTAATTCAAGTTGTTTTATTTTCTGAGTGCCATATCCATGTTTAAGACTTGTCGCATTAATCATTTCTGTAAATAGTAAAGATTCTGGAGCCCATTTTCTTACTAATTTTCTAAATATTTTATCGGTAACTCCTGCGAGAGGAGACAACATTACTTTACTATTTATTATTCTCGATACACCTTTGCCTCTTAATTTTATAATTGAAGACATTATGTAAAAATCCACTTCTGATATATTCACTATAGATTGAATAATTAACATTCATTTGATTCTGTTTTTTATTAATAAAAAATTTAATTAGATTTCTTTTTATTCTCTTAATTAGTTACTATTTTTGCTAAATTGAAAAAAGGTTAAATTTTTTAGGTGCTGTATTTTTGATCCTTTTATTATCAATTTTTCTTCAAATTTTTCTTTTTTTTGCTCCTAATAATGTTTATGCAATTCAAGGAAGTCTTGATTTGTCTAGTGCTCAAACTTCTGTAGGTAAAAGGTTTGCTAAAGTTTTTTGTGATGCTAAAAATGAGGGATTAGACTCTGAGTTTGCAAGTGAATATGCTTTAAATAATACATATCTAAAATTTGTAGCTTTCCCAGACGATGATCAATATTTAAATGACCTTTGGGAGTTTACTTCTAATAATATTTTAGATAACTGCGGAGATAAAATTAATATAAACGATTTAAAAGAATTAGAAATTTTCTTTAAAGAAGAAGGTATTATTGCTTCAAATAGAGAGCTTTATTTACCTACTTTTGAAAATAATTAGCCTTAATTTTTATGATGTACTAAAGTAAATTCAGAATGTTTGAAATTGATGAATTTTTTAGGTTTAAATTCTCCAGCAATTTTTGTAATATCAGTTATTGTTCTTATAATTTTGGGACCAAAAAGAGTAGAAAAAGGTTGGTTGTTATTCCAACGTTTATTAAAGTTTCTTCTTAGTAATAAAGAGGAAATTTCTAAAGAAAATTTAAATTCAGGATCGCAATTAGATTTGGAATCAGTGGTAAATGAAGTTAAAGAAGAGTTAATAGAAGCAAAGTCAGAGGAACCAGAGGTAATTGAAGTTAAAGAAGAGTTAGTAGAAGCAAAGTCAGAGGAACCAGAGGTAATTGAAGTTAAAGAAGAGTTAGTAGAAGCAAAGTCAGAGGAACCAGAGGTAATTGAAGTTAAAGAAGAGTTAGTAGAAGCAAAGTCAGAGGAACCAGAGGTAATTGAAGTTAAAGAAGAGTTAATAGAAGCAAAGTCAGAGGAACCAGAGGTAATTGAAGTTAAAGAAGAGTTAGTAGAAGCAAAGTCAGAGGAACCAGAGGTAATTGAAGTTAAAGAAGAGTTAGTAGAAGCAAAGTCAGAGGAACCAGAGGTAATTGAAGTTAAAGAAGAGTTAGTAGAAGCAAAGTCAGAGGAACCAGAGGTAATTGAAGTTAAAGAAGAGTTAGTAGAAGCAAAGACAAAAAGGAAAAAACCTAAATTCAAAAAAAGCTAAAACAATGATAATTAAGAATAAATAATCCTATATATATTCATTTAATTATAAAATTTCAAAAATAATTACAGCCTTTTGGTTTTATTTGGTAAAAAAATTTTTAATATTAATACCAAATTAAGAATCTATTGCTACTTCTATTGCGGCAATTAAATTTTCATCGAATGGTTGAATACCAGGTTTAAACCTTGCAATCACATTACTATCTTTGCCAATTAAAAATTTTTCAAAATTCCATTCAACATCACCCTTTGGTTCAACATTATTTAGTGTTGTATATGGTTCGCTAGTATTACCTTTCGCGTGTACTTTTTCCATAATTTCGAATTCAACACCATATTTTGTAGAACAAAAGTTCTTTATCTCTGTAAGAGAATCAGGCTCTTGATTCCCGAAGTCATTACAAGGGAAAGCAAGAATCCTTAAACCTTTTTTTGAATATTTATCGTGAAGCTTTTGGAGATCCTTATATTGAGCAGTATTACCGCAATAACTGGCGACGTTTACTATCAAAATTACATTTCCTGAATATTGGCCAAGTTTTTTCGCTTCTCCATTTGCTGAAACAACGGTTGTGTTTTGGACATCTACTACCATAAGTTTGAGAAATTTATCTATTGAAGATAACATTGAAAAAATGTTTTTGCGTTTTTTAAAGACCTTATTTGCCTATTATTTTTATTTGTAATTTTTAGTAAAAAGTTTTTACTCAACTTATATAATAAAATAACATACTTAAAAATTAACTTGGACCCCTTAGACCCTCTTACTGAAATTATTAAATCAGGACAGGGCTTCTCGCCTTCAATTGCTCTAGAACGAATCCTTTGGGTAATGATGGCTTTTTTCTTTCTTGGTGCTATTTCAACTTCAATTACAAGAGGAATGAAGCAAAATGATTGGTTCGGAAATAATTCTTTTTTGTCTAATTTAAAAGCTAATAAAAGTGAAGATAAACTCTCTAACAAGCTATCTGACGATAATAAATAACATAAATTTATTTAGAGATGAGCAGCTTTAAATTTATTCCCAAGAAAATATTATTACTTGGCAGTGGCGAACTTGGAAAAGAATTAGTGGTTGAAGCTAAAAGATTAGGCCTAGAAGTAATAGCTATTGATAAATACGAAAATGCACCTGCGATGCAATTAGCTGATAATTCTTTTGTCATAGATATGAGTGATAAGGAAATACTAAAAAAAAAGATAAAAGAACTCAATCCTGATTTTGTAGTACCCGAAATTGAAGCACTATCAATTGAAGCTTTAAAGGAATTGGAAGATGAAGGAATAAATATCGTTCCTAATGCTAGAACTGTTGAAATAACTATGAATAGGGATAAAATAAGAGACCTGGCATCTAAAGAATTAAATATAAAAACTGCAAAATTTAGTTATGTTTTTAATGTTGATGAGCTAGAAATAAAGTCATCTGAAATTGGATTCCCTCTTTTGATAAAGCCTCTAATGAGTTCATCAGGTAAAGGTCAAAGTTTAGTTAATAGGAAAGAGGATCTTTTATTAGCTTGGAATGATGCCTTGAAAAATTCAAGAGGAAAAATAGTTGGTGTAATACTTGAGGAATTTTTAAATTTTGATTATGAATTTACTCTTTTAACTATTAGAAAAACTAGTGGAGAGAATATATTTTGTGAGCCAATAGGTCATGAACAATACAAAGGAGATTATCAATGTAGCTGGCAACCATTGGATATGAATCAATCCTTGATTAATGAAGCCCGAAAAATGACAACAAAAATATTAAACAATTTAAATGGTTCAGGTATATATGGGGTTGAGTTTTTTGTTAGAGGCAAAGAGGTTATATTTTCAGAATTATCTCCTAGGCCTCATGATACAGGAATGGTCACCTTAGTTAGTCAAAACATAAACGAATTTGAATTACACTTAAGAGCCTTTTTAAATCTACCTATACCAAATATCTCACTATTAAAGCCATCAGCAACCAGAGTAATAATATCAGATAAAGAATCTAATACTCCTTCATACTCTGGACTAAACGAGGCATTAGAACTAGAGAATACTAAAGTTCTAATATTTGGGAAACCAACAGCAAAGAAAGGAAGGAGAATGGGGGTAGTCCTTTCAACAGATGATGACCTAAATATTGCTAGAGAAAATGCGGACAAGTCAGCACTTAAAATAAAAATTGTTTCCTAATTTATAGAATATTAAATAAATATTATAAAAAAACTACTTATTTCCTTCGTTTTTGTTTTCTGTCTTTGTATGTAATATTTGAATGTATTAATATTTTTTTCTATGATAGAGAACTATAAAGGTTGGGATATAACTTTGACATGGGATGATAAGCATTCTTTTGGGCATAACTCTTGTAATAACGATACTTTTAACCAAAAAGAAAAATGGAAAGGAGTTAATTTAAATGGTAATAGAATTTATGGAGCATCCCTTAAGGAAATAAGACATATTATTGATTATCCAAGGCTACATAATTAATTATTTATAGAAATAATTAATTTTCTTCTTTCTGATTATTATCATCAATTAGTTCGTTTGCAAGTTCTCTTAAATCACCTTTAATTGATACCCATGTAAAAGCAGAAATAAAAACTGTAGCTGATATTGCTATTGTAATTGTTTCTATAGGACCTAATCCTAATGCAATTGCAAACATGTAAAAATTAAAATAATAATTTATTATATTCCACATTATTTATTAGCTTTAATTAAGTATTCTTTTGAAACTTAATTTAATTAATCTCGAATCATTATCTATAAATAATCTTTAATATTTTTCTTCTTAAGAGAAATTTTTATATATGGTTTTTAATAAGAAATATTCAAAAATTATTTGCTAAAATAAAAAAATTATGATGCAAAAAAAATGTCCACAATGTAAGAATTTAATCTCAATAACAGCCCCTACTTGCCTATTCTGTGGTAGACCTAACAAATTTGTAACTAATAATTACGTAAAAAAAAAGTGGGATAAAGAATATAAAAAAGATCGATTTAGTAATTTTAAAATACAAATCTCTCAAAAGATATATTTGCTTTTTATTATTATTGGGATTTTAATAATACTACTTATAAGTTTATATAAATAGAATAATTATTAATTTAAAATTGCATCTATAATTTCTCTTGTATTTGGTGAGAGTTTATTTTTTTTAATGTAATCAAGAACTTTAATTATATTTCTTTTATAAGGATTTTCATATTGCCTGAAAGTACTAAATATTTTTAAAAAACGTGAAATTACTATTGGATTTGATTTGTCATATTCTAGAATTTTATCTGCTACGTATTTATAACCTGATCCATCTCTGGAGTGGAATAATGAATTTCTTGTTACGTATGCATTTAATATAGATTTTAAAGTATTGGGTGATTTGACATCAAAATATTCATTTTTAAATAGAGCTTCAATATTTTTTTGATTATTATTTATCTCAATAGATGCTTTAAAAAAGAACCAATTATCTAAGACTACTGGATTGTGTTTCCATTTATTAAAAAAAATATTTGAAATTAATTCTCTTTCCGGACAATTAATCCTGGTGAATACATTCAAAGCAGCTTTTGAAAGAGTCATTGAATTACTATCTATATAACTAATTACTTTATTTTTAATTCCCTCATATTTACTATGTAAAAGTAACCTCCATATTGTTTCTATTAGTTTTCTTTCATCCTTACCCTCAGGCCATAATTTAGTAATGTTTTTATCAATTTCTTTAAGCTTATTCAGTAGTTCTACTTTTAATTTTGTACCAAAAAGATAATTTAAGTCGTCAATAGTTTTATAAACTTTTAATGGATCAACTTTCTTGATCTCTGATTCTATTTCAGAGAAAGTTGGGATACTAAGTATTTCAGATAAGAGAGATAAATTTATACTTTTATTATTCCTTATTATTGATCTTAATGTTGTTATTAATTTATTTTCAATATTAATATCGGGTTCTTCATATATTCTTTTGCAAATTATTTTTTTATATATGCCTTTTATCGTGTCATATATCGTAAAATAATCAGTTTCAAATTCTAGTATTAATAATTTCTCTGCAAAAGTAGTATCTGTTTCCCATTTAATGGGAGCTGAGAAATTTCGAAAATAAGAAATTATTGGGCTGTCAAATTTGGAGTTTATATTTTCTAAAGTGAATTCCTCTTCCTTTTCTTTTAAGATAAGTGTCTTTTTTATTTTTTCATAACTATTCAAGAATATTGCAATATTAATAGGAATTATTAGAGGTAAATCGTTATAAAGATTTTTTTTATTTGAATTTATTTGCGAGACTTGTATTTTAAGGATTTGTTTTTCTTTATCCCATTTTCTTTTAAACTTAACTAGTGGAGTTCCATTTTGTTTATACCAAGTTTTAAATTTTTCATTATTTATTTCTTTGTTATTTTCTAAAATCTTATTAACAAATTGATCAATAGTTGCTGCTTTCCCATCATAGGTAGAAATAAAATTACTAAAACCATTATTAAAGTTTTCTTCTTTTACTAATGTTTTAAGCATCCTTATTATTTCTGCTCCTTTTTCGTAGATAGTAGTTGTATAAAAATTGTCTATCTCTAAATATTTTTCAGGTCTCACTGGATGTGATGTTGGACCGGAGTCTTCTCTAAATTGTGCTTTTCTTAAGAATTTTGCATCCTCAAGTCTTTTTATTGAACGATTATGAAGATCTGATGTAAATTCCTGATCTCTAAATACTGTTAAACCCTCTTTTAGGGATAATTGAAACCAATCTCTACAAGTTATTCTATTCCCCGTCCAATTATGAAAGTACTCATGAGCGATTACACCTTCTATACGCTCTAGCTCTTCATCAGTCGTAGTCTCTTTATTTGCAAGTATTAATTTTGAGTTAAAAATATTGAGGCTTTTATTTTCCATCGCTCCCATATTGAAATGCCTAATTGCAACAATATTAAATAAAGATAAATCGTATTCAAGATTATATTTTTCTTCGTCCCATTTCATTGACTTCTTTAATGAATTGATTGAATGTTTTACATATTTTTCATCACCTTTTTCCACGTAAATATTTATTTCTACTTTTTTATTAGATTTAGTATTGAAGTTATCTTTTATGCAGTTCAGTTTTCCTGCAACTAAAGCGAAAAGATATGAGGGTTTAGGATATGGATCTTCCCATATCACTTCGTGCCTTCTGTGTTTAAGATCATTTGCTTTGACTAGATTTCCATTAGAAAGTAAAACAGGAAAATCTTCCTTATTAGCCTCGATCCTTACTTTGTATTTACTTAAAATATCAGGTCTATCAGAATGGTAACTTATTCTTCTAAAGCCTTCTGCTTCGCATTGCGTAGTAATAATTCCATTACTTTCATACATTCCTAAAAGTGAAAAATTCTCCTTTGGTTTAATTGTTCCCACAATCTTTAAGGTAAAAGTTTCTTTGAGTATGGGTTTAATTAATAATCTATTTTTTTGTATTGAATAGTTATTTTCTTCTAATAAAGATTCATCTAAATATATCTTTTCAACAAATATATCTATCCCATCAAGAATAAGGGAATTTATATTAATATTCTTTTTAATGAATTCTAGTTCGGTTTTAACAATTACTCTTTTGTCTTCAATTATGAAATCCAAAAAAATATTAGGTATTTCATAATCAAAGGGTTTGTAATCCTCCAGTTTTATATATTGATTATTGTTCTTATTGTCTGAAACGTTAAGCATCTTTATTTAATTAATCCTCTGAACTAAATAATTTATTAGAGAGTATTATGTGCATGATAAATTAAAATAATTAGGTTTTTCCTAATTGACATATATGATCTTTGATTATTCCAGATGGAAGTAACTCATACAATATCGGATTTTTATCTTTTACCAATCCCTCTTGATTTATTTCGTATCTCCAATCCCATTTTCTATCCGTAAATGATAAATAATCTTTTCTCAGAGAATATGGTAACATTAGTTTTTTTTTATTCCAATCTATATTAATAAATGCTCCAGGTTCAATTTCAGAGATGGTTTTAACTATTGAGAAATCCCCATTAATATTATTTCTAATTACTAAATCGAGCTTAATATTGTCACAAAAATAGGATGTGTTTAGTGCAAAAAGACAAATTGTTGAAAAAAATAATGAATAAATTTTAGATAACCCTTATCTTTTTCTATTTTATTAGTTTATAAGCACTAACGATATAGTTATAAATTTTCTTTATTAAACATATCTAAATTTTTACAGAATCCATAGTTTTTAAATTTACCAGGTTACATTTTACTTCTTCTGCATATTCCTGAACTGATATAAATTTGTTTAAAAGGCCTGTATATTTTGCTTCTCCTCCAGCAGTACTTGAAAGTATATATTTTGGATTAAAAGTTTTTATTAATTTGGGAAGCACATCGGCCCCTTTTACAAAAGATCCAACAAGAGGAAGTTCAAGGTTAATTATTGGAGTTATGACTGCATCTAATTCTTGAGAATTAACGTTTTCATCAAGATAACCATGTGGTTCTATGTAGAAACCCTTTCCTTTATAGTCTTTTACTATGTATCCATTTTCTATTTGTGGTACGGGAGCACCAGCAGTAGCTTCTATTTCTAGTTCCTTTTGCATGATTTTTTCTTTTGGTTTAAGAACTTTGATCGAAGTAAAGCCTAATTTTTCAAGAATTCCTTTTGCACTATTGGAGCAGATGATATCAATATCTTTTTTAAACTTTTTTAATGAAGGAACATGGCAATGATCGGGTAAGCCTTGCGTCAATAAAATTATATTAATGTCTTCCTCAATTAAAATTTCATTATCTAGTGAACCTTTGAAAAACCACTCTCCTGGAGGGAATATCAAATCACCTGTAAGCCAGGGATCTATTATTAAGTTAGTTTTATCAAATTTGATCAACCAACCGTTTGAACCTAGATATTTGGCTTCAAAAGTCATTATTCGTTGTAAACATAAATAGACTATAAATAAAATTTGTAAATATTGAGTAAAAATTTTCTATGGGTTTGGTATATCAATTAATTCTGTGATGAGATATTTTCCAATCTAATTTGTTTTATTAAATGGTTTTCAAAAAATTTATTAATGTTTAGCTTCATTTAATATTTGAAATGATTTCTTTTTGAGATTAAATATGAGTACTTGATTTTCTTTTGATTTACTCTTTAAAGTTTTTTCTTTTAATGATTTAATAGGAATTAATGCTAATCCTCCAGTCCCTGAAAATATAATTGGCATGGTTACATTTTTATTGCCATTCATTTTTTGTAAATCTATAGCTTGTGAAACAATATTTTTAGCTCTTTCAAACCCATGATGTTCTATCAATTCAGACCATAATGAACTTACTGACTCATATTTTGAAAATTCAATTTGTATACTTTTCATTAAAAATTTAAGGAAAACTAAATTTTTCAGTGAGATTATTTATTTAATTTCTATTTTTAAACCCATCCATCACTAATTGCAACATATCAATAACGTCCCCATCAGTTAAATCAAGATCTTTTTTTAAATCATTGCATGTTAAGTTCATTTCTAGTGCAGCTTCTGCCATATGATTTATTTTCTGATCTTTACCACCTAAAGATAAAAATGGATTGAAGTTTTCTATCATTACTTTTAGATATTACTTATATGTTCTAGCTAAGAAATAATAAATTATCTTCTAATCACAAATAAGCTTAAAAATATGTCATTTATTAATTTAAGGGGAATCATTTTTTCAAACTAAAGAAGTTGGCACACCTTTTGCAATTAAGGCTAATCTTCTTGCTCTTACAAGAAAGGGAAACAATAAATTCGTTCTTTTGTTTGATTTAAAGATATTTGATAAGAGTTTTAAAAGTTTGCCAGAAGGGTTATTTATTTGATTACATATTTTATTTATTGCTTCAGCCCCATGAAATATGTCATCATCCTTAAGAAGGATTGCTCCTCTATCGATGTCATAACCTTTCTCTAAAAGAGATTTAATTATTTTGGGATTTTTTCTGCCATCGAGAATAGAAATTTTATTTATTTTACTTTTAAGCTCTAAAAGTTCTGCAAAATGATTACAAAAAGGACATTCTCCATCATATATAAATGTTAAATTTGTATTCATAACGATTAGTTTTCCATGATTTAATCTTAAGTGAAAAGTTGGTGACCTGTTGTCCATCAAAGACTTAAAAGTAAAGTATTACATTTGTCAAATATTTATTTAGCAACAAAACCATCCCTTCATTGAATTACTTTCGAATTACAAAGAAATGTCTCAATTTGGGTATATTCCCTTCAATAATTCTGTATGCTAGCTCCGAGATAATTGTTTTTAAAAATTCATGAATTTTTTAGCTTCATTCGCCATTGGCGGTTTTAATCCTTGGGCCGCAGGTGTTGGGATTGGTTCTTTAGTCCTCTTTGGGCTTGTTGGTTTAGTCGCTGGACCAAACCTTAGCAAATTTGATACTGAGGAATAAATAATGCATAATTTTGAATTTTAATTTTAAAAGACTCTTTTTGAGTCTTTTTTTTTAGCGTTTTTAAGAATTTTTTTTTAGAGTTATAAATATACAAAAAATTAAATGTTATTAAACCCTTTTGCTCCTCTAGCTTTAATTAAAATAACTTCTCTCAAAGCTACTACATTTTTTCTTTTGATTCTTCTCATAAAGTCTAATTTACTTAGATTAAAAGGGGGTTTGATAGGTGGCCTGTTTGCTTTGATACTTATTTCAGGAATATTAGCTTCTACATCTATTGCGCTAGGTTCACTAATTTATGCTTATAGAGTCAAAAATAAAACTGAAGAAGATAACACTGTGCAAGATCTTGAAACAGTGAACATATAATATTGATCAAACTAATTAATAAATAATGTTATTAGAAAGGTGTTCCGGGTACAAAATGTAATACTAAAAAACCAAATCCAGCAGCAAAAACGATTGAAACTGCGATAATCAGAAGGCCTGAAGCCATTCCACCCTGTTCAAATGCCATAAAAATTAGTCATTTTTTACTAATATAAATCAAATACAAGATAAAAGTAATTGTGTAAATTACTCATATCAGCCAAATTTGTTATTTATTGTATAAAGGAGCAAAAATATAGAAGATAATGAAACAATAGTTCCGAAAATTATTAATGGTTTTGATTTTTCATTATCTTCTTTTTTAGGAAATTTTTTAGATAAAGATGTATTTTTATCTTTATTAATAATACTTGAGAATGATTTTTTCACATTAAAAAATAAATTTAATAGGTTATTAATTCATTGATTTAAATAAGTCTTTGTGATAATCCACAATGTTTTGACAACTGGTCACAGGAGTAAATTCCATATGAATTCCAAATTTTGCTCTCCAAGGGGCGAAATGTTCAAAAACTTCCTTATCACTATAAGCTTTACACAAACAAACTACTCTTCCTTCACCAGGAGCATGTACTCTAAAGAGCATTTCAAAATTTGCAGTTTTGTCAGCTTTAGCCATTTCGCCATTCTCCCATGCCTCTACAAATAATTTATAGGCCTTAACCTGATTATCAATATCTGGAAATTGACAATCCGCAAGATACATTTGCATTAGATTTTTTATTATTTAAATATATTATCTGTCAAAAACAAACTTATTTCTTGCACTGTTTTAATTTGAACATCATGTAGGGATTTTTTTACGGGATGAAATGAGATGATAATATTTCTAGGAATTTTCCAATATCTTTTTTATATAAACTGTCAGTAATTTTTAGAGAGAACAATTCATTTTCGTTCAATTCTTCCTTTTGATTATCAAAATTAACATTTCCTTTAAACGTAATGTTTTGCATGAAAAAAATAATTTACTACTATTTAAAATTTAAGCAATTTATCTGAAATAGCAATTTTATTTACATAATGTTTTGTCTTTTTAGCCTTAATATCTAAATAACCTTATCTATGAGATAAAAAATTGTATTTAATATACTTAAGACTACGGTAATAAAGGATGCTAGAACAGGCAATAGATTGAACCATAATTGGGATGTTTTCATGGCTGAATCTATTGGTAAGAACTTTTCACTCCTTTTTATCCTTATTTGTAACCAAAAAATTGATAATGGATAAATTACCTTTGCGAAGGTAATAAATATAGAAAATAAATATCCTTTTTTTGAATAGAGTATGTAACCTGAGAATAAATATAAAAACCAAATAAGGGATCTTTGCAATAATAATAATTTTTTGCTTCTGCTACTCATTTTTTTATTTAAGCAATTAAAAATTTTTTATCATCTTATATCTTTCAAATGTTATATTCTTGATAATTATTTTTTCTTTACGAATTATTTTCCAGCTATTTTTTAGAAATAATTTATAACTAATTAAGCTTGCCTCTGTTGTTAAGCAAGGTAAACCCTCTTTTATGGCTTCCTTTTCTATTTTTTTGAGTAACTTTGTCCCATAACCTTTCCTTTGTGAATCTCCTCTGCAATATAAAAGGGAAATTCTATTATTTGGATATCTTGAGGCAAAAGCAATTATCTTCTCTCTTTCATTAATAAGCCATCCTTTACCTTCCTTTAAGGTTAAATTAAAATATTTATTATCCCAGGCTTGACTTGCCCAAGCTCTTTTTTGTTCTGAAGTATAAATTTTCTGATCGATAGAAATTATTGAATCAAAATATATTTTTTTTAAATCAAGTTGATCTTTTTGGGTAATTTGTTTTAAATTCATTGTGTTGAGTTCAAATTGCAATGTCAAATAAAAATATTGTGGCAATTGGAGGTGGAGGTTTTGGAAGGTCCTTAGGTGAACTTAAGATAGAGAAATATATTACGTCATTAGTTAAAAAGGAAAGCCCAAAAATCTGTTTTATTCCTACTGCATCAGGAGATAATGATTCATATAAATTAAATTTTTATAGAGCTTTTTCAAAATTAAATTGTATAACTAGTCATCTTGATTTCTTTTCAAGAACAGAAAACTTGGAAAAAAAAATTCTATCCCAAGATATTATTTATGTTGGAGGAGGAAATACAAAAAGTATGTTGGCGGTTTGGAAAGAATGGGATCTGCAGAATATTCTGAAAATTGCTTATGAAAAAGGCATAATTATGAGTGGTGTCAGTGCTGGCGCGATATGCTGGTTTGATCAAGGAATTACGGACTCTTTCTCTGATAAATTAGAGCTAATAAATACTTTAGGAATAATAAAGGGGATAGCATGCCCTCATTATGATGAGGAAAAAGAAAGAGAACCTTTCGTTAAAAAAATAATTAAAAACCAAAGAATTGATTCTTGTATTTGTATAGAAGGCAATTGTGCCTTGCATATTAAAAATGATTTTAATTATGTATCAATTAATTTTGGAAATAAAAAGAAGTGTATAAAAATATCTAGCGAAAATAATGAATTAATTAAAGAATATTTTAAAAATTATGATTGTATATAAAAAGCTATATATCTTCGTTTTTTGCTATTGATACTAATTCCAGACCCTTATATTTGATTAAAGAAGCTGTCCATATTTCTTTTGATAGATTACCTAAATATTTTAAAAATTGTGTTGTATCACCGTCTCTTATCCATTCAGATTTTATAAATGGAAGTTCTTTCTGCATTCTTTTTGGATGCATATGAACTAATAGTAGGCCTTTATCTTCGGATACTCTTTTTAAGGCTCCTTCATCACTTCTTTGGAAAACTCTTAAAAGAAGATTTAGAATTACTTCTTCCCCAAGTTTAATTAAATTACCTTCTTCTTCTAGTTTTTCTTTAATCTCTTTCCCACCTAAAGGCATGGCCCTGATATTATTTTGTTCTATTAATGCAATTGCAATTAGATAATCCTGACTTGCCATATTTTTTTTGTAATCTTGTTTAGATTATTCTAACCCCTCGACCTCTTCATATATTTCATTTAATAAGAATAATTGTATTAATAAAAATACAAAAATATAAGGTAATTTTTTGTAAGTTGTTCCAATCTTTATTTTCTACAAAATATAATTACTTTTATAATATTTATATTGTTTTTCATATTAGAACTTCAATTTTATTATTATCAGGATTAGTTTTAGGTTTATGGACCTCTTGGCCAGGGATAGTTATACCTAACAATTGGAAATGCTTTAAAGATATGATTGAAAAATCTTCCAAAGAATAAATCTCTTTAAAGGCTGCTTTAGCTGTTTCTCCAAATTACATATTAAAAGGTAATAGAATAAATAGTAATTAAAAATAAGAGTTGTATTTGAAGCATGCTTTCGTTAACTCTTTTTACTTATAAATTTTTTATAATTGGAACATGTTAAATGATTTAAGATTCGAATTATCTTTTAAAAATAGTTTTCAATTAGAAAATAAACTTAATTTTTGCATATCCAACAATATTAATAAAATCAATATCCCATGCAAAGGGGGAATTAAAAAAGATTTCCTAAATGAGACTATAAAATATATTGGTGAAAACTATAAAAATTTAGATGTCACATATCATTATAGTCTTTATCATCAATATACAAAGAATAGAGAATATTCATATTTAGAGTTTTTAAATTTTATTAAAAAATGTCAGTTTTATAAAAATAAGGAAATTTTACTAGTTTCAGGATCTAATAAGAAAAAAAACTTTGAAGTATTAGATGTATTGAAAGATTTTAAAAATGAAAAAAATTTAAATATTAATATAGGAGTTGCTTATAACCCTTACTTGAAAAATCATTACAATATTTGTGGAGAAAGAGAAAGAATAAAAAAGAAATTTTCTTCTAGATTAATTAAATCAATCTGGCTTCAATTTGGAACTGATATTAAATTACTTGAAAAAGAAATTAATTTTTTAAAAGATTCTTTTCTGAATAATTCATATGATAGTAAAGATAAAAATGTGAAAATTTTCGGAAGCTTATTAATTCCATCAAAGGAATTTATTTCCCGATTTAAGTTTCGTCCATGGAAAGGGGTTTTTATTTCAGATAAGTATCTTTATTCTCAAGATGATTTTTACACATTTACAAAAGATTTAATTGAAATCTATCTTGATAATAATATTTGTCCAATTATTGAAACTGAATGTTCTTCAATAAAAAAATTACAAGATCTTTATTCTTTAATGAAAATAAAAACAACATAATAATTATGATTAATGATACTTTTTATGATATCGCGATTATTGGAGGGGGAATATCTTCATGTGTTTTTTCATCTTTTCATCTGAAAAATGGCTATCAAGGTAGGATTGCGATAATAGAAAATGGTAGAAATCTTGGAGGACGTTCTAGTACAAGAAATAGTATTAGTAATAGTGGGTGGCAACTCAATCATGGTTCCCCTAATTTCAATATTTGCAACAGTAATAATAATCAATTGTTGAAAGCTTTCATTCAGGAATTATTAGATTCAAAAATTATCCAATCAGATCCTTCTGATTTAATTGAATTATATGAAGATCCTAGTGATCAAAAAATAATAAGCTGCGATTTTCATAGTTGCAAAAATTATACTTCAAGCTCTTCTATGACTGATTTATCAAGAAATATAATTAATCATAATAATTTGAAAAATCAAGTTGATTTTTTCTTTCGAACTTTAATAGTCAAATTAAAATATGAAAATAATTATTGGATTTTAACCTCAAAAAATGGCTATAAATTTAAGGCGAAATTTCTTGTATGTTCAAGTAATTTAATTTTACATAAAAGATCATTAGATATTTTGAAGATAAATCAAATACCATTGAGGGACGCTATTCCAATAAATAATGATAAAAAAATTGATGCAATTTTAAATCTTCTTAATAAGCAAGAATATGTTCAAAGATTAACTTTTTTGATTTATACAAAATCCAATTATAGTTATAAAGATAACTATAAGAATAGATTTAGGTATTTCCTTTTAAATAATCTTCTAGAAGAAAAATTTAAATTTGAAAGGATTATATTTCAAAAACAAATTAATAATCAAATAGGTATTGTCATACATACTAGAGATAAAAAATTTATAACTGAATATTTTCAATGCAAAAATAAAAAGAAATTTAAAAATATCTTATTAAATAAATTCAATCAAATATTCGATGAAAATTCTTATATAAATAAGCTAATAGATTATCAGGATATTTCTATAATGATATGGAGAGCATCTCAACCATCTGGTTTAGGAATACCTGAAAATTTGCAAGTTTGTGATAAATTTAATATAGCTTTTTGTGGTGATTGGTTCGATTTAGAGGGGTTTGGTAGGATTGAAGGTGCAATATTGAGTGCTTTAAAATTGTCTTATAAGATTAGTTCACTATATTAATTATTTTTTTTAATAGAAGGTCTATATCACTTTTCTTCCTAATGACAATTGTGTTGAAATAATTTCTTGAATTACATTTCTTTTTATTTTTATGAAATAATTCCCATGCTTTTATAAAGTCTCTTGTTGCAAGATCTTTACTTTTCCCTCTTTCTAAAAAGTCTCTTTTAATTACTCTATTCAAACAAGTTTGTTTATTAGCTTTTAATTTAATTAAAAGGCAATTTTCTTTTGAAAGGGTTTTTAATATTTCCTGTCCAAATATTCCTTCTATAATAAGAAATCTTATATTTTTAGTATTTTGATATACTTTTTTTATAGATTTACTTTTGAAATTATATATATAATAGAAATCAGAAAATCCGTTTTTTACAATAAATTCTAGATCTCTTTTAAATAATCCAATGTTGAAACTTATTTTTCTGTCAAAATACGAAGTTAATGTTCGTGATAATAATTGACTTAATATACCTGTTCTGTAGTAATTATCTGTATTTAATATTATTCCATTTTTAATTTTTTTTAAAATCCTTTTGGATAGTGTAGTTTTTCCGCTTCCAGATGGTCCACTAATAACTATTAATTGCATATTCAAAATCAGTTGAATAAGATTGAAGAAATGTATCTCATAATAGTTAAGTAAAAAAAAATTAATAAGTCAATTTATTATTAAATTTTGGTTTGGTTTTAGCTTAATAATATGATTGAATTTGTTTTTATCTTAGAAATTAAATTTCGGGTTTTTTTTTTTAGTAGAGTAAGGATATGTAAAATTAATTCAAAGGATTTTTTAACTTAAATTATAAAAATACCTAATTTTCAATTAAATATCTAATTTGAATTATTAAACTGTAAAAAATAAATTTATTATTGCATTCTTGGATTAGATCAATAAATTAAATATGAACTTTAAAAATAAATATATAGTTCCGCATTTAATTTTTAACTTGCATCATAAATAAAAATATGACTTAATATAGATGTAAATAAAAATTAATTTCTATCATTTCTTTTTAAAATTATTATTGATTGTTTGAAATAAATAAATAAATAATTAATTTTTTTTTATTGAAATGTAGAATTTAGTAAATTATCTAATTTTTTAATAAATGATTACTAAATTTTTAAGTAAGTTAAAATCAATTCTATTTAAGAACGAGACCTCTACAGAAATTACTCTCCCTAAAAAGACTGTATCTAAAACCAAGAAGAAGTCTGTAAATTCTTCTAAGGCCCCTAAATCTAAAACAAAGAAAGATGATTCGAAAAAAATAATAGAATCTTTTAAAGCTATTCCTGGTGTAGGAGCTAAGAGTGCAGAGGCCTTTTATAAGGCTGGTTTTAAAACTCCAAAGTCTATTACTTCTGCAAAAGATGAAGTTCTTCTTGCTGTTCCTGGAGTTGGAATCAATCTTGTTAAGAAACTAAAGAATATTAAATAAAAAAATATTAACATTAATGTTTATAAAGATTGACTATTGAATTGTATAAAAGTTAATAAATGGTTTTCTAATTTTTCTTATTATTCAATTATAAATTTCCAATATTTAAAAAATTAAAATTAATTGTAATCTTATAAATTATCTTCTTCTTGCTTTTCTTCTTTGTTGTAATTTTCTCTTATATTTTTCAATAGGAGTTTCATGATGTCTTAATCTCTTTAAATCAGCAAATATCCCTGATTTTGAGACTTGCCTTTTAAATCTTCTAAGGGCAGATTCTATTCCCTCATTTTCTCCGACAGTAACTTGAGTCAAAATTTACTAAATAAAAATAATTATATCATTTTAACGCATCTTTTAATGATTTTTATAACTCAATATTTTAAGTATAAATTGGAAGATTCTTATATTCTTTTTGCCCAATTAAGAAAACTCTTCTTTGGGTTAAGTATATCCTCTATGGATTCAAAATAATTCTTTGACCAACTTTCCTTAGATAGGCCTACAAATAACATCAAATTTAGAGGATATTGATCACTATCTGAACAGTTTCTAAAATCGTCCCTAAATAAAAATATTTCTTTATTAAGCGCAATAGAAATTCCTAGTTCTACCATTACTCCCTCATCTGGAGGGTTACCGTTAACAATCGCAAAAATGCAATCACATGACTTTAAATCGTTGAAATTTGCTTTTGCTAGGTCATAAGCCCAATTATTTTTGTTTGTAATTAAATGCTTTGTTCTCTCAAAAGGTTCATAAACTTCGACATTTAAATTTTGAAATATTTTAATGAATTCAGGTAATAGATTTTTAGTTTGTTTTGAAAACCCATATGGATTAGCTAAATATAATTTCTTTTTATTCACTTTAGCCTCCTTTTACTTTTGTATTCTTTTTCATCTTTAAGCTCATTTTCTTTATTTTCCCATGGAAATACTATCCATTCTTCTTTAAGAGATAAATTTACGGTCTTCCACCAAATAGGTTTCTTTTTACTAACTAAGACAAAGATATTAACACCTTCAATATTTTTAAAATTACTTAATGTCATCCCAGTTTCATAAACATCATCAACTATAAGTGAACTTTTTAAGGGCTTTTCAATTAACTGAACATTTAATTTATGACTCAAAGCTACTGCAAGGCATAGGCCACCTCTGGGAACACCATATATTCCTGATAATTTAAGTTTTTTGCATTGATTAGCAATATAATCAACACTCTTATCAAATTCGCCCCATGTAAAATACTTTGTCATTCTAATTTTTTTTATGTTCAATTATTGGAGCAAAGTTTGAGGCAATTACACTTAATAAGGCTACTACTTGTTCGTTAGGACAATTGGTCTCTTTTTTTAATTTTTCGCATTCTTTTACTATATTTGTATATATTTCTTCAACTATTCCATTCATTTGCTCTTCATTAAATGAATATGGTTTATTCATATTTTTATTTATAAATATATTTTATTTTTACTTGAATATTAAATAAGTAAACATTTTTATTTCAAAAATATGAAATTATTTCCACATTGGCTCATTTGAACCTTTATTTTTTATCATATTAGGCTGATATTTATGTAGATTTTCGATTTCCATCGCAAATTTTTTTGAATCTCCTGTTATGCTCTCACTCTTAATTAAATTTGATAATGATACTCTTCTTCTGATTTTCAGAAGACCAAGACAGATTTCCCATAATTGCTTATCCTTATATTTTTCTAACCAGAAATCAAATATACTTTCTAAAAAGTTTAATGGAATATTAAATGAAATCCCTTTTGGAGGTTGATCTAATGAGAAATCATTATTTTTTAAATCATTCATTAAATTATCTAAATTCAAGTTTATTGCATTAAGAATATCTTTAGCTGATTCATGTCCTATTAGTTCTTTTCTATGACATTCCAAAAGAGTTTCATCATCAAGTATTTTTAAGTCACTATTTTTGACTCCAATCAGCCAAAAACCTTCATCATTTACTATTCCACTAGCTAAAAACAGAAATAAATATCTAGTTTCCAAAAATAATAATCTCTCTATTCAGTTTTAACATTAAAGAACAAAAAATAAAATAGCTTTACCACTAAATCATGTTAAATTTATTCTCGCGATTTTGAAAAAGTATAGATATTATTAGGTTTTACGATGTTTAGCAAGAAAGAGTTAAGACTAATGTTTAATGACCCACTTGATCAATTAGTAATGTATATAAACTTAAAGTTACTTAAAAATAAAACTCTAAGGACTATTTTTTCTTAGGAAACAATTTTCCAATCTTCTCTTGTTGAATAAGTTCTCTTTCAGTTCTTATTTTTGTATCTTCTAATGATTCTTTATTAGTGCTAACAGCGTAAATAATATAAAAAATCATTCCACTGAAAATCAATCCTATAAATAAGATAATAATCCCGATAGGTTCGGTAGGGCTAAAGATTTTGAGATCTATCCCTGATTTTAAAAATATTTTCATTAAAGTGTAATTAATTAACTACTTTTACTTGCATCTAGTTGACTTCTTCATAACCATAGTAAACTGTATTATTTGAATTTTTATATCCTATAGCTGCCTCCTCAGGATTTTTAGCATCAAATTTTCTTGCTCTAGCGTGTATCATATTAAATGGAAAAATCGCCGCTCCAACAAAAAAATGGAGTATTAAAAAATCAGAAGGTAATCCGTTTGTCCAATCGGGAAAGAAAAGAAGTGTCAATAATAAACGGTCCATATAATAAAAACAAAATTTACTTAATAAATACTATTACTAAGTTCCATCGATAATTGTTTTTATTTAATAAATTGAAATCTAAATTAAAACTATTTCAAAGAAATTTATTTACTATTTAAGTTTGTAAATATTTAAATATTATTATTTATACTATTTATAGTAATAGAAAAAGCGAATTGTCTAGACTTTTAATTAGCTTTATATTTTTCGCGATTGTTTTCTTATCTCCTTTAAGTACATTTGCATCTCATACTTCTGACCCTACAGTAAGTCTTCTTCAGAGTAGGATATCAAAAAATTTTTCAAAGAAGTTTTGTAATGCAATACAAAATGGATTGTCCAAGGATGAAGCCATGACATCCGCTATAGTTAAAACAGAAAATATTGTTTCATTTTCATATAATCCTCAAAAAAAATGGATTGAAAAAGAAGATTTGGCTAATCAAATTTCTATAAAAGTTATAAACGATTGCGGTTGGTCTTTTGGATTGATCGGTAAAGAAGGCATAGATTACTTTAATTCATATTTTTTAGAAATCTATGATAAGACAACTCCTGATAAGAAATTATCTAGTTAAAAGATTTTTTATGAATAATCTTTCGGATAAAAATTTAATAATAATTCTTTTTGGCACTATTATCGTAGTCTTTGCTTTGATATTTTCGGTAAAATCTCCAGAAAGAAAAGTTATTGAATCCCCTATAATGTGGAAAGAAGAATTTTCTACCATTTTTTTCTTTAAAAATGATTTAGTCGAGTTGAAAAAATCTATTTTTTTATAATAAAAAATAATATTTAAATAATCCTTTGAATTAAATTCGATAAAAGATTACTTTAATTAATTTAAAGAGAATTAAAAATAATAAATTATTTTATGTAATTTAATAAGACAGAAGCCAACTTTAAATCATTATTAAACCATGCTCTAATTGCCATTGATCTTCTTGGGTCATAGAATTTTTGACTCCTGTACCATTTAAGTACTTCTATATCAGATTTTTTTCCGTTGCAAGATAAACAGCATGGAACGCAATTTTTTGTGATAGTTTCTCCTCCTTTTGACCTTGGATATAGGTGATCAAGAGATTCAGATGGATTACCGCAATAAATGCAAGTATTATTTGTTAATTTATGAAGAGAATCTCTCCAGTTTTTATTGCTAATTTTAGGGCAAAGTTGATCAAGGTAAATTGCATCTTGCTTATGCATAAGCGTCTTGATAACTATGCCAATAATAACAGTTTTTCTTAAGTTCTGAAGATACTTAAAATTTCAAACTATTTTATAAATATGTAATGTTAATATCTAATAATTGAAGATATTTTTTAAAGTAAGAATTATATTTAATGTTAATTACTTTTTTATATTTAACAATTGATAGTGATTTTTATTTTTATAACAAAGCTTTAATTTTTTTAATTTCTTTTTTATCAAATACATTTTCAGCCATTTCTGGAGGAGGCGCTGGATTAATTCAATTACCTGCTTTGATTTTATTTGGTTTACCTTATTATCAAGCTCTTGCTTCACATAAAGTTGCCACGGTTGCTTTGGGTTTAGGTGGATCAATTAGAAATTTTAAATATATTAGAAATGATATTTTTGTTTTATGGCAAATTTTATTCTTTGGAACCCCAGGAGTTATTTTGGGTTCAAATATTGTGAAATTCCTTTCTGAGCAATATCTATTTTTAATATTAGGATTTATTTCAATAGTCTTAGCTATATACTCTTTTTGTAAACCTAGTTTAGGTTTGAATTCAACAGATAATATTATCAATTCCCAACTAGAATTAAAGTTTATTATTCCTATTTTTTTTATTGGAATCCTTAACGGTTCTGTCTCTTCAGGAACTGGTTTGTTAGTAACTTTCTTATTAATTAAAATTTTTAAGATGGATTTTCTTAGAGCTGTTAGTTTAACTTTTTTTACAGTAGGTATTTTCTGGAATGCTATAGGGGCCTATTTTCTCAGCAAAATTGGTTATATACCTACAGATATATTAGTAATTCTTATTTTGGGATCTTTTGCGGGGGGATATTTTGGTGCTCATATGTCTAATTTAAAAGGGAATAAACTCATTAAAAATACATTTACAGTTGTATGCCTGCTTGTAGGAGTTAGTTTGTTAGTAAAGTCAATTCGTTCTTTGATATAAATTAACTTATGGCAAATGCCAGAACAGTTGTTGTAGTTAAAAAAAGTCCCACTGCTGCTGTAGCTGTTAATAGTGAAAAATTCATTTGAAGAATATTTTAAAAAAGATTAATTATCTTTTTAGATTGAAGTTGTATTAAAAAATACTTTTGTACCAAATTTATTTTGTCCTCCCCGAATATCATTACGTAAAAAAAAAAGCCTCACAATTGTGAGGCCAGGTGATGGGGAATCTTATTTTTAATCCAATTTAATTAAAAATGCAACCCCCCCCATCGGTAGCGCGTTATTTGTGGATCTATGACACTACAGATAGTGCTTCCTAAATGAATTTTTAAAGAGTCTTGCAATTGAGATAATATTTTGTAATATTATGAGGTTTATTCAATATAATAAAAATTTAAATTTAGAAATTTATTAGCTTAATAAGCTTGTTAAAGCTTCTGCACAATGTATTATTCGTAAAAGTGATTAATAATTTAAAATTTAATGATCGAATTAACTTTACTTACACTATTAAATTATGTTGGAGATAACTTCTGTGAATATAGAAATGTAGGTCATGATAATTATAAATCTTTACTTCTTTCTTATAGTGATGCAAGTGAGAAGTTTGGTCCACTAGAAGTTAAAAAAGTAATTGAGAAATCAGATAATTTTAAAGTCGCGGCAATTGCTATTGCAGCTATTAAGTGTCCTCAGCATATTATGGAATAATGAAATTCGAAGTTAAAACTCAAAATGATGACCTTAGGAATTCTTCTTTTTCTTTCTTATTAATATTTGCTCTTCTTTCACTAATAGTAATCCTTTCTAATGTTTCAATTAAACTTGGAACGATTTCAAGATATCATGAAATAAATTATATTTGTCGCCTACTTACCATTGAAAAGTCATCATTAAATTTCAAAAAATTATCAAAATTAACTAATTTAAATACTAAGCAAAAAATGTGGGATTTATGTCGAGAAATTGTTAATTAAAAATTAGCTAGAAGCTGAAGTGTAATATTTTAGGGCAAATAACCAAAATCTTCTTGAAACTAAAAAAAATATTACAGCAACAATTATTTCTAATAATATTTCCCATAGTAGTGCAATACCTAGGAAAACTTCAGAAGGAATTGTCGTTATGAATGCAATTGGAACAAAAATACTAAAGAATATCCTTAATGAGAATGAAAATGAATTTAAAGGAAATCTTCCTATATAAAGAAAAGAACGTAAGACTTCTGTCGCATTCCATGTTTTTACAAACCAAATAGTTGTTGTTGAGATTAAAAACCATAAGCTATATAGAATTAAAATAGAACAACACAATGTTGTAAGGCAAGATAATAAAAAACTTAAGTTTATATTTATTTGATTAATACCTATGCAATAAAATAGTAGAGCAAAACCTAATATTATTTCTAAAAATCCAGAGGGTGCTATTTTATTTAAGGAAATAAAAAATTGACTATCTAAGGGTTTTAGAAGAACAAAATCTAAGGTTCCTTCTCTTATGTGTTTTACTATTTCTGTAAGATTTGGATTGAACCATGTATTAGTAATTCCATTTAAAATTGTATATATCCCTTGAATAATTAAGGCTTGTTCAAAATTCCATCCTCCGATATTATCAGTATTTTGGAAAAATATAGTTAATAAAAATACGCTCCCTACTAAGCTTAAAATTGCAGTAATAAAGTCAATTATTACGTTAGTCTTATATTCCAATTCTGAGGCTATAGAAGTACTTAAAAATAATGAATAAATTTTTATATATTTTTTTATTTTCATGAACCCATCGCTGTATATTTTTTTGTTCCAAGAGACCAAGTCCTTTTAAATATTGGGAAAAGAACTGAAATCCAAAATATCTGCATAAAAAATCCAGAAACTATGTTTGTATTATTTCCAGATAATATATTTGCTGGAAAATCAATTAAGTAAGGGAATGGGGTTAGGTATATCCATGATTTCACATATTCTGGGAATGATATTACTGGGGCTAAAAGTCCTGAAAGGAATAAAGTTGGGATAAATAACAATCTTTCTATTGAAGAAGCCTTTTCTGTCCAAAAACAGAAGCAAGCAATAATTGATTGAATCAGAAATTGAATTAGAAAAGAAAAAAATGTAGAAAAACATGCTAATAAAAATAGACTTAAGTTTGGTATCCATAAACTTTCTGGATTTATTAGAAAAAAAATTAACGCAATTATTATGGCAAAAGGGAAGCGTGTTATTTGTTCTGCTATGTGTTGAGCAAAGTATCTAAAAAATGGGTTTAAAGGTTGAATTAGATATGGGGAAATTTTACCCAAGAGAGCGTCTTCTTCAAAAGTAAAGACAACCCAAACTACGGAAAATTGCCTCACAAAGAACGCACTCAAAAAATATCTTGAGAGCATTACATTACTTAAGTTAATAGATTCATTTAAGTTATTGTTTGTCCATATATTGAGCATGAAAAAAGGTATTATTCCTGATATTGCCCATAAAGCTATTTCTACTCTATATTCCAACATATTTGAGTACTGTACTTTTAATAATGTTATTAGCTTATTTTTATTTAAATTAAACATTTATACTTTTTCCTTCACTAAAATGTCTCCAATTATTTCGTCAACTGGAGGCTCATTTATATATAGATCCTCGATCTCAAATTTGTTAAGAATATTATTTAAAGTAGATTTAATAGAATCTTTTTTAATTGTTATTGTAATTTCTTTTTGATTTTGATTTTTAATATTTAATCCTGAATTGCTTAGTTCTTTAGCATCTTTATCCGTCTTGCAAATTATTAGTATATCTTTAACAGGAGATATTTTTTTTAATAGTCTTTCCAGTCTCCCATCATATGTAAGACAACCTTCGTGAATACATAATACCCTCTTGCATAAAGATGTAATATCTTTCATGTAATGACTAGTTAGACAAATTGTTGCATCTGTGTCTTTATTATAAATTTGCAGAAATTTTCTAAGATTCCTTTGAGCGTTAATATCTAGGCCTAGTGTCGGTTCATCTAAAAATAATATATTTGGTTTATGTATTAAAGCTGCTAATAATTCTGATTTCATTCTTTGACCTAAAGATAATTTTCTAACAGGTATATAAAGCTCCTTTTCAATTTCCAGCATATCTGACAACTTTTTAATTCTTTTTTTAGCTTCAAATTTTTCTATGTCATAAATTGCGGCATTTAAGTAAAAAGATTCTATTGGAGGAAGATCCCAAATTAGCTGTTGTTTTTGCCCCATTATTAAAGTTATATTTTTCAGAAAATTAGACCTTCTTTTATAAGGCAGGTTACCTGCAACCGACAACCGACCTTGGCTTGGGTGAATTAAACCACAGAGTATTTTAAGAATGGTTGTTTTCCCAGCTCCATTAGCCCCAAGAAACCCTACTATTTCTCCTTTTTTTATTCCGAAATTTATATTTTTTATAACTTCAATACTTTTTTTTTCTCTTTTAAAAAAATGCTTAAGTGTACCTTTTAGTCCAGGTTCTTTTGATGAGATATCAAATGATTTTGATAAATTTTCAACCTGAATAATATTCTCTTCCATATTATTTGAAAAGTAAGTTTTAATTTTGGATTCTATAAATTTTAAAAATCTAAATTTATTTATTTAGTTGAATATTAAAATCAATTAAAAAATATCTTTTAATGAAACAATAAGCCAAGTTATAAAATTAATCGGGTTTAAAAGTTCACTGGATTTAAACTTAGATTCATAATTAATATTATTAATTGCATTCAATCTAAAATTATTTTCTAAAATTTTATTTTTATTTACTTCATTTTCTATTATGTTGCCTTGCTCATCAAGAATTTGAATTTCATTTTCAAAAAACCACTCATTTTTCCCATTTGATAAGTTTAAAAATACTCCAATACCCATACCATCAGTAATTTTGAAGTCACTTATAGTGCATTCTGATGAAATGTTTATTGCTTCAATGGTCTCTTTAGTTAATCGATCTTTTGAAAGCTCTAGATTAACCTTAACCGTGTTTCCTATTTTTACTTTATCTAGGATTGTCATTTATAAGTTATTATACCTATAATATTTTTATTATTGTGATACTTAAATATAAGTTCTTGTTATTATTTATTAGAGCTTTTGAATACGGCTTCTAATATTTTTTTAATTATTATCGCTAATATTCTTAGGAAAACAAAACTTATTCCTAGCCATCCCAATAATACTGAAATTGATAATAAGCTTGAACTAAGATCTTTTTGTAAAAATTCCTGCATAGAGAATGAAATTTTATTCATCAAATTTAATTTATATATTTAGTTTATTCGTTAATTGGATATAAATGCTCATAAATTATTTTTATTTAACTGAGATTAAATCCAAGATTTGATGATTTAATTTCATAGGCTAATATATATTTAATCAAAAATTATTAATTTGGATCTCTCTTTAAATTCATATTTAGGCATTTTTTTAATTCTAGTTGGCTTAATAGTTCGTATTGAGTTTAAATTTATTATTCAAAAGGATTTATAATGGTATCCTCTTTTAATTAAAAATTTATTTAACTTTTTAAAATTTACTGGCATTTCAAAAATATAAATTTAAAAAATTCTTTATTAATATTTTGATTTTAAAATTTAATTAGCTTTTATATTTTATATGATTAATAATTATCAAAAATATAGATTATTTTCATGAATAATGATTTGGAAACCTTTAATTATTTTATTGATGATCTACTCTCTTCGGAGGTTAATTTATTAAATAATGAGCTTGATCTTCTTTTAATGCAGTATCTTTTTAATTCGATAGATCTAGACTCATTAAAGAACATGGATAGTGAAGAATATATTAGTGTTGCATAATAGTTCTTAATTATGAAATATTTTTATGAAAAATTTTGGGTTCCTTTCTTTGGTGGAATTTTATCAAAGTTTGTTTTCTTAATTGAAGGGAAACAAACAAAAAGCAAGGAAAAAAAGACTAAACCCTAATTGAAAACTTTGAATAGTTGTTATACGTATTTGACGATTTATATATTGAAAGCAACAAAACATATTCTCTTAATTAATTAATTTATGCATGGTTAAGGTATCCAAAGAAATAGTATTAAAATTATATGAATAACAAACCTTTTTTAAAACCATACACTGTCTATTATAGAGACTTTCAAAATCTTAGATTAGAAAATTGTTTTTATGCATTAGATTCTTATGAAGCAAGAACATTGGCTATGGAGTTTAATAAATATATAAATGCACATCCTAACAGGATTGATTTAATTAGATGCGAAAAGTGATATTTAAATAGATATTTTAAAGTTATATTCTATACACTTAAAAATTTATCAATAACTGTTTGGCTTAATTCACTTGTACGGCCACTTGCAACAATTCCTCCCCTTTGCATCGCGTAATATCTACTTGCCTGCCTAACAAAGTGTAAGTGCTGTTCAACTAATAAAACTCCGATACCAGTTTCTTTAATTATGAGATTTATAGCGTTTTCAATATCTAATACTATATTTGGTTGAATTCCTTCAGTAGGTTCGTCTAGTAACAATAATTTTGGTTTACCTAATAGTGCTCTCGCAATTGCAAGTTGTTGTTGTTGCCCTCCACTCAGATCTCCTCCTTTTCTTGATAGAAAGTCTTTTAAAATAGGAAATAAATCATAGATACTTGAATCAATATTTTTATTTTTAGATAAGCCTCCAGGAAGCGATTCCATTCCCAACATTAAGTTTTCTTCAACAGTCAGATAAGGTATTATTTCTCTTCCTTGAGGAACATATGCCATTCCTTTTCTAGCTCTTTGATGTGGCGCCTTTCTATTTATATTTTCTCCAATAAAGTTTATTTCTCCTTTCTTTGCCCTTAATAGCCCTATTAATGATTTTAATAAAGTAGTTTTCCCTACTCCATTTCTACCTATTAAACAGATCATTTCTCCAGATTTAAGGTTTAAATCTACATCTCTGAGGATATGGCTTTCCCCATAATAGGTATTTAATGATTTTACTTCTAGTAGATTTTTCATTGTTATTCCTCCGGTCTTCCTAAATAAACATCAATTACCCTTTTGTCATTTTGAATAGTATCCATTGTACCTTCACATAATACTGTTCCTTGATTGAGAACTGAAACATTACTATCAAGTCTTCTTATGAATTCCATATCGTGATCTATAACAACAACAGTATTTTCTCCAGATAATGATTTTAATAAATCTGCTGTCAAATCAGTTTCTTCATCTGTAAGCCCTGCCACAGGTTCATCAACCAGCATTAAATCCGGTTTTTGACCTAGTAACATTGCTATTTCTAACCATTGTTTTTGACCATGTGATAATGCACCGGCTTTTGAATTGATTTTTTTTGATAAATTTATGACTTTCATTAAATGTTCTATTTCATCTAATTGATCATTTTTAATTTTTTTATTAATTAGATTTAAAGGACTTTTAGGAGTACTTACTGATATCTCAAGATTTTCTTTAACAGTTAGATTTTCAAATACTCTTGGGCTTTGAAATTTTCTTCCTACACCTAAACGTGCAATTTTATGTTCTTTTCTTCCTATTAATGATTTTCCTTTAAAAAAAACATCACCTTTAGTAGGTTTTACTTTACCTGTTATTACATCTAGAAATGTTGTTTTCCCCGCCCCATTTGGACCAATTACAGCTCTTAATTCTCCTGTTTTTAAGCTAAGGTTTAGATCATTTAATGCTAGAAATCCTTCAAAACTTACACTTATATTTTCTAGGCTTAATAAAGAATTAGTATTCTTATTCATTTTTTAATCCCTCCGTTTCATTTTTTATTTCTAGACTTGGGTATGTTTCGATTTTCCTTTTCAGACCAAGTTTTTGAAGCAGATTCCTTGGTCCCTCTCCTTGTACCCATCCTAAAACACCTTCTGGTAATGCTGTAACTACTAGAATAAATAATCCACCCTGAATAAACATCCAGCTTGCCGGTAAAGCTTCACTTACTAAACTTTTTGCATAATTTATTAAGACTGCTCCAAGTATTGCTCCCAATAAAGTCCCTCTTCCTCCCACTGCAACCCAAATAACCATTTCTATTGAAAATGGAACTGTCATAAATTGAGGGGATACTATTCCTGATTGAACCGTGTACAAAGCACCCGATATTCCTGCTAAACCTCCTGCTATAGAAAATATTATTGTTTTAAATAAGACAGGATTATAACCTGTGAATCTTACTCTTGGTTCGTCATCTCTGATCCCTATAAGAATATTCCCAAATCTTCCTTTTACTACCCATTTTGAAAAAAACCATGCCGCAATAACTAATAAGGCTGTAAACCAAAAAAACATTCTTTGGATTGATTCTGAACCAACCATTTGTCCAAAAAGTTGAGTTACATCAGTTTTTAATCCGTTAGTACCATTAATAAGTTTTTGTTGTCCATTAAAGAAATTAAAGAATACTAAAAGAGCAGCTTGGGTAAGTATTGAAAAATACACACCTTTTATTCTGTTTCTAAAAACAAGAAATCCAAGTATTCCTGCAACTAATGCAGGTATCACCCAAATTGCAAATAAACTAAAGATTGGAGATCTAAATGGTTCCCAGAAAAATGGTAAATTATCTACGCCATAAAGTCCAAAGAATTCTGGAATATTATTTGGAAATTCAGAAGAGCTTGTTATCTGTAGATACATTGCTGCACAGTAACCCCCAAGAGCAAAAAATATACCTTGACCAAGACTTAATAAACCAGTAAATCCCCAAATTAGATCTACACCCAAAGCAACAATAGCTAATGATAAATATCTACCAAGAAGGTTCAATCTGAAAACAGGAAGAATTGATGGAGCTGCGATAATAAAAGCAATAATGAGCACCCAAATAACAAAAGTTGTTTTTTTGCTTAGTTTTAAGTTTTTAAATTCCATTAACTCTCAACCATCCTTCCTTTCTGGGGGAATAAACCAGTAGGTTTGAATTGCAGGAATATTACTATTAACGCAAAAATCATAACTCTAGCCATACTGGTAGTTGCAAAGAAATTAATTGTATTTGATAGTGGTAGAGGCATATCAGGCCATATTGATAAAAGGCGACCAGCTCCAATTAAATCAGTCATTATTCCTATTCCAAAAGAGGCAAAAATTGTACCCAATAGGTTCCCTACACCTCCTAAAACTACAACCATAAAACACCCAACTATATAATTTCCTCCAACATTAGGCCCAACCGATCCCAAAAGAGATACAGCAACTCCTGCTACACCTGCCAATCCAGAACCAATTCCAAAAGTAAGAACATCAACTTTTTCTGTTGAAATTCCAAGACAGTCACTCATTTCTCTATTTTGAGTTACTGCTCTTATCCTCATACCCCAAGCACTTTGATTCAAAAATAAAGTTATTGCAATCACAGATATTAAAGTAATTATTATTATCATTAATCTTGTTTTTGGGAAAGCTGTTCCAAGGATTTCAACCTGACCCCTCATCCAAGCTGGAGCCGTGACATCCACATTTCTTGCACTAGCTCGACTTAATTTGCTAACTGAAGATGAAATTAAATTACCGGAGAGAACTCCCGCTAAAGCTGCAAATATCCATGAACTAAATTTTACATATTTAAAATTTATAGACTCTTTTACTTTTGATGAAAATACTGATGGTAGAAATAAACCTATTATGAGACTTATTACTAGTCCTGTCCCATAAGCTAAAGGAACACTGCGGACAAACTGTTGAAGAATAAGGCTTACTCCCCATGTTGCAAGTAAAGTTTCTAATGGACTTCCGTATAACTTTCTAATTACAGTTTTTTCTAAAAGTATTCCTACTACTCCACTGACAATAAATGCAAAAAATATAGAAACTATAACGTAAGCGTTGTAATAGGGTTTTAATAGTGGGAGTTTGAAAATTAATTGAGTTACATATGTTGTGTAAGCACCTAGCATCATTAGTTCACCATGTGCAAGATTGATTACACCCATCAAACCAAATACAATAGCTAAGCCCAAAGCTGCTACTAGTAAAACTGATCCGATCGCTATACCGTTGAATAAACTATCAAGAAGCAATTCCAATTTTAATAAGAAGAAAATTTAAGTGGATATAAGAAGAGGAGGCATTAAGCCTCCTCTTCTCTTTAGAAGTAAGCTTTGAAATTAAAGCTTATATCTTTCTCCTTTAGATGGGTCTGTCCAGTCACATGCATAACCTTTTGAACTAGGTTCAAATTGGTTCCATGCTTGTGGGTATACAACTCCATCAGTTTCTTCAAGAATCTCAAATCCACCTTCTGGCTTGATTAAACCAATTCTTACTGTTTGAGCAAGGTGATGGTTAGGCATAACCTCAACTGGTCCTTGAGGAGCATCGAATGTTTGTCCTACTAGAGCTTCTCTAACAGCACTGTTCTCAAATGTGCCTGCATCTTCAACTGCTTGTTTCCATAAATAAACCATGTTGTAAGCAGATTCCTGTGGATCGGCAACTACTCTGTCACTTCCATATAGAGCTTTAAAATCAGCTGCAAATTTCTTGGATTCAGGTGTGTCGATAGACATCATGTAGTTCCAAGCACCATAATGGCCTTCTAAGAATTCAGGCCCAATAGTACTAATTTCTTCCTCTGCAATAGAGTAGTTCATTACATAATATCCATTACTTGGAGTAATCCCAGCATCCTGAATCTGTTTAAAGAAAGCAACGTTTTGGTCACCATTAAGTGTGTTGATAATTACTCCACCACCAGATGGTGCTAATGCTTTTTTGATCTTGGAAATAATAGGAGCAACCTCAGTATTACCTAGAGGTAAATAATCTTCACCTACAACCTTTCCACCAAGTGATTTAAGTTGTTCTTTGGTAATTGTATTTGATGTCCTTGGGAAAACATAGTCTGAACCAACTAGGAAAAATGGCTTTCCAGCGGCAGGAGATCTCTTATACATAAAATCAGTAGCTGGTTCTGATTGTTGGTTTGGTGAAGCACCTGTGTAGAAAATATTGTTTGAACATTCCTGAGCTTCATACTGAATTGGGTAGTAAAGGAATGCATCTTTTGATTCATACACAGGAAGCATTGCCTTTCTACTAGCAGATGTCCATCCACCAAATACAACTGGAACACCATCCTGGTCGATTAATTTTTTAGACTTCTCAGCAAATGTTGGCCAGTCGGAAGCACCATCTTCAACGATGTAATCGATTTTGTAGCTTTTTCCACCAACGGTTACTCCGCCGGCTGCGTTTATTTCTGCTATTGCCATTTTTTCGGTATCAACAAGAGTTGATTCAGATATGGCCATTGTTCCTGAAAGGGAATGTAAGATACCAACAGTTACTGTGTCATCGAAACTTCCGGAAGTGTCTGAACCTCCTCCGCAGGAAGTAACTGAAACGGCAAGAGAGGCAGTAGCTAAACCTGCCAAAATACGCCTTGAAATTCTCATGAATTCGTTTAAATTAGGTAATTGACCCACATTGGGGGGATAAAGTAAAAGTTATAAACGAGTGGGATTTAGTTTTGTAGCATAGGTAACATTTTGTTGAATCCAATATAAAACGTCTGATTATTTTTTTGACTTTAAATGTTTGGTATTTGAGCGACTAGATACTTAATAACGTTATCAACACCACTGCCGGAACTAAGATTTGTGAAAAACCATGGTTTACCATCTCTCATCATATTTGTATCGTTTTGCATAATATTTAAATTTGCACCAACCATATCAGCTAAATCAATTTTGTTGATTAATAACAAATCAGATCTTGTAATGCCTGGACCTCCTTTCCTCGGAATTTTATCCCCAGCCGATACATCAATCACGTAAATAGATAAATCTACAAGTTCTGGACTAAAACTTGCCGCAAGATTATCTCCTCCACTTTCAACAAAAATAAAATCCAATGGATCATATTTGTTTTCAAGATCCATTACTGCATTTTTATTAAGTGAACAATCTTCTCTTATTGCAGTATGAGGACAACCACCAGTTTCTACTCCAACAATCCTCCCTTCCTCTAAAATCTTTTTCTTTATGAGAAAATTAGCATCCTCTTTTGTATAAATGTCATTAGTAACAACAGCTATTTTATATCTCTTTTTAAGAGCTATGCATAAAGTTTCAACTAATGCTGTTTTCCCTGAGCCTACTGGGCCCGCAACTCCTACTCTTAATTTGCTGCTCATAAATTAATTTCTAAAAAGTTTTGTATATAAATCATTATGGTTTTGTTGAGCCATAGATAAGCTTATATTCCCAACATAAAGATCATTGATATTACTGTCTACAATTTCTTGGGAAACTTCTGAGATTAAATCCAACAACTCAAGTTGAATAGTTTGTGCTTTTATTGAACCCATGGGTATAAGTCTTATTGCAGCACTAAGTTGATTCGCAGTCCATGCATATATAAAATTTTCGATCATTTCTAATTTATTTATTTGAAAAGAGAAGCAAGCCCAACTCCATGCCAAAGACCAAGAGATATTTTTATTTTTTTCATATAAATATTCAAATCCAAATTCTTTAGTCAATTCAAAAAGTGATTTAGCCATTTGAGTTTGTTGATCTCTTATCTCAACAGTATCTCTAAAAGACAATAGCCATTTATCTAAACTCAATAATCTTCTTCTGTTTTTATTTATATTATTAGCAATTTTTAATTCTACAAAAATATCAAAAAATTCTATTAAACATTTTGCTTCAATTCTAATTTGCCCAATTTTTAATTCATTTGTTATTAAATTCCTTATGTGGTCTGGTTCTTCTAAATTCTTAATTTTCAAATAACTCTCTAATCCCTCAGAATAACAAAAACCTCCTACAGGTAAACTTGGACTAATTAATAAATACTTAACTAAGTGATTTTTTTTCATGATGAAAAGCTCCTATTTCTGGAAAAAACTTTTTTTCAACTTTTGAGTAAACAACATCAAAGTTCCTAAGCAATTCCTCAATTATGTAATCACTTTTAGTAAATAAGATATTTTCATTAATCTCAATTTCCACATGTCTATTTCCAAGGTGATAAGCAACTTTTATAAGCTCTATGCTCGTTTTAGCAGTAATTTTTATTAAATTTTCTTTTTGCGCAATGATTTGTACAAAGAGTTTTTTTTGATTTGTTAGAAGGATATCACCATCATTCAATTTCCCCTCTCTTGGTAATTGTAATTGAAGTTCTTGATTACAATCTGATTTTCTTTTTCCCCTGAAGACTCTTCTTTGATCAGAACTTAGTGTAAGGTTTAAAAAATTACCCTCATGGCAATTTTGCTTAATCCAATCAGTTACAACAATTTCTTTTTTATTGCTCATAACAAAATATTTTTAGTAACTTAAATAGAGTAATCAAGAAAACAATTATGGCTAAATCTTCTTGGGAAGGTAATTGTTTCTTAAATTTTTTTAATAATAAATCAAGTTCTGGGAAAGACGATAAAACAATCTTTAAATCTAAATTTACATCTCCCTATAAATTACTAAAATGCAGTTATGACCAAGAGGGCAGATGTATTTTACCTATACTTCATACTGCAGGAGGACTTGTCGGTGGGGATTTGCTTGAATTTGAAGCAAATATCGGAATTAATTCGAAAGTTTTACTAACCACCTCTTCAGCTCAGAAAGTATATGGATCAGTTGGTAGATCAAAAATTAATCCTGAAGGGACTTTTTCCTCGCAGAAAACAAAGATAAGTATTCTTGATAATTCTCATTTAGAGTACCTCCCACAAGAAACCATTGTTTTTGCAAACGGATTATATTCTCAGGAATTTAATATAAAGATTTCGGATAACTCTAGTTTTTTATTTACAGATTTAATAAGACTTGGAAGATCTTCTGCAGGCGAATCAATTGAGAGCGGCGTTTTTAGATCAAAATTAGAGATTATGAGGAATGGAAATTTATGTGATGATTGGGAATTTGTAGATCAAATTGAATTAACTAAATTTAGTTTTGAAGCTAAAAGTGGAATGGATTTTAAGCCAGTTTTTGGTTCTTTAATTTGGATATGTGAAAAAGAATTTCCCATAACAAAAATAAGTTACTTAAAAGAAAAAATAAAAATAATTTTTAAAGAAAATAATAATTATTTGTCTTTAGGAACTTTAGAAAATGGATTATCAATAAGATTCTTAGGTACTTCATCACAAGATGCAAGAAAATGTTTTTTTTCTATTTGGACACAAATAAGAACTGTTTGTGGGTTTTGTAAGCCAGAATATCAAGGTGTATGGCCTTTGCAAGATCTTTAAATTACTAATTATGTTCATTTAGAACTTTTTTAAAGACAATTTTTAGATTAATTTTTATTTATGCATCTTTCACCTCAAGAAAAAGATAAATTATTAATTTTTTCAGCTGCACAACTAGCTGAAAGAAGACTTAATAGGGGTCTAAAACTTAATTATCCGGAAACAGTCGCTTTCTTAAGCTTTCAAGTTTTAGAGGGTGCAAGAGATGGCAAAAGTGTTAGTCAATTAATGTCTGAAGGGACAACTTGGCTTAGTAAAAAACAAGTAATGGATGGCATCTCTGAAATGGTCGATGAAGTTCAAGTTGAGGCTGTCTTTCCAGATGGTACTAAATTGGTAACTATTCACAATCCTATTAATTAACTATGGAATATTTAATACCAGGAGAAATAATTACTGAAGATGGTGATATTGAATTAAATTCTGGTAAAAATGCGAAGACTTTAACTGTTTCTAATACTGGGGATAGACCTATTCAAGTTGGATCTCATTATCATTTTTTCGAAACTAATAAAGCTTTAATTTTTACAAGAGAAATTACGCTTGGTATGCGTCTAGATATTCCTGCAGGAACTGCTATTAGATTTGAACCTGGAGATACTACAGAAGTAAAACTGATACCTTATTCAGGTTATAGAAATGCCTTCGGTTTTAATGCTTTAATTAATGGTCCTTTAGATTCTTAAATATTATGTCCTATAAAATTAATCGAAAAACTTATGCTCAAACATATGGACCTACAAAGGGAGATAGAGTAAGACTTGCAGATACAGAATTAATAATTGAAGTAGAAAAGGATTTTACAACTTATGGAGATGAAGTTAAATTTGGAGGGGGTAAGGTTATCAGAGATGGGATGGGCCAGTCTCAAGTAACCAGAGAGGATGGAGCTGTTGATACAGTAATAACAAATGCCTTAATAGTCGATTGGTGGGGAATAGTAAAAGCTGATGTCGGATTGAAAGATGGAAAAATTTATGAAATTGGTAAAGCTGGAAATCCAGATATACAAGATAATATAAATATTATTATTGGCTCTTCTACTGAAGTAATAGCTGGTGAAGGACATATTCTTACTGCAGGATCTATTGATACACATATACATTTTATTTGTCCTCAACAAATAGAAACTGCATTAGCTTCTGGCGTGACAACTATGTTAGGAGGTGGAACAGGGCCAGCTACCGGAACAAATGCTACCACCTGCACTCCAGGTGCTTTTCATATATCTCGTATGATTCAATCTGCCGAAGCATTTCCTGTTAATTTAGGTTTTTTTGGGAAGGGAAATTCATCTAATGAGACAAATCTTTTTGAACAAGTAAATGCTGGGGCCTGCGGTTTAAAATTACATGAAGACTGGGGTACAACCCCATCAACGATAAATTCATGTCTTAATGTTGCAGATACTCTAGACGTTCAAGTATGTATTCATACTGATACTTTGAATGAAGCAGGGTTTGTTGAAGACACTATAGCTGCCATTGCAGGTAGAACTATTCATACTTTTCATACCGAAGGAGCAGGGGGTGGCCATGCTCCAGATATTATTAAAATTTGTGGAGAAAATAATGTCTTACCAAGTAGTACTAATCCCACGAGGCCTTACACCAAAAATACTCTTGAAGAACATCTTGACATGTTAATGGTTTGTCATCATTTAGATTCAAAAATTCCAGAAGATATTGCATTTGCAGAGTCAAGAATTAGGAGGGAGACAATAGCTGCGGAGGATATTTTGCATGATATTGGAGCTTTTTCAATTATTGCAAGTGATTCACAAGCTATGGGACGAGTTGGAGAAGTAATAACAAGAACTTTTCAAACCGCGCATAAAATGAAAGTGCAAAGAGGTCCTTTACCTGAAGATTCTGATAGAAATGATAACTATAGAGTTAAAAGATATATCTCTAAAGTTACTATTAATCCAGCTATTGCTCATGGAATTAATAGGTTTGTTGGTTCTATAGAAAAGGGTAAAATAGCAGATTTGGTTTTGTGGAAACCTTCATTTTTTGGTGTTAAGCCAGAACTAGTTGTCAAAGGAGGTTCTATAGTTTGGTCTCAGATGGGTGATGCAAATGCTTCAATTCCAACGCCAGGACCTGTTCATGGTAGACCTATGTTTGCGAATTATGGACAATCACTTTTAAAAAGTTCGTTTACTTTTTTGAGTAAAAATGCAATCGAGCTTGATATTCCTAACAAACTTTCTTTACAAAAAAATTGTTTGGCTGTAGAAAACACAAGATCAATTAATAAATTAGATCTAAAATTGAATAATAAATTACCAAATATCACAGTTGATCCACAAACTTATGAAGTATTCGCTGATGGAGTATTACTTTCTTGTGAACCTCTTGAAGAAGTACCGATGGCTCAAAAATATTTTTTACTTTAATAGTTATTAATTAATTCTTTTTTAGTTGTATTTATTTCTTTAGATCCTGCATTTGCTAAATCTTCTTGAAGCTTATCCTCACATGAAAGAACTCTTGACCAACTAGGAAGTTGTTGAGTTGTTGGATTTGCTAAGTAACCTTGAGTGGCAGGTCTTAATAATTTTGCAAATTTTTGAACAGACAATTCCTCTTCATGTCTGTCATATGGAAGCTTATTAACTGCAGAATCTAGTCCAAATTGTTTAACTCTATCTTCTCCTACTCTTTTATAAAGAACTTCAAGTGTAGATAATTGAGTGCTTGTTAGAGTCTGAGCTTGATGTTCCATAAGTCCTCTTAAGACACTAGATAGAATTTCTGTGCACATCTTTTGAAGACCTTCCTTGGAAGATAATCCTATAGTTTTATGTTTATGATCAAATAATCCAAGGTCTACTTGAGCTATTTTTGAAGTTCTGACATTCCTATAAACCTCTGATAGAAGACCTATCTCTAATCCCCAATCACATGGAATTCTTAAATTCATAGCTAAATCTTTTGTAAATGCAAATTCACCAGCTAGAGGATATCTAAAGGATTGTAAATACTGCAAAAATGGTCCATTGCCAACTAACTGCTCCAAACTTGCCAATAAAGGACCTACAAATAATCTCGTTGCTCTTCCTTGTAATTGATTTGTTTCTAGGGATAATCGACTGTAGAAGGCTTTTACATAGGAAATTCCATATGATTCATCTAACAAGGGAAGAATCATTCTTGATGGATATAAAGGGGTGAATGTTCTTATGTCTGCATCAAATAAAGCAACTACGTCAGATTGTCTTGTAGCAACCCCTATTCCTTGCCATACGGCCCATCCTTTTCCTGGAGTTCCAAGAAGTTCTAATCCATTTTTTTCTTGATTTTTTAATAGTTCAATTACAGATGGAGAATTTGTCCATTGAATATGAACAGGGAATGGCATTGAATCAAAAAATGACTTTGCAGACTTTACTTGATCTGCAGTCTTTGCAGATAGAGCAATAACTAATTCATTTAATCCGGTAAGATTTTTTAAAACTTCTTTAATGTCTTTTAGCGCTGGGCGTTCAAATTCTTCATATAGACACGGAATTAATATTGCTGTAGATCTTTTCTTAAGACGTTTATTTAATTCTCTAAGTAGATCCTTAGTGACACCATATTCATGTATTGTTGTGATTAATCCTTGTTGAAAGTCCATTTTCTATTTGATGTGCAGAATAGTGTTAATACTTCGATGATTTCTTCAAAGTGACGCAAATTGATTCAAAGAAAAAATTTGATAGATTAAGGCTTTGTAAATTGCTAGAAACAATTTATAAGGAGCATACTACTGAAGAGCTTAACTTAATTTGTAATCAATTATTGCAGATTTTAGATAATTTCTCAGAGAAATCTCGTTATGAAGAAATAAGTGAAGATAAAAAGTGGGATGAATCTTTTGCTGTTTTAATAACCTATGCCGATGGGGTTTATAAAAAAGGAGAAACTACACTTGTAACGCTTCGAGAATTACTAAGTAAAAATTTTGGGAGTTTATCAAAAGTAGTTCATATTCTTCCATTTCTTAAATCAACTAGTGATGGTGGTTTTGCTGTGTCAAGTCATACGTCTTTAGAAGAAAAATTTGGTAGTTGGGAGGATTTAAAAAGTATCTCTAATAAACATTATTTAATGGCTGATTTAGTTTTAAATCATGTTTCTTCATCTCATCCATGGGTTCAGCAATTTATTAAATGTCAAGAACCCGGATTATCTAATGTCTTTTCTCCTTCACAAGATCTTGACTGGAAAAATGTTATCAGACCAAGAAGTTCATCTTTATTCTCCCAAATAAATACAGACGATGGACAAAAACAAGTTTGGACAACTTTTGGTCCAGATCAAATTGATTTGAATTGGCTTAATCCCAAAATGACAATAGAGTTTCTTAACTTGATTATTACTTATTTATCAAATGGTATTAAATGGTTAAGACTTGACGCTGTAGGTTTTATTTGGAAGGAGCCTGGTACAACTTGTTTGCATTTATCAAAAGCACATTCAATAGTAAAAATTTTAAGAATACTTTTAAATGACCTTCTTAAGGATGGCGTATTAATTACTGAAACTAATGTTCCACAGAAGGAAAACCTCTCTTATTTATTACCAGAAGATGAGGCGGACATGGCTTATAATTTCCCTCTGCCACCTCTTCTTTTAGAAGCAATAATTAGTTCAAGAGCAGATATTTTAAATGCATGGATTTGTGATTGGCCAGAGTTACCCAAAACTACAACGCTATTTAATTTCACTGCTTCTCATGATGGGGTGGGATTAAGGGCTTTAGAGGGTCTAATGAATGAACAAAGAATTAAAGATTTATTGATTAATTGTGAGAAAAGAGGGGGTCTAGTAAGTCATAGAAGGTTATCGAACGGAGAAGATAAACCTTATGAACTAAATATTAGTTGGTGGAGCGCTATGGAAGATCCTGGTAGGGATTCAAATCGTTATCAATATGAAAGGTTTTTGTTAACTCAATTACTTGTTATGTCACTAAAAGGCGTTCCTGCTTTTTATCTACCAGCATTGCTAGCTTCAGAAAATGATATAAAAAGTTTTTCAATGACAGGTCAAAGAAGAGATTTGAATAGAGAAAAATTTAAGTCAGAGAAACTAGCAGCTGTTTTTAATAATCCTGAATCTAACGCTAATAAAAATCTTAAATACCTCCGACATGCAATGGATGTTAGAGCCAAATTACCCCAATTCCATCCTCAATCGCATATGGAATGTTTATCTAAAAATAGAGCTGATATTGTTGCATTAAAAAGAGGTATTGGTTCAAAAGCTGTTTTCACAATTCATAATATGACCGAAAATAAAATTAATTACAGGTTTATTGATTATGAATTTAATAAATTGATTAAAAATGATTTAAATATGCAGGATTATCTTACATCTAATAAATATAATTCTAATAATATTGAACTTGATCCCTTTCAAGTTATTTGGCTTGGTTTTTGATTGATGATTGATTTTTCTTCCTTATGGGTCGTTAGTGATGTTGATGGAACATTAATGGATCATTCTTATGATTTAACTCCAGCAAAAGAAACTATAAAATTACTTCAGGAATTATCTATACCAGTAATATTATGTACCAGTAAAACCGCTGCTGAGGTTAAGGTTATTAGAAAGGAACTTAATTTAACTGATCCATATATTGTTGAAAATGGTGCGGCCATACATGGTGAAACATTAAAGAGAGTTAATGGGGAGATTATTCTTGGAGAAAAATACGAAATACTTGAAAATATTTTAATTAGTATTTCTAATGAAATTAATTATAATTTACAACCACTCAATAATATTTCCGACCAAGAGGCAACAGAACTAACTGGATTAAAAGGCCACTCTCTTGATTTAATGAGAGATAGACACTGGAGTATGCCATTCTTAAATCCTCCAGAAAACAAAGAAGAAGAAATTAATATTTGTTGTAAAAGATTTGGTGTAGAAATTTTCAGAGGCAACAGGATGAGCCATATGTTGTCAATTAATTCAAACAAGGGTAAAGCAATAAATGCACTCAAGAACTATTCAAATAATCCAAATATTAAAATTATTGGTCTAGGAGATTCTCCTAATGATTTACCTTTATTATTAAATTCAGATTACAAAATTGTAATTCCTGGTCCTGGGGGACCAAATTTAAAATTAATAGAGAAATTAAACGAATATAGCTTTACCTTAGCGACTGATCCAAATGGTTATGGTTGGAAAAGTGAAATAAATAAGTTAATAAATAATTTAGTATTAAATAAACGATGAATGATTTAAATATTGAATTTCCATTGGATGATTTTGAAGAATTAATTTCTCAAATTGGCTGGAGTTCTTTGGATGAATGGTTTATTTTTTGGAATCTTAAGAAAGAGATGCTTTCAATTAATAATTTTTGGGATGATAATGTAAAAGATGATTGGATTTGGGGATTGGCTTTACCCCTTTTATCTCAAGCATATAAATTGAATAAAAAATCTCCCGATAGAAAAATTATTGGAATATCCGCTTTACCTGGTACAGGGAAAACTACTTTAGGTAAATGGTTGGAAAGTATATCTTTAAAATTAAAATTTAAGTTATCTGTTATTTCTATTGATGATTTTTATCTACCTTCTGAAGAAATGGAATTTGCTATTAAAAATAATCCATGGAATGTATCCCGAGGTTTTCCTGGCAGTCACTCGATTGATTTAATGAAAGAGAAATTACTTAAATGGAAAACTGATGGGCAATTAAATGTACCTGTTTTTGATAAATCATTAAGAAAAGGTCTTGGTGATAGAGCTCATTGGAGGGAAGAATCTCCTGATTTGCTGATAATTGAAGGATGGTTTTTAGGTGTAAAACCTTTATCTATAGATTTGGATAATTCTGAAAAATTTTCACCTCCATTAAGTGTTTTTGAATCTTCTTACAGAAATAAAATACAAAATAATTTAGATCAATATTTAGACATTTGGAATATGATTGATCAAATTTGGCATTTAAAACCTTTGAAATTTGAATATTTGAACGAATGGAAATCTAATCAAGAAAAAAGTATGCACTTTAAAAGTGGAAGTTCTCTTAAAGGTGATAATTTGAGTAATTTTCTTCGAATGTTAAATGTTTCAATACCACATAAAAGTTTTGACGATATCAACTCGGATGTTTTATTGATGATAAATCAAGAAAGAAAGTTAGTTAGGGTAGGATTAAATCAACAAATTTCTAAATAATTTTTTATTTAGTTGCTTTTTATACATTTTAAATCATTTTATTTAGTGTTTAATTAGAGTCAATTAAAATTTCTTTATATGGTTGAGTTTTCTTATAAAAATGAAGGCTCCAGAATGGTCGTTTTGAGATGTATAGGTCCTTCTAACTTTTTTTTAGAAAGAGTGCTATTTCCGACGGATATTTTATCTTTTACGGCTCCTAACGATTCTAGAGTTGAAATTTGGGGTAATGAATTATATGGTCCTAAACTAGAAGAAAGGATAAGAATTTCTTCTGAAAATGAAGATGCAACTCTAGTTGCCTAACTTTATTGATTTTTAATTGTCTTCGAGTCAGAATTTTTAGCGATCTAGGTTATTTTTATTGATATAATTGATATAAATTTGATTTTTATAATGATCCAATTTGCTTCTTTTGCCATAGGAGGATTTGTACCTTCAGCCGCTATTGCCGGTGTTCTTGTTTTGATAGGTCTTGGAGCATTTTTTTATCTGGGATTGAAAGGACCTACAGATTATTAATATAAAAATATTAAATATACCTATTTAAGATGGATCTTACTGTAGTACTTTTTATAATTAGTATGCCTTTCGTATTACTAACAGCCTATTTTGGGACAAAAAATGATTTTTACGAAAGTGAAAATTATAAAGGTGACGGTTGTGCTCACGATGTGAAAAGATAATTTTATTTAATGTTTCCGCTATATATACAAGTCCATTTATTATCAAATTGCCAGACAGGAATATAAATTTCTTTAGAAATTTTATTCCCAGCTTTTTCACATGTTTCCATATCTTTCATTGGAATAGTATGCAAAGATGGGCTTGTTATTCCACTTACCTCAGGTCTGCCTCCTGGTCCTTGTCTGTAAGTTCCAATCACTAGCCAATAATTTGCTTTTACATAATCAGGAAAAATAAAAAGACTTACGAAGACTAATATTTTAAAAACAAATTTTTTCATAATATTAATACCTTAGCTTTTCTTCTGATAATGTAAATTGTATTATTTTTAATTGATATTATTATTGGAAATATTTTGAATATAAACTATTGGAATTTTTTAAGTATATTTTTTATGGAATAATTCAAGGTTTAACAGAGTTTATTCCTATAAGTAGTACTGCTCATTTAAAAATCATATCTCTATTATTTGGAATGGATGATCCTGGTTCCTCAGTTTCTGCAATTATACAAATTGGAAGTGTTTTTGCAATATTTTGGTATTTTAGGAAAAGTATTTCTAATTACAAAAATACAAACTCTAGAAAACCAAGTTATTCATTTTTGTTTAATAAATTAAATAAATCTATCTTTATAGGTACAATTCCAATTGTTTTTATTGGTGTAATTATAAAGCTATTTGTTCCAGGATTCTCTGATTCATTTTTACGTTCAAATCTTTCAATAGCTTTAGTGTCTATATTAATGTCTTTAATAATGCTTTTTGCAGATATTTCTACTAAGAAATCAATTAATTTAAACAATCATAAATATCCAAACAACTTATATATAGGAATTGCTCAAGCCTTTGCAATTGTTCCTGGAGTATCTCGTTCAGGAGCCACTATTTCTATGGCTCTTTTATCTGGATGGAATAGAAAAGATGCAGCTAAATTTTCATTCCTTCTTGGTATTCCTTCAATCTCGTTAGCAGCTTTTGTTGAGTTTTTTAGTGCAGTAAATCAATTTTCAACATTTCCATTCCTTCCTCTTTTTGCTGGATTAATTACAGCTTTCTTCTCTTCTCTATTAGCCATCAATTTTTTAATAAAGTATGTTTCCTCTCATGGACTCAAAATATTTGTTTATTATCGTTTAATATTCGGAATCTTGATTCTTTTCAATTTATAGGAATTTAAATTAAATCAAATCAACATTTCTATGTTAGTGTTTTTTAAATAATATTTTACGGATGATTTTTTTTTTATCATATCAACTAGGAGAGGTTGAAGTTTCAAATCTTACAATCATTATATGTACAATTTTTTCTTCATTTACTTTTATGGCTGTTGGAATAAGTTCTTATAAGTTGTACAAATCACTAATAAACAAAGACGATACTGAATCTTAATCGGAACGGCGGGATTTGAACCCACGACCCCCACTACCCCAAAGTGGTGCGCTACCAAGCTGCGCTACGCCCCGTATTTTTACTATAAATATAAAAGGCTTTTAATTGTTAATATCTATAGGATTATTGTTAGATCTCAATACACATTTATCGATGTCCCAATTAAAATTATCCCATGTTTTTGTTGGAAGTTTGTAATTACAGTTATTGAAACTTCCTAACTTTACTTTTGTAGGAGATGCAGAACAATATTGTCTACTACCTTCTACTGCTAAATACTGCTGATGATATTCTTCAGCGTAATAATAAGTGTCAATTTTTTTAATCTCTGTTTCTATGATTCCTAAATTGTTTTTATAAAGTTCTTTTTGGAAAGCTTCTTTACTTGAGTAAATTTTGTCTTTATTAATGTCGTTCTTATAGTAAATTGTTGATCTATATTGTGTTCCCATATCATTACCTTGCCTATTTTTTTGAGTTGGATTATGACATTCCCAGAACATTTTTAATAAATCACTAATATCTATTTCATTAACATTCCAAACAACCCTAACGACTTCTGCATGACCTGTAATACCAGAGCAGACTTCATAGTAAGTAGGGTTATTCTTTTCTCCACCGGCATAACCAACGGAAGTTGTAATAACTCCTGGAAGTTTCCAAAAACATTTTTCTGCACCCCAAAAACATCCACAACCAAATATTATTTCATCCTCTTGAGATTTTGGTTCCTGTTTTATATCAGTATTTAATATTCTGTGGAGGAAATTTGTTTCCTTTGCTGAAACTGATTCATTATTTGTCATAAGTTTTTTAAGAAATTCAAACATCTTTAGGTATGCATTTAATTAATACTCTTTTTCAACTAACTATTTTATTGGTAGCTATTTCTCTCTCCCAAAGATTTTTATATAGTCCATTTGTTGTAATCAAATCTTTATGGATCCCTTCTTGCACAATTTTACCTTGGTCCATTACTAGTACCCTATCACATGTTGCTGCCACAGATAATTGATGACTAATCATCAATATGGTTTTACTTTTGTTTGCTCTCATTTCCTCGATAATTTTCGCGGCAGTTTTATTATCTACACTCGCCAACGCATCATCAAGTACCACTACAGAAGCATCAACTAAAAGTGCTCTTCCTAATGCTGTTCTTTGGCGTTGACCACCACTCAGTGTAATACCTCTTTCACCTACAATTGTTTTAAAACCATCTGGAAAACTATTAATATCATCTATCAATCCTGCGTTTACTGCACTATTTTTTACTACATTTCTTGAAGCTTTTGGATCTCCAAATTTTAAATTTTCAGAAATTGTAGATGTAAATAAGAATGCTTCTTGAGGAACTATAGCAATGTGTTTTCTTAAATCTCTTAATTTAATATTCGTAATATCAATATCATCTAAAAATAATTGTCCATCGGGTATTTCAATAGTTCTACCTAATGATTTAGCTAATGTTGTTTTTCCACAGCCTACTGGACCAACTATCGCAATAAGTTCTCCAGGATTAATTTTGAAATTTAATCTATTTAAGGAGTTAAATTTTGCACCCTCGTATTTTATTTTTAAATTCTTTGCCTCAATTGTACCTTTAACTTTTTTCTTTATGAATTTAGCTTTTGGTTTATCAGTAATTTTTGGATTGTTCTGAAATATCTCTTCAACTCTATCTAGACTTACTTGTCCTAATTGAAAAGTATTTAATGTAAATCCTAATAGAGCTGTTGGAAATACAAGTCTTTCAACAAATAATATCAATGCAACTAGTCCACCAATTGTGATAAATCCGTTTTCTAGTTGAGAGGTCCCTAGACCTAAAAGTATCAATAATGAAATTGAAGAAATACCTTGCAATAGTGGGAATAATGTACTTGCTGTTCTTGCGAGCTTTATAGCTGAATTGCGATAAACCTTATTGTAATTATTAAATTGTTTCTTTTCAGCTTCCTCTTGTGCATAAATTTTTATAGCGCTTATCCCTGATAAATCTTCTTGTATCAAATCACTTAGTTTGGAAAGTGATTCTTGTTGAATTTTTCTTTGACTTACCATTCTTCCTCCAAACAAACTAACTATTACTAATATCATTGGAAATATCATTAATGCAGCTACTGTCAATGTTTTATTAATCGATAACATTGAAGGAATTGTTAGAGAATAAGCTAGAACGATATTACATAAACTTAAAACTGTGAAACCTAAGAGTCTTCTAATGTTTTCTACATCACTAGTAGCTCTACTGATAATATCTCCACTACCTTTTTTTTGTATCCAATCAGGGTCTTGAATTAGTAAATGGTCAAATAATTTTTGACGAAGATTTACTTCAACTTTTCTTCCTATACCAAATACAATTTGCCTTGAAAATAATCTTATAAGACCCATGCATGTTGCTAGAAACATGAGAAATAATGATTTTGATATAACGAAACTAGAGGAAAATCCATCTTTGAGTTGATCAATTATGTTTTTAACTTCTAAAGGTATCAGAATGCTCAAAATATTCACTACTAGGAGAGCTATCCCACCATATAAAAATTCTTTTTTGTAAGGTTTTAAATACTTAAATATGACTTTTAATTTAAGATTCTTCATTTAAAAATTCCCATATGATTAAGATAATGTTTCATTTTCGAATATGTGAGCTAGTTTTATAAATGATTTCTTTTTTATTATGAGCAATGAACAAACTCATCCTCTCCATGCAACTGATAAAAAAATTATAGACTCTCTTATATCAAAAGATATGCCTGAAGATTTTGACTTGATTAATTTAGCTAGATTAATTAATAGATATGATGATTTTCCTGGTGAAATTGAGATCAAAGAGGATATTGAAAAAACACTAAAATTTTGGAAAATAACAAAGGACAATCTTTTTGAAAAGACTAAGAAATTATGGTCAAATAATTTTAGACCTTCAAATACGAATAAAGATTTAGTTGGTTCCGGTTTTGATACTTCTAATTGAGCTACTAACTTTAAATCCACTAAAGATAAATGTCTATTATTAAAACAAATTCTGAAATCCTAAACCAGTTACTATATGGGCAAGATCTTGATGCTGAGACATCAAATACTTTGATGAAAAGATGGCTAAATGATGAAATATTGGAGGTTCAAACAGGTGCTTTTTTGAGTGCATTGAGAGCTAAAGGAGCTACAGGAACTGAATTATCATCTATGGCAGATGTACTCTTAAATGCTTGTAAATTACCTGTCGAACGACCCAATTTGTTTATGGTTGATACTTGTGGAACTGGGGGGGATGGTGCTAATACTTTTAATATTTCTACTGCTGTTGCTTTTGTCGCATCATCATGTGGTGTAAATATTGCAAAACACGGAAATAAAAGTGCTAGTGGAAAAGTTGGCTCGGCAGATGTTTTGTTAAATCTTGGGATTAATTTAAATTCCACTTTAGAAAAGGTTATTTCTTCAATAGATCAAATTGGGATAACTTTCTTATTTGCTCCCGTTTGGCATAAATCATTAATTAAACTAGCTCCTTTGAGAAAGGCTCTTGGCATAAGAACTGTTTTTAACCAACTAGGTCCATTAGTAAATCCTTTAAGACCTAATGCTCAAGTTTTAGGGGTTGCTTCTGATGAATTACTTAATCCTATGGCTTCAGCTTTGAGCAGAATGGAAATGGATAGAGCAATCGTTGTTCATGGCTATGGTGGTCTAGATGAGGCTTCGTTAGAAGGAGATAATAAAATAATATTTGTAGATAAAGGTGAGCTTAAACATTCAAAAATAAATGTCTCTGACTTTAATTATCAAAACACTTCAAATAAAGATTTAATCGTATCAAATGATGACTCTTATGAAGACATATTAAAATCTGTTTTGAATGGTTCAGGTCAAAAGGCTCATTTGGATGTAGTCGCTTTAAATACAGCATTAGTACTCTGGGTTGCAGGAATTGAAGATGATATTGAAAAGGGATTTAAAAAAGCTTTGTTCTCTATGAGTAAAGCAGAGCCTTGGAATAAATTTTTACTTTTGAAAAACTACCTTGAATCATAATAAATTTAATTAATGAATCATCTTTTTAAGAAAAATGCAAAACTTGTTTTGAGTAATGGGATTACTTTTACTGGTTATTCATTTGGTGCGATGGGTTCAACTGTTGGTGAAATTGTTTTTAATACTGGTATGACTGGTTATCAGGAAGTAATCTCTGACCCAAGTTATTTTGGCCAGATCATTACATTTACTTATCCTGAGATTGGAAATACAGGAATTAATTTCGAAGATTCAGAATCAGATAATTCTGTCAGAGGTATTATTGTGCGTAATTTTTCAAATAATAATAGTAATTGGAGATCTAAATTAAACTTTAATCAGTGGCTAATTGAAAAAAATATTATTGGACTTTATGGAATTGATACAAGAGCTCTTGTTAAAATTTTAAGATCGAATGGTTCCATGAATGGAGTTATCACTAGTGAAAAAAATGATTTAGATAGTTGTCTTGAAATTATTTCTAATACTCCCAATATGCAAGGTTTGAATTTGGCCAAAGATGTTTCAACAAAGAAAAATTATATTTTTAAAGCAACTACAATGACTGATTTTGATGTAAGAGAAAAAATCCACAAAAATATAAATAAATTCAGAGTTGTTGCGATTGATTTTGGTATTAAAAAATCAATTCTCAATAGATTAGCTTCACATGGATGTGAAATTTTGGTTTTGCCTTCAAATTCTTCTTTTGAAGATGTTTTAAGTCATGATCCTGATGGAATATTTTTCTCAAATGGTCCAGGGGATCCTTCATCTGTACTTGATGGAATTAATTTAGCTAAATTACTAATTAATTATGGGAAAATTCCTATGTTTGGGATCTGCCTCGGTCATCAAATATTTGGTTTGGCATTAGGCGGAAAAACTTATAAATTACCTTTTGGACATCGTGGATTAAATCATCCTTGTGGCATGAATAATAATAATATTGAAATTACAAGTCAGAATCATGGTTTTGCTATAGATCCAAATTCTTTGTCCACTGAATTAGTTGAAATAACCCACTTGAATCTTAATGATAAAACTGTTGCCGGATTGAAACTTATAAATAAGCCTATATTTAGTGTTCAATATCATCCAGAAGCAAGTCCTGGGCCTCATGATTCAGATTATTTATTTGAAAAATTTGTTTCTCTAATGTTAGAAAGATGTTGACATATTGATTCTTTTTGATTTGATAATTACATTTAGTAAATTAATTTTTTTGGGAGGGATTTAACCATAGAAGATTTCCAAAAGTTAACTGTTTCTTTAAGAGGCAACATTGAAATAAAGGCAAATATAATTGTTTTTACTTTAAAAGGGCAATTAGACGCATTTTCTGAAAAACAATTTAAAACTTTTATTACCAATACCCTTAAAAAAGAAGTTCTTTCATTTGTAATTGATTTAAGTAAAATAGATTTCCTTGATTCATCCGGTTTAGGTGCCCTTGTTCAAACTTCCAAGGAATGCAAAAAACTTAAACTAAGGTTTTCTGTAGTTGGAAATTCTAGAGTTGCTCAAACTATAAAACTAGTAAGATTAGCAGACTTTCTTAATTTGAAAGCTACTCTTCAAGAAGCCTTGGTCTATTTGAAGCATTGAATTATTGGATACAAAATCTTGCTCCTGATGGTTCTCCTGATGAGATAGGTGTTATTCAACTTGCTTGGCTAGGGGATTCTGTCTGGGAGTTACATCAAAGATTACGCCATATTCATATTCCATTAAAATCAAGAGATCTTCATCTTTCAGTTGTTAATGAAGTAAAAGCTCAAGCTCAATCAAAAGCATTAGATGAAATTGAACATTTATTAAATTCATTTGAAATTAATTTAATAAGACGAGCTAGAAATAAAACAAAGCGATTTCCAAAATCTTCAGATCCTGCTATCTATTCAAGAGCAACAGGTTTTGAAGCTTTAGTTGGTTGGTTATTTCTAAAAGACCCTAAAAGATTGTCTAAATTTTTTGAATACCTAGAGTGTAAATAAGCTATAAGATTTATGAAAAACTTTACTAAAAATAATTATTCAACAAAAAGGAATGATACAGAAAATAGAAGATCACAATCAAAAAATAATTTTAAAAAAGGAAATGATTTAAATACAAGAGACGATTCTAATAGAAGAGACAATTCTAATAGAAGAGACAATTCTAATAGAAGAGACAATTCTAATAAAAGAGACAATTCTAATAGAAGAGACGATTTAAATAGGAGAGACGATTTTAATAGAAGAGATAATTTTAAAAGGCGAGATGATTCTAAAAGAAGAGATAATTTTAAAAGCCGAGACGATTTAAATAGGAGATACGATTTTAATAGAAGAGATAATTTTAAAAGAAGAGATGATTCTAATAGAAGAGACGATTTTAAAAGAAGAGACGATTACGAAAGAAAAGGCGCTATTAAAAGTAACGAATACAGCTACTTGAAATCAAAAGAAAAACCTAGAAATAGTTTTAATCAATCACAAACGAGATTTTCCTCTAACGCTCAACAAACTGAAAATTATTCTGAAAACAGTTCAAAAAAATTTCAATTGAGTCCAAATGAAAGAAATTATGAAGACTGGATTTGGGGTAAGCATTCTGTTTTTGCTGCTTTAAATAGTGAAAGACCAATCAATAGAATTTGGTGTACTTCTGAAATTTTTTCTTCAGAAAAATTTTACCTATTATTAAAAGACCTTAAGTCAAAAGGTGTTTTAATAGAAGAGGTGCCTTGGTCTAGACTCTCACAACTAACATCCGGAGCCGTTCATCAAGGTGTTGCTTTACAACATGCTTCTACCGAGTCAATATCTTTAGAAAAATTAATTGATATATCGAAAAGTAAATCCTCTAATCCTATTATTGTTGCATTGGATGGCGTGACAGATCCTCACAACTTTGGTGCAATTATTAGATCAGCAGAAGCTTTTGATTGCAAAGGTATTATTGTTCCACAAAGAAGATCTGCAGGTTTAACTGGAACTGTTGCAAAAGTTGCGGCTGGAGCACTAGAGCATATACCTGTAAGCAGAGTAGTAAATCTAAATAGAGCTATTGATGAATTAAAGAAAAAGGGGTTTATCATTATTGGTTTGTCTGGAGATGGTCAAGTTCCCATTTCAGAATTTAAGGAAAAAGCTCCTGTTGTTGTAATAGTTGGAGCAGAAAATAAAGGAATCTCTTTGCTAGTCCAAAAAAAATGTGATTATTTACTTAAAATTCCTCTTAAAGGTAAAACTTCCAGCTTGAATGCATCCGTAGCCGCTGCTATTTCCTTGTGTTATCTATCAAATAATTAATTTAATTATCTAGTAAATATCATTATTTCGATATATATTTATTTAATTAATCAAAATTACTTGAATAAATAGTAAGAAATTGTATAGAATTTAACAAGAATTTATGGTCTTTAAAAGAAGGCCAAGAAAATTGATTAGAAATTTAGGTAACAAACTTGGTTTAGCTTGGTGGGCAAAAGTTGAAACTGGAACCCCTTCAGTAACTTATTGGTATGGTCCATTTCTTACAAAACGAGGTCTTAACGAAAATCTAGAAAAATTTCTTACTGATCTTTCAGACGAGGGTTCAAAAGATATTAAACACAAAATTGTTAGATGTAATAAAGAAGAACCATTAACTGTTTGATAACTAATTCTATTTAATTTTTCGATTTTGATATGAACTTTAATTCTTTTAGAAAGGAAATATATAGTGGGAATGCTTCAGTTAAAGAATTAGTAAACGAATTCTTTTTAAAAATTGATTCATTAAATCCAAAAATAAATGCATATACTTGTTTAACAAAAAAAATTGCTAATTCTCAATCTGAAAATATTGATAAATTAATTACTAATAATCAAAAACTTCCTTCGCTTGCGGGTATACCGATTGCGATCAAAGATAATATTTGTACGAAGGGAGTTGTTACCTCTTGTTCAAGTAAAATGCTTAAAGACTTTGTTTCTCCATACGAGTCTTCTGCCTCAGGTAAATTATGGTCATTAGGCGGTATTTGTTTAGGAAAAACTAATTTAGATGAATTTGCAATGGGTAGTTCGACTGAGACTTCCGTATTTGGTACGACATCAAATCCATGGGATGTAAATAGAGTACCTGGGGGAAGTTCTGGTGGTAGTGCCGCTTCAGTAGCAGCTGGTTTATGCTTAGCCGCTATTGGTTCAGATACTGGAGGCTCCATAAGGCAGCCAGCATCTTTTTGTGGAGTTGTAGGCCTAAAACCCACATACGGAAGAGTAAGCAGATGGGGGCTAATTGCATTTGCAAGTTCTCTTGATCAAATAGGTCCAATTACAAATACTGTGTCTGATGCTGCTGAGATCCTTTATTCAATTTCTGGGAAGGATAATCTTGATTCAACATGTCTTGACAAACCAGTCCCTAATTACTTGTCAGATCTAGATAAATCTATTAAAGGTATTAAAATAGGCATTATCGAAGAATGTTTTGACCATCCAGGACTTGATCCTGAAGTTAAGGAATCAGTTTTATCTAGTGTTGAGAGATTCAGATCTTTGGGTGCTGAAATTCACGACATAAAGTGTCCAAGATTTAATGATGGTATAGCAACTTATTATGTTATTGCTCCATGTGAGGCTTCAGCTAATTTAGCAAGATATGATGGGGTTAAATACGGATACAGATCAGAAGGTGAGTCTAATTTATTAGAAATGATATGTAAGAGTAGAGCTGAAGGATTTGGGGATGAAGTACAAAGACGAATTTTGATTGGTACCTATGCTTTGTCTGCAGGGTATAGTGATGCTTATTACAAGAAAGCTCAAAGAGTAAGGACTTTAATTAGAAGTGACTTTGATAATGCTTTTAATGAAGTTGATGTTTTATTGACCCCCACATGTCCTACAACTGCATTCTTAAAAGGTGATTTTGTAAATGACCCTTTATCAATGTATTTGTCTGATCTTTTAACTGTTCCAGTAAATCTTGCTGGACTCCCAGCTATCAGCATCCCATGTGGATTTGATAAAAAGGGCTTACCTATCGGTCTTCAATTAATCGGAAATGTTTTGGAGGAGCATCGAATATTGAATGTTGCTAATATATTTGAAAAAGATGCTGAAGTAATGAATACTAAACCTAATATTGAAATTTGAATTAATAATTAATTTGTATTAGTAAAATATAGAATTTTTTAAAATATTCTCTATCTTGTAAATATAAATTAATTAAATATGGGTTTTGTTCCACTACATAATCATAGCGATTACAGCCTTCTAGATGGAGCAAGTCAAGTTTCGAAAATTGTTGATAGAGCTTGTGAACTTGGCATGGATTCAATTGCTTTGACCGATCATGGAGTAATGTATGGCGTTCTTGATTTAGTAAAAAAATGCAAAAGTAAGGGTATAAAACCAATCATTGGTAATGAAATGTACATTATCAATGGTTCCATCGATGATCCTCAACCAAAAAAGGAAAAAAGATATCATTTGGTAGTATTAGCCAAAAATCATACAGGCTATAAGAATCTTGTAAAGTTAACAACGATTAGCCATCTTAATGGTATGAGGGGCAGAGGTATCTTTTCTAGACCTTGTATTGATAAATCTCTTTTAGAAAAATATAATGATGGTCTTATTATTTCAACAGCATGTTTAGGTGGAGAGATTCCTCAAGCAATCTTAAAAGGAAGGATTGATGTCGCTGAGAATACTGCTGTTTGGTATAAGAGAATATTTGGAGATGATTTTTATTTAGAAATACAAGACCATGGTTCTATCGAAGACAGAATTGTAAATGTTGAATTAATAAGAATCGGTAAAGAGCACCAAATTAAAGTTATTGCTACAAATGATGCTCATTATATCTCAAACATGGATGTTGAAGCTCATGACGCCTTACTTTGTGTTCTTACGGGAAAATTAATAAGTGACGAAAAAAGATTGAGATATACGGGAACAGAATATATTAAAAGTGAAGATGAAATGCTAAGACTTTTTAACGATCATATTGATAAAGAATCTATTAAAGAAGCAATAAATAATACGGTTGAGGTTTCACAAAAGATTGAGGAATTTGAGTTGTTCGGTACCTATAGAATGCCAAAGTTCCCTTTAAAAGAGGAGACTGACTCCTTATCATTTTTGACCAAAATAACTAAGCAGGGTCTTTTAAGTAGGCTTAATAAAAATAATCTTGATGAAATCGATGAAATCTACAAGAAAAGGTTAACTTCAGAATTAAAAATAATAGATGATATGGGTTTCCCAGACTATTTCTTAGTTGTGTGGGATTATATAAAATTTGCTAGAGATAGCTCTATACCTGTTGGCCCAGGCAGAGGTTCTGCTGCAGGTTCACTCGTAGCATATGCTCTTCAAATTACAAACATTGATCCAGTTAAACATGGATTATTATTTGAGAGATTCTTAAATCCAGCAAGAAAATCTATGCCTGATATTGATACAGATTTTTGTATTGACAGGAGAAATGAAGTTATTGATTATGTAACCAATAGATATGGCGAAGATAAAGTTGCGCAAATAATTACCTTTAATAAAATGACATCAAAAGCAGTATTAAAGGACGTTGCAAGAGTACTAGATATCCCTTATGGAGAATCAGATAAGTTAGCAAAGTTAATACCAGTTGTAAGGGGGAAACCTTATAAGCTGAATGAAATGATTGATAAAAAATCTCCTAGTCCTGAATTTAGGGATAAATATTTAAAAGATATCAAGGTAAAAAAATGGATTGATTTGGCATTGAGAATTGAGGGTACTAATAAAACATATGGTGTTCACGCCGCAGGAGTTGTAATAGCATCTGATCCTTTAGATATGCTCGTACCACTACAAAGAAATAATGAAGGACAAATAATTACACAATATTCAATGGATGATATTGAATCGTTAGGCTTATTAAAAATGGACTTCTTAGGCCTTAAAAATCTTACAATGATAGATAAGACTATATCTTTAATTGAAAGTTCCACAGGACAAAAAATAAATATCGACAAATTACCTCCAAAAGATAATAAAACTTTTGATCTTATTGGAAGAGGAGATTTAGAAGGGGTATTTCAATTGGAATCATCTGGGATGAAACAAGTTGTTAAAGACTTTAAGCCAAATTCTCTTGAAGATATCTCCTCTATTTTGGCTTTATATAGGCCTGGACCTCTTGATGCTGGTCTCATACCAAAGTTTATCAATAGAAAAAATGGGAGTGAAAAAATAGATTTTCCTCATCCTTTTATTGAATCTATTCTCACTGAAACCTATGGAATAATGGTTTATCAAGAGCAAATTATGAAAATTGCTCAAGATTTGGCAGGATATTCGCTTGGGGATGCGGACTTGTTAAGAAGAGCAATGGGAAAGAAGAAAGTATCTGAGATGGTTAAACATCGTAATATTTTCATTGAAGGATCCTGTAAAAAAGGTGTAGATAAAAAAATTGCTAATGATCTTTTTGATCAAATGGTTTTATTCGCTGAGTATTGTTTTAATAAAAGTCATTCCACTGCATATGGAGCTGTCACTTACCAAACTGCTTTTTTAAAAGCACATTATCCAGTAGCTTATATGGCTTCTCTTCTAAGTGTTAATGCTGGTTCAAGTGACAAAATGCAGAGATATATTTCTAATTGTTATTCCATGGGAATAGAAGTCATTTCACCAAGTATTAATCTATCGGGAATTGATTTTACTATTAAAAAGGATCAAATTTTATTTGGATTATCAGCTATTAAAAATCTCGGAGATTCAGCTATAAGAAATATAATTGATAATCGTAATAAACTAGGAGTTTTCAAATCATTTTCTGATTTATGCGATCGTTTACCCTCTAATATTTTAAATAAAAGGAATCTAGAATCATTAATTCATTGTGGAGCCCTTGATGAATTCTCTGAAAATAATAATAGAGCTCAACTTTTTTCAGATCTTGAATATGTTATGGAATGGGCATCCTCACGTAATCGTGATCGGATTTCTGGACAAGGAAATTTATTTGATTCAATTAGTAAAAACGATACCAAAGAATTTTCTTTATCTCAAGGATCTAAAGTTGAAGATTACTCCTTAATTGAAAAGCTTAAATTAGAAAAGCAACTTTTAGGTTTTTATTTATCAGATCATCCTTTAAAACATCTTGCAAAGCCAGCTAAACTTGTTTCTCCTATAAGTATCTCTCAATTAGAAAACTCACACGACAGAACAAAAGTCTCTTTAGTTGGAATGATTCCAGAATTAAAGCAAATTACTACAAGAAAAGGCGACAGAATGGCTATTGTGCAACTTGAAGATCTTTCTGGAAGTTGCGAGGCAATAGTATTCCCTAAAACGTATTGTCGATTATCTGAATTTTTACTTACTGATACAAGACTATTAGTCTGGGGCACTATTGATAAAAAAAGTGATAAGACTCAATTAATTATTGATGACTGCAGAGAAATTGATAACTTAAAGTTACTTGTCATTAATCTTGATAGTTCCCAAGCCTCAGATATAAGAATTCAAAACACAATAAGAGATTGTTTAGTTAAATTTAAACCAGATAGAGATAAATGTGGAATTAAAATTCCAGTATTAGCTGCTGTTAGAAATAATGACTCTATAACTTATGTTAAGTTTGGAGATCAATTTTGTGTTGGAGATATTCTTGGTGTTTCGAAATTACTCTCTGATAAGTCTTTTCAAGTAAATTTGAAATCTATGATTGCATAATTTACTTTTTCTCATCAAAGTTTTGAGATGCTGGTTTAAATGCAGCCTTTGCTCTTTGAATATTTAAGGGGATATTTTCTATACCAAAAAAACTTCCTGGTTCTTTATCCCAACTAGCAGATAATATTCCAAAACTTAACCCCCCTAGTCCTAATAAAAAGAATAATGCTGATATTGCTATTGTTGAAGAAGGAGGAATTTCAGCAATATTTCTTGTGACGATTATATAACTTATAACAAACACTGACATACCCATAATTGTTGGTATTCCAGCCGTAAAAAAGATTCTCCTAGCCATTCTGTCAGCTACATATTTTGGTATACCGCTAGATTGTTTGCTTTTTTGGGTTAATGATGGAACTTTCTTTTCAATATTTCTAAAGGCATCGACCTCAGATATTTTTTTCTTTTTTGAAAGATTTTTCTTTTTAGCTTGTTTTTTCTTCATCAATGGAAATCATCCTCTGATTCCAATTTTTTTAATTAGATCTTGATAGTTTTGGGGATTTTTACCTTTTATGTATGATAGTAACCTTTTTCTTTTTCCTATCATTTTTAATAGGCCCTGTCTTGATGCATAATCGTGAATATTTCCCTGTAGATGGTCACTTAATTTTGAAATTCTTTCAGAAAGCATAGCAACTTGCACCTCAACAGATCCTGTATCTGTTGCATGTACTTGATGCGATTCAATTAGTTTCTGTTTTTCCGCTGTATCTAGAGTCATGAAAATTATCTACCTTTAGACATATTACTACGTTACTGGTCTAAATTACTACTATTTATGGTCTAAATAATTCATGGCTTCTTTTAATAAATTTTCAAAAGAAATAGATTCTTTTTCTAAGGATGAATTTTTAATATTATTAATAAGTTTTGGAAATAGGTTTTTAATTTCTTTCTTAGAATAGTTTAAAGATTGAAGTGTTAAATCAATATCTTTAAAAATTGAATCTAAGTCTTTATTTTTTTCTAGGAAATTATTTATATTTAAATTCTCTTTTTCAATTTCTTTATTAATTACCTTACTTTTCAGCTCAAGGATTATTCGTTCAGTCATTTTTTGCCCAATACCTTGAACAGTACTAATCGATTTTTTGTCATTATTAGATATTGCCGTAATTAATTGATTTAAGGAAAATTTATTTAATAAAGACATCCCGATTTGGGAGCCTATACCTTTAATATTTAAAATTTGAATAAAGAAATCTCTTTGGTCCTTGGTGCTAAAACCAAAGAGCATATCAGAATCTTCTTTTTTTATATGTTTTAGCCAGAGGATTATTTCCTTTTCAGAAATCTTATTTGAATTGATATCAAAAAATACTGATTCTAGGGTCTGAATTTCATAACCTAATCCCTGACAGTTTACTAAAATATAAAATTTATTATTAGCTTGCCATGAACTTACTAATTCTCCCTTTATCCAACTAATCAATTAACCACCATCCACCTGACATCCAATTAGAGCACCTGCTGTGCCTCCTGCTGGGACAGCCCAAAATCTATCTTTGCCTCTAGATGAAGAGAGAGCTATTCCAGCTCCAAGTAGTCCGCCTATTACTGATCCCTCACTACAGTCATTGTCATCAATATTTTTGGCCTTTTCTCCTCCACATGGAATTTCAACATCAATTTCGTAATTTCTTACATAACCAGGACTTGATTTTGTACCGGGAATATATTCTTCCCTATATTCAGTCCTAGTGCATGTTACAGATTTAGGAGTTGATGCTTTTACTTGGAGAAATGGATAAAGACTGAAAAATGCTAATAAGAAAAATTTCATTAGAAACATACTTTTTTTTAATTTTAAATCTTTTTTAGTTTTTTGCTAGTAGATATAATAGTTCCTAACAAAACAAGTACCGCACCAACAATAAAGTTAATATTTATTAGTTCATTGAAGAACAGGATTCCCCATAAAGAGCCAAAAAGTACTTGCAAATAATTTATCCTAGCCGCTTCTGAGGTTGGTAATTTCTTTAATCCAATTGTTAAAAATGTTTGTCCAGCTTGGGTAAACATTCCTATACCTAATATCCAAATTAAATCATTAATATTTGGTGTCACCCAATTGAAAAATACAATTGGAGATAATGTTATTACGGATATTAAAGGAAAATATTTAATTATTATGAAAATATCTTCTGTTAATGATAGTTTTTTTACAGTTATGTAAGCTAGGGCTGTTGATATAGCACCAAGAAATGCTATTAATACCGTAAATTTATCTAACTCAATGTTTAAACTCGATAATTGATAGGGATTTAAGATTATTAATATTCCTAACCATCCTGTTATGGATGCAATAATCAGATTTTTATTAATCTTTTCATTAATTAAAATTCCTGCAAAAATAGATATGAATATAGGGTATGTATATTGAATAACAGTAGAAATATTTAAAGGCATATTTTTAATAGCATAAAATATACAAACCAAAGCTATCGTCCCTAAGATGCCCCTTAAAATTAGTAATGGTTTGTTCTTTCCCCAGGGATTTAAATTTTTTTTGTTTATTATCATAGAGGTAATGAACAAGCTTAATAATGATCTAAAAAATACTAATTCATATATAGGTATTCTTGTATCGATTTTTTTTACGCAAACAGTCATGAGGCTGAAGAAAAACGATGCCAATATTAAATTTACTTTTTTAAATGAATTATTCTTTTGATTAAAAAATTCTATAAGCATTACTAAAAATATTTTTATTGTGAAATTAAGTAGATTCTTTTAAAAATTTGACCTATAACAAAATGATTATTAGGAATTCTTTTTAGAAAAATAAATAAATGGGACCTTCCATACATCCAAGAACTATTCAGGAGGTTAAAGATAAGGCAGATATTGTAGATGTTATTTCTGAACATATTGTATTAAAGAAAAAGGGAAAAGAATTTGTTGGTATATGCCCTTTTCATGATGATAGTAAGCCATCTATGACAGTTTCTCCTGCAAAACAATTTTATTATTGTTTCTCTTGTGGAGCTGGGGGTAATTCTATTAAATTTTTGATGGAGTTTACTCGTAATAACTTTACTGATGTTGTTCTTTCACTTGCAAAAAAGAATGATATTAATGTAATAAATGTTGATGGGCCTCAGCAAGAAATATATAAAAAACAATTATCTAGGAGAGAGGAACTTTATAAGATTCTTCGTGTAACAAAGGAATGGTTTAAGTCTCAATTAAATAATTCCTTGGGTAAGGAGGCACATCATTATTTAACTTCACAACGAAATTTAAATATTAAAAATATTAATGATTTTGAATTAGGTTATGCTCCTAATTCATGGAATGATTTATTCAATTATCTTTCAAAAGTTGAGAAATTTCCTTTAAAGTTAATTTTAAGTGCAGGTCTTGTTGTCTCAAAGGATAATACTGATAAGGTTTACGATCGCTTTAGAAATAGATTGATAGTTCCTATTTTTGATATGCAAGGGCGTGTAGTTGCTTTTGGAGGCAGATCTCTTGATGGTCAGGAACCTAAATATTTAAATTCTCCCGAAACTGAAGTTTTTGAGAAGGGTAAAATGTTGTTTGCTTTTGATAAAGCATCCAGCAATATTAGAAAACGAGACAAGGCAGTGGTAGTGGAAGGTTATTTCGATGTTATTTCACTTCATTCAAAAGGAATTACTAATTCTGTCGCTTCTCTTGGAACGGCATTAAACAAATATCAGATTTCACAACTTTGTAGATGTACTGATAGTAAAAATATAATAATAAACTTTGATTCTGATAATGCAGGAAGATTAGCTACAAAAAGAGTTATAAACGAAGTTGAAAGTTTATCTCTTCACGATCAAATAAACTTAAAAATCCTAGAAATAAAATCATCAAAAGATCCTGACGAGTATCTTAAAGAAAATACACCAGAAGACTATTTTAATTTAATAGATAATGCTTCTTTTTGGATTGATTGGGAGATTGATCAGATTTTTGATAATAAAGACTTATCTAAATCTGATATTTTTCAGAACGTTATTTCTTCGTTAGTTAAGTTATTAAGCAAATTTCCTCAATCTGCTACAAGAACTCACTATTTGCAAAAAGTCTCTGAAAGATTAAGCATGGGTCAAGCAAGATTAGCTATTAAATTTGAAGAAGACTTAAGAAAACAAGTTAAAGGATTTCGTTGGCATGGTAGATCAAAAAAATTTGAACAACCAAGTGAAGTTAGTCAGCGTGAAAAAAATGAATCAGAGATTATTTATTACTATTTGCATTGCCCTGAACATAGACTTTTTATTCGTGAAGAATTACTTAAAAGAGAAATTAACATCTTCAATACTGAATACATTCGTCTTGTTTGGGAATCTATTTCAACAATAGAAGTAAATAATTTAAGTGCAAATTATTTAGATGATTTGAAAGATCCCAATAATAAACAATTAAATAATGAATTTACTTCAATAAACTTGATTTCATTATTGCCTGATCATTTAGCTCTTAATGATTTAGAAGTCTCAAATAAAATCAATACTTTTATTAATCCAGATGAATTATTTTTAACCACTTTAAAAAATTCTAAACATAATCTTCTGGGTACTTTATCACTTCTTGAAAGATATAAATCATTAAAAAGATGTAGACATCTTATTGAATCCTGGGGTTCGCAAAGACTAAAAACTTTGGAAAACTGTATTTCTATTTTAATCGATAATTCTTCCTTAGAACCTACAGATTCTAATAAAGAGATTGAAGATGTATTCAAAGATTTAAACTCTGATGCTATAAAATTTCAAGAATTATATTACCTAGAAAGAGAACATATCAATTTTCTTGATAAACAACGTTGTGGGAATTTTTCTTCTAACCAATAAATTTTTTAAGAATTTATAAACAATAACTTTTCATTATCTCTTTTACTTTTCTTGGCTTGTCTTCCATAACATAAGCCTCTAACTCTTTAGAATAATTTCCAGATAATTGTACTGAGGAATTTAAAGCTTTTAATTTTCCTGAATGAATTTTATCTTCTATATTTTTTATTATCCCTGTAGGTTTATTGTTATTGCATGACTGGACTAGATGTGTCGTCTCATGCCTTAAAGCTCTTCTTATATAAAGATTTGTTTTGTGATTATCATGACGTTCGCCTTCTTTATATCCTCCTAATTTTTTAGCATTTTCGGTGCAAATAACTATCACTTTTTCTCTTCTTTTGTAAAAACCAACAAATTTTTTATCAATAGTACAAAGAGCTGTATTTTCTTCTATTGAATTATTTGACTTATTGATCAGCTCTATTATCTCTTTATCGATTTTGCTTAAAAATAATATAAATTCCATATTCCATTCTTATATCATTATATTTGGAATTTTTCTAATATCTGTTGTAGATCCAGAACTTAATGAATTTCTATTCATTGCCCATTCTTGTGGTTTTTTTGTAATTGCCCATGTAATTACTTCATTATTAAATTTTTTATTCAAGGAGTCAATTGTTTTCATAAGACGGATTGATTTTTTTGATTCCTCTTGAGATTCGTAATTGATAATTGATTGCTGTAAATATTTGCAATTAGTTAAATCCTGCATCAAAACCCCAGCTTTTGATAATTTATATTCCGGAGTATAAATTTCTTTAGATAATGCAAGTACTGTTTTTAAAATAGTACTTGTATTATCTGTTGCATTTATAAGTTTTTTATAAGCACTTTTGTGATAAGGATGATTTGAATAATGACTAGTTCTTACAAATATAGTAATGGCAGATGATTTTAAGCTTTGACTTCTCATTTTCTCGGACGCTTTTATTGCATAAATTGCTAATGCTTGAGTTAAATCTTCTAATTTTGTGATTGGTTTTCCAAAGCTTCTACTTACTTGAATCTCTTTTTTTGGCTTCTTAATTATTTCTATCGGAAGACATTTATTACCTTTTAATTCCATTTGTAATCTTTTCCCTATGATCCCTAATTTCTTAATTATTTCATCTTCATCCATATCTCTGAATTCTTTTGCATTTTTAATCCCTTTGCTTTGTAACCAATTAGATGTTTGTTTACCAATACCCCATATTTTTTCTACACTAATTTTTCTTAAGTAATCATTATCATTATAGATCCTAGCTAAATCAAATATTCCTGCGGAAGAATCTATATTCTTAGCTAGATTATTAGCAATTTTTGCTCTTACTTTGTTTTCTGCTATTCCTATTGTTAATGTTATTCCTAGATTTTGATATATTAAGCACCTTACTTTTCTTGCCCAAGGATTTAAATTCTTATCTTTAGGTCTAAGAATTGAGATAAAGGCTTCATCAATAGAATAAATCTCTATCTCTTCAGAATAGTCCTTTAATAAATTCATTAATCTCTTGCTCATATCACCATAGAGCGAATAATTGGAACTTAGGACTGCAACTCCTAAGTTATTCAAACTTTCTTTGACTTTAAAATAAGGAATTCCCATTTTTATTTTCAAAGCACGAGCTTCAGGGCTTCTTGCGATAATGCATCCGTCGTTATTAGATAATATTACTACTGGTTTATTCCTTAAATTGGGGTTGATACTTTGTTCGCACGATGCGTAGAAATTATTGGCATCTATAAGAGCTATTGCTTCAGTATTTGAGCTTTTACTTTTCATAAGTAACTATGTATTGAATAGATTACAACTCCCCAAATTTGTATATCAATATGATTTCTAAAACTGAAGTCTGGATATTTATGATTTTCTGCTTTTAAATATAATTCATTATTTTTTATGGATAATCTTTTTATAGTAAATTCTCCATCTATCATCGCAATAATAATATTTCCTGGTTTAGCAGTTAGACTCTTATCTACTATTATTAAATCTTTATCTTTAATTCCTGAATTGATCATTGAGTCGCCTTTGACTCTAAGAAAAAAAGTACTAAAAGGATTAGATATTAAATGCTCGTTCAAATCAATATTTTCTTCAGCATAGTCATCTGCAGGAGAGGGAAAACCTGCTGAGACCGAATCACTTAATAATGGAATCTTCACCTTTTTAAAAGTTAAATCAGAAGAATACGAAATTCTTTAATAGTACATATATACTATATATTAAAAACTTAAAATTGTGGTTGTCTTAAGAGGTTTATGTATTAATCTTAAATCTTCTGTTTAGGCGCGATGATAAGGCGAATTATTAGAAATAGAAATAGCTCTGTAAATTTGTTCAATAAGAATTAATCTTGCAAGTTCATGAGGAAAAGTAAGAGGAGAGAGGCTTAGTAGAAGATTTGATTTATCTTTAATATCTGAAGGGATTCCATCTGCGTCCCCAATAAGAAAATTAATTTTTTTATTTTTAAAATTTAAAAGTAAGGAAGTTAGTTCTATTGAATTAAAGGATTGACCTTCTTCAGTAAGGCAAATAATAATATTATTAACTCGAATATTATCAATATTAAAACTCTTAGATTCATTAATAATAAGATCAGGCATTCTTTTTTTGTATTGATTAATTCCTTCTCTTATCCAATTTTTTTTTATTTTACCAATAGCATTTATTGATAATCTGTTAGTTTGAAGCATAGAAAAAAAGAAAAATTTCTTTATTCATCAAGAAGATAATTAAATTCGTCATATAGTTCTTCCTCTGTCGATAGATTCTCTGATGTATTAGTTTTTCTAGAATTTATATTATGAAAAACGTCCTCACTTTGTTTTAATAATTGATTTGCAGCTGATGTCTCATTTATATTATCGGAGTTATCAATTATAGAATAAAAAATTTTGGAAGGGTCTTCAACTTTGGAAGCATTGTTGGATTCTTGAGGTTTTTCAATTGAGTTATTGTTGCTAACTAAATTATTATTTTTAATAAAAGTATTGAGTTTACCTAAATTTTTTTTTGATAAGCCCATACTATTTAGTAAAGATATAAGATGTACATTTAATTTAAACATATTATTTCTATTTTGGATGAATTTTAAGAACCATCATCAAAAAAAAAGATTTGGACAACATTGGTTGGTTAATAATCTGATATTAGAGAAAATCAAAGAAGTAGCTGAACTGGAAGAAAAAGATTTTATTCTAGAAATTGGTCCCGGAAGAGGAGCTTTAACATCGAAATTATTAGATTCAAAAATTAGTAGATTACATGCTATCGAGTTAGATGAAGATTTAATTGACCTTTTAAATAATAAATTTAGAAATGATAAAAATTTTTCTCTTCAACAAGGAGATATTCTTTCAACAAATCTTGACTCAATAAATAAAAAAATCACAAAAGTGATCGCAAATATCCCATACAATATTACAGGCCCAATATTGGATATTTTTGTAGGAAGATTAGGAATAATTAGCAAGAATAACTACAATAAAATAATTTTCTTAATGCAAAAGGATGTTGTAGATAGGATCTTAGCTAAGGATGGAAATACGAATGCAGGAGCTATGAGTGTGCGAATGCAACTCATCTCTAACATAAGAAGAATATGTGATGTACCTCCATCTTCTTTTGACCCACCTCCAAAAGTGTTTTCTACTTTGGTTGTTTTTGAACCATTGAGACCAGAGATGCGTTTAGATATTAAACTAGAGAAATATTTAGATAAACTTCTTAGGATTTCATTTAATTCTAGAAGAAAAATGATAAGAAACACTCTTAATTCAATACTTTCTGCTGAAGAGATAGAGAAATTATCAGAATCATCTCAAATATGCTTTAATTCAAGACCTCAGGATATTTCAATTAATAAATGGATTAAGCTTGCAGAGGCTTGTATTAAAATAACAAATAAGAACCAGTAAAATGTCAAAATTATCTACAACTAAGATTTGTGTTAAATCACCTGCAAAGATAAACCTCCATCTTGAAATCATCGGAAAAAGAAAGGACGGATATCATGAATTAGCGATGATAATGCAGAACATTGATCTATCTGATTATATAGAATTTGAGAATAATCAAATTGGCGAAATTAAGTTAAAGTCTAATAGCAAAGATCTATCTCTAGATGAAGATAATTTAATAATAAAAGCGGCGAATTATATAAAGGACATGTCAAAAAATAAAGAATTAGGGGCTAATATATTTTTAAAAAAGAATATTCCTATTGGTGCTGGTTTAGCTGGTGGTTCTAGTAATGCAGCTGCAACGTTAGTTGGACTTAATAAATTATGGGATTTGGACCTTGATTACGAAACTATTTTTATACTTTCGGCAAAACTTGGTTCAGATGTACCTTTTTTTATAGAAGGAGGATGCCAATTTTGTTTTGGAAGGGGAGAAATTCTTGAGAAATACAGTTCTAATTTTGACTTTGGCGTAATTCTTTTAAAAAACCCAAATATTTCAATTTCAACTGTAGATACTTATAAAAAATATAGTCAAGAATTTTGTCCAAAATATTTTACTGAAACTGAGAAAACAAACAAAATTAGAAATGATTTAAGAGTAAACGGATTCAATGATTTCAAATTATCAGAACAAAGGATAAATGTAAAAAATGATTTACAAGTTATTGTTGAGAGAGAAAATAACTCTGTAAAGAAAGCATTATATCTACTTTCAAATTTGCAAAATTGTTTATCATACTCAATGAGTGGATCTGGTCCAACATGTTTTGCTCTTTTTAAAGATATAAATATAGCTAATGAAGTTTTTGAACAAAATTATAAAATGTTTAATAATAATGGATTTGAAGCGTGGGTCTGTAAATTAATTAATAGCGGTATTACCTTATTGTAAAAAAAATTTTTTCTATTAATAATGAATAATGAACAAACATCAATTAATAAAGTCAATATTGAAAATCAAAATACTCCTGAAAAAGGTCCCCTAAGTTTTTTAACTGGCTCATTAACAAGTTTCCTCCTTTGTATATCTTCTTATTTTATAAGTAATAAAATTGCAATTTACTTTTCACTCCATAAACCATCAAACTCATCTGAAATTGTTCAAAGTATATCTTCTAGTATTAATACATTAATTATTGGATTGTCCTTCTTATTAACTTTTTCTTTTGCGTTTATAGGATTAGGTCTTTTTATTGTATTTATTCGAAGTTTTTTGATTAAAAAAAATTGAAATCCTAATATTATTAAATAATATTGTTATTTTTTAATGTCTTTACATGACTTAGGCCTTTTAATACTTTTGCTCTCTCCAGGAATGATTTTGTCAATATTACTACTCATAACTTTTGCCGAAGGAGGCTAATTCAACCTTGATGGTATAAATTTATATATATGATTAATTAGGAAATTACTCGTGGCTAGTACTTTATTATTTACTGCTTTGAAAGAAGCAATTGATGAAGAGATGGCAAATGATGTAAACGTTTGCATTATGGGAGAAGATGTAGGTCAATATGGTGGTTCTTATAAGGTCACTAAGGATCTATACGAAAAATATGGAGAATTAAGAGTTTTAGATACTCCAATTGCCGAAAATAGTTTTACTGGTATGGCAGTTGGTGCAGCCATGACAGGATTAAGACCGATAGTTGAAGGTATGAATATGGGATTTTTACTATTAGCCTTTAATCAAATTTCCAACAACATGGGTATGCTCAGATATACCAGTGGCGGTAACTATAAAATACCCGCAGTTGTTCGTGGTCCTGGTGGTGTAGGTAGACAATTAGGCGCTGAACATAGTCAAAGATTAGAGGCATACTTTCACGCAGTTCCTGGGATTAAGATTGTTGCTTGTAGCACTCCTACTAATGCAAAGGGATTAATGAAAGCTGCTATAAGGGACAATAACCCAGTTCTATTTTTTGAACATGTCCTTTTATATAATTTATCTGAGGAATTGCCTGAAGGAGATTATATATGTTCTTTAGATCAAGCTGATTTAGTCAAAGAGGGTAAAGATATTACTATATTAACTTATTCAAGAATGAGACATCATTGCTTAAAGGCTGTTGAGGAATTAGATAAGAAAAATATTGACGTGGAATTAATTGATCTGATAAGTTTAAAACCTTTTGATATGAAAACAATTTCAAAATCAATCAAAAAAACTAATAATGTAATTATTGTTGAGGAGTGTATGAAGACTGGAGGTATTGGAGCAGAATTAATTGCTTTGATTACCGAAGAGTGTTTTGATGATCTTGATACTAGACCTATAAGATTATCTAGTCAGGATATTCCTACTCCTTATAATGGAAATTTAGAAAATTTAACAATAATTCAACCACATCAAATAGTTGAAAAAGTCGAAGAAGTAATCAATGGGAGTATTTAAGAAATGAAAAGAAGGCAAGGTTGGCTTTTTTTTATTATTTTTCTACTGACTTTTTCTATTTATTTATTAATTAATTTCCCACTACAATTAGGTCTTGATTTAAAAGGAGGTTCTCAACTAACTCTTCAATTGATTAAAGAAGAGGGGAAAGTTTCAAAAGATGAATTAGATGCTGTCAATGCAGTTTTAGATAAACGTGTGAATAATTTAGGAGTAGCAGAGTCTAATTTACAAACATTAGGACGTGATCAATTAATTTTGGAGTTACCAGGTGAACAAAACCCTTTGTCTGCATCAAGGATATTAGGTAAAACTGCTTTATTAGAATTTAGAACTCAAAAAGAAAATACAAATTCTCAATTAAAAAATCTGCAATTGCAGAGATTTAAAATTAATGATTTAATTGAACAATTCAAAATTGGTGATAAACGAAAGGAAGAGAAGTCTTTACTTCTTATAGACAATCTTACTGAAATTGAAAATGATATAAATTATTCTTCTAATAATCAGCAATTATTTGAGAGATTGGTCGAAACTAAAAAATTTATAAGTAATGAAATTGCTAATCTATTCAATAAAACTGACTTATCAGGCAAGGATTTAATAAATGCTGGCAGAAGGCAAGAGCAAACTAATAATAATTGGGAGGTATCATTATCCTTTAGTAATGATGGTGGTGAAAAATTTGCTGAAATTACAAAATCCATTGCAGGCACAGATAAACTTTTGTCTATTGTTCTTGATGGAGAATCTATTAGTGAAGCTAGTGTTGGAAGTCAATTCATAAATACTGGTATTACGGGGGGATCAGCAACGATAAGTGGAAATTTTACAGCTGAAAACGCCAGAGAATTAGAAGTTCAACTTAAGGGTGGTTCCTTACCTTTACCTATTGAAATTGTTGAAACTAATACTATTGGTCCTTTACTTGGTTCAAAAAATATTGTTAAGAGTCTTTATGCTGCTATTTGTGGATTGATATTTGTTGGAATATTTATGATCTTTAACTATAGAATTCTAGGTTTTGTTTCTGTTATTTCCTTGATTTTTTATGGTTTTTTTAATTTGGCTCTTTATTCTTTAATACCAGTGACATTAACTTTACCTGGAATTGCTGGATTAATTTTAAGCATTGGTATGGCTGTGGATGCAAATGTTTTAATTTTTGAGAGAATTAGAGAGGAACTTATAAATGGAAATACTCTTATAAGATCAATTGATAGTGGGTTTCAAAGAGCTAATTCGTCTATTATCGATGGACATATTACAACCTTTGTAAGTTGTTTTGTGTTGTTTTTATTAGGAACTAATTTTGTAAAGGGCTTTGCTGCAACTCTTGGTCTAGGTGTTGTTATAAGTTTATTTACCTCATTAAATTGTTCCAAAACTATTTTAAGATTTTTAACTACTTATCAATCTTTAAGACAAAAAAATCTTTATTTAAGTAAATCTAATCCCCTTTAAATTTAATTTATTAATTATCTAATTCATGACATCATTTAGTTTTAATTTAATTAAAAATAAAAATAAAATATTTGGATTTTCATCTTTTCTTATTTTGTTAAGTTTAATAGGAATCTTATATTCAACTTTTAACACTTCATTCAAAAAACCTATTAATCTTGGAATGGACTTTATTGGTGGTAATGAATTAAGAATTGAGAGGAGTTGTAAAGAAGTATGTGAAAATATTTCCCCTGATTTAGTTATTGAAAAACTGAGAAGTTTTTCAAATAATAAAAATCTTCTAAATAATATTAAATTACAAATTCAAAATAATAATAGTTTAATTTCTATTAGGACTCCTTATTTAACTATTGAAGAATCAAATGATTTGATATCTAATGTTGATAAAATTTTAGGTCCTTTAGATTATGACAGTAAAAACTCTAGAATAATAGGTCCAAAACTTGGCAAAAAACTTCTTACAAATTGTGCCACCTCTTTATTAGTTTCTTTATTTGCAATATCTTTATACATATCTATTCGATTTGACAAGAAATATGCGTTGTTTGCTTTATTAGCTTTATTCCATGATTTATTTATTGTTTTTGGAATTTTTTCTTGGTTAGGTGTCCTATTGTCTATTGAGGTAAATAGTTTGTTTGCCGTTTCTTTATTAACAATTGCTGGTTATTCAGTAAATGATACAGTTGTAATTTTCGATAGGATTAGAGAAAATTTAAAGAAAGATTCAGATAACTATAATAAAATAATCCAAATTTCTGTTAATGAATCCTTTCGAAGAACATTTTTTACTAGTATTACAACATTAATACCTCTACTAACACTAATAATTTTTGGTTCATATTCGCTATTTTGGTTTTCTGTATCTTTGACCCTAGGAATTTTAATAGGTAGTTATTCAAGTATATTACTAGCACCTTCATTTCTAATTAAAGATTAAACTAAGGAGTAATTTAATGAAAATAAATTACTATCTAATTCTTCTATTTTCTTTAGTGTTAATTGATTTATCTACAGAATTAAGAATACTAATAGATCATTTTACATTTAATTCCTTATATTTTGCATTATCTAAACATCCTCTTTCCTTCTTTGTACTTTTTTCTTATCCATATTTGTATAGGAAATTAACTAAATAAAAGTCTTTAATTATCATTAATTAGCTCTTTAATTAATACTTGTGTTACTACTACAATTGGCAAAGATAATACTAATCCTAAAGGACCAAAGATGAAAGTAAATCCAAATTGAGATATTAATGTTAATCCTGGAAGTAAATTTGTTTTCTTCTTCAATATAGAGGGCATTATTATATAACTCTCTATATTTTGAATTACAATATAAGCCCCAAAAACAGCTACTGGTTTCCAAAAGTTATCTAAAAGTGCGATTGAGATAGGAAATATTCCACTTAAAACTGGTCCTATGTTAGGAATTATGTTTAAGATCATTGCTATAATTGCATTTGAAACTACATATTTAACATCTAAAATTGATAAAACTATTAAAGATAATAAACCTACTGATATTGAACTTATCACTATAGAAAAAGTCCAATTTGTTAATGCAATATTACACTTATCTAATATAATCCTGAATTTATTTCGATAAACTTTAGGAATCATAAAGAGCACTCCCTCTTTATAAGCTTTTGGTTCAATGGATATCATAAAACTTACAACTAATACAAAGATTACTCTTATAAATCCAGATCCGAGGTTTCCAGCTAAATTAATTATATTTATAAAACTTTCTTGAATTGCTTTGGCAATAGTAGCGCCATCTGGAATTGGAACTACATCATTAACAAGGTCGAAAATGTTTACTATCCTCTCAGATTCTTTACCATAAATTAGATCGTTAAATTTATTTAGGTTAGAGTTGACCAATTCATTAACTCTTGATAATCCATTTGGAATATCTATTAATATTTCATTAAATTCTCTTATGAATGGGGGTAATACAATGATAGAAATAGCAAATATCATGAATGATATTCCAACTAAAACAATCAATAAGGAAACAAATCTTGGTAATTTTAAAATGGTTTGTATTTGGTAACATAAATTACTAACTACATTCGATATTACTAATGAACAAATAATTAAAAGAATGAAATCCCTCAAGGTCCATACTAATAAAAAGCTTATTATTACAACAGAAAATTTAAAATAGAAGGAACGATTCAATTTTCATAATCTATTTACTTCTTCTCAGAGTATCCTAATCCATTTGATTTGGCATAACTATTAGCAAACCTCATAAATCTATCAAAATCAGATTTGGTTTTCCATATATAGGTTCCCTCTAAAAACATTGGTTCACCATCAACAAATTTGACTTTAACTTCTCTGGTTAATATTTCTCCTTCGGCATCAATCATTCTCATTCCTGTAATCTCACCATCTGCAACTGAAGATAATGCTTGAGGTTTTTCAAATATAAATATTGCTTGTCCAGTAGTTCCATCATTACCTCTCGTTAATCTAATTTCTGGAACAACTGGTTCATCAGTTCCTTCATAAAATTGAATTTTTGCTAAGTTATTTTCTGCCATAATAGTTTAAAAGTTAATTTATATTGTAGATAATAAAAGCATATTTCGTTAAAATTTATGATTTCATATATTCATTTATTAATCTCAATGTTGTTTGATCGTCAAAGATATCTGTCATATCTAATATTTTAATATTACTTGCCCCTGTTTTTTCATAGTCATAGCACTTATCATAATATTCTAAAACAGACTTACAAACCGATTTCCAATCTTTATTTTTAATTGACTCGATTGCAATTGTTGTTCTTTGTGGACCTAATCTTTTCTTTATTCTTAAAACAGCTTCTATAAGATCTTTTTCTTCAAAAATACTATATGTTTTAATTAATTCCTCTAAACGATTTGATTCACTTTTTTTTATTTCAATTCTCTCTGCTGATTTCATTTGACTAAAAAACTCATGAGGTATTTTACATTTTCCAATATTTGCACTTTCAGCTTCGACGAATATTTTCTTATTTTTTATAAAACCTTTTAATTCCTCTGCGATGGTATTTTCAAATTGTTCATTTGAAGGTTGTGCTTTCATGCCTAGTCCGCCAAAAGTACTTCCTCTATGGCCAGCTAACCCTTCTAAATCAATGATCTGATAATTATTATCACGAAGTAATTTTAATATTTTAGTTTTACCAGTTCCAGTTTTTCCTCCCATAACAACTATTTCCCATTTTTTATTAAAGCTATCTAAAGTCCATTTTCTGTAGCTTTTATAGCCATTTTTTAAAGTAACACTTCTATGATTGTATTTTTCTAAAAGCCAGCATAAACTTTGAGATCTCATTCCACCCCTGGCACAGTAGATTTTTAAGGTGGGATCACTAAATTGTGAATTATGACTTGTCAATTGATGATCATTTATAACTTCAAATAACTTATTAATAATATTTTCAATTTTTACGGCTAAAAATTCCAAACCTTTTATTACTGCCTCTTGTCTACCGTAATTTTTATATACAGTTCCTACTATCGATCTCTCTTCATTATCAAATAACGGAATATTTATAGAATTTGGCATATGTCCTTTATAATATTCTCCTGGACTCCTAACATCAATAAGTGGGCCATTTAACTTCCTGAATTTCTCTAGTTCTTCTTTTCTGGAGTTCATGGATAGTTTTAAAAATTAAATGGATTTATTAGAAATGACAAACAAAGATCAAGAAGACCATTATAAGAGTACATTAAATTTAGTTAATATTTTTGTAAAATCAAATCAACGGAAAAGAATAAATTTATTATCTGATATTGAATCAGATGTCGAAAACATATTTTTGATTGGAAAGAAAATATTTGATGATTTTGATCAGAAAGGAGATGATTGGGCTGCTGGTTGGTTACTTCAAGTATTAAAAAAACATAAACCAATTTTTTTTAATGATAAAAAATACAATAATTGGTTTTTTACTTCTTCAGATAAAGATATTAACTATGAAGAACTACAGTTGAGGTTATTAGAACAAAACTTTGAGGATGCTGATAGATTAACCAGTTCATATTTAAGAAAACTAGCTGGTAAGCTTGCTGAAAATCGTGGTTATGTTTTTTATAGTGAGGTCAATAATATGTCAGGCACTGATCTTCAAACGATTGATAGATTATGGACAATTTATTCAAATGGCAGGTTTGGTTTTTCTATACAAGCTAAACTTCTTAAGTCAGTTGGAAAAAAATATGAATTGTTATGGCCAAAGATAGGATGGAAAAAAGATGGATATTGGACTAGATATCCAAGTTCATTTAGTTGGTCATTAGAAGCTCCTGAAGGACATATGCCATTAATTAATCAACTTAGGGGAGTAAGACTTATGGATTCAATTCTCAGACATCCAGCAATTTCATTGAGGCATAATAATATTCTTTGATCTAGAGCTATTTGATAAGCTAAAATATTCTTAATATAGATATAAAGTTATGTCCTTTTTTCAGGGCAAAATTCTTTTAAATTTTATTATTGATTTACTTAATAAACCAGCAATTAACTGGTCTAATTTTGAATTAAATTCTTCACTACAATTAAATGATTTTGTTGATTTATTGTTAGAACCTTTAAATACTTCTCAATACAGCTACAACATAAAACTAGGTTTACATGAAGCACTTATAAATGCGGTTACGCATGGCAACAAACTAGATCCTAATAAATCGATTAGAGTTCGAAGAATCATTACTCCTAACTGGTGTGTATGGCAAATTCAAGATCAAGGTAATGGTTTAGAAATAAAAAAAAGATTATATAAATTACCTAAAAAATTTACTTCATTTAATGGGCGGGGTCTTTATATAATAAATGAATGTTTCGATGATATTAGATGGAGTAATAAGGGTAATCGGCTCCAATTAGCCTTAAAAAGATGAATGTTTACTTGGACATGGACTGTCTACATTAATTCCTTTTAACCATTTTAAACTTTCTTCCAAATATTTTATGGTATCCTTCTCATTCTCTGAAATTAGTAATTGGCATAATGCGGCTGATATAAGTTCTGCTGATCTATTTAATTTTTTCCCCTTTAGTTTGTGCCAATCTAGGTGATCTATTTTTAACTTATTATTAAGTTTTTGGGCAAGTTGAATAGTATCTTCATCCAGATTATCCATAGTAGTTATTTATTATTTCTTCATTTTATAGCAGACCATACTTTAGTCATGAAAAATGAATTTGATTTTATGTTATTAAAACCTATATCTTTTATTTTAGAAGTTATATCTTCTTTGATGTAATCACAATAAAAGGGTTCATGGAATGATTTATAAAAATTTTCCATTATCTGAATAAAATCAGGTGAATCATTCTCTTGTATTGAATCAGCAAGAATTAATATTCCATCCGGTTCAAGTACTCTGAAGAATTCTTTTAAGACATTTTCTCTTACTGTTCTAGGTAATTCATGGAATAAATAAACACATGTAATTCCTTGAATACTATTATCTTCAAATGGTAAATTTTCAGCATTACCTTTAATCAATTCTATTAAATCACCATTTAGATTTGAAATAAATCTACTAGCTTCTTTTAAGTATGATCCAGACAAATCAAGCCCTATAATTTTTTCTTTAGGGAATGCACCTCTTAGCTGTTTAAGTGTTCTACCAGAACCTGTAGCAACATCAAGAATTTTTAATGAACTTTTTTTTCTATTACCAAAATTATTTAATCCTTCCTTAAGGGGTTTAATTATTCTTCTTCTCATGGCATCGGCACTTCCATTAAAAAGAATTTCTACTTGTAAATCATAAATACTCGCCGAAAAATCAGAAAGATAACCGTCTGTCTGATGGTGAAAATTTCTTAAGTAATACTTTGGGTAGTTTTCATTCTCTATATTTTTAGGAAGATCTTTATAATTTTGTTTTCTTCTTCGGTCCCATGTGTTTGGCATATCCAGCCAAATTTTTGGATATTGGGTTAAATATCTCAGCCAAGGTTCATCAAATAATAATTTCTGAGGATATATATTTTTTTCTGCATCATTCCAATCTTCTTCTCTGAGACGATCCATTGAATTTTGGATATCGACCAAAAGTTTTTTATCTATTGTAAGATTACCAAGCTTATTATCCGGTAGTACGAAATTCATGATTCTTGTACTTAATTCTTTATGAGCTAATCCAGCGATACTTTTTCCTTGTTGAAGTGTTTTATATGCAATTTTTGAAATTTGTTCTTTTACCATTTTTTATTGTTAATTAAATATATTCCAACAAAAAAAAAATCAATTTGAGAATTATTTGTGATAAATCTCAAAAAGATCTTTTAAAATTTTTAAATTTCTTACTTTGACTTAAGCGTCATAGTACATAAAAAATTCATGAGGGTGGGGCCTCTGCCTTAATTGTTGAACCTCTTCGTACTTCATATCGATAAAATTATCAATAAAATCTTCTGTGAATACCCCTCCAGCTAATAAATAATCTTTATCTGCTTTAAGTGCATTTAGTGAATCGTTAAGAGATGACGGAACTGTATCTATTTTTGATAGCTCTTCTGCTGGTAATTCAAATAAGTCAACATCAACTCCATCACCAGGATCAATTTGATTCTTAATACCATCAATACCAGCTAGCATCATTACAGAAAATGCTAAATAAGGGTTAGCAAGTGCATCACCTGATCTAAATTCTAATCTTTTAGCTTTTGGATTAGGTCCAGTTAAAGGGATTCTTACAGCTGCTGATCTATTACCCTCTGAGTAAACTAGATTTACCGGAGCTTCAAAACCTGGAATTAATCTTTTATAGCTATTAGTTGTTGGATTAGTAAATGCTAGGAATGATGGAGCGTGTTTTAAAATACCTCCGATATACCACCTTGCTGTCTGAGATAGATTTGCATATGATCCTTCGCCATAGAATAGAGGTTGACCACTTTCCCATAAACTCTGATGAACATGCATGCCTGTTCCATTATCGTTAAATACAGGTTTAGGCATAAATGTTGCTGTTTTCCCATATTTTTTGGCTACGTTTCTTACAACATATTTGTATGTCATAACACTATCAGCGGAGCTAATTAAGGAATCAAATTTTATACCAAGTTCATGTTGTCCTGCTCCAGCGACTTCATGATGATGCTTCTCAGTTGGAATTCCTAATTCAGCCATTTGCAATAACATTTCAGACCTTATGTCTTGTGCGGTGTCATTAGGAGCAACAGGGAAATAGCCCTCTTTGTATTGAATTTTATAACCTAGGTTTCCACCTTCTTCTGTTCGACCAGTATTCCAGGGAGCTTCAATAGTATCTACACTATAAAAACAACTTCCTTCTTTAGAGTCATATCTAACATCATCGAATAAGAAGAATTCTGGCTCTGGTCCAAAAAATGCAGTATCCGCTATACCTGTGGAATCTAAATATTTTAATGCCTTTTGAGCTAATGATCTTGGGCACCTATTATAGGGTTCTCCACTTCTTGGCTCTTGAATAGAGCAAATCATGCTTAAGGTTTTATGTTTATAAAAAGGATCTATCCATGCGGTACTTGAATCTGGAACCATAGACATGTCAGATGCGTTAATCGCTTTCCAACCTCTTATAGATGATCCATCAAAGGCAAGACCTTCAGTGAATGATTCTTCCTCAATCATGTCAGATGTCAAGGTTAGATGTTGCCATTTACCATGAATGTCAGTGAATTTTAGATCGATGAGTTCAATTCCTTCATCCTTAATCTGACTTAAAACGTCTTGGGGAGACTTGGCCATTACTTTATTTATACCTCCAATAAAATTAATAACTTGACGAATCTAATTATGTATCAAAGGTAACTTTTTTCAACACTTGCTGGGTTCTTTGAGTATTTCAAGTTATATGTTTACCAATTGTTAACTTAAATATTTAAATTGGATGAATTTCTTTAAACATTCTTCGCTTTAGTAGGTAAATTAGTTTAATTTAAAAGTAATGCTTTAAAAGTTTTTGACCGAAACAAAACTCATTTCAACTTTAAATAAAGAGAATCTACCTCATCTCGATAAAACTTATGTTCCTTCAAGACTTTTATTAGGACCTGGTCCTTCAAATGCTAATCCCGAAGTCCTTAAGGCTTTAGCACTTAATCCAATTGGGCATTTAGATGAGGCATATATAGAGTTAATGTCCGAGGTACAAAAATTACTTAGATATACATGGCAATGTAATAATCGAATAACTCTACCTATGAGTGGTACAGGTAGCGCAGCTATGGAAGCATCTATTGCTAATTTTATAGAGCCTGGAGAAAAAATTCTAATCGCAAAAAAAGGATATTTTGGGGATCGTTTGGTTGATATGGCATCGAGATATAATGCGGACGTTTCAGTAATTGAAAAAGAATGGGGAGAAGCGTTTACTTTTGAAGAAATAAAATATGAAATAGAAACTAAAAAACCTGTAATATTTGCTATTGTCCACGCTGAGACATCAACTGGGGTATTACAACCTCTTGAAGGGATAGGTGATTTATGCAGAAAGAATAATTGTTTGTTTTTAGTTGATGCTGTCACATCATTAGGTGCTCTAGAACTTTTTATTGATGATTGGAAAATTGATCTTGCTTATAGTTGTAGCCAAAAAGGTCTAAGTTGCCCTCCTGGACTTAGTCCTTTCACAATGAACAAACGTGCAGAAGATAAACTTAGTGCAAGAACTTCTAAAGTTCCAAATTGGTACTTAGATTTATCCTTATTGAATAGATATTGGGGATCTGATCGTGTTTACCATCATACTGCTCCAGTGAATATGAATTTTGCAATAAGAGAGGGTTTGCGCTTAATCGCTAATGAAGGCTTAGAAAATATTTGGAGAAGACATAATTCTAATGCAATCAAATTATGGAAGGGATTAGAAAGTTTAGGAATGGACCTACATGTTTCCAGTGAATTTAGGTTACCTACTCTGACAACAGTGAAAATTCCTCCCGCAGTAGATGGAGACGCATATAGAAATCATCTTTTGAAAAATTTTGGTATTGAAATAGGAAATGGACTAGGTGCATTGTCTGGTAAGGTTTGGCGTATTGGATTAATGGGGTTTAACTCTAATGAAGAGAATGTTGATCGATTATTAAATTTATTTGATACAGAATTAAAGAAGTTTTCTATTTTTGATTCCTCATCTTTTTAAACCATAACTTAATATTATTTTTACAATCCTGATTTAAAACTCCTCCTACTACTTTCATTTTATGATGTGCGCTTTCATGCTTAGATAAATCAATAGTGCCTCCGAATCCGCCTCTTTTATCATCTTTTGTACCATATATAACTTGACCCATTCTTGCTTGAACTAATGCCGCAGCACACATTGTACAAGGCTCTAAATTTACAATTATGCTGCATTCATTGAATCGCCAATCATTTTTAATCCATGAAGCTTGTCTAAGAGCTATTAATTCTGCATGTCCTAAAGGGTCATTGTTAATTTCTCTTTTATTACTTCCTCTACCAATACATCTTCCATTCTCATCTATTATTACTGCTGTAATTGGTAATTCAACCTTACCTACTTCCTCTGATCTTCGTAAAATGAATTTCATCCATTTAAGATAATCTAAGTGCTCAATTTTTCTATGCCGATTTATAGTTTTTTGGTTCATTTTATCAATTACGTTTTTTTTTATAAGCATTATAAATAACCTAATTAATATTTATTTTAAAGAATGACTTCTGATTCAATTAATAATCAAAACAATCTATTTCCAACATCTTCTGGAAGTAACGAAAGTTTGCTTATACTTCTCAACCGAACTTCTGAGATCATATGCAAATGGTTTTCAGATTCAGATAAATTAGGTCCTATACCCATCGATAGTAACTTTGTATGTTCAGTTCCAGGAGAACAGGGAAAGTCTTTTGATGTTTTATTCTCTGAGATTGAAAGTCTTATTTATAATTCTTTTAATCCAGTACATCCAGGTTCCCTTGCTCATCTAGACCCTCCACCATTAATTATTTCTATTTTGGGGGATTTAATTGCTGCTGGCTTAAATAATAATCTTCTCGCACATGAATTATCACCAAGTATTTCTCTTCTTGAGGAATCAATTTGCAAGTGGTTTTCAATAAAACTAGGTTTTTCGGATTTAGCAGGTGGCGTTGCAGCCAGTGGCGGGACTTTAAGTAATTTAAATGCGTTGGTCACAGCAAGAAACTATGCCGGACTTGAAACTAATCCAAAGGCCGTTTATTTAATTAGCGAAGATGCTCATTCATCATTTGAAAAATGTACTAGAATTATGGGTCTTGAAAAAAATAATTTAATTAAAGTCAAAACAGATAAAAATGGATGTATGGATATGATTGACCTTAAAAAGACTGTTGATAAATGTTCTATTGAAGGTAAAAGAATATTTGCTATTATCGCCACTCTTGGTACAACAGTTCGTGGAGCAATAGACCCAATTGATAAAATCAGTAAATTTTGTAATGAAAGAAATATTTGGCTACACATTGACGGATCCATAGGAGGCATTTTTTCAATTACTAATATACCGATCAATGGAATTATTAATGTTCATCTCGCGAATTCAATAACTATTAATCCACAAAAAATACTTGGAATTACAAAAACTTCATCCCTTTTAATAGTTTCAAATATTGAAATTCTTAAAAATACATTTTCTACAGGGTTACCTTACGTTTCTAATGAAAACAATTTCTTTAATAGAGGTGAACTAGGAATACAAGGTTCTAGACCCGCTGAAATTATCAAACTATGGTTAGGTTTGCGATTTCTGGGAATGCGAGGAATAGAGGATGTATTAAATTCATCAATTAAGAGAAGAATATTCTTCGAGAATAATTTAGATACATACAAATATGATTTATATTCTGGTCCTTTGCATATAATTTCCTTTTTACCAAAGGGTATGAATAAAAACGAATCAGATTCCTGGACTTTAAATAAAAGAACAAATCTTCTTAAAAAGAACTTTATGATTTCTAGGCCTCTATTTAAAAATAGATATTACCTAAGAGCAGTTTTTGGGAATTACAATACAAGTGAATCTCATATTAATGATCTTTTGAAATTATTAAATTAATTCTTATGAAAATTAGTAGATCAAAATTAATAGCGGTAATAACGGGTTTTATATCAATATTAATTTGTATTTTATATTTACTATTAATTACTGTTTTTGACTTTAGATCTTTCTTAAACAATCAAATAATTAGTCACTCTGCAAATATGGCGGCAATTTTCTTTGAGATTTTGAATCATCGTAAACTCTTATATTATTTATTGCTTCTCTAATGAAATTATTTAGGATATCTTCCCTTTTATTTAATTTGTAAATATCCTCAATTACTTCTTGCATCCCACCATCTCCCCAATTTTTTCCATTATTAAAATATTTTTTTATTGATAAACCTACTATTTTTATTAACCAACATGCGGTTATGGACTGTAATGATTTTGAAATAAATATTGTTGTAAAATTTGAAGCTAATGCGTTTGTAATAACACTAAGTCCACCTTTCAAAATGCCAAGTTTTGCAAGAGTTGTTAATAATGATTTTGATAATTCGACTGCTTCATTTTTTGTTATCTTGAAATCATATGTTTTCGAAATTTCAAGTATCATTTGAACATTTACAGATGTTGTTGTTATAAAATCTACAACGGGCAAAGGATTTAACAGTATTACTCCTCCTGTAATCAAAGTATATTTATTTATTATTTTATTAGCACTTAAATTTCTTTGCTCCGATATTACATTTTTGCTGATTTGGCCTAATTTATTACATCTAAAAAGAATATTATCAGCTAGTAATTCTTCTCCATTAGCATCAAGTGTTTCTATTATCTCTTTAAATAGATTACTTACATCAGGAGTTATTTTTAATGAGTCTACTAAATTGCTTGAGAAGACTTTTGATGTAGCAATAGTTTTTATGACTGATAATTTAATATATTTTGTAGATGTAATTGAGATAATGTTTTCTCTAATAAAATTATTTTGTTTTTCTGATCTTAAGTCGCATTTATTTAAAACAATAATTATTTTCTTCTTCAAATTTAGTAATTCTCTAATTAGATAGAGTTCATATTTATTGATATCTTGATCAATTACAAAAAGAATGAGATCTGATTTTGATGCCTCCATTATTGTAGAGTCCTCCCTTTCTTGACCTTCTTTAGAAGCTTCAAATAATCCAGGCGTATCAATTATATTTATATTTCTTTTTAAGATTGGAATTCTAATTTTATAACTTGTTATATCTTTTGTAGTCCCAATTGTTGGGGAAATCTTTCCAATTAAATTTTTCAATAGTGCTCTTGCTATAGAAGTTTTTCCAGAGGATCCCGCACCAAATAATATTACGTTATAGTCTCCATGCTTGAACTGTTTCTCAAGCTTTATCTTTTCATATTTCAATAAATCTCCATATATTTTATTGGATATTTTTTTATTAATTTCATCTATTGCTTCAAGACTATTTTTTGCAGCTCCATATTTATTTCTAAAAGAAAAACTATTTTGTTGCTTAAATATTATTTTATAAGCAATCTTTTTGAATAATCTTTTGTTTTTATAATAAAAAATTAGTAAAATAACAACAATGATTAAAATAGAATAAATATTTAAAATATTTCTAAATAACGTCAATAATAAATAAAGAAATAATATAATTAATAAATATCTATAGTTCTTAATAAGAAAATGGTACATTATTATCGTTTATTTTTAATAAGTCCATATATAATAATAATTAGACCAATATTTATAGATATATCGGCAATATTAAATACTGGAAAATCTATAAATTTTAAATTAATAAAATCTATAACGTAACCCTTTGTAATTCTTTCAATTCCGTTTCCTATCGTACCTGCCAAAATAAAGCTATAGCTTAATAAAGCTAAATTATCTAATTTTTTTTTATATAAAATAAAATATATTAAACATAACGTTATTATTGTACTTAGTGTGGATAAAAAAATTCTGTTACCGTTTAAAATATTAAATGCTGCTCCATAATTTTTTACGTACTCAATACTAAAAAATACAAGATCTTTATTTATATAAGATGTATGATTTAATTCGATAATATGTTTTGTAAATTGATCAGATAGAATAATTAAAATAGATAATAAAATATAATAAAATCTATTTTTTTTTATATTTAACATCATCTTTGATATCTGTTCTTATTGAAAATCTTAAACAGTACAGTTATAGGTGTGAGCATTAACAAATGATATCCAAGTTTTCCTAATGAGTATTTTGAAATATTGTATAAGAGTATTTCCGATTGTTTATAATTTAAAAATAGAATGCAGTTATAAATTATACCTATAAGATGCATACTACATATTCCTAATATTCCGTATTTTAAAAGGTCATAATATTTAATCATTTGCTTTCTTTTATTTAAAATATCTATTATTTTGATTAATGGATACATTCCTAATAAATAACCAAAATTTGGAGTTAATAAATATCCTAATGAACCTCCCTGGTCAAATACTGGAATAAAAAACAAACCAATTATTAAATAGATACTAAATGCTTTTATTACTATTTTACCGGTAAATATTAAGGTAATTATTACGATTGAAGGTAATTGCCATGTAATAGGCATTTCAAATGACCCAATAAGTTTATTAGTAAAAGGAATATAGAAAAAAACAGGAATAAATGTAGAAATTATAATTATTTGGAGACTTATAAATACCTCAATAATTTTACTAACATTTAGCATTTACTAATAAAAATTTACAAACTTCTTAGAGCAACAATTGGATCTAATTGTGAGGCTCTTTTGGCTGGTAACACTCCAAAGATTAATCCTATTGAACCTGAAATAATCATTGTTGACAACGTTGTTGTTATTCCTACCGAAGCTGGCAACGGAGTTATTACTCCTAGAAGAAATACCCCTGTCAAACCGGTTGTTGTTCCAACCAAACCTCCAATAGTAGATAAAATTAAAGCCTCAAATAAAAATTGTATAAGAATATCTGATTGTTTCGCTCCTATTGCTTTTCTTAAACCAATCTCCTCTGTTCTTTCACTTACAGAAACAAGCATTATATTCATTATTCCTATACCTCCAACAATAAGAGAGACAGCACCTATACCTGCCAATAAAAATGTAAGACCACTTGTAATGTTTGTTACGATATTTAATGCATCTTCTTGAGATCTAACTGCAAAATCATCGTCCCTTACGATGTTATGTCTTTGACGCAATAAATTTGTAATTTGGAACTTTGCAGCACTAGTTTTGTTTTTACTAGTAGCCTCCACACTTATAAAACTTAAGCTAACTCCATAGGTAGGATCTTTTCCACTTATTCTATTAACCATTGTAGTAAGAGGTATATATGCGTTTTTATCTTGATTGCTACCAAAAACAGCACCTTTAGGTTTCAAAATTCCAATTATTTCGTAGGTGTGATCTTTAATTCTTATTTTTTCTCCAATTACAGTGTTTCCCTTAAAAAAGTCTTCCTTTAGATCAGGTCCAATTACAACAAAACTTCTAGCTGAATTTACGTCACTTTGGGAGATAAATCTTCCTTCATCTACCTCAAAACTTCTTACGTCAAGAAATTCAGGAGTAACACCAGCAATTGAAATATTTAGGCTTTTTGAATTTGATTGAACAATTTCATTTGCAGAGATTTGTGGTGCAACTTTTTTAACACTCGGGACTTGATTGTTAATTGCAATTGAATCTTCTAAAACAAGATTTTTTGGAAATGATATACCTCTTCTTCGGGTATCGTTATTGCCTGGAACAATAAATAAAACATTTGCACCTAAATTACTTAATTGATTTTTGGCAAGAGTTTGAGCTCCTCTCCCTAATCCTACAAGTGTTATTACTGATGCATTACCTATTATTATTCCAAGCATAGTAAGAGAACTTCTTAATTTGTTTGAAACTAAAGTTTTACCAGCCATATTAAAGGCTTCTTTAAGAGATATATTCCTAGACATACTTATATTTATCTAGTGCATCCTCATCGTCTTCTATCTGCCCCATATAAACAACCCCTTCATTGAGTTGTAACGTTATTAAATCCCCGTTCGATACAAGATTGTCAATAGCAGATAAATTACAAATAGTGGATATCTTAATATTATTTTTTTTGAATACTTTATAGCATTCATCTATATTTTCATCCGTAACTATTCCAGTAATTATTTTGGTGAAAGGTAAATCCATTAAGATATTTTTTGGTACAAATAAAATTTCACCTGGAGAAATCAATGATAAATCAAGATTAGTCTTTATATTTCTTGCTTTGCCAGTTACACCTATCTCCCCTACTGATATTCCTCGAGTTACCACTTTTCTTACTAACCCAACCTTTATTAGATCAGTCGAACCACTTATACCTGTTAGTGTCCCTGCAGTCTGAACTACCAGGTCTCCTTGCTTAAGAATCCCTAGTTCTTGTGCTATTTGCATTGCAATACTGAATGTTTTTGCAGTCCTATCGTCATTCTTGACTAATAAAGGAGTCACTCCCCATACTAATTGCAATCTTCTCGCGACACATCGCTCTGTAGTGGTAGCAAGAATAGGAGTAGGAGGTCTGAATTTACTCACATTACGGGCTGTTGAACCGGATTTGGTTAAAGGGATTATTGCCCCAGCATCAAGTTGTCTAGCAATGTTGCTGACTGCGGCGCTTATTGCATTTGGAATAGTACTAGGAAGGTGACTCTCAATTGCTTTTAGTGGATAATCACGTTCAATTCTTCTAGCAATTGTCGCCATGGTCTCAACAGCTTCTACTGGATAATCACCCACAGCTGTTTCATTTGAAAGCATTACAGCATCTGTACCATCAAGAATTGCATTAGCTACATCACTTACTTCAGCGCGAGTTGGCCTTGGATTTGATGCCATTGAGTCAAGCATTTGTGTGGCGGTAATAATGGGGATCCCTAGTGTATTTGCTTTTCTAATTAACTCTTTTTGTAAAAGAGGGACTTCTTCTGCTGGCATTTCAACTCCTAAGTCTCCTCGTGCAACCATAACCCCATCACACAAAGGTAATATTGAATCTATTTGATCTATTGCTTCAAATTTTTCAATCTTGGCTACAACAGGAATTGAATGTCCATTCTTATTTATTAAATTTTTTATTTCATTAATATCAGACGGATTTCTTACAAAACTCAGAGCTATCCAATCAACACCAGCAGTTAATCCAAATTCAAGATCTTCTATATCTTTATCAGTTAAAGCTTTAACAGATAATTGTACATCTGGAAAATTTACACCTTTGTTGTTAGAAAGGACTCCTCCAACAGTTACTTTACACTCTAATAAATTATTTCCTATATCAACCTTTTCAACAATCATTTCAATTTTTCCATCATCTAACAATATTCTTTTACCTGAAGTTACTTCCTGGGCAAGTTTGTTGTAGGTAACATTAGCTATACTTTTTGTACATTCAACTTCATTGGAAGTTAATGAGAATTTATCTCCTTTTTTTACTTTTACAGGACCATCTTTAAATCTTCCTAATCTTATTTTAGGACCCTGAAGATCCTGAAGTATTCCAATATCTAGATCTAGCTTTTCAGAAACTTTTCTTATGGTTTGTATTCTTTCTTGATGATCTTTATGATCGCCATGAGAAAAATTTAATCGAAATGTTGTGACTCCAGCCTTAATAAGATCAGTAATAATTTCTTCTGATTGAGTAGCTGGTCCAATTGTTGCAACAATCTTGGTTCTCCTTTTTAAATCAATATTCGACATATATAAATAATATTGCTAGATATAAGTAAATTTAACATACATAAAGTTAGTTATTTAATCTATGGATTTTAAAACTTATCAGAAGCAAGCTCGCTTAACAGCCCAATATCCAAATTTAGGCTCAAACAATATTTATCCAACACTAGGATTAGTTGGAGAAGCTGGTGAAGTTGCAGAAAAAGTAAAAAAAGTAATTAGAGATAAAAAAGGTATTTTTGATGAAGAATCTAAAAAAGGGATAAAAAAAGAGTTAGGTGATGTTCTATGGTATATATCTAATCTTTGCAATGAATTCAATTTCGAATTAGAAGAAGTTGCTTTACAAAATTTAGAAAAATTGAAGTTAAGAGCAGCTAAGGGTAAAATTTCTGGTTCCGGAGATGATCGTTAAATTTTAACCATATCCTAAGCTGGCATATTGAAGATTAGTAATAAGGTTTTGGATAACATTAAGAAGTAGAAAAGCTAACAACGATGAAATATCAAAGCCACCAATTGGAGGAATTATTCCTCTAAATATATTCAAATATGGGTCTGTTATTGACGTTAATGCTGATAATATTCCATTACTCCAATCTATTCCAGGAAACCATGTAAGTAATATCCTAATGATCAAAATAAATGAATAAATTGATAAGGTTTGACCTAAAACCGCAAAAATCTCAGACAACATTATTTTCAAGTAGTTTAGCTAATTGTAACATTTACTTTTTATTGCCGCCTATTTGCGATAAATATTCATTGCTTACAGCAAAAGTTTGAAAAAATTTTTCAGACAATGATAGCCAATAAGATCTACCATCTTTTTGCTTACGTTTAATAATAAATTTTTTATTTGTTAATTCCTTTATATGGTCGTAGGCTCCTGACCCTCTTAAAACTATAAGATCTGATTGCAGTATTTTTTTCTTAATTGCAATTGTTGCAAGTGTCCTTAATTCTGATGTTCTTAATTCAGATGGTAATAAATCTTCCACAAATTCATTTAGAATTGATTTTAACTCTAGACAATAACAACTATTAATTTCATTTAATTCTATTGCAGATTTTGTGTTTGAGTATTTTTCCTTTAATTCCCTTAATGCCTTGTCAATAGAATTAATATCCGCATTAGTAATTTCTGAAAGATTTTTTTTTGATATTGGTCTACCTTTAAGATAAAGAACAGCCTCAACTCTTGTAACCAAACTTATATCGGTTAATTTTTTTGTAATTAGATCAACTTTATTAATTTTTTAATACCTAATTCTTTCCCAAGTTACCTTATTTTAATCAGATGCACCAAGGAATAATTTATATGTTTGATTATTAGTTTCGTCCCAGTATTTATATCCTAAGAATTCAACAAATTTATTCCAGTAATTAATTTCAGCACGATCTATTAATACTCCTATAACAATTTTTCCTACATCAGAACCATGATTTCTATAATGAAAGATGCTTATTGTCCAATTTGATTTCATATTTTTTAGAAAATTTATTAATGCTCCTGGCCTTTCTGGAAACTCAAATCTATATAGCAATTCAATATATTTTGATTTTTCAAGTACGGTGAATTTTTGAGGCAAACGACCACCTACCATATGTCTTAGATGATTTTTAGATAATTCATCATTACTTATATCTATAAAAGGATAATTTGATTTCCTAAATTCTTGTAATAGTTCATCTTTATCGATTACTCCATTAACCTCGATTCCTACAAATATTTGAGCATTAACTGAATTGGACATCCTATAGCTAAATTCTGTTAAATTTCTATTATTTAACAAACTACAGAAATTAATTAAGCTGCCCGCTTTTTCTGGTATTTCAACGGCAAACATTGCTTCTTTGTACTCTCCAAGTGCAGATCTTTCTGCTATAAATCGTAGTCTTTCGAAATTCATATTTGCACCACATGCGATGGCAATCATATTTTTGTTTGCGTATTTAGATTCGAATATATCCTTTTTCATTCCTGCAATAGATAGAGCTCCAGCTGGTTCTAGGATTGATCTGGTATCTTCAAAAACATCCTTAATAGCGGCACATATTTCATCAGTATTTACAGTTATCATTTTGTCGATATATTTTCTTCCGATTTCAAAGGTTTTTTCTCCAACTTTTTTTACTGCTACGCCATCAGCAAATTGACCAACTGATGCTAATTCTATTAATTTTGAGTTATTTAGGGATTTAGTCATCGCATCAGCATCTTCAGGCTCTACACCAATTATTTTTACTTGTGGCCAAATATTTTTTATGTATAAAGAAATACCAGCTATTAAACCTCCTCCTCCAACCGCAACATATATTGCTTCTGGTGGTTCTTTGACTTGTTTTTCTATTTCAATGGCAATTGTTCCTTGGCCAGCTATTACTTCAGGATCATCGAATGGATGAATAAAGCATAAATTATTTTCTTCACTAAGGCGTAATGCTTCCTTATAGGTTTCATCATAATTATCACCGAATAATATAACTTTTGCTTTTAAATTTCTAACAGCATTTACTTTTACTAAAGGAGTAGTTATTGGCATTAATATAGTTGCGCTACAATTTAATTTCAATGCACTTAGTGCTACTCCTTGTGCATGATTACCAGCACTTGATGTTATGACTCCATTAGCAAGTTGTGATTGTGGTAATTGTCTCATTTTATTAAAGGCACCTCTTATTTTAAAAGAAAATACATCTTGAAGATCTTCTCTTTTCAAATAAATATTATTTTTAAGTGCTTTACTTAAATTATTTGCTTTTTCTAAAGGTGTTTCTTTAGCTACTTCATAAACTTTAGCCTGAAGTATTTTTTTTAAATAATCTTCCATATTTATATTTTTAGCATTAAATATTAACCTAATAAAACATTACATAATCTATTTCAAAAAAATTACTCAATTTGCACCTTAACGTTTTAGATTAGGTAAGTAAATATTTTTAAATAATGCTTTTAAGTGAGTTAAGCCATCCAAATCAATTACATGGTTTAACGGTATCACAATTAGAGGAAATTGCCTGTCAGATTAGAGAGAGACATTTGGAGGTGGTTTCAACAAGTGGAGGACATCTAGGGCCTGGACTAGGCGTTGTTGAATTAACACTTGCTTTATATCAAACATTAGATCTTGATTTTGATAAAGTTGTATGGGATGTTGGTCATCAGGCTTATCCTCATAAATTAATTACTGGACGTTTCAATGAGTTTGACTCTTTACGTCAACAAAAAGGTATTGCTGGTTATCTAAAACGTAGTGAAAGTCATTTTGATCACTTTGGAGCAGGTCACGCAAGTACATCAATATCAGCTGCGCTAGGAATGGCAATTGCAAGAGATAGAAAAGGGGAAGATCATAAATGCGTTGCAGTTATAGGTGATGGAGCATTAACTGGGGGAATGGCTTTAGAAGCGATAAATCATGCGGGGCATTTGCCAAATACTCCCTTAGTTGTTGTTCTGAATGATAATGATATGTCAATATCTCCTCCTGTTGGAGCTCTTTCTACATATCTAAATAGAGTAAGACTAAGTCCACCATTACAATTTTTGTCAGATAGTGTTCAGGAAAGTGTTAAAAATATTCCTCTTATAGGTAAAGATATACCTGAAGAATTAAAAAATATAAAAGGAAGTGTTAGACGTTTAGCTGTACCAAAAGTTGGAGCAGTTTTTGAAGAACTTGGTTTTACGTATATGGGACCAATTGATGGACATGATATTTCTAATCTTATAAATACTTTCAATGCTGCTCATAGACTTAAAAAACCAGTAATGGTTCATGTTGTTACAACAAAAGGGAAAGGATATCCATATGCAGAAGCAGATCAAGTAGGGTACCATGCTCAATCATCATTCGATCTTACGACTGGTAAATCAATTCCATCAAGTAAGCCTAAACCAGTCAGTTATAGTAAAATATTTGGTCAAACGCTTTTAAAAATTTGCGAGCAAGACAGTAAGGTTATAGGAATTACAGCAGCGATGGCTACTGGAACTGGACTAGATTTATTACAAAAAAATATTCCAGAACAATATATAGATGTAGGAATAGCTGAACAACATGCAGTTACATTAGCAGCTGGAATGTCTTGCGATGGTCTTAAACCTGTAGTTGCTATTTACAGTACATTCTTGCAACGGGCTTTTGATCAGCTAATTCATGATGTAGGTATTCAGAATCTACCTGTATCCTTTGTTTTAGATAGAGCAGGAATAGTTGGTGCCGATGGTCCAACTCATCAGGGTCAATATGATATTAGCTATATGAGAGCTATTCCTAATTTTGTTTTAATGGCTCCAAAAGATGAAGCTGAACTTCAAAGAATGTTAATTACATCTATTAATTACAAGGGACCTACAGCACTTCGCATTCCAAGAGGTTCAGGTTTAGGTGTAGCAGTAATGGATGAGGGATGGGAGCCTTTGAAGATAGGCGAAGGAGAAATTTTAGAAGAAGGTGATGATGTTTTAATTATTGCTTATGGTTCAATGGTTCAATCCGCTACTGAAACTGCAAACTTACTAAAAAATAGAGGCATTAGTGCTTGTATTATTAATGCTAGATTTGTTAGACCTCTTGATCAAGATTTAATAATACCGTTAGTAAGAAAACTTAAAAAGGTAGTAACAATGGAAGAAGGTACATTAGTTGGAGGATTTGGCTCGGCTATTGTTGAAATGTTAAACGATAATGATATAAATATACCAGTTTTAAGAATTGGTATTCCTGATGTACTTGTAGATCATGCATCACCTGATCAGAGTAAAGAAAAATTAGGACTTACACCTGATCAGATGGCAGAAAAAATTATTAACAAATTTAATTTAGCAAAATTAAATTCTAAAATTACCGTTGAATAATTTTACAATACACCTCTAGAAGCTAATCCTAGTATTGCCCCTATTCCGAAGATATGTCCTAGGCAATTAGCTCCTACGACAGAAGCATGACTTAAACCACCAAAGAATTGTGAATTAGGAATTTCAAAACCTTCATTAGGTTTTCTTATTGTGGCTCTTGCAATTGCATAAGCAAAAACATTACATGCAATCATTACGATGGCACATTTTGGTGACCATTCAAATGTTGCGGGAGCAGCCGCTGCTGCAAATAATGTAGTAAGCATAAAAAATGTTATTTTCTATATTCTCCTTTATTTCGAGCAATAAATCACATAATTGTAAAAGGTCTTAAGAGTTATTTACTTCTAGACGATTTAACATCTTTATAAAGCCAAGTAAAATAACAAAATCGCTTAAAGTTAAGAAAAATTCTGCTGAACCATGAAGTAAGTCAACTTCAACAAGAGTTCTTTGATAGTAAGTAAGAGAATATATCGAAATTACTATGGTTATAAATACAAATAATACAGTTAAAGAAAAACCAACTTTGATTAATTTATTTAATGACTTTATCTTGTATAAATAATATAAGAAAATCGAATATGGAATTATAGATGCTGCAAATAAGGCTGTATTATCAAATCTTGATAAGTAATTTAGAAATCTTAAAAAAAAATCATTCATAGGATTCTGTTCTTTTATAAATTGCAATAGTAGCGATAGCTAATGTTGAGTTCCCTATAAAGGTGAAAATCCCTTGAAGGGTAACTAAGCCATATAATTCAGGTTGATTATCAAAAATATGCCAAGTAATTGCACACATAGCTCCAATTAAATTAGGTATCATCGCGAGACTTAACCAGTAATAAAGCTCTAGTTTTTTATAGCTACTTATTTTGTTTATTATAAAAATTGCATAAATCCATTCTATTACTGAGCTGATATGAATTAACCAAGTACCAAATGAAAGTTCGTGCAAAATATTTATATATTTTTCTTTAATATATTAAGTACTTCTTTTGCATGATTGATTGGTAAAACACTTATCCATCTGTATGTTATTTTTCCCTCTGGTGAAATCAAAAAAGTATTCCTATCGGAATAAGGAGGAATCCAGGAACCATATTTTGCACTAATAGTACCATTGGGGTCGGATAATAATGTGTAATTTATTGATTTTTCACTGCAAAAACTGTCGTGTGAATCTTGATTGTCAGCACTTATTCCTATTATTTCAGCATTATATTTAGAAAAGTCGTTTTTTAATTGAGAAAATCCTTTAGCTTCTAGAGTACAACCAGCGGTAAAATCCTTAGGATAAAAATATAAAACTATCCATTTACCTATTAATTCATTCGAATCCCATATTTTTTTTGATTTAATACTTTTGTTTATTCCCTCTAAATGGAAACTAGGAGCTGAATCTCCTATCTCAGGAGCATAATCAAAAGCAATTGCAGATTTAAGATTAAAAATTAACGATATTAATATTACAAAAAGGCCAAACAAACTCTTCATCAAAATCAGAACTTATTGAGATCCACTCCATTTGTTTTGGCAACCTTATCTAAACCAACCTTTTGTATTGATTTTAATGCCTTAGTACTAATTTTTATGTTTACCCACTTTTTACCTTCTTGCCACCAAAGTCTCCTTTTTTGAAGATTTACTTGTTGTAATTTCTTAGTACGTATATGCGAATGACTAACAGCCATTCCATTATTAGCTTTTGCACCTGTCAGTTCACAAACCCTAGACATATTATTTGGAGAATATATTTATTAATTTTAACACAATACTTATTTTGATGTTTTAAGTAAATCTGAAATTAAATCAGCATTATTATTTTGCAAATTTATAATTTGTTCTTGATCTAATCCTCCTACACTTAATTTCGCCATGTCATAAACATGATTAGCAATTTTTGATGCTAATGGATTTTCAACTGGGTCTTTTTTATCAAGAATAATTTTATTACCAGTTATTTTATTTAATCCTGCAATGAGTGGATGTTCTTTATTAATTAATAAGACGTGATATTCAGGTAATCCTGGCATTTTTTGTTCCATATATGCCCCCATATCGTTAATTCTTCTCATTTGTTCAGGTAACAATATCATTGCTGGAGGAGCCTCTTTACTATTAAGAGATTGAACTTTTACTGTAACTTTATCGTTATTTAATGCTTTAGAAATAATATCCTTTAAATTATCTGTGTTTGATTTGCCATCTTTATCAACTATTTCTTTTGAATCTTTATCTTCAAGCTCATTTATTTCAGAATCAACTCTTTGAAATTGATAATTTTCATTTTTATTTTCTATCCATGGAAGAAATTGTGCATCTATTAAAGGATCAGATTTGATTACTTCTTTGTTGTCGGATAAACAAATTTTTAAAGCACTAGATTGCCCAATTACATCAGAACAATAAATAATTTTTTTGGAATCGACTATGTTATTTCTCTCCTTATAATTTGATAATGTTGTGTAAAACTTTTCTTTAGATTTAATAAGAGATTTATCATCGAGATATTTTTTTACGTCTTTATCAGAATTTATAATTGTCTCAAAAATAATACTATTTTCTACAAGATCAGCAAACTTTTCGTCCTCGATGGCTCCAATCTTAATAAAGGCAGAAATTGAATCCCAAATTTCCGTATAAAATTCAGGCGAATTTTTTATTAAGTCTTTTAACTTATTAGCAATCTTTTTTGAAATGAATGATGAAATAGATCTGACTTTTCTATCAGTTTGCAATGCACTTCTACTTACATTTAATGGTATATCTGTAGAGTCAATTACACCTCTCAAGGGTAATAGATATTTAGGTACAATTTCCTTTATTGAGTCACTTACAAATACTTGGTTGCAAAATAGTTTAATTTCGCCTTTTTCCCAATCGGCTCTTCCAGATAATTTAGGGAAATACAAAATACCTTGTATGTCGTATGGATAATCTGTGTTTAAATGAATCCATAAAAGAGGATCTCCTTGAAAAGGATATAAATATTTATATAGTTCAATATAATCCTCATCCTTTAGTTCACTAGGTTGTTTTCTCCATGGAGGATTTTTCTTATTAATTGTTTCACCCTCTAATAGAACATCTATAGGCATAAAGTCACAATATTTTTTAATAAGCGATTTAATTCTCTCTGGTTCTATAAATTCTTTTTCTTCATCCATTAAATGAAGGATTACATCTGTTCCGACTGAATCTCTTTCAGATTCTTCTAATGTGAAGTTAGGTGAGCCATCACATGACCAATTAAAAGTTTTACTATTACCTATGGCTGATTTAGTTAAAATATTGACTTTATCTGCGACCATAAAACTAGAATAAAAACCCAATCCAAAATGTCCTATAAATTCGTCATTATCTTTTTTATATTTCGTTAGAAACTCTTCAGCACTAGAAAAAGCAACTTGGTTTATATATTTTTTTATTTCTTCATCATTCATTCCAATACCATTATCAGAAATTTTTAAGATATTTTTTTCCCTATCAATAGTAATTTTTACTTGAGGTTCATCACAATTTTCACAATCTCCAGCCATTGAGGCCATTCTTCTTTTACTAATTGCATCTACAGCATTACTAACGAGTTCTCTTAAAAAAATTTCGTGATCAGAATATACAGCTTTTTTTATTATTGGAAAAATATTTTCGGTATTTATTCTAATTTCACCTTTTTCCATTTTAATTTCTTTTTTTTTTTGAACTATTAGATTTTATTTCCTATTTTAAGGTTAATCAAGTTTAATTAGGAGTATTGTCCGTACTAAAAATTTATATTGTCGTTGCTTATTCAAATTTCATTTTTTTTTATAAATCTCAAAGCGAAAAATTATTTAATCCATTGAATTTCAGTACAATTATGTTCTTTCATAAGAATGTTGGCTTTAGAATTATCATTACATGGATTCAAATATAGTATTGTAATTATCCCTTTTTTTTGTAATGCTTTTTGCTCATTTATACCTTTATCTAATAAATAAGAATTTTTAAATAACAGCAACACTTTCTTTTTAGTTTGAGATTTTTCAACTATCAATTCTCTTAAATTATCTATAGAAATTGTGAATCCAATTCCATTAATTATTTTTTCATTAGGATTAAAATATCTTACTAATTCGTCATATCTACCACCTTTTGCAATTATGGTTTTAACATTTTTATTATCGCAAATAAGTTGAAAAACTATACCTGCATATAAATTAAGATGAGGTTGATAAGTAGGATCAAGTTGTATTTTTATATTATATTTTTTTGAAATTTTTGATAAAGTATTAAATAAACAGTCAAGTTCCTCAATCACATTATTATTACCATAAATATTTTTAAGCTTTTTAAGTATGATTGCAGGTTCCCCTCTGGTAAATAATAATTCCTTCAATATTGCTTTATCATTGTTGTCAATATTTAATTTATCCAGTGATTCATGATCTAAATTTACCATGCATTTTTTAATCTCCTCATAATTATTATTTTTATAATTGAATAATATTAAATCCATTATTTTTGTTGTACTAACAAGAAGTGTTAGATTACAACTATCAATTAAATTGATATTATCAATTGCATCAAATAATATATTAATCACCTCAATCTCAGGGTATTGAGTGTCATAACTAATTAGTTCTATCCCGCTTTGTAAATTTTCTTGAAATTTATAAGTATTTTTATAACTTTGTTTTTTATTAAATACAATACCACTATTAAAAAGTCTTATTGGTCTCTTCTTATTTAATAATCTTGTGGATGTTAATTTAACAATTGATGTTGTCATTTCTGGTCTTAAACATAATGAACTATTACTTACTATTCCAATAAGTTCATCCCCATCAATTACTTCTCTACCTTTGATTGTCTCAAGATTATTAATAAATGAAGGTGAAATTTCTTCATAACCCCACAACTTATATACATTATTTAAATCATTAACAATTGAGGAATTATTCCTTACATCTATTAAATTAAATTCTTTAATATCACTCATTTTAAAACGATAATTTCATTCTTAAGTGTAAAGTTGTTTATTAAGAGGAGTGACTTTGCTTAATTCCATTTTTAGCTCTTCTTCAAGTCTTGGACTGCAAGCCAATATTCTTCCAGAGCTAAGATTAAATTCACCGTTAGGGTAATCAGATACGGAACCACCGGCTTCTTTAACAATAATAGCACCAGCAGCTAAATCCCATATTTCTAGACCTCTTTCCCAATATCCATCTACTTTCCCTGAGGCAACAAATGCTAAATCAACAGCCGCTGCACCTCCTCTCCTTACTCCTCTAGTTTTATGTGTTAAGTAACAAAATTCTGCATAATTATTATCTTCAGTATCAAACCTATCATATGCAAAACCTGTTACGAGAAGACTATCGATAAGAGAATTAGCATTTGATACCATCAGTTTTTTATCGTTGCAATATGAACCTTTCCCTATGCATGCAGAATAAAGTTCGTTTAAATATGGTACTGATATAGCACCTAAGATAGGATTATTTTTATATAAGAGACCTATTGAAGTTCCAAAGAATGGATAACCGTGAGAATAGTTAGTTGTTCCATCTAATGGATCAATACACCAAGTTAATTGAGAAGTCTTTATTAATTTTCCTGATTCTTCCGCATGAATAGAAATTTCGGGAGTTTTAATTGTTAAGTACTCCTTAATTTTCTCTTCTACTTCTAAATCTACGTTGGTAACTAAATCACCTTTTCTCCCCTTTGAAGTGATTGTTTGAATTTTATTATAATTTTTAATTAGAATTTCATTACCTATAAGAGCACTCTCTTTAGCTATATTAGTAAGAAAAATTAAATCATTTTCTGAATTGATTTCTTCAAATTCTTGAATTTCAAGCATAATAATTAATCTTCCTCAAATTCCCAGGGAGGAGCTTTTCTCGTTTTTCCTTTACCAAAATATTGGCCAAATTGTAAATCATAAACCTCATCATAATAGGTAGTCTCGACTTCAATATCTTCTATTACTTTCGCAACACAAAGAAGAGCATAACCCTTATCTTTTAAATCTTGAGATACTCCCATTGCTTCTGGTTGATCAAGCTTACCCGAAATGATTTTTACCGCACAACTTGTACAACATCCATTCCTACAGGAAAATGGAAGTCTTAAACCTTTTTTTTCAAACTCTTTTAGTATATATTCTTGATCACTAATATTTTCCTGATAAATTTTACCAGTTTCTTTATTCGTAATAGTGACTTTAAAAGTCTTTTTCAAGTAACTTTCCTCAATAATGGGATATTAAAAGGCTAAAATATAAATCTTAAGGAGAGGTGGCCGAGTGGTTGAAGGCGCAGCACTGGAAATGCTGTATAGGGGCAACTTTATCGAGGGTTCGAATCCCTCTCTCTCCGTTTCATTTTAATTGATAGAGATATAAAATAACAATTAGAATTTTAACTAATCAATACTTTATAAATTATATGTATTTTTTAAAAGTAGAAAAAAAATAAGTAAATGAATTTATTTATTTAAATAAAGTTGAAATTAATAGATTTTTATTATTATATGTAGATAACAGAGAATTTAAATTGATTAAATTATTAGTTAAGGATAACTTTTAATTAATCAAGTAATACTATGGGGCAAATAGTTGGGATTGATTTAGGTACTACTAACTCCGTTGTAGGAGTTATAGAAGCTGGCCGCCCCGTTGTAATTGCAAATTCAGAGGGTACAAGAACAACCCCTTCAATAGTTGGATTCACTAAAAACTCCGAAATTGTTATTGGTGATCAGGCTCGAAGGCAACTTGTTTTAAATCCTAAAAATACATTTTATAACTTAAAAAGATTCATTGGACGAGATTGGGATGAACTTGATGAAACAAGTATTTCTGTTCCGTATAATGTAAAATCTAATGATAAAGGTAGTGTTAGAATACTAAGTCCATTTACAGAGCGTGAGTATGCCCCTGAAGAGTTAATAAGTTCGATAATAAGAAAATTAATTAATGATGCAGAAACTTATTTAGGAGACACGATTGATTCTGCCGTAATTACTGTACCTGCCTATTTTAATGAGTCTCAGAGGCAAGCTACAAAGGATTCTGCCGTGTTAGCGGGGATAAAGGTTGATAGAATTTTAAATGAACCAACAGCAGCAGCATTAGCCTATGGTTTTGAAAAAAGCTCTTCTAATAACGTACTAGTTTTTGATTTAGGTGGAGGGACTTTTGATGTTTCATTGTTAAGGATATCTAATGGTGTTTTTGATGTAAAAGCGACCTGTGGAGATACTCAACTCGGAGGTAATAATTTTGATTCCAAAATAGTAGATTGGATTGCTGAACGATTTCTTGAGAAACATAAGATTGATTTAAGACGAGATAGGCAAGCTCTTCAAAGACTTACAGAAGCTGCTGAGAAGGCTAAATGTGAATTGTCAGGACTACAAAAAACTAAAATTTCTTTACCTTTTATTACTACAAGTGATGATGGACCATTACATATTGAAGAGGAATTCGATAGGAAATTATTTGAATCGTTATCTGATGATCTTCTCGATAGATTGCTTGAACCTGTTCAAATTGCTTTAGAAGATTCTGGTTGGGATGCTGAACAAATTGATGAAGTCGTCCTTGTTGGTGGAAGTACTCGTATACCAATGGTACAACAATTAGTTAAAACTCTTGTTCCTAATGAGCCATGTCAATCTGTAAACCCTGATGAAGTTGTTGCAATTGGTGCTGCAATACAATCTGGAATAATTAGTGGAGATTTACGTGATTTACTTTTAAATGATGTAACTCCTTTGTCCCTAGGATTAGAGACTATTGGAGGACTTATGAAGGTTCTTATTCCACGTAATACCCCTATACCAGTAAGGCAATCAGATGTTTTTAGTACTTCGGAATCTAATCAATCATCAGTAGTTGTGCAAGTTAGACAAGGCGAGAGGCCACTGGCTTCAGAAAACAAATCGTTAGGAAAATTCAGATTGTCAGGTATACCTCCCGCACCTAGAGGGATTCCCCAAGTACAAGTAGCTTTCGATATTGACGCAAATGGATTGTTAGAAGTCAGTGCAACTGATAGAACTACAGGTAGAAAACAAACAGTAAGTATTTCCGGAGGTTCGAATTTAAATGAACAAGAAATTAATATGATGATCGCTGAGGCAAAGTCAAAATCAACAGAAGACAGGATAAAAAGATCAGTAATTGATAGAAAAAATAATGCACTTACACTAATTGCTCAAGCAGAGAGAAGATTAAGAGACGCTTCCTTAGAATTTGGACCATATGGAGCAGAGCGACAACAGAGGGCGGTAGAGCTTGCAATTCAAGATGTTGAAGAATTTATAGATGATGATGATCCTCAAGAATTAGAAATTTCTGTAAGTTCTTTGCAAGAAGCCCTTTTTGGTTTAAATAGAAGATTTGCTGCGGAGAAGAAAGTTGATAGTAATCCATTACAAGGAATTAAAAATACCTTTGGCTCTTTAAAAGATGAATTATTTTCAGATGATTATTGGGATGATGATCCTTGGGACAATCAAATGAATAGTAATTCTAGAAATTCAAGGTATGGTAACTCTAGGGATGACGATCCATGGGACAATGACTACTTCCTCTAAAAAAGACTATTTGTCGATTTTAGGTTTATCTTCTAAATTCGACGATATTGAACTAAAAAAAGCTTTTCGAAGGGAAGCGAGAAAATGGCATCCTGATTTAAATAAAAATGATATAAATGCTGAGGATAGATTTAAATTAATTAATGAAGCTTACGAATTCTTACGTGATCCTGTCAGACGAGTTAAATCTATAGATTCTAATTCTTCTAATGAAGAAATTTATAATAAATACAGCACAGGTTTTCCTGAATTTAAAGATTATCTTAATTCTCTATTTGGATTTGAATACGAATCTGAATTAGATAATGAAAGCTATGATCAAACCTCTGATTTTTATGAAGATGAAAAGCCTAATGCAATTTTTAATGAAGAAGAGTTTAATAGTTACGACTATCCAGCAAGATCTCCAGAAGAACCACCACCTGTAAAGCTTCATCAAGATATCGAAACTATTATCGAATTAACCCCGGATGAAGCTCTGAGTGGTGCATCCATATTAATAGAATTAGAAGATCAAACTGTTGTAGAAGTTGATACTCCCCCATTCGCTGGAGATGGTTGGAGATTGAGATTAGAAAATATTGCAAAAGGTGGAAAAGATCATTATTTACAATTAAAAGTCCAAACTGAAAATGGACTTCGTATAGATGGTCTACGTGTTCTTTATAAATTAGAGTTATTTCCCCCCGACGCCCTTCTTGGATGTGCAGTAGAAGTTCCTACTCTTGATGGAAATGTAACTCTTCAAGTACCTCCAAAGTCTTCAACTGGAAGATTGTTAAGACTTAAGGGCAGAGGATTGAGTTTTGGAGATAATATTGGAGATCAGTTTGTAGAAATTCTGGTTGTTATTCCTGCTGATATAAATGATGAGGAAATAGCTTTATATACCAGACTTCAAGAATTATCACTATCAGATGAATAGTTAAATAATATATAATAATTTTAAAAAAGTTTTTATGAATATTTATGTTTTACTTTATAACTTCGGTACAGAGAAAGAAGGAATACATTCAATAGAGTTAAAAGGTAGGACTATAGTTCTAATGTTTGAAGAAAAAGATGATGCTGAACGTTACTGTGGACTTTTAGAGGCTCAGGATTTCCCATTGCCTACAGTAGAAATGATTTCGATAGATGAAATTAGAGATTTTTGTACAAAACTAGATTATGAATGTAAATTGGTTGAGAAAAATTTTGTGCCAAAAACAGCAGAGGATAGATTACTAATTTCTCCTCCTCAAAAAAATTTAGAAGTGGAGACTTGGAACGAAGAAGAATGTAGAGAAGAAAATATAGATAAAAATATAGATTTAAATTCCATTAAGGAGAATCTTGAAAAGCTTCTCTAACGTTTAAAATAAAAGTTATAGATAATTAAACTCACAATGACAAAAGCTTTATTTGAAACTGATGCTGGTAATATAAATATTGAATTATTTTCTAATGACGCGCCTAATACAGTTAATAATTTCACAAAACTAATTAGTGAAGGTTTTTATGACGGATTAGCCTTTCATCGTGTTATCCCAGGTTTCATGGCTCAAGGTGGTTGCCCTAACACACGTGCAGGATCTTCAGGCATGCCTGGAACAGGTGGACCAGGATATAAAATTAATTGTGAAATCAATTCTAATAAACATCTAAAAGGTTCGCTATCAATGGCTCATGCAGGAAAAAATACAGGTGGGAGTCAATTTTTTATAGTTTATGAGGCACAACCTCATTTGGATGGAGTACATACTGTTTTTGGAAAAACAGACGATATGGATATTGTTTTAAAACTAACAAACGGCTCAAAAATTATTAAAGCCAGTTTAGTTTAAGATAATTTTTTATCAAATATAATACTGAACGTTTCTTTATCGAGATTAAATTTCCTAGTGGATGAGTGTAATTCTTCATTCTTTATTGAAAACTTGGTATTTTTTAATTTAATACTGTTTTTTGGATGTAAAGCCTGTTGAATATTTTTTGATACGATAATTCCTACTTTTGAACTTTTATTATATTCTGATAAAAATTTAATAAAAATTTCAATCTTATTAATTTCATTATCGTTAATAGTGAAATCTTCTCTGTTTTTGTCATGCAATATTTTCCATACTAATTTAGGTCTATTCCAAAATGCTAATAGTCTAGGAGAGCTTTCTAACATAATATTTATTTTATTTTTTTCGCAGAATTCAATTATTTTATTTTTGATAGGAACTAAATCTATTGATTTATAGTCACCATCTAGGAAAATAGCAATATAAGGATCTATATCTATTGAATTTAATTTTTCTTCTTCCAACATATGTCCAAGTTTTTGTCTCTTAACATTTAGATATTCAGAATTATGCTCTCCAGGACATATCACTAATGGGACTCTCTCTGTAACTTCTATTCCATATCCACCTAATCCAGCAATTTTCCTAGGATTATTTGTAAGTAGTTTTAACTTTTTGATCCCAAGGTCAGTTAATATTTGTGCTCCAACTCCATAATTTCTTAGGTCTGCAGGAAAACCCAATTTTTCATTTGCTTCTACAGTATCCAAACCACCATCTTGTAAACTGTATGCTTTTAATTTATTAATCAAACCAATACCTCTTCCTTCTTGTCTTAAATAAACAACCACACCCTCTTCTTCTTTTTCAATCCTTGCTAACGCGGCCTCTAACTGGGGTCTACAATCACAACGTAGTGATCCAAAAGCATCACCGGTTAAACATTCTGAATGCATCCTTACTAATACTGGTTCACTCAATTTATTTGACTTTTGCTTTACTAGTGCAATATGTTCAGAACCGTCAAGTTCATTTATGTATCCATATGCCTTAAAATTACCGAAAATACTAGGGAGGATTGCGTCAGATTTTCTATAAACAAATCTTTCGTTTTGAAATCTATAACTGATTAGGTCTGCAATGGATATTAGCTTCATGCCCCATTCTTTTGCATATTGCTTAAGTTGTGGAAGTCTTGACATTGAACCATCTGGATTTTGAATTTCACAAATCACACCAGCAGGATAAAGACCAGACATAGCAGCAATGTCTACAGCTGCTTCGGTATGTCCAGCTCTTTTTAATACTCCTCCTTTTTTTGCTCTTAGTGGAAATATATGTCCTGGTCTTCTTAAATCTTCTGGCTTAGTTGAAGGATTTATTGCAACTTGGATAGTTTTAGCTCTATCCTCTGCTGATATTCCAGTAGTTACATTATTCTCAGGACCTGCATCTATTGAAATAGTAAATGCAGTTTGATTTTCATCTGTATTCCTATCAACCATTAAAGGAAGATCTAAGGCATCTAACTTCTCTCCTTGCATTGCTAAACATATTAAACCTCTACCCTCTGTTGCCATAAAATTAATTTGTTGAGGAGTTGCAAACTGAGCGGCACAAATTAAATCGCCTTCATTTTCTCTTCTCTCATCATCAACAACAATTATGCATTCTCCATTTCTTATGGCAGCTAATGCATCGCTTATGGGATCAAATTCTATATTAAAATTTTCGTTATTATCCACAATTGTTCCATTATTTGATTTGGGACTTGTTTCTTTCATTATTACTATTCAATATAGAAAAAAGTGTTTAAATTATTATTTTTGTCAACACTTATAATCCTATCTTAAAGTCTGCCAATCAAGAGAAATGAATGTTGCAATAGTTGGTGCCACTGGTTACGGGGGGATACAAGCAGTAAATCTATTAAAGAGTAATAAAAATTATAAAATTTCTTATTTAGGAGGTAATAAATCTTCCGGAACAAAATGGAGCGATAATTTTCCATTCATAAATTTAGAGTCTGACAATTTAATTGAAAAAATATCAATAGATAGAATCGCCGATAAAGCTAATGTGGCTTTACTTTGCTTGCCTAATGGAATTTCATCTACATTAACAAGAGGTTTATTAGAGAAAGGAGTAAAAGTAATTGATTTATCAGCCGATTATAGGTATAAGTCTCTTGATCAATGGAAAAATATATACTCTAATGAAGCGAAAAAATATAAGAGAGATGACGATGATCTATGTAAGGAAGCAGTTTATGGTCTTCCTGAAATTAATTTCAATGACATATCTAAAGCAAGATTAATCGCCTCCCCTGGATGTTACCCAACATCTGCTCTTATTCCTCTTAATCCATTCTTATCCCAAGGGATTATTGATAATGAAGGTATAGTAATAGATTCAAAAAGTGGTACATCAGGTGGAGGCAGAGAACCAAATCAAAAATCATTATTCTCTGAATGTGGAGATGGTCTATCTGCCTATGGACTAATAAATCATAGACATACTTCAGAAATAGAACAAATTGCAAGTTTTATTTCTGGTAATGATATTGAACTACTATTCACTCCTCATTTAATACCAATGACAAGAGGTATGCATTCGACAATATATGGAAGATTACGGGATCCAGGCTTAACTTCTTCTGATTGTAGGATTATATTAGAAAATTATTATAGAAACTACTCGCATATTCGAGTATTACCAGTTGATATTTATCCTTCCACCAAGTGGGTTAAGAATACAAATGAAATCCATCTCTCTGTCAAAGTTGATACTAGAAATGGAAGAGTAATTATTTTATCAGTAATAGATAATTTAATAAAAGGACAAACAGGGCAAGCTATACAAAATCTTAATCTAATATCTGGATTGCCAATAAATAATGGGTTAGAAATGATTAATCATTACCCATAAATTTATTCCGGATAATATATCCAGCCTGAGAAATTGAGAGTGGTAATACTTTATGTTCCAATATATGTAATTTCTGAGTTATTGTCTCTAAATTATCCTTATCCGAAATGGCTAATGCTGCTTGCATAATTAAGGGACCACTATCAACCTCTGGTTCTACAAAATGTACTGAACAACCTGTGATCTTGGCATCATTTGTTATAGCTTCTTTAATTGCATTACTTCCTTTAAAAGAAGGAAGTAATGAAGGATGAATATTTATTATTTTATTCTTAAATTCATTAACAAATTTTGATGACATAATTTTCATCCAACCCGCCATAACAACAAGTTCTATATCCTGTTTTTTTATTGTATTAATAATTTCATTCTCAAAATAATCCTTATTTTCATAATCAGAACTTTTAATTACTTTATAAGAGATATTAGAGTTTTTAGCTCTTGATATACAGCCAGCCTCTGATTTGTTTGTAATTAAAATCTTAATATCGATATCAAATTTATTTGAATTGGAGAGATCAATTAATTCTTGAAAATTTGATCCTTCACCTGAAGCTAAAATTGCTATTTTTAATTTTGGTGAAAATTCTCTAAGTTGTGAAATTTCAGGTGAAATTAAATAATTGAATGATTTATCCAAAAGCTGATATTTTTATTGAATAATAAATGAGATATAAATAAAAAAAACCCCTAATAGTATTTATTAAAATTCACAAACATTATGATCTAAAAATAATATAACTAAATAAATTGAAATGATTAGTATTTACGAAGAATAAACTAGATATAATAAACAAAATAAGAAAATAGTCAAAATATAAAATGAATAATGACTTTAATTCATGGGATAAATATTGCAACTACCTTTGGTTTGATAAACAAGTAAATATATGGTTAGATATCAGTAAAATAAATTTTACTCTCGACCAAATATCATCTTTAGAAAATAAATTTAAAAAGGTTTTTTCAGCCCTTAAAGAATTAGAAGCTGGCGCGATTTCAAATATTGATGAGAAAAGACAAGTTGGACATTATTGGTTAAGAAATCCATCTGTTGCTCCAAGTAATCTTATAAAGGATGCAATCAATAATGAGATTAGAGATATTTCAGAATTTGGAGAAAAGATATTAGAGGGTAAAATCACAAATAATAAAAATCAAAAATTTACTAACGTTTTATGGATAGGTATTGGAGGAAGCGGTTTAGGTCCATTATTAATAACTGAAGCCTTGCAAGAGAATTCTTGTGGATTGAATTTTTCATACATTGATAATATTGATCCATTTTTAATAAGTGAGAAATTAGATGAATTATCTGATAAATTGGCTACTACATTATTTGTTGTTGTAAGTAAGTCAGGTGGAACACCTGAACCAAAAATAGCAATGAATATAATTAAAAAGCATGTAGAAAATAAAAATTTAGACTGGAACTCAAACGCAATAGCAATAACAATGAAAGATAGTCAATTATATAAAAAAGCACAACTTGAGAATTGGCTGAAAATATTTAATCTTCCTGATTGGGTTGGCGGCAGAACCAGTATTACTAGCTCAGTTGGCCTACTTCCTTTAGCTCTTATTAATAGAGATGTTTCTGAATTTATTAAAGGTGCAGCAATAATGGATGACTTAACACGGATACCTAATATTAAAGACAATCCTGCTGCTTTACTATCATCAGCATGGTTTTTTTCTGGTGATGGAATAGGTAAGAGAGATATGGTTGTATTACCTTATAGAGACAGGTTGCAAGTATTTAGTAAATATCTTCAACAATTAGTTATGGAATCTCTAGGTAAAAAGTTTAATAGGAAGGGTGAAATCGTACATCAAGGAATATCTGTTTTTGGTAATAAAGGCTCTACTGATCAACATGCATATGTTCAGCAGTTAAGAGATGGTATTGATAATTTCTTTTGTGTTTTTATAGAGTTACTTGATACACCTAATAGTAATTTCTATTTTGACTCTGAAAATCCTAAAGAATTTTTATCAGGATTTTTACAAGGTACAAGATCTGCACTATCAAACGAAAATAGGCAAAGCATAACAATCACCTTGGATAAGTTGAGTTGTTTAACACTAGGTGCCTTAATTGCTCTATTTGAGCGAGCTGTTTCTTTTTACGCAGAATTAGTTGATATAAATGCTTATGATCAACCTGGTGTAGAAGCTGGTAAAAAAGCAGCCGCGGAAATAATTGATTATCAAAAACAAGTAACAGAAATATTTAATAATGGCGAAGAATTGTCAATCAAAGAAATTACTTCTCTTCTAAGGAATTCATCAGCTGAGCCAATATTTTTTATAATTCGTCAGATGTGTTTTGGTAATGATGACTATCTTATAAATGGAGACTGGTCTAAGCCAAGTACAATAAGAATTAAAAAAATTAGTTAATACTAAACGACAATATTTATAATTCTGCCTTTTACAATTATTATTTTTCTGATTGTTTTATTATCAATCCATTTTTTTACATTAGGTCTAATTAATGTTTTTTCCTTAATTTCATCATCAGAAATATTAATTTCTACATTAATTTTATCTCTTACTTTTCCATTTATTTGAATTACTAATTCAAAGCTATTTTCCTTTAGAGCATCTTCATCGAATACTGGCCATTTTTCTAGGTGTACAGATTTTGAATTACCAATTAAATGCCAGATTTCATCGGAAATATGAGGAGCAAATGGTGCTAATAATATACAAAATTTCATAAGAGATTCTCTTCTTAAGTCTTTATTTACATAATTTAAGTTCGAGGATATTGAATTATAAAACTTCATTAATTCTGATATTGCTGTATTAAATTGATTGTTTTTTATATCATTAGAAATTTCTTTTATAGCAATATTTATAGACTTTAATAATGAACTTTCATTTTCTTTTTTAAGTTTATCTGCTTCATGGGTAATATCATTATTACTGTAATCTAAGAAAAGTTTCCATATTCTACATAGAAATCTATATTGACCTTCTACATCAGAATCTCCCCATTCGAGGTCTTTTTCAGGAGGGGCTTTAAATAAAATAAACATTCTTGCTGTATCTGCTCCATATTTTTTTATTACAGATTCAGGATCTATACCGTTATATTTTGACTTTGACATTTTTTCAAAAAGAACTTCAAGTTTTGAATTGTCTTTTGGATCTTTTGGATTAGTTATATCTTTAATATCAGTTGGAGAGATATATTTTCCAGTTATTGAATTTTTATAAGCTGCAGATTGAACCATACCTTGTGTCAAGAGCCTTTTAAATGGTTCATCAATATCAAAAAGATTATTGTCCCTTAAGGCTTTGGTAAGAAATCTTGCATAAAGCAAATGTAAAATTGCATGCTCTACACCTCCAACATATTGATCAACAGGTAACCATTTATTAATTTTTTCTTTTTCGAAAGGCTTTGTTAAAGATTTTGATGAAGGATATCTTAAAAAATACCATGATGAACACATGAAGGTGTCCATAGTATCCGTTTCTCTACTCGCCAAATTACCGCATTTTGGACATGTAGTATTAATCCAACTTTGATTACTACCTAGAGAATTAATTTTATTAGAGGATATTTTAATCTCATTTGGTAATCTAACTGGAATATCCTTTTTATTTACTGGAACAGAACCACAATTAGTACACTTAATAATTGGAATTGGACATCCCCAATATCTTTGCCTAGAAATTAACCAATCTCTCAAACGAAATTGAATTTTATTTTCAGCCCATCCATTTCGTTCACCATGTTCTGAAATATGTTTTTTGGCATCACTATTATTTAAGCCATCAAAATTATTTGAGTTGATTAAAAAACCATTATCCGTAAAAGCATTAGTTAATTGGCTGGTAATTTTATCTTTTTCCTTAATAATTACTTGTTTAATATCAATAGAATTGATTTTGGCAAATTCAAAATCCCTTTCATCATGTGCTGGGACTCCCATAACAGCTCCAGTTCCATATTCATCAAGAACATAACTTGCTATCAAGATAGGAATTTCCTTTGAATTTATTGGATTTATAGCTATTAAATTTGTTGGAATACCAATTTTTTTTTGATCTTTATCTTTACTTTCTTGTAAATAGATTTTTAAATTTTCTAGTTTACTTAAAATTTTATTATCAGATATTTTTTTAATTAATGGATGATTAACTGATATTGCTAAATAAGTTACCCCAAATAAAGTATCAGGTCTTGTTGTGAATACTTGTATTTTTTCCTTTTTAAATTCTTTTATTTTAAAATTTATATTTGTACCTATTGATTTACCAATCCAATTTTCCTGCATTATCTTAACTCTTTCAGGCCACTCATTTAATTTTTCTAAATCTTGCAATAACTCTTCTGCATAATCAGTAATTTTTAAAAACCATTGAGTTAAAAGTTTCTTTTCAACTATCGCTCCAGATCTCCATGATTTGCCTTCTGAATCAACCTGCTCATTGGCTAAAACAGTATTATCAATCGGATCCCAATTTACTTCAGACTCCTTTTGATAAACAAGACCAGCTTTATGTAATTCCAAAAATAAAAATTGAGTCCATACATAATAATTTTCATCACAAGTGGCAAATTCTCTATCCCAATCAACAGAAAGACCTAATAATTTTAATTGTGATTTCATATGAGCGATATTTTGTTTAGTCCACTTATCAGGATTTATTCCTCTTTCTATCGCCGCGTTCTCAGCAGGTAAACCAAATGCGTCCCAACCCATCGGATGTAACACTACTTTGCCCTGAAATCTTTGAAATCGTGCAATTAAGTCTGTTATTACATAATTTCGCACATGACCCATATGAAGGTTTCCTGAAGGGTAGGGAAACATGGATAAGGCATAAAATTTTTCTTTATTACTTGCTTGCTCATCTGTATTATATAAGTTGTCGTCTTCCCAGATTTTCTGCCATTTACCCTCTATATCAGATGGTTTATATAAATTAGTTGCTCTGTTATCTGTATTTTCAGAAGTAATCACTTATTTTAGATTTAGTAAAATTTTATTTTAATATTGATTCTATAAAAAGAAATAGATTGTTAAAAGCTTTATTTTATAATTAAAATTTATTAGATAGATATTATTAAATGAACAATATAATATTTGAAAAATATCATGGTAATGGCAATGATTTTATAATAATTGATTCCAGAAATAGTAATATTTACAAAAAATTTCTATCTGATAAAAAAATCGATATAAAAAATTTATGTGATCGACAATTTGGTATAGGTGGTGATGGCGTAATTTTCATATTGGAACCTGATAGAAATAATTACGCAAAGATGATTATCTATAATTCAGATGGTTCGGAGGCACAAATGTGTGGAAATGGTATCAGGTGTTTAGTTCAATATCTACACAATTTCAATAAAGGTTCTTATAGCGTTTCTGAATATAGGATCGAAACAAAAGCTGGTATAAAAATTGCTCAATATAATAATGGCGAAATTACTGTAAAAATGGGAAAACCAATATTAGAAACTAAATCCATTCCAACAAAAATAGATACAAAAATCAATTCAATTCCTTCATGCCTCTTTAAAGAAAAGAATTTTGAACAACAGGGATATGCCGTGGGGATGGGAAATCCACATTTGATATTTTTTCTTCAAGATATCACTAAAATATCACTTTCACTATTAGGTCCAGTGTTTGAAAAACATGAATTATTTCCTGAAAAAACAAATGTTCATTTTTCCCAAATAATAAATAGAGATAATATTAACGTACGTGTATGGGAAAGAGGAGCAGGAGCAACATTAGCTTGTGGAACAGGAGCTTGTGCTGTACATGTGGCAGCATACAAACTAGGTTTATGTAATTCAAAAACAGTAATAAATCTACCAGGAGGTAATCTTATAATTAATTGGTCTAGATCAGAAGATGAAATTTTGATGACTGGTAATGCAAAAAAAGTTTTTTCTGGAACATATATTCTAAAGTAGATGGACAATAAGTATATTTATCTTGATAATGCATCTACTACTCCATTATCTAAGAATGTATTAAATAAAATAAATTCTACATACAAAAACTATTGGAGTAATTCATCCTCAACTTATAAATATGGAATTAGATGTGCGACATACTTAGAGAAAATAAGACTTAAAATAGCAAAGATTTTAAATGCAAATACCGAAGATATTGTTTTTACATCAGGCTCTTCAGAATCGACATCATTAGTATTTAGTAATCTTAGTGATAAATATAAGTGTGGAAGAGTTGTTATCTCTAATGTTGAACATCAAGCCACAATAATTTCAGCAAATAAGCTAAAAAGAAAAGGGTGGGAAATCTATAAATGGCCAGTTAATAGAGATGGAATTATAAATATATCAAACATTAATGAAGTAATTAAAAATAACACAAATCTTGTTTCGCTTATTTGGGGTCAGAGTGAAGTAGGCACTTTACAACCTGTCCAATTAGTTGGAACTAAATGCAAGGAATTTGATATTTTATTTCATATCGATGGGACACAGATATTAAATAACGGTATTTTTAATTGGAAAGAACTTAACTGTGATCTATTAAGTTTATCCGCACATAAATTTGGGGGTCCTAAAGGCATAGGATTGCTATTGACGAATTCAAAATCTAGATTGTTATTAAAAAATAATGATATTTCACTTTCTCAAGAATATTCAATAAGACAAGGAACAACTCCTTTGCCATTAATAGCCGGAATGTATCAGTCAATAAAAAATATTAAGGGAAGAATTAAATTCAATTCGTATAATGCCGAGTTCGAAAATAATAAAAAAGTACTGCTTAGTAAATATTTTATAAATAAAATAACTAATAATCCAAATATTAAAATTACAGGTAGTAGTACTGAAAGACTTCCAAATCACATATCATTTCTTTTATTTAATAAGAAATTAGAACCAATAAAAGCTTATAAAGTTATTAATTATATGTCTGATAATAATGTAGCTATAAGTAGTGGTAGTGCATGTTCTAGCTCCTCAGGAAAACATAGTCTTACTCTTGAAAATATGGGATATGATAGTAATCAACTTTATTCAAACATTCGTGTTAGTTTAGGATCTATGAATAAGAAGTCTGATATAGATAGATTATTTAAACTAATTCAAATTTGTATAAAAAAATTCTAATGAATACTATTTATGTGTTACCTAAGGATCTTAATGATGCCTTAAAAAATCTTGAAAATTCAATAATCTCTAGTTTAAAACTATCAAGTTTTCGATTTACTGTTGAATTTAATTTCGAGGGATTGAAATTTAATAAAATAGGTATAACTATTTATAAGATTCTTGCAAATTATTATAATAATAAAAAAATAAAAAAAAATGTTTTTATTACTTATTCTGATCCAGGAGCTGTAGCTTTGGCTCAGAGGGATTATCCAGATATTAAAGAAAATATTTTTACATTTAAAGGTTTTAATGAATCCATTTATGTCGATAAAGATGAATCAATCTTGATATCGATACTTCCTCAACCTTACGATTTTGATACATTCGAACCAATGTGTGATAACTTTAAAGGTTTGCATTATTCTTTAAATCCAAAATTTGAAGATGCAAATATTGGGATAGGAAGTGTAATAAGAGAAAGAAGAAAAAACTTTGTAAAAACTTGGTATAACGTTTACTTTCTTCAACCAATTGATAATGGTGCATTAATGCATTCTTATCCAAATAATTGGTTACTTTTTAAAGAAATTAATAAAAGATATTTATTTAAAAAAGAATTTGAAGAGAGACCTGATAATGAAACTATTTTTGTAAATTTATAGTTTTGAAAGTTTTTAGAAAATTTTATTTTTATATAATTTTAATTTTTGGCTTATTAAGTTTTCCCCTTTTAATATGGAATTTATTAAATACTCAAAAAAGTAAATTATTAAATAACATATATTTTAATTCTCCAGCAATAATTAGGAATAACAAAAAGTGTATAAAGTATGATGAATTATTATTTAAATCGCTTGATAAGACTTTTAGCGTATCCATTATTAATGAGAATGGTGTTCTTATAAGTTCATATAATGATGATATGTTAAGAATACCAGCTTCAAATTTAAAGTTATTTAGCACAGCATATGTATTAAATAAATTCAAACCCTCAAGAAGTTTTCAAACGTCAATATTTAGAAAGGGTAATGATAAATATTATTTATTAGGTCAAGGAGATCCAGATCTTAACTATTCTGATATTTATAAATTACTATCTAATATCACTTACAGTAATAAAATCAATTTAAATATCTTAGAAATAGATTCTAAATATTATTGGCCAAAAGGTTGGACAAATATTGATAAGCAATACGATTACGGAGCTCCTATTACAACCTTGGCATTAAATAGCAATGAGAGTAAATATGAAAATATTGAATACTTAAAAAAGACTATAGAAAATTATATTTTTAAAAAATTCCCATATGCATCAATAAATATAGACATTGTAGATAATTCTGAAAAATATTATTTGAATTCATATATTGAATTGGATACAATTACTTCTAATCCACTATTGTCGTTGATAACATTAGCAAATTCCGAAAGTCATAACTTCACGGCAGAATCACTTTTTAAAAATGCATCAAATTCTTGGAATGAGAATGAGTATATTACATTAAAATATTGGTTGAAAAACAGAGGTTTAAAAGTTGATAATTTGACTTTTTCAGATGCAAGTGGTCTTTCTAGAAACAATAGAGTGACAACAAAATTAATATCAGAATTTTTGAATAAGATGAAATATGCAAAAAACTTTAGTACCTTCAAGTCTTCACTATCAATTGTTGGGGTTAGAGGAACTTTAGCTAAGAGATTTATAAACTCAGAATTACAAGGTAAGTTTTTTGGGAAAACAGGTACTCTATCAAATGTATTTGCGTTATCAGGATATCTATATAAGGATGAGAAACCTATAGTTATAAGTATTATCCAAAACTCAGAAAATATAGATAGGGATAAGACATTTACCCTGTTAAAAAACATATATAAATTGGAAGAATGTGTTTAATCTTTTTTAAAATAATTCTTTAGATCTCTTTCTACGGAATCAGGTACCATGTGATCTATTTCACCTCCAAATTTAGCAACCTCTTTAACCAAGGAACTACTTAAAAAACTATAGTTTGTATTAGTAGAAAGAAAAATGGTTTCTATTTCAGTATTAAGAGATTTATTTGTATGTGCTATTTGAAGTTCATATTCAAAATCACTCATAGCTCTTAGCCCTCTTAATATTAAATTTGCGTTAACTTCTTTTGCACAATCGACTGTGAGACCCTCATAGGAAATAACACTGATATTTGATAGATGAGATACAGCATTTTTTATTTGTACTAATCTTTTATTAAGATTAAAGGTTGGTTTTTTACTAGTATTTTCTAGAACAGCAACAACTACATTTCCAAATAATTTTTCAGCTCTTTGTATTAAATCTAGATGTCCATTTGTTAAAGGATCAAATGTACCTGGGTAAAGTATTTTCATAATTTAATTATGATTAGAAATAATATTTGGTTAAAATATGTATATTAGTTAAATCAATTATGACATTAAATCTTGAAGCAAAAAAAATCTTATTAAGAAAAATTCCACATGGATTGTTTATTTGCGGAGTGAAAGATGATGAGACTAATGAAGTAAATGGCTTTACTGCTAGCTGGGTTACACAAGGTTCCTTTACCCCTCCCCTAGTTGTTATGGCAGTAAGAGCTGAAGGATCCAGTCATGAAATAATTAAAAATACTGGAACGTTTTCTTTAAATGTTCTGAAAAGTGATCAAAAGGATTTAGCAGCCGTCTTTTTTAAACCACAAAAAGCCCTTGGAGGAAGATTTGAATCTGTCGAATTTAATTTGGGAGAATTTGGATTACCAATATTAGTTGATAGTGTTGGTGGTGTCGAATGTAAGGTTGTAGGAAATGTTATGTATGGTGATCATACAGTTTTTGTTGGTGAAGTTTTATCTGCTTATTTAAATAATGATGTTGATTCGTTAAATTTAAATTCTACGGGATGGAACTACGGAGGTTAGAAATTATAGATGATTAATCCTTCAACAAAAGTTTCTACTAAAGTATTGGATAAAAAATATAATTTTAAAATTGAATATAAACTTATTAAAAATAAGGACTTATTAAAATCAAGATTATCTGAAATACCAAAGTCATCTGGTTGTTATCTTTTTAAAGATATTGATAATAATTTACTTTATATAGGCAAATCTAAAACACTAAGAAATAGGGTCAGTAGTTACTTTAATAATTATGCTGAACTGTCACCCAGATTAAGTCTAATGGTTAGACAAATAACTGAAATAGAAATTATAGTTACAGATAGCGAGTATGAAGCTTTAAATTTAGAATCAAATTTAATTAAAACTAATAAACCTTATTTTAATATTCTATTAAAAGATGATAAAAAATATCCATATCTTTGCATTACATGGAGCGAACAATATCCAAGAATTTTTATAACAAGAAAAAGGAGAAATAGAAATAATTTTGATAGATATTATGGACCTTATGTTGATGTTGGATTATTAAGAAAAACATTATTCATAATAAAAAAAATATTTCCGTTAAGACAAAGACCTCGTCCTGTTTATAAAGATAGAACTTGCTTAAATTATTCAATTGGGAGATGTCCAGGTGTTTGTCAAGAAATAATATCCTCAGAAGATTATAAAAAAACTATGAAGCAAGTATCTATGATTTTCCAAGGAAGGAACGATGATCTAGAGGTTTTTCTAGAACGAAAAATGAATCAATATTCCAATGATTTAGAATTTGAAAATGCTGCTAAAATAAGAGATCAAATTTCAGGTTTAAAATTATTAACTGAATCTCAAAAAATATCGATACCAGACTCATCAATTAATAGAGATATTTTTGGCATTGTTTCTGAAAATAACATCTCTAGTATTCAAATTTTTCAAATGAGGTCTGGTAAATTAATAGGAAGAATTGGATATACTCAAAAAATTGATAATAGTGATGAGACAGAGATACTACAAAGAGTATTAGAAGAGCACTACATTAATGTTGAAGGAGTTGAAATACCATCAGAAATTTTATTGCAATTTAATCTTCCAAAACATAATACAATTGAAGAATGGTTAAGTGAATTAAGGCAGAAAAAGGTTAAGTTAATTATCCCAAAAAGAAATAAAAAGTTTGAAACTGTTGAAATGGTTTTAAAAAATGCAAAATTAGAATTAGAGAGGATATTAAATGGAATTCAAGATAATGAATCTTCAATAGAAGACTTGACTCAAATACTTGAATTAACTAACCAGCCTAGAAGAATTGAAGGATATGATATTAGTCATATACAAGGAACAGATCCTGTAGCATCACAAGTAGTCTTTATAGATGGTATTCCATCCAAACAAAATTATAGAAAATATAAGATTAAAGATCCGAATATATTTATTGGGCATAGTGATGATTTTGCCTCAATTTATGAGGTTATATACAGAAGATTTAAAAAATGGTCAAAATTTAAAATTGATGGTGGAGACATTAGTTCCTTACAAGATAAGAAAAAAAGTACATTAGAAAATGATCTTCTAACGGATTGGCCAGATTTGATTATGATAGATGGCGGAAAAGGACAATTAAATGCAGCATTGAAGGCATTAACACAATTAGATTTACATGAAGAAGTTAATATATGTTCTTTAGCCAAAAAAAATGAAGAGATATTCATACCAGGTTTTTCAAAATCTCTTGATACTGATCAAAATCAAAAAGGACTTCTATTACTTCGAAGAGTAAGAGATGAAGCACATAGATTTGCATTATCATTTCATAGAAATAAAAGATCTGCTCGAATGAATAGATCTCAATTATCCCAAATACCAGGTTTAGGACCTTCACGTATTAAAGATTTGCTTGAGCATTTCAATTCAATTGATGCAATTAGAATTGCAAGCAGAGAAGAACTTTCAAAAGTTAAAGGTCTTGGTATGCATTCAGCAAATGATATTTATAATTACTTTAATGAGTTATAAATATTGATTAATTTTTATAAATTTAAAATTATTCACTATTAAATAAGTATTTATATTGGTAATAGTTTATGAATTATATTTTATTAATTTGTCATCAGAAGCATATTTATGGTTTAAGTCTCTTCACATCATTGGTGTAATTGTATGGTTTTCTGGCCTTTTTTATTTAGTTAGGCTTTTTATATATCATGAAGAGTCAAGAACCATGCAAGATGATTTGAAGATTGCGTTTAATGATCAATATTCCTTGATGGAAAAAAGGCTTGCAAATATTATTACTACTCCAGGAATGATACTGGCTTTAAGTATGGCTATCTGTTTAGTAATTATGCAACCTGGATGGCTCAGCGAAAAATGGCTTCAGATAAAAATTTCTTTTGTTTTGGGCTTAGTCATATATCATGTTTACTGTTATAAAATAATGAACTCTTTACAGAATGGTACTTCAAAAATATCTGCAAAAAACCTTAGATTACTAAATGAACTTCCTACATTATTGTTATTTGTAATTGTCCTATTAGTTATTTTTAAAAATAATTTCCCCACCAGTATTGCGACATGGAGTGTATTTGGACTAATAATATTTATGCTTTTATCTATTCAGTTATATGCAAAGATCAGAAAAAAAAATGAAGAATCTCTAAAGAATGGATAAGCAAGATTTAATAAAAATAACAGCAAATATAAATAAAGAAAGCTGTCCAGGCTTAGTTAATTTTCATTGTCATACGAAATTTAGTGATGGGAGCTTTGATCCAGAACAATTATTAGATCAAGCCTTTATTAATAAAATAAAATTTATATCCATAACAGATCATCACACTGTTAAAGCACATGATTTTATTGAACAAAATAATATACTTGAAAAATATCCAACTGATTCTTTTAAACTAATTTCAGGAATTGAAATAAATTGTTTACTTCTTGGATGCTTAGTTCACGTTATTGGATTAGGAATTAATATAAAAAGTACAAATCTAACACCTTATATTCAAGGTGAGTCCCCAATTGGGAATGATTTACACATCAATTCGGTAACAAAAGCAATCAGATTATCAGGAGGGTTATCTTTTCTTGCACATCCAGCGAGGTACAGAATTCCCTTTTATAAACTTATCCCTGAAGCTAATAAGCAGGGAGTTGATGGGATTGAGGTTTGGTACGATTATGATTTAAGAGAAAGATGGCAACCAAGTAATTTTGTATGTTCAGAGATAAATAAAATAACAGAAAGCCTTAATATGCTTAAAACCTGCGGAACAGATAGTCATGGATATTCATTATTGGGCAGATAAACTAGTATTCGTTTTTCTCAATGTTGGCATCAGCCATATTAACAATCTTTTTTAAATTTTCTAATATTTCTGGAGTATGGTCATTCCACATTTCTCTATTAATAATCTCAAGAAATCTTTGGGATAGATCTCTTAAGGCCCATGGATTATTCTCGATAAAAAACTTTTTAAGTTTCTCATTACATATCCAAGAATTATATATTTGGGTATAACACCAATCAGATACGATTTCCGTTGTGGCATCATAAGCATATAAATAATCGAGCGTTGCAGAAAACTCAAAGGCACCTTTATATCCGTTTTCCTTCATTCCATCAATCCATTTTGGATTAAGCACTCTTGTCCTAATAACCTTATTTATTTCATAGCTTAATTTATTTATTTTAGATAAACGATATTTTGATAAATCACCATGATATATTTCGGGAAATTTGCCTTGTAGTTTATTTATTGCTGATGATATTCCTCCTTGAAATTGATAATAATCATCAGAATCCAAAATATCATGTTCTCTGTTATCTTGATTATGAATAACTACTTGAATATTTTTAAGCGCTTTTTCTAATTCTTTTTTGTTTTCGATAGGTTCATTTCCATCAGAATATATCCACTTACTCCAGTTTAAATAAGAATCAGCAAAATCATTTTTATTTTCCCAACTAGAATTAGATATAAGTTCTTGCAATCCAGCTCCATATGATCCAGGTGCAGAACCAAAAATTCGATTTAAAGAATCTCCGTCTTTATAAGATGCTGAAATTGGATTTAATTTTTTATCTTCGTCAAGTTGAGAAACTAATTTTACAGCTTTGTAAACTAAAGATATTAATTGAGGAAATGCATCCCTAAACATACCCGAGATTCTTAAAGTAACATCAACTCTTGGTCTATTAAGAATACTTAAAGGAATTATTTCTAAATCAATGACTCTTCTAGAAGGACCATCCCAAATGGGTTTTACGCCAAGTAAATACAATATTTGACAAACATCCTCCCCTCCGTTTCTCATTGTAGATGTAGCCCATACAGAAATTGCTAATTTTTTAAGGTCTTGTCCATGATCCTGTTTATATAAATCAATTATTTGAGAAGCTGATTCACATCCAACAATCCATGCCGATTCTGTTGGTAAGCCTCTGGAGTCAATCGAAAAAAAATTTTTACCTGTAGGTAGAACTTCAGTTTTACCTCGTGTTGGAGCTCCTGATGGTCCGCTACTTACATATATTCCATTTAAAGCATTTATAAATGATGCCTTCTCATTTATGGTCGATTTAACTATAGGTTCTAATATTTCTTTATGAATTAGATTAAAAAAATCTTTATGTTTTTTACCTACATTAAATAATAATAATATATTTTTATTTTCTAATATTTCTAATTCATTTAGAGTTATTTGGTCTTTGTAAAAATAATGATAAATTAAATATTTTGCTTGATTTTCTATAAATTCTAATGCTCTTCTAAAGCTATTGATATTATCTTTTGAATAATTACTAATAATTTCTTTATCGTTATCACTAAGAACTTGATCATAGTTATTAGTCCATGGATCTAAATCTAAATTAAGATTTGAAGCGATGTATTGGATTATCCCACTACGTTTTGAAGTTGGAACTCTTGCAATACTTATGATTAAATTAATTTCATTTATAAATTTTTGTCTAGTTCCAAAAATGTGAAGACCAGTTCTTATTTGTGATTCTTTTAGTTCACATAGATATGAGTCAATCTTTTCAATTTTATTTGATTCGTCAAAAAATATAATATCTTTAAAATCATTTTTTATAATTTCTAATATAGATTTTTCGATAATGTTTATTCGCTTAGAATTTAATAACTTAGCCTCATAGTATTCGTCTAAACATTCTTCTAAAATCGAGAGTTTTCCATACAAATCAGATCTATCTAAAGGAGGTGTTAGATGATCAATTATTGTTGCATGAGTTCGCCTTTTTGCTTGCGATCCTTCTCCTGGGTCATTAACAATAAATGGATATATATTTGGAATTGGTGGACAAATAATACTCGGGAAGCATTCATCACTAAGTCCTATAGATTTTCCTGGTAACCATTCAATAGTGCCATGTTTACCTATATGACAAATAGCATTCGAATCAAATTTACTTTCAATCCAATAATATTGGGCTAGATATCTATGGGGTGGTGGTAGATCTGGAGAATGTATATCTTTATTAGATTCAATATCGTAACCTCTTTGAGGTTGAATTAGTAAACATATTTTTCCAAATAAAAGACCATTAATCGAAAAACCTTGTTTTTCTAAATCTTGAGAATTAGATGGAATACCCCATCTATCAACGATAAGATTTTTAGGTTTAAGGGATAGTTTGTTCCAAAATTCTAAGTATTCATTTAATGATAAAAAATCAAGAGGTTTATTATTTTGAGATTCAATATCATTTGTTCTAGTTTTTATAAGTAACGAAATTAGTTCTGATGAATTTTTAGGTAATTCTCCAGAACCAAGATCATAACCTTCATTTTTTAACCAATAAAGAATATTAAGGACAGACTGCGGAGTATTTAAACCGACTCCATTTCCAATTCTTCCATTTTTTACAGGATAATTTGCAATTACTAATGATATCTTTTTATCAAAATTATTTAAATTATTTAGTCTTAGATAATTATTTGTAAGTTTTGTTATCCATTTAATATTTCCAAAATCAACTTTGTAACTTGTAATTTTGCTACATAAGGTTCTATTTACAGAAATAACCTCTTTAAAAGCACAAGGTTTTGTTGTAATTCGTCCATCAAATTCTGGAATAATTATTTGCATTAACAAATCTGTTGGATTCATTCCAGTTGATGAGTGCAACCAATTATTTCTGGATTTATTAGAAGAGAGTATTTGAAGGATTGGAAGATTAAGTGATTTAAAGATATTCAAATTATTATCTATATTTTCATTAGAACTATTAAGCGAGGAAGAAAAAGAGGTAGTTGTTATTAGCAGTCTTATATCTTCTTTTTTAAAAAGATTAATCAATTCCTTCTGAACATCATAATTTTTTAAAGTTGAAATAAATACTGTTTTAGGTGACAAACCATTACACCTTAGTTGAGATATTAATTCATTTGATAATTCAATTTCATTAGCTAAAAACAATGATTTATAAGAAATTATTCCAACCTTTAATCCTTTTTCATTTTTCCAATCATATTGATAAGGATCTGGATAACTGACGTTAGAGATATATTTTTGTGGAATATTAGTTTCATTAGATGATAGATAACTTAAACAATAAAGAAATCTTCGATAATTCTCCTTTCCTCCTGACTTAAGAAGTTTACTAATTTTTAATGAAGTATCTAAATCTACGCTACTTAATTCATTTAGTGATAAATCCTCTTCATCAGTTCCAGAAAGAATTAAAAGAGTCTTATTAAGATTTACTTCTTTCCATTTTATTAATTGTTCAAGTCCATAACTCCATGTCCCTTTATCACCAAACAATCTTAAAACAACTATTTTTGCATAATTTATTGTTTTTAAAAAATAATTATCTATTTGTGCGAATGTATTTAGGTTTGAAATTTCTAATGCTCTAAAATTATCCTGGAATAAAAGAAATTCTTTATCTTCAATTAAATCAGAAATTATATTAATATCAGCTTTTACGCTTGTGATAAATATAAAATCAGCTTTAGGATGTTCAATTAAATCAACGTTATTATTTTCATTTCCAGCAATATTTAATATCCTATGCATTTATATATAACAATTAGGTTTAGAATACTTAAGTAAGTTAGAACAATTTTAACTCATTTCTAAAATAAAATATGCAAGAATTTCTTCCATATGCCTGGTTTGAAGGTAAGTGTATACCCTTTAAAGATGCAAAAGTGTCAATAGCAACTCATGCACTTCATTATGGAACAGCAGCCTTTGGAGGAATGAGAGCTATTCCAAATCCATCTAATAAGGATGAATTTCTTTTATTTAGAACAGATAAACACGTAAAAAGGTTATCTCAAAGTGCAAGATTGCTTTTAACAGAAATATCTGAAGAATATATATTTAATGCACTAAAAACAATATTAAAAAAAAATAAACCTTCAAAACCGATCTACATAAGGCCTTTTGTTTATACAAGTGATTTAGGTATTGCTCCAAGATTACATAATATAGAAACTGATTTCTTCATTTATTGTATTGAACTAGGAGACTATTTATCTCCCGATGGTGTGTCTTGTAGGATGAGTAGTTGGACAAGACAAGAAGATAGATCTCTACCTTTAAGAGGTAAGATAAGCGGTGCTTACATTACCAGTTCATTAGCCAAAACAGAGGCTAGTTTATCAGGATTTGACGAAGCATTGCTGTTAAATTCTAGTGGTAAAGTAAGTGAAGCTAGTGGAATGAACTTATTTATAGTAAGAAATGGTGAACTGATTACTCCAGGAGTTGATCAAGACATCCTAGAAGGAATTACTAGAGCTAGTGTTATTGAATTGGCGAAATCGTTTGGTATAAATGTTATTGAAAGACCTGTTGATAAAACAGAATTACTTATTGCTGATGAAGTATTTCTAACTGGTACAGCAGCTAAAATTACACCTGTAAAGCAAATAGAATCAACAAATATTAATAATTATCGTCCCATAATGACAAAATTGAAAAATAAGCTTATCGAAATAACGGAAGGCCGTTCACAAGACTATGATGATTGGATAACACGCATTGATATTAGTTAATTTTTATTTTTTTTCTTTTAAATTATGGTTTCATTTAGAAATTATTTAAATAGAGATGATAAACCAATTATTATTTTCGATGGTGGGACAGGTACTTCTTTTCAAAATTTAAATTTATCATCACATGATTTTGGTGGAGATGATTTAGAGGGTTGCAATGAAAACTTAGTTCTATCCTCTCCTAATACTGTTGAACAAGTACATAATTCATTTCTTGAAGCAGGTTGTCATGTAATTGAAACCAATACATTTGGTGCTTCATCTATTGTTTTAGACGAATATAGTATTTCTAATAAAGCTTATGAAATCAATAAAAAAGCAGCTCAGATAGCTAAAAAATGTGCAAATTTATTTTCATCTATTAATACTCCTAGATTTGTCGCTGGATCAATTGGGCCAACTACAAAATTACCAACATTAGGTCATATTAGTTTTGATAAGCTTAAAGATTCATATGAAGAACAAATAAATGGTCTAATTGACGGAGGTATTGACCTTCTATTGATTGAAACATGCCAAGATGTTTTACAAATAAAATCAGCATTATCTGCTTCTCAAGAAGTTATTAAAAACAGGAATATTGAATTACCAATAATGATATCCATAACTATGGAAACCACAGGAACGATGCTTGTCGGGTCAGATATAGCTTCTGCATTAACAATATTAGAGCCATACAATATTGATATTCTGGGACTGAATTGTGCAACTGGTCCAGTTCAAATGAAAGAACATATTAAGTATTTAGCTGAAAATTCACCTTTTGCAATTAGTTGTATACCTAATGCAGGATTACCTGAAAATATAGGAGGTGTTGCTCACTATAAATTAACTCCATTGGAGTTGAAAATGCAGTTAATGAACTTTATTTATGATTTTAACGTACAACTTATTGGCGGATGTTGTGGTACTACTCCTGAACATATCAAGCATTTATCATCAATCATTGAGGAAATAGTTGATAAAAAAATAAATAAAAGACTTCCTACTGTAAAAACAAATTTTGTTCCTTCAGCAGCTTCTATATATAACGCAGTTCCATATAAACAAGATAACTCAATATTAATAGTTGGAGAACGTTTAAATGCTAGTGGATCAAAAAAAGTAAGGGAATTACTAAATGAAGATGATTGGGACGGCCTGCTATCAATTGCTAAACAACAGCAAAAAGAAAATGCTCACATACTAGATGTCAATGTTGATTATGTAGGAAGAGATGGAGTTAAAGATATGAAAGAAATTACCTCAAGATTAGTTACAAATATAAATCTTCCATTAATGATAGATTCAACAGAAGCAGATAAAATGGAAAGTGGATTAAAGACTGTAGGAGGAAAATGCATTATAAATTCAACAAACTACGAAGATGGAGATGACAGATTTAATCAGGTCTTAAGACTTGCATTAGATTATGGTGCTGGAATAGTAATTGGAACTATTGATGAAGATGGAATGGCAAGAACATCACAGAAAAAATATGACATTGCAAAAAGAGCATTAATTAAAACTAGATCAAGTGGCCTCGCTGATTATGAGATATTTTTTGATCCTCTAGCATTGCCAATATCTACTGGAATTGAAGAAGATAGATTAAATGCTAAAGCAACTATTGAAGCTATATCAAAAATAAGAAAAAGCTTTCCAGATATTCATATTATTTTAGGGATATCTAATATTAGTTTCGGGCTTTCACCATTATCAAGAATTAATCTAAATTCAATATTTCTCGATGAATGTATAAAGGCAGGATTAGATTCAGCGATTATTGCACCAAATAAAATATTGCCTCTTTCAAAAATATCTGCGGAAACAAAAAAATTATGTTTAGATTTAATTTATGACAGAAGAAATTTCGAAAATGAAATATGTATATATGATCCATTAGTTGAACTAACAAAAGCATTCCAAGATATAACAATCAGTGACTTTAAAAAAGGATCTACTTCAAACAAAAACCTCACCTTAGAAGAAAAACTTAAAAACCATATTGTAGATGGGGAAAAAATAGGTTTAGAAGAACAATTAAATAATGCGCTTAAAAAGTACAAACCACTTGAAATAATTAATACTTATTTATTAGATGGAATGAAAGTAGTCGGTGAACTATTTGGATCCGGCCAAATGCAATTACCTTTTGTATTGCAATCAGCGGAAACAATGAAATTTGCTGTTTCAGTGCTTGAACCTCATATGGAAACAGTAGATGAAAAAATATCTAACGGAAAATTACTAATAGCAACTGTTAAAGGAGATGTTCATGATATAGGTAAAAATTTAGTTGATATAATTCTCTCAAATAATGGTTTTGATGTAATCAACCTTGGAATTAAGCAAGATGTTTCAGCGATTATTGATGCACAAAAAAAACATAAAGCAGACTGTATTGCTATGAGTGGTTTACTTGTTAAATCTACAGCATTTATGAAGGATAATTTAGAAGCATTTAACAATGCTGAAATTAATGTTCCAGTTATTCTTGGAGGTGCAGCATTAACTCCAAAATTTGTGAATGAAGATTGTAGTCAGATATATAAAGGTAAAATTTTGTATGGGAAAGATGCTTTTACAGATTTACAATTTATGAATGACTATATGGATAGTAAAAAGAAGGGCAATTGGTCTAATGAAAATGGTTTTACTAATACTGATGATATTCAAATTAAATTAGCTTCCCCAAGGTCTTCCGCTAAAGATAAAAATTTAAATAAAAATTTTGAAAAAACCAAAAGTATTCAATTAATTGAGAATTTTAATAGATCTAATTTTGTAGAGGAAGAGGAACCTATAAAGGCTCCATTTTTGGGAACTAGAGTTCTTCAAGATATTGAAATAGACTTTGACAAACTAATTTTTTATCTAGATAAAAAAGCATTATTTAGTGGTCAATGGCAAATTAAAAAAAATAAAGGTCAATCAGTAGAAGAATACAATAATTATTTAGATTCATATGCAAATCCATTACTTGAAAAATGGATTAATATTATTTTAGATAAAGGCTTAATTTCACCAAAAGTAGTCTATGGCTACTTCCGTTGCGGGAGGAATGATAATAGTATTTATCTCTTTGATAATGTATCAAATAAAAGAATTTCTGAATTTAACTTTCCTAGACAAAAATCGGGAAATAATCTTTGTATTGCAGATTTTTACTGTGATCTTAAAAATAATGATCCAGTAGATATATTTCCAATGCAAGCAGTAACAATGGGGGAAATAGCTAGCGAATATTCCCAAGAATTATTTAAAGCTGATAAATATAGTGATTATTTAATATTTCATGGTTTAACCGTTCAATTAGCAGAAGCTCTTGCAGAATATGTTCATTCAATAGTAAGAATTGAATGCGGATTTAAATCATATGAGCCAAACAATAACCGTGATATATTAGCTCAAAAATATAGAGGAGCTAGATACTCATTTGGTTATCCAGCTTGTCCTAAAGTTTCTGATTCAAATATACAGTTATCATTATTGGATACAAAAAGGATTAATTTAACAATGGATGAATCAGAGCAATTACATCCTGAACAAAGTACTACTGCTATAATTTCACTTCATTCAAAAGCAAAATATTTTAGTGCCTAAATAAATTATAAATTATACATTATAGATTATAGATAATAGATTATAGATTATTTTCAAGATAATCTATAATTTCTTCTTGAAGTTCTTCCATAATTTCAGAATCACTTATATCGATGCCATCACCCGCAGCGTCTTGAATTAATTCTAAATAATATGATGCCCCATCACTCGCCAAGAATTCAGTTGCTGATGTTTCATCACATTCTTTAAAAGCTTCAATTAGGGATTTAAATGCTATGTTTTCAGTGAAGTCCCAATCCATAATGAAAAAAACCTTATTAAAATTATTACCTCTTTACCCCCCATATTCGTCAACCCTTTTTTAAGAAATGTATGAGTATTTATTATTATTTAAATAAATTATCTAAAAATGAATAAAGAAAGTCAAAAAAATAATGAACATTTAAATGTTTTAGGACAAAAGCTCGAGGTATGCAGTTGCAAACCTCTTACAGGTTGGTTTCGAGATGGATATTGCAAATACGATTCAAATGATGGAGGAAATCATTCAATTTGCTGCATAATGGATGATAATTTCCTTAAATATAGTAAGTCTCAAGGTAATGATTTAATAACACCTATGCCAATGTATTCATTCCCAGGCTTGAAGGATGGAGATCATTGGTGTATTTGTTTAGATAGGTGGAGACAGGCATTGCTTGATGGCTTAGCACCTATGGTTATTTTAGAAGCAACAAATATAAAAGTTTTAGAATCTGTATCGTTAGAAAAATTAAAAGAATATCAATTTAATAAAAAATAATTCCAAATTAATTATGTTTTTTAAAATGATTATGAGATTTTATTTCTATTTATATAAATGAGAAATGAAAAATATTGGGTTAAAGCATTAGATCAAACTCATTTATCTATTACCAATAACGGCTTATTTCCTTTAAAAACGACTGTTGTAACTAGGGAATATTACAATAAAAATGATTTTATAATTAGAGAACTTGATACTTCAAGATTTACGAAAAAAAATAATTATGGTCCAAATCAGAATCCATTTAACCCATGGGATAAGATACTTGAAGTTGACAAAGTTGGAACTAATCATCAACTAATACTAAATAAATATCCTGTACAAAAAGGTCATATTTTACTAATAACAAATACTTGGAGACCTCAAGATGGATGGTTAGATATTAATGATTGGATAGCTATACAAATGGTAAATGAAGATACAAGTGGCCTATGGTTTTTTAATAGTTCTCCCATAGCAGGAGCAAGTCAACCTCATAGGCATTTTCAGCTTTTAAGAAGAGATCATGGTGAAATTATTTGTCCAAGAGAGAAGTGGTTTTTAGATTTTGAAAATAATAATGATCAAGATAGCAAGCTTAAGAAAAATACTGTTGTCTCAAAATTTAACTTTTTAAATAATTCAATAAATATTTATAATTTATACTTAGAACTTTCAAACAAAATTGGTTTAGGAAATCCAATTGATGATGAAAAACCAAGATTTCCTTACAATATTTTAATTACAAATAATTGGATAGCCATAATTAAAAGAAAATATGATCACGTCCATGGCTTTAGTGTTAATGGGTTGGGTTTTGCAGGATACTTACTAGTCACAGAAAAATCTAATATTAATTATTTAAAGAAATATGGACCAGAGAAACTTCTTGAAAATTTTGTCTGAAAATTAATTACTAACTTCAACTTTGTCTCTGGAAATTTGATTTTCTAGAACTTCTATTGAAGCACTTACTGATGCAATTTTTCTTTCAAGTGAATCCTTGATATAGTTAAGCATTTCTAATTTCTTTTTTTGATAAAAAGACTTTTTTTCTTCTGAGGATTTAAAGTTACAGTAAAACATTTTTATTTTTATTATAAAAATTTATCTTGTTGAGACGTGACTTATAAAAAGCAAGATTTTGATTTAAAGACAATATAATTATTTAGACTTTCATAATATGAATACAATTAATATTTTTGTTCTATTATAAAAAAAAAGATTAATTGAGTAATTCTGAGAATTCAAATACAAAAAGAATTTCAATTGATTTGCCAGAAGAGTTAGTTTCTAGGTTTGATCAATTACGAAAAGAATGGGGTTTTAGAGCAAGAGGTCCTGTAATAGAAAAGTTGCTTACAGAAATTCTTCAAGAAGAAGAATTATTACCTAAAAGTCAACAACAGACAATTGATTACAGCGAAAAGGGGGATATTAATGAATACTCTAACTTTGATGAAAAGAGTGCTTTAGTCCTTATTAAATCTGATAAGGATGAGAGTAATAGTAAAGAATCCGAAGAAAAACTTCTTTTAAATAATAAAGAAGTTATTGAAAAACCAAACTTAAACATCAACCTACCTAATTTTGTTGGAAAAAAAGTTAAAAATCTGAGAAGAAGTATAAATATTGAAAAGACAAAACAAAAAATTAATGATATTCAAATTAATACAATTAAGGAAAATGATTTAATTAAATGTCGGATTGAAATTATAAGCCATTGGAAAAACCTATATGGATCAATTCCAAATGAACAAGTAGTAGAAGCATCTATTGATTGGTTTTGTATAGATATTTGGCCAAATATTGATGGAACCGAGCAGTTGCCATTCACTTGGAGTGCTGCAAATAAATTAATGTCGGATTTATGCCCTTTTTGGATAAAACAAACTCCTTCCTTAGAGTTAGTTATTTTAATGATAGGTGTATTAGAAGATCCATTTGCAACATCTGATTTAATAAATAGGGTCCCAACATTAGTAAGAAGATTTATAAGTAGGTTTAAAAGAAAAAATAAAGGAAATTCATTTGAAGCACTTGATTCAACAATGACTGTTCATGGAGCTCTAAAATTATTAAAGTTATCCACCGCCGCGGGGTCAGCACATACATTAAATAAAATACGAGAAGCATATAAAATTAAAGCTTTAGAAACCCATCCAGATTCTGGTGGATCTACTGATGAGATGAGGAAATTAAATGATGCATATCAATTACTTAAAAATATGTATAGACAATAGTATTAATAATCTTACATAAGACTTGAAGCAGGTCTAAATAAAAGTCTTAAATAAGACTTAAAAGATTTAATATTAAATAAAATATTTCTGGCTAAGTAATTCTTGCTTTTATGAGAAATGCATATCAAATGATGCATATTTATTAAAAAAAGGCTGTATTAAAATTCTTATATAAGACTTAATAAAACACAGTTCCCAACCCCTTCCTATGTAGAAGAGTTGAATAAAAATTTTTTAAAGTATTACTAATCTTATCCTGGACTTATGAATAGTCTATTGATGAATCTTATATAAGACAATATATACATACTAATTCTATTATTTATTGTCCTTTGTTTGTCCAGTCCTAATTTTTTATTCAAAAGACCTTGATATAACTTAAGTTTAAGTTATGATGTGCTGCCTTAAAGACAGTACTACTTTATTTGCAGCTTTTGAAGAGCTGTTTCCTTTTCGATGCTAGGAACATCGCTCAAGCCGTTAGCGTCAAACCAAGGGGCGCTTGCCCAGTCAAATCCATCTCCAAATGTATTATCTGGGGCTGTTATGTACCAATGACATGAAGAATCAGGGACATCGACAGCACATTTGGACCAATCATCCGACCATTGAGGAACTTGTACCCAAAGCACAGAGGATAACAAAAATGAGATAATATTAATCATGAGTACTATTATATATGATGGTTTAGATTTACACGAATACTATACGTCTCATTTAAGACTTATATGCAGACTAATAATAAGTCTAATACGAGAATAGCAATACAATTAATCTCTTAATTTAGTGCTGAATTTTTTTTCAATTATTTCAACAACACTATCGTGAAGATATCCTATGTCAGAATCTAATAATGTTTTTTCAGAATCTCTATAAGACAATCTAAATGTGTAGCTTATAAATTCTTTACCAAAACTATCATCATCATAAACATCAATTAAATTAACATTTTCCAATAATTTTGTACCAGATTTTTTTATTTGTGAAATTATCTCACTTACTAAGTATTTTTTATTGAATATAAAATTAATATCACGCTCCATTTTGGGAACTGTTGGGAATTGTTTATAAACTGTTATCCATTTATTTTTTCTAGTGCTTGCTTGTAAGATACTGTTTATTTTTAAACTAAATAAATACATTTTTTTTAATGCTATTTTATTAGAAATTAAATTTGGATGGATTTCACCAAAATATCCAACTTCATTACCTTCAGTAAATAATCTAGATGATCTGCCTGGATGAAGAAAATCTATAGTATCAGTTGGTTTATCTTCTATATTTAAATTTAATATTGATAATGCTTCCTTTAACTTTCCTCTGGCCTCGTAATAAGTCATATTATTATCTTTATTTGAGCCTAACCATTGTTCAAATTTATTATTTCCATAAATAGCTCCATTTAAAATTTCCTCTTGTGAAAAATCAGGTTTTTTATGAAAAATATTTCCAACTTCAAATATCCAACAATATTCATGTCCTGACTTGATATTTTGATTACATATATTAATATGCTCTTTCCAAATATTATCTCTTAAACAACTTGTTTCCAACAGTAATGGATTTGAAATCTTTATTAAATTATTCTTACTTTCTGGAACGAGAGAATAAGACAATACTTCGTTAAATCCATTAACTATTAATCCGGTTTTTAATTTCCTTAATGCTATTTGAAATGAAGAAAGCTTTCCTGGTTTTATGGGATTTGGTAAATTCAAATCAAACATGTCATAACCGATTAACCTTGCAATTTCCTCTATTAAATCAATTTCTCGTAATAAATCTTGGGACCTGTTGGGAATAATTTCTACATCCCATCCATATTCCTTTATGTTTAAAGTGCATCCTATTAGCTTTAATTTCTCTGTTATTTCTGTATCTGTTAAATATCTTTTTTCCAATTTACTATTATTCTCGTAATTTTCATTTCTAATTACAATTGGACCAAGTATTTTTTTAATTCTTTCCCTTCTCAAAGGTATTAATATTTTTTTTAAATCCAGCTCAGTGGAAGTATTAATTATTGGACTCGTAATATTAAAGTATTCTTCTAAGATATTAATAGCGCGGGTAACTGAATCTAAAGTATTTTTATAGGAAATTCCTTTTTCATATCTGCTACTTGATTCTGTTCTAATTCCTATTACTTTAGATGATTTTCTAATAATAACAGGATTAAAAACTGCTCCTTCAAGATAAATTGAAGAAGTGTCCTCATTTACAGCTGTTTCCAAACCACCAATTACACCTGCTATAGCGACTGGTTTATCGTCACAAGCGATGATAGTTATATTTTCATTTAATTTATAATTCTCGCCATTCAAACACAAAAGACTTTCATTATTATTTGCCTTTCTAACCGAGAAATCCTCATATGAAACCTTTCGGCCAATTAAATTAGATAATTTGTCTTTATCAAATGCATGTAATGGTTGTCCTTGTTCTAAAAGAATGTAGTTAGTTATGTCTACCAAAAGATTAATAGATTTAATCCCTGATTTATCTAAACGATCTTTGAGCCATCCCGGAGATAATTGCTTCCCATTGACAGACTCAATATTGCTTATTGAATAAAGACAATTTTTTGAGATTGCCTCAGGGCAGAGATTAAAATTTTTATAAACATTTGTTTTATACCTAGTTTTTAAACCTGGAAAGTTTAACTTAGTTTCCAAAAGAGCAGATATTTCTCTTGCAATTCCAACTACAGACATGCCATCAGGTCTATTTGCAGTAATCGCTAAATCGTAGATGTAGTCGTTGAGATCAAGTAATTCAGCTCCTGATGTCCCTAAATTATGATTTAAAGCTATATCCTCATCAATAATGGCGATACCCTCACTAGTATCTTCAATTCCTAATTCTTCTAGCGAACAAATCATTCCTTCACTAGAAACACCTCTTATTTCACTCTTTTTAATAGTTAAATTTATCGCACTTAAATGTGTACCAACAGTAGCTACATAAACATATATATTTTGTTTTACATTTTTTGCTCCACAAACAATTTGTAAAGGATTAGACCTTCCGATGTCAACAATGCATATAGATAACTTATCTGAATTCTCATGCTTAACTACTGACAAAACCTTTCCAAGAACTATACCTTTTACATTTTCTGAACAATCAACAAGTGACTCAACTTCGAAACCACCTATTGATAATTTTTCCGATAAATCGTGTGCTGTAGTATTTATTTCTACAAGAGATTTCAACCAATTCTGAGAGACCTTCATTTATTATTTTTGTCTAATGATACTAAAAGAAAAGCAAATATATGCAAAATAGTTTCTTGAAGTTGTACAATAGAAAATTATACAACAACGTATTAATCAAAATGGCGAAAAAAGGTACAAGAGTTGTCGTAACCTTAGAATGTACTGAAGCTAGAACAAGTTCAGAACCAAGGAGATCTAATGGTGTTTCCAGATATACAACTGAAAAAAACAAAAGGAATACTACTGAAAGATTAGAACTTAAAAAATTCAATCCACATCTAAACAAAATGACAATTCACAAAGAAATTAAATAAGAAAAACAATGCCAAATTCCATTTTTAAAAAACAATTATCCCCAATTAAACCTGGTGACCCAATCGATTATAAAGACGTTGAGCTTCTTAAAAAATTCATAACTGAAAGAGGAAAGATATTACCAAGAAGAATGACTGGATTGACCTCCAAACAACAAAGAGATTTAACATTGGCAGTAAAAAGAGCAAGAATTGTTGCTTTATTGCCATTTGTGAATCCTGAAGGATAATTTTATAAATAATAGTTATTTGAATAATATTTTAAATATTTGAGAGATTTAACTAATTTAAAAACTTTTATAATTGATTCCAAGGATCCAAAAGAAGTTGATGATGCTTTTTCCCTGGAATTATTTGAAGGAAACAAAAAAAAATTATGGATACATATTAGCAATCCATGCAAATTATTTTTAACAGATTCAAAAATTGATATTGATGCAAGAAGTAAAAGTAGCAGCCTCTACTTAATTAATCAATATATTCCTATGCTGCCAACTGAAATTATAGAAAAAGCAAATTTAAATCAAAATAAAATTTCAGATACAATAAGTGCCTCAATTATCTTTAATGATGATGGTTCAATTAATAAATATGAAATAGTAGAGGCAAAAATAAAACCAAAATATCAATTATTATATGAAGATGCAGAAGAAATTATTGAATTAGAACCTAAAGAAGAATTTGAGATAGTTGAAATTAAGAATTTACTACTTAATAGTATTAATTATCGAAAGAAACAAGGAGCAATTATTTTTGATACTCCAGGTTATAAAATTAATATTAAAAATGGTAATGTAGAAATTATTAATATACAAAAAAGTATTTCTCATTCCATTGTATCTGAATCCATGATACTAATGGGTTATGTCACTAGTTTATATTTATTTGAAAATAATATAGCTACTCCCTACAGAACTCATAAAATCAATTGTGATGCAGAAGAGATATTAGAAAGATACAAAGATAGTGATATAAAATATTCAATATTAAAGCAATATATGGGTAAAAGTTATATAACTACTAAGGCTAATAAACATGAATCGTTAGGTCTACTTAAGTATACTCAATGTACGTCTCCACTAAGAAGATATTTAGATTTAATTGTTCAAAGACAAGTTTTTAATAATATAAATAATATTGAGAGATTAAGTCATAATAAGATTAATGAATTAATAGATATCACAAAAATTAAACAATTAGAAAATAATAATATTTACAAAAATGATAAATTAAAATATTTAAATATATTCTTTAAGAATGAAATAAAAACATCCCATAAAATAATCTTTATAAAATGGATAAATAATAAAAAAGGTATTGCTTTAGTATACTTTCCAGAATATTCATTGGAACTATTGATTGTACTCTTTATTTCTGTAGAAACTTATACTAATAAAATATATAAAGTTAAATATAATATAAGTAATAATAATTTATTAGAGTTTATTCACTAGATAAAAATTTTACTGACCTATTGTACAATTTATAATTGTTATTATAAGGAAAAAATATTATGAGTTTTGTAATTACTACACCGTTATATTATGTAAACGATAAACCTCATTTGGGTAGTATATATACTACTTTGATTTGTGATTCAATAGCAAGGTATAAGAGGCTTACAGGAGCAGATGTGATATTTATTACCGGAGTAGATGAACATGGTCTAAAGATTCAAAGAACAGCAAAAAATAAAGGAGTTGAACCTCAATTTCATTGTGATGAAATTTCAGATATATTTAAGCAAAACTGGAAGAATTGGGACATAACACACAATAAATTCGTAAGAACAAGTTCCCAAAAACATGAATATATAGTTAAAGAATTTTACAACAGAGTAAAAAAATCAGACGATATTTACATGGGAGTCCAAAAAGGTTGGTATTGCGTTGGTTGTGAAGAATTTAAAGATAATCCAGATAATTCACCAACCCATAAATGTCCTATTCATCAAAAAACTTTGGAATGGAAAAATGAGGAAAATCTTTTTTTTAAGTTGTCAAAATATCAATCACAAATAGAGGAACTTATTAAAGAGCCTGCATTTATCCAGCCAAAAGAAAGAAGAAATGAAATTATCAATTTCGTATCTAAAGGTTTAAAAGATTTTTCAATATCAAGAACAAATGTATCTTGGGGTATATCAGTCCCAGATATTGATAACCATACTTTTTATGTTTGGTTTGATGCTTTGCTGGGTTATGTCAGTGCGATAAGCCTTGATATGAAAGAACCGTCATTAGATGAATCAATTGATAATGGTTGGCCTGCTGATATTCATTTAATAGGTAAAGATATTCTCAGGTTTCATGCAGTCTATTGGCCTGCAATGCTAATTTCCGCCGGTATGAAAGTGCCTAAAAAGGTTTATGGTCATGGTTTTCTTACTAGAGAAGGACAAAAAATGGGTAAAAGCTTAGGAAATGTATTAGATCCAGATATTTTATTATCAAAATACGGTAAAGAAGCTGTTAGATGGTATCTACTAAAAGATATTACATTGGGGCAAGATGGTGATTTTCAAAATAAAAGATTCGTGGATATCATCAATAACGATTTGGCAAATACAATTGGAAATTTATTAAATAGAACCTCTTCGATGTCTAGAAAATGGTTTGATAATAGAGTTCCAAGTAATGAGATGTTAAGTAAAGATAATTCTCTGGAATTATATGCAAAAAAGACAGTTGAGAATTATTTTAGACATTTTAATTCTTATGAATTAGATTTAGCAGCTAATGTAATCCTTAGTCTTGCAATTAATACAAATTTGTATCTTAATGAAAAACAACCTTGGACATTAATTAAAGATGAAAAAAATATACCTCTTGTAAGCAATATTATTTATAATGTTTTAGAAAGTACTAGAATAGTTGGCTTATTATTATTACCTATATTACCTAATTTATCTTCAAAAATTGATCAGCAACTCGGTTTATTATATAACGAAAAAGGATCTTGGAAAAAGCAATTAGATTGGGGTAAATTAATACATGAATCAATTTTACCAGCACCAAATCCAGTAATAGAAAAGCTCGAATATGAATAAATGGTATAAACTTTTTCTGATATTACCAATAATAATTATTGGATGTAAGAATAAGGAAATAGACGAGAAATATTTAAGTCAAAGTATTAATACTTTGAATATGAATATATTCTCTAAAGAGGGAGAAAAATTGATTTCAATTAAAAGTCCACATTCTAACTACGATAAAGAGAGAAATTCATTTGATCTTAAAGAAACAACAATAAATTTATTCAAAGATAATAATCTTGAATATATAATAAATTCAGATAATTCAAAATTATCTAATAATAATAAAATATTAGAATTAGATGGTAATGTATTAGTCAAAACTATTATTCAAGAAGGGGATAAATTAACAGCTAATAGTTTTACCTGGAATATTCAAAGTTCTGAGTATTTATTAATAGGAAATGTTAAATTTGAAAATAGTCTAGTAACATTAAGCTCGAATAAAGCAATTTTAAAAAAAAATACCAATATTATTGAATTTTTTAATCCTGTAAAATATAAATTTAAAGACAATATCAAAGATAGTGGATATGAAATCAACTCTGAGAATGCTTACTATAATATTGATAATAAATCTGTAAATTTCAAATCAAAAGAAGCAAGAGTTCGTTCTAAAATATATTATTAAAAACTATTTTTTATAAATATATTATTTACTTTTTTAGACCAATTATTAATCCATTTTTCATCTGACTTAGTAAAACATCTATAACTCCATCCTCCTATTAAAATGAAAGATTTACTATTTATTGGAATTATTAAGATGGAAGGTACGTTTGGGCAGAAACTGAAAAATTCATCTCTTCCTGGATAAAATTTTGTATTTGCTAATGAAATTAATTTCATATCTTTTAAAGATCTATTACAAGTTTCACCAGGTTTAAAAACATTATTCGTTGTGATACCTCTTTTTAAGATGTTTTTACCATCATTATGAATTAATACCGTAGCCGCGGCTGTTGAAGTTAATATTGCTTCTGTGCCCCATGCCAATTCATCTAAAATATCCCGAGGTATATCAGGCTCGAATATAAATTTATTTTCACCTTTTAATTTAACTTTATCTCCTAAATTTGGATTAAATTGCTTAAATAAAAAACCTATTAATACAATAATTACAGATGATATAGCGGATAATACTTGTGCTCTTTCTAATGCTGGGGAAATTGAATCTATTGAAAAAAAATTCCCTAATTGAAAGAAAAAGAGAATAGAACCAATAATGATTAACGTTTTACCATTAAAATTCATGAAAATATAATATAGTAAATTTAAAAATCAGTTCTAATAATTATATTTGATTTTTATATCAAAGAAATTCAGGCTTATAGTTTATTATTATATAATTAATCTAAAACTAAAATGAAAAAAATTATTTATAAACCTTTTTTTTCAATTGTAATGATAGGTTTTCTTTTCATTGCACTACCAATAAGTACTTATGCAGAAAGTTTTAATAACGTTGGTGATTTATTTATAGTGGGTCAACAAAAAACAATTATTAATTACGAAAAAAGTCAACCTTCTTCTATTGATAACCCAGTAGTGGATCCAAATTTTAATGCAATGAGGGATGTTGACGCCGAGAGTTCATCAACATCAATTTATATTGTTATTGGCTTATTAGTAGCGGCTACATTAATACCACTTGCAACATGGTGGTATTTCTCTAAATAACATTTTTTTATGGAAGTCAAGGATAATATTTCGTCTAATATCATATTTATAACCGGTGGTACAAAGAGTGGGAAGAGCCAATTTGCTGAATATTTGGGTAAAAAAATTAGTAAAATAACATACATAGCATTATCTGAATCAAGACCCGAAGATATTAATTGGCAAAAAAAGATCAATAATCATCGTAAACGAAGGCCAAAGGAGTGGGGATTAGTTGAGACAAATAACCTAATTAATACATTAAAAAATGAAAACGGTCCAATTCTGATTGATTCTATTGGCGGTTTTATAATGGAGAGCATCAATAAAAATGATGAGGAATGGGAAAAAATGATTAATTCACTTTTAGATCTTTTAGTAATGAGGGTTAAAACAACATTAATTGTTGGAGAGCAAGTAGGCTGGAGTCTGGTTTCAGAATATGAAATTGGTAATAAATATATAGAGAGGCTTGGAGATCTTCAAAAAAGAATTACTAAGATTTCTCTAGAGAATTGGCTTACTTTGAATGGTAGAGCTATAAAACTAGATAACATAAGTATTGAAATACCTACTTAGAAATTGGAAATTTCACTTTTTGAACCAAGGATTCCTCAAAATACAGGGAGTATAGCCAGAACTTGTGCTGCTTTTGATATCACATTAAATTTAATCGAGCCTTTAGGTTTTAAATTAGAAGATAAATATTTAAAAAGAGCTGGTCTAGATTATTGGCCGTTAGTAAAATTAAAAAATTATTCTAACTTTAATAACTTTAAAGATTCAAAAAAAAATAAAAGAATTATTGCCTTTAGCAAAAAAAATGGGGTTTACTTGAAAGACTTTAGATTTCACGAAGACGATATATTATTATTTGGTAGGGAAGACACTGGATTACCTAATAATATTATTAACGCTAGTAATTCATTAATATCAATATTTATGCCCAAAGTGGCGTTATCGAATAATGATCCCAAAGGTGTAAGGAGTCTAAATTTATCCGTAGCGTGTGGAATAGCTATATATGAAGCTTATAAACAGATAAATTCTAAAAATGCTAACTAAGGCAACTCATGCTTGAACTTTTTAGGTTGGATAGATAAATATCATTTACTAGAATAATTTCATCAATATCATAAGTATTACTTTAGAATTCTAGGCAATACTAATATGCTAATTAAATAATACAATTCAATGGGATCTTGATAACAGACAAACTTATTTAGGAATTTGCGTAAAAAGACTACAATTGGTGGATTGTTAAATGAAAGGAATAGAAGTTATATTCAAGATTAGATTGCTTCTGAACCTGAGATAAACTGAGAGAGTACGAAGACGGTACTCATTAGCAGTCAGTATGTATTTATGTCATACATGGGCTATGGGATAAGCTACAGAAAAAGAATGGAAACATCTAAACAATGTAAAAGCAGCGAATAATATTAGAAATGATATGGACGTATATTTAAAGAAATATCAAAGATTGAAAAAAAATAATTTAAAAATATACTTTTTGATTCAGTCGAAATTAAATAAATAATTGCTCAATAATGCAATGAAATAGTAAGATATAATTCACGTCAATGTAGCTCAGTTGGTTAGAGCACGACATTCATATCGTCGCGGTCGGCGGTTCAAATCCGCCCATTGACATTTTAATGAACTTTTTGATGTTAATAGTTTTAATCTTAGATTTTTTCTTACATTTATTTGAAGGAAAAGAAAAGATATAAAAGAGATTAGACTTTATTCGTCATTTATTAAGCAGCATCAGATACTTTGTTCTTCATATCTTCAATCTTATTAATCATTTCATTTAACCATAAAGTAGTATCTTCTGATCTTTTTTTAAAATAAGAAATCTTAGGTTGATTCTTTTCTAATGTCTCATAATCTCCACTCATAAATTTCCCCAAATTTATAATTTTTAGAATTCTAGTTAGAAAAATTATTAGTTTCAATAAGTAGAAAATACTAAAATAATTGATATGAACTAAGTAAGAGGCTGATCGCTATTGAGCTAATCGTCGTATTCCAAGCAATGTGGGTTGGATGGATTCAATTCACATTCATTATCCCAGTAATCTGATAAGTCATTTGAAACTCCCTGTTCTTTCATTAAATCTTTAAGAGTCGGATATTCTTTTGCAAGATCAAGATCCCTTAATTTCTTATCTTGAATTGCGGATGGTGATGTTTTTAAATTCATAATAATCTCAAAATTTTTGTTGGATTCTGACCACCGATCGTGGATGATCATGAACGTAAGAATTAAATTCTCTTGCAAGAATCAGGCAATCGTAAGCATCGCGAGCATAGAATCCTAATTGATGTGTACTGTTTGATGAATCTTTGTAACTTAGTACATATTTTTTACAAGATTTGATTGGTGTTGAGGACATTTTGAACTCATGACTGCTACTACTATGTTCTAACTAGGAAGACTAATCATCAGACTAAAATAAATGTACGGTTTGAGGTACTCCCATATACGGATTGAGGATCAACAACTGAATTTTTAAATGGATAAAATAAATGCTGATCGCGAGAAAGCAAGAAAAAATTATTATTTTTGAGTCTCTTGACTATCTCAAACGAGACTTGTCTTGCCACTCTAAAAGTCTATCGCTATAAAAATAAAGAGGGCTAATTTCAGCAAACTTCATATGGAGGAATTTACTTTAATAAATAAGAAGAGAGATCGAATAAAAATATTTAAGCCATTCGAGGATGTTAGTAAACCTTCTCCCACTATTAATGCAATGGAAATTAAATATGCTTGTGTATATAAAAGATCAAGTAAACCAGTTATCAAAGGTTCAAGAGTAGAATCCATTGAAGATGCAAGAAAGGAATATAAGCAGTTATTGGAGGACGGATGGAGGAAGACCAGTATATTTAAGAGCTATTTTTAAAAATTTTTAGTACTACTTGCATTACTCCAAAAGTTGGCAGTCATAACAACATAAGCTCCTAAAATGGCATGAGCTTAAGTAGCTCTAAGTGTATTTAGACTGCTCCCGTTTATGGATTATTTTATTTTTCATATTGCTGATAAAAGATTTAGCTTTTGAAAATTAAAAAAAAAAGAGATAATTAAGTATTACTTTATATCGAAAATCAATTACTACTAATACCTGAAATTTAAATGCCGATAATCGGAATTGAACCGATGACCTACTGTTTACGAGACAGTTGCTCTACCGCTGAGCTATATCGGCATCGAACATAACTAATACTTTATTGCACTATGTTATACAACCATAATATAAATCTATAGTTTTAATAAGAACAGCTAGATACAATTTATAGTTTTTGGCATCATACAAATATGACCAAAGAAGGTATGGATTTTAATGTAACTCAGGGAATGGTTTTACTTCTTCTAAAGCCACTTAATTTTCCTGCCAATCTAGTTCTTAATCTTATTATTTTCATAACTGATCCAAAAAATAAAATCGGATATTAATATTTAATTTTTATCTACGACTTCTCCTCCATACTCTCTCGCTATTACATCTAAACACATAAGAATATCTTTGTTTTTTAATAGATCTGTTTCACTCAAATACCTCAGAAGGGTTCTTATTTGATCAATAGTATTTTCTTGTAATTCCTTCATTAGTAAAGTAGTGCCATCTTCCAATAAGGATAGCAATCTTAAGATTATTCTCTAATTAATTGTAATTTTCTAGAATTTATTTTAATAGGAAAAGTGTTGCACGTAATAAGCTTTACAATATTTGCTTTATTATCAAGCAAAATTACTAATAAAAAAGGGGTTATAAAACCCCTTCCAGTCGAATGAAAGTAATAAATTCAAATTAAGAATTTAACGCTTCAATATCTTTGCAAGCTTGCTTTTGTCTTAGCTCAAAAATAGTAGGATTATAAGGAGTAATCTCTCCATTTTTTGTAGCAAGAAGTTTGGCTTTATTAAGCCTTGCAGCTCTTTTGATTTTTTCTCTAATGAGTACGAGGTTATTCATGACCTTTGCAGTTAATGGAAATCCCGTTCCCTATTTCCATGTCATGCGTCCAGATATTACTAGGATGAACGTTAATTTATAATAACACTAGGTCTATCTAGCCGTGAGAGCAGAAATCTCTAAATATCACTACCTCTTCTTAGCTATTTATGTCAGCTCAATGATAGATAAGTTATGCCTTAATTAATGTATCAATCATTAATTAGTACAATCTACTTTCCTACTTTTACGTATTCAAGGTTGTAGATATATCTTTCACCATCATCATTACTATCATCGTCATCATCTCCAAAAGATGAGATTAAAACATACACTCCAGTAAGTCCTAAAATCATTGAAAGATAGAGAATTGGGTCTGTCATATTTATTCCTTTATGTAAAAAGTATGGTTGATTTCTACAGCTTCCGCGGCAGTCTCATGACAACCATGCAATTACTCTAGAAAGTCTTAATTATTCACTAAGTATTTATACGTACCTACTCCCGAACCTTGTCGTTCCTTAACCCGTACAAAGTTCAATTCACAAATCTATAAACTCACACTTATGAACAATTATTAAAGGAGGTAAATGATTATTTATTACCAAACTACTTTTGTTTTACGCCAACCTTGAGAAAGTAATCTTTCATAAATTTCTCTAGCTAAATCTATATCTACAGAAACTGTTGTAGTAATAACTGGAGGTTCTTTCCCTAATACTCCAACTATTTTTCCAGAATCAATGAACATATACTCGAATACTTTATCAATACTCTTATCGTTCTTTATAAATCTCTTAACTTCTGATCTACTTGAATTTATCAGCCAATGTTCCATTATTTATTTATAAAAATATAAGCCGAATATAAATAAACTAAGAAAGCACCAATAGCAAAAAAACTTCCATAGATTAGAAAATTCCAAAACCTAAATAATTTAGGTTTTTCGTATTCGGTTTCCTCTTTTTTAGTAATCATTTAGTTTCTCGCTCTTTTCTTGCTGCGTTACCTTTAGCTCTCAATACAAGAGTTATAGTCAATGCAGTACTTAGTATTCCAACATCTATTAATAAGTGGGGAGAAATATTCATTAGAAGATTAATGAAATGAGAAGAGTCATTATCTTTTCAGCTAAAAATCTTTTATCCATAAAAAGATCTTAATTACTTTTTTATTTTAGATCTACTGTCAATCATCCAAAGAATAAAACATCACGAATTCAACGAACTTATTTTTTTACTTACCTTCTTTATTGGCTATAGCTAAATTGTTCCAAGTGGTTGAGGGTTCTTAGGCCCCAAGTCCCATGTTCAATTAATGCTCAAGTTTTTCTAATAAAGTGTAACACTATTCCTTTATCCTGCTTTTATTTCTATTCATTATATTTTTAAAAAACTTAAATTCAATATAGTCGTTAATCATTTGAACTTCATCATTTATAGATTCATCATCTAAATGATTGTTATCTTCAACCATTGGTATTTCGTTGTTATATTTTTTATTAGGAATTGATAATGCATCACCGTTATTACTATAAAATTCGTATGATAGCTTTTTAATAGAGGTATTTAATACCCCTCTAGACCTTAGTGCTTCTTCAACCAATATCCCAGTTACTTTTGATTGACTTAATTTATTAATAATACAAATTTTGTCTATTATATTCTGAACTTCCGATCTTGGTAAAAAACCAATTCTTCTTCTTTGCGTGGGCATATAAAAAATTTATTGTAACACTTGCATATTATTAGTGTTGCACTATATTAAATCTAAGTCAACTTAAATTAAATGCAAATATTAATAATACCAATTGGATTTATACTCTGGTATTTTGCTTATGAATCAAAACCAATTAATAATGATGAAGTAACTAGTTTATGGGAAAAAGAAAACTACGTTAAACGGACAAAGTTATTAAATATTCTGAAAGAAAGTTTTTAAAAAGTTATTTAAACAAAATTCAAATTTTTAAATCACGAATTGTTTCTGCAGTCTCAATTAGAAATTAAATATCATCCATATGTTATTTAAAGTGCGTGCTCGGTTAAATATTAATCAGTAAATAAGTTATATATTTATAGTTCATCTTATATTGATTATTTATATTAAGTAAACTATCGATAATTCAAGTAAAATTAGATAAACAACTCAGTTATAATAAAAATAATTAAAATTAATGTTATGAATTTAAAGGAGAGAGGATTAACTGTAGGGGATCTAGTTATAATTATAATTTTTGTAATATCAACAGTTTTTATTATTAATAAAGTTAAAGTCAGCGATAAACAATCTTATTTTCAAATAGCTCCGAAAGAAATCTTGACTACTAATAAATCCTAATTATTGAGAAAAAGGAAAATCAATTTCTTTTCCGTTACAAAATCGTTCGAGCATTATTTCAGCGCTAGCTTTGCTTACTTCACAAGAATTTAAACCCTTCAATACGTCAAGATATTCGTTCCGAGATATTTTTTTTTGTATATTTTTAGAATTCATTTTCAAGCTTTACTTCTGATTAAATAATATTTATTTTGAGAACTAATTATATTATTTTTTATATTTTTTTAATATTTAGATTTTAAAGTTTCCCATTTCATATTTTCTTCTAATTCATTAATATTATTTGAAATTGCTGCTAGGTTTACTAATTGGAGAATTTGGTTTTTATTTAATCTATCGGAAGCAATAAGTCTGTTTATCATTTCAAGAACAGATGCATCATTAACATTCATATTTTGGTACCAAATTTAATAAAACATTTAAAACTTCATTTTAGTTATTTATTTGCGTGTATGTACATTTGAAATTAAATCTTCAATGAAATAATTAATTAAATGAATAAAAATTCATCTATTATTAGTTTTAGAGATATCAATAACAAAGTCCATTAGCTAATATTAAACACAAATCAAAGGGGTTAAACTCACTGCATATTTATTTCCCTTATACTAGAAAATAAAATTAATGAATAAAAATTCAAATTCTGATTCCATAAGCAGAGATGAAGTAAACGAGATGATTGAGAATGCGTTACGAAGACATAATAGGAGGTCCACTATAATATCAAGTGTTTTAGGTTGGATTTTAATAGGAGGATATTCATTTGGATTATTCCAAGCAGTTCAAAACGTTTAATAGTTACTGATAAGTTTAATTGACACATTTAATGTTAAATTAAAAAAAGTCATATATTTATTATGAGGGAATATATAAATGTAAACATTAGAGTAATTAAGAAAGATTTAAAGAAAAGAACAAAAAAACTTTCCAAACTAAATAGTGATTCAATTAGAGAGGAGTTTAAAGAATGGAATGGTCCTTTATTTGATAAAGAGTTAATTTGGACTTTACCTGACTTAACAAGAATCGATAGATATAAAAATTTTTGTAGATCAATTAAAAAAGAGATTAGATAAAAATAGTCAGTCTCCTAAGTGAATATCATTTATTTTTAAATAAAAGTAACCGGCAAAACCGACAATATTTAATATCAAGACAAATAACCAGGCATTTATTGGTTGGTCAGGATCAAATTTTTTAATTTTGAGTTTTGCTTTAAGCCTATCTATGTAATTTGTCATATTTTTAAAATGTCTTAGAAGTTTAAGCAAAAAAGCTTAATGATGTTTTTTATATCTATTGATGTTTTAAAGAGGAAGATTTAATTATTAATTACTCCTTTTATCAATATCTCTATTAATGGGGTATTTGATAAATTCTCTTTTAAGATTTTTTATTAATTTAGAATAGTTCATTATTGTAAATTTCCTTGTTAAGGAATGATGCCATTTCATGAATTCATATTAGAGATTTACTTGCTATATTATAAACATTAAAATTATAATAAATTTAAGGTGTATTAAGACCTTAATTTTTTCAAAAAAGGAATAGAAATTCATGAGTTTAAGAGTTGGTCAAGAAGCCCCAGATTTCACTGCAACGGCAGTTTATGATCAAGAATTTAAAGACATTACGCTTTCAAGTTATAAAGGTAAATGGGTTGTCTTGTTTTTCTATCCATTAGACTTTACTTTTGTTTGTCCAACAGAAATTACCGCATTCAGTGATGAATTTAATAAATTCTCTGACTTAAACACTGAAGTTCTTGGAGTATCTGTTGATAGCAAACATTGCCATTTAGCTTGGATACAAACACCAAGAAATGAAGGAGGTATTGGTGATATTAACTATCCTTTGGTATCAGATTTGAAAAGAGAAATTTGCCAAGCTTACAACGTACTTAATGATGATGGTGAAGCTGATAGAGGTTTATTTCTTATTAATCCAGAAGGAATTGTAATGCACACGACAGTGAATAAAGCTCCTGTAGGGAGAAATGTTGATGAAACACTGAGAATACTTCAGGGTTATCAATATGTAGCAGCCAATCCTGATGAGGTCTGTCCTGCAAATTGGACTCCAGGGGAGAAAACAATGCTAGAAGATCCAAAAGGAAGTAAAGAATATTTCTCTGCCCTTTAAGTCAAAAATATAATTTAGTACCTTTTCTATTTAAAGAGTATTGAATAATATAAAATAACTAATAAATAAAAAATAATAACATTAAAGATTGGTGTGACCTCCTTCTTATATGGTCTTGGGACGTTCCAATCACTTAGATAGGAGTTATATGAGATGTATGACCATAGATAAAACATCGTTTCAATAGCTAGAAGAAAGATTATATTTACAAAGTTTATATTTACAAAGTTTATATTTTCAAATTTAAAAATATTAAATGGAATCACATTATTTAAAGAAGAATTATTAATTTGTGAATACCAATTAATAATAGAAAATATAAAAAAATTTGTTAATATTATTTTTTTTAGAAGAAACTTAGTTTTTTTAAATATTAAGAAAATAGAAGTAATAACAATAAATAAGATTTGTTTATCAATATCATATTGAACTAAATATTCATTATTAATCATTAATAAATTCAAAATAATTTTTAAATTTATAAAAATATAATTTGATATAAGGATTGATAGTAGACTTAATATTACTAGAGTTATTATGAATAAAGATTTACCACTAATATCAGAATAATTATTATTTTTTTTATGAAAATTAAATTTATAATAAGTAAACTTATTTAATGAATTTATTATTACAAGAATAGGGACAATTAATCCACTTAAATAATATAAAAGTTTATAAATAGATAAATTATTAATATCAAACAAGTATAAATTTAACCATTGTTTTTGAGCTAATGGAAAAAGTATTACTAATAAAATTATTATGGATAGTCTTAATAGACTAAATTTTATTATCAAGGAAAAATGTTTTATATAAATTAAATATATTTAATCACACTTTTAATAAATCAAAAGTTATTTTTTTAAAAGTATTATTCTCAACAGTTTCTTTGATCAATAAAAGTTCAACTAGTTTTTCTAATAAAATGCGATTATTACTGATAATTTTTATGGCATTATTTAAAGAAATTTTAGAAATATTTATAATTTCATTATCAATTCTGGAGTAAGTGTTATCAGCTATTGTAGATTTATTCCTAACAAAACCATCTCCAATTGACATTTCTCCTCCATCTTCAAGAGATAGAGGTCCTATTATAGAAAATCCATATTTAGTTACCATCTCTCTAATAATGCTTGTTGCATAAGATATATCATTAAATGAACATTGAGTAATTTCATTTTTACCGTATACAATTATTTCAGCAGCTCTTCCTGCCAATGCTATTTCAATTTTAGATAACAATAGTTTCTTTGAAATTAATCCACTTGATACGATATCTTCGTCTGGATTAATTTTTGTATATCCTCCTAAATATCCAGATCTCGGAAGAATTGTTATTTTATCTACTGAATCAACACCATTTTTAACCGCGGAAACAATGGCACGTCCAACTTCGTTATATGCAATAATCTTTTTCATATTTTGAGAAGAAATAATAGAAGTACGAAGACCAAGAGTAACTTTATCTAAAGCATTTTCTATATGAGAATAAGTAATTAATTTAGAATCTTCTCTAGCACAATGTATAGCACTTTCATTCATTAAATTTGCTAAGTCAGCGCCAGAAAAACCTACTGTTCTTGTAGCCCAATATGACAAATCCACATCTTTTGCAAGAGGTTTAGATAAAGAATGAACTGAGAGTATTTTTTTTCTGCCATCTAGATCAGGCAACATGACTTCAATTTTTCTGTCGAATCGTCCCGGTCTTAAAAGAGCTGAATCTAAGATATCTGGTCTATTTGTGGCGGCAATAACAATTATTCCAGAATTATCTGCAAATCCATCTAATTCTGTTAAAAGCTGATTAAGGGTTTGTTCTCTTTCATCATTACCTCCTCCGATCCCCGAACCTCTTTGTCTACCAATAGAATCAATTTCATCTATAAATATTATGCAAGGAGACTTTTCTTTTGCTTTTTCAAATAAGTCTCTAACTCTACTTGCACCAACACCAACAAATAGTTCAACAAATTCTGATGCGGCAATAGAGAGAAAAGGAACACCGGACTCACCTGCAATAGCTTTAGCTAATAATGTTTTACCAGTTCCAGGAGGACCAATTAAAAGAACACCCTTAGGAACTTTTGCTCCAAGATCAGTAAATTTTTTTGGTTCATTAAGAAATTTAATAACCTCTTTTAATTCTTCCGCGGCTTCAGGAACACCAGCAACATCATCAAATCGTGTTTCTACATCATCAATGGTGACAAATTTTGATTTATTTTTACCAAAACCTAAAGCTTTTGAGGCTAGTTTTGAAGTACTTTTCAATATTAAAACAATGGCTATTATAAAAATCAAAAAAAGGCCCACTGATGCAAACGAATTGGCCGCTGAAGATTCTTTACGACTGTTATTAATGGTTAGGTCAACATTATTTTCTGATGCTTTTTCAAGAATAAGTTGGTCGTTATAAAGTATAGGTATTTTTTCTTTGTTCCCATTCTTATACAAAACATCTATTTCCCTTTTTCTAGGATAGAAATATATAGATTGTATATTCCCCGAATCTAATTCTAATAAGAGATCAGAATAACTCTTATTAGAATCTGAATATGAGAAATTTGATTTAAAGAACACTAATCTTCAATAAAATATAATAACTAAAGCTTAAAAGCTCAGATTAAGAATTGCATTATTTAAAACAAATATACTCAAATATTTGAGAGATAACCATTGAAAGGTTATATTAATAGAAGGATATAAGAAATTAGTATGGCTGTTCCAAAGAAGAAAAAATCAAAGAGCAAGAGAAATCATCGACATGCTGTTTGGAAAGGTAAAGCAGCATTAGCTGCTCAAAAAGCAATGTCACTAGGTAAATCTGTTTTAACAGGTAAAGCACAAGGATTTGTATATCCTATTGACGAAGAAGAGGAAAGTGAAGAATAATTTTGCTAAGAACCTAGTTTAAAAGCCTCAAGTATCACAGCATAAGTTGCTCCAATTCGAGCCTTATCAATTATTGACCACAAGTTAAAGAAACTAGAACCAGCAGGTGGCCTAATTCTAATTATAAGTTCAATAATTAATATTATTATAGGAACCATTATTAATTCATTTTTACCTTCAGATATGAATTTTGTAGCAAAATTTGCAAATAAAAAATAACCTGTCAATACAGAAATAACATTAATAGATTTTGATTTCCAAGAAGAGCTTAAAAAACCAAACAATAAATTATTAAATTGATCATTAATTTTTGAAAATTTTGTTTTTTGCATTTTAAAATGTCATCAAATATTTTTCCAAATAAGCGCAATCAACATAATTATTATTAAGTTCAGGTCCCTTAATAACATTAGCCTTACAACTTTCATTTCCAAGACTATCTACATAACAGTCTAAATTCATATCCTTCTCCATAACCGCAGGTATATTTGAAGGAACGTAAATAGTGGGTAATTTAGCTGCTAAAGATGATTTAAGCCCAGGAATAGAATCTTCAAAAACTATAGATTTATTAAATTTTATACCGCTTAATTTCATCGCTTTTAAATAAGGTAGAGGGTTTGGTTTATGAAAGTGAACATCATCACTTGAAATAATAAATTCAAATGGATTAAATTCTATAAATAATTGATTAATTATAAGTTTGGCTTGATTCTTAGAGCTAGAAGTAACCACAAATTGTCTTACTTTTTTTTTCTTTAATTCCTTAATTAATCTATATACACCGGTTTTAAGTGATACCACATTATTTTTTTTTACATAATTAATATAATGATATTGTTTTCGTTCATGAATTTCTTTTACTTCTTTATTATTCAAAGATTTATTTATTAACTTTGAATAATAAGAAATTCTATTTTTACCTCCATTTATTTTTAAAAGGTCTAAATATGTAGATCTATCCCAATTCCAATTAAGATTGAAATCCTTAAAAGCAAAATTGAAAGCTGGCAAATGAGCTTCTAATTCAGTATTAGCAATTGTTCCATCTAAATCCCAATAAACACCCTCAAGGTAAGTCACTAAGAGTTAAAGAATATATTTTTATTTGCGAAAAAAAACAAGCGCAATTATTGCAGGTCCAGCTAACGCAACTACGGCTAAAGGAATAAGGGTTGCCATGTGAATAATTATATGATGTGATACTATTTTTACAAATAAACCTTTCAACTGTACCAATACGTTACAAGATTGAATTAAATTATGAAGTCATGGAGTTGTATAGAAAATTGTGGAGCTTGTTGCCATTTAGATTTAAATGATAGAGATAACTTATCAGGTGTACTTAGTAACAAAGATATAGCATTAATAAATTCCATGAAAAGCAAAGACGGATGGTGTAAATATCTTGATAGATCAAGCAGAAAATGCATGATTTATGAATCAAGACCACATTTCTGCCGTGTAAATGAATTTTCTTCAGCATTCAAAAAGTATTTAATAAATGGTGATAAATTCCTAATTGATTGTTGTACACAACATATATCTTCTATTTATGGAAGCAAAAGTGAACAAATGAAGGACTTTAAATCTGCTATTTCAAGAAAATGAATATTAACCTAGAAAAAGAAGGCAAAAATGTTGAAAAGAATTTTTCATCTATTTTTATAACAACTTTTACTACTATTTTTATCGCTGAATTGGGAGATAAAACTCAAATAGCGACTCTAATGTTATCTGCAGAGTCTGGAAAACCAATTATTGTTTTTATCGGAAGTTCAATAGCTTTAATAAGTTCTAGCCTAGTAGGTGTATTAATTGGAAAATGGTTGTCAAATAAAATATCTCCAAACAAATTTGCGTTTTTTACAGGTTTATTAATGATGATCATAAGTATATTTTTAGCTTATGACATTTTAAAACCCGTATTTTAAAATGATTTTAAGTTTACTACTATCAACATTCATAACAATATTTATTGCCGAACTAGGTGACAAAACGCAATTAGCTACGTTAACGATGAGTGGGACATCCAATAAACCTCTAGCGGTATTTTTAGGTTCCTCATCAGCTCTAGTTTTAGCAAGTTTAGTAGGAGCGCTAGCAGGCGGATCAATATCAAATTTTTTACCAGAAATCATTTTAAAATCGATAGCATCTATAACCTTTTTTATTATTGGTATTAGACTATTCGTAAATTCATTTACATCAAAAGAAAATGATAATAATCAATGAAATATTAAATCGTTTTTTGATTAAAAAGCAAGATATAATATGAATATATGTTATCAGCTAATTAAAAGATATTATGTTTTCAACTTCTTCAATAATTGAAAATTTAAACCAGGAAGAAGGTTTGGAATATAAGAAATTATGCAGATTATTAAATTTATCAAAAAAAACTGACAAGGCCAAATTAGATATAGCATTGCGAGCATTAGAAGAACTTGAAATAATAAATAAAAACAAAGATAATGAATATTTCAACGTCAAAGAGAGTAATCACTTAGTTGCTAAAATTAGATGCAGTAGCAAGGGTTATTGCTTTGCAGTTAGAGAAAATAACAATGAAGATATTTATATAAAAGAAAATTTACTAAACTATGCATGGAATGGAGATAAAGTTTTAGTAAGAATAATCAAAGATGGTGTAAGAAGAAGATCACCTGAAGGGGTTGTTGATTGCATACTTGAAAGAACTAATCAAATACTATTAGCAAAAGTCGAAATAATTAAAGACGAAGTTTATGGAATACCTATTGATGACAGAATTTTAGCTAAAATCAAGCTTCCCAAAAAAGATGAAAAATATAAATATAATCCTATTAATAAAAATATAGTAAAAATTGAAATTGATTTATTTCCAATTGCCCAACAAGAAGGTAATGGTCATGTCATAAAGGAATTAACATTAAATAACAACGAAAAGCTTGATACAGATTTCGTATTATCCAAAAGCAATATTCATAGAATTGCTAACGTTCAAAATCCAAAGCTTACTGTTAGCAATCAACAGCAAAGACTAGATCTATCAAGTAAAAATTCTTATATGTTCAAAAGTTGGGAAACTGAAAATTCGCCAATACTGCCAATTTTTCAAATAGATAAAATTAAAAACAATTCCTATAAACTTTGGATACATACCAATACAATTGCAGAAAGATTAGATCTAATTAATAAAAAATCCTTACAAATATTTTTTGATAGATTTGAGTCATTTCCCTTACTAGAAAAATGGCAAAACTATCTTAGTGATGAAATATGTAATGCTGCAAAATTTAATATAAACGAAATTAATGATGCTATTAGTTTGTGTATAGAAATGAATAGTGAGAATGAAATAATTAATTGGTCGTTCCACTTAACAAAAGTAAAATGTTCACTGTTAGTGGAAAATCAACATATAGATGCTCTTCTAACTAGAAAAAGTAAAGCTCGAATCACCTCAAGAATACTTAAACCAATTAAAGACTACATAGAAGATTTAGATAAAATAATAGAAATCTCAAATGAATTTAGAAAGAATCAATTATTGGATGGGAAAATTGAATTACCGAAGTCGAATAATAATATTGAATCATTAAAAGAAATATTAGTTCACAACCCAGCTGAGTTCTCAAAGGAATATTTTGAACCATTAAATAATAATGACATCCAAACATATCTTTCACCTTTGTTGTACGAGGCGAATTCAATATGGTTCAATCATTCAAATAATTATGGATTGAATAATGCATCATATATTTCTCAAGAATTAGATTATATAAATGTCACTGAAATTATAAAAAATTCAGAATTAATTGATAGTAATATAGAACTTAATGATAATGGCACTCTATCATTTAAGAAATTAGTTGAGTTATGCACTGATGATAATAAAAAAAGAATCTTGCATAAAATATTATTTAATGTTGTTAGGGATAATGAAGTAACATTAATTTCTAATGATAATACTATAGATGATTCTAAAAATATTATTTCACCTTGGACATTACCCTCATTTGATTTTACTAATTTAATGAATCAATATAATATTTATAATATGATAATTAATGGGAAAAGAAATAAAAGTAGTGGTGGTAATTTGATAAATATTATGGAAAAAGAATCTTGGGAAAATGTTACTTGGCGTTTGTATAATTCATCAACATTAAAATCATTAGATTTATTATTTAATAGTGTAATGATCGATAAAATTAATGAGTATAAGAATAAAGTTAGACAGTTTAAATCTAATATGATAACTATAAAAAAAGTAAGAAAAGCCGAAAAGTTTATAGGAAATAAATATAGTGGTTTAATAATGGCAGTTCAAAGTTATGGATTTTTTGTAGAGATTCCAGAATTATATGTTGAAGGTTTAGTACATGTAAGTACTCTTAGTAATGATTGGTACGAATATAGATCTAGGCAAAATCTATTAATTGGAAGAAAGTCCAAAAACTCATACAAGATAGGTGATGTAATAGATATCAAAATTATTAAAGTAGATATTCTAAAATATCAAATTGACCTTGAAATAGTTTAGTGATCGAAAATCTATTAGTTATCAAATTTCTATTCAGATATCAAAGATAACTTACTTTAAAAATGAATAATAAAAAAAAGAGTTTAATATTAATTATTTTTTTAATTGTTAGTATTCAAATTTTATTATTAATAAATAACAGACAAAAAACTTCGTTTAGATATTTCATTTGGAATATTCAAGAAGTAACAATAGGTAGATTAATATTTATTTCCTTTATTTCAGGTTTATTTATGAGTTCTATATTAAACACAACACTAAGCGATAACATTAGAACTAAAACTATATCTGAAAGTTATGATAAAAGAACCGATGATAATGATTATTCAGAAAAAAGAGAAGATGATGAACTATTAGAGGTTGCTCCTGAGAGAGATTTACGAGAGCCTCAACCCACAATTTCTGTTAATTATCGTGTTATTAAAAATAATGGTGAGAATGAATTAAAAGATAGAAACCAGAAAATTAATAATTCACAATATGATGATGATTGGAACAATAATGAATCTGAGTGGTAAAAATATGGTTAAATTTAAATATTGATAAAAACAGGTTAGATTATATTTATAATTAACATAATATTAAATTGTTGATATGGAAGAAAATGTAGAATCGATAGAAGAAAGTATTAAAAGGGAAGATGATCCTTTAAAAAAGGATATTATTGATATTGATAGTCCAAAAGAAACATCTACATTAATTAATGCAAATTCACAAGATTCTAATAAACAAAAAGTTGGGGGCGAAAATTCAATACCGTTAAAAATAAAACCAAAAAAGGAACTTCCAATTGAAAAAAAACCTTTTAATGAATTTATTAATGATCATTTATTACCTTCCATAATTCAGGAATTTAAAGTAAGAGGATTAGAAGTTGCAGATATAAATTTAAAAAACACATCAAGACCAATTGCTGGCGATAAATGCTGGGTTATTTTTTGCGAAATAAAAGACATTTGCAACTTTTGGTTATCATTTGAAAAAGACGATATAAGCTCGTTAAAAAGTATTTCATTATGCAAATCTGATCAGAAACCAAGTGTAATTGAATCGTTTTTAATAGATGAAAAAAGAATAACCCTTAAATTAATTATCTCTAGAATTCTGCAAAGATTAAATGGACAAAAATTAATTGGTATTAATTAAAAAAATGAAAGAATAACACCTAGTTAACTTTTTACTCAAAAATACAATAAATAGTAAATAATAGTAGAAGTGAAATAGAGAAAATGGCACAACAAACTATTGAATCAAATAATAAAAAATCTGTTAATAGAGGGAAGGATATTGCAAAAGATACGATATTAACTCCAAATTTTTACACGACTGATTTTGAAGCTATGGAAAAAATGGATTTATCAATTAATGAAGATGAATTGGAGGCAATATGTGAAGAATTTAGAAAAGATTATAATAGGCATCACTTTGTACGAAATAAAGAATTTGAGGGGGCGGCAGATAAAATAGATGCTGAAACCAGGGAACTTTTTGTAGATTTTCTGGAAGGAAGTTGTACTTCAGAATTTTCAGGCTTTCTCTTATACAAAGAATTAAGTAAAAGGATAAAAGACAAAAATCCACTTCTTGCTGAATGTTTTGCTCATATGGCGAGGGATGAAGCAAGGCATGCGGGATTTTTGAATAAGTCAATGAATGACTTCGGATTACAGTTAGATTTAGGATTTCTAACAGCCAACAAGGATTATACTTATTTTGCTCCAAGAGCAATTTTTTATGCTACTTATATATCTGAAAAAATTGGATATTGGAGATATATAGCAATTTATAGGCACCTTGAAAAAAATCCTAGTGGTAAAATTTTTCCATTATTTAATTTCTTTGAAAATTGGTGTCAAGATGAAAATAGGCATGGTGATTTCTTTGATGCATTAATGAAAGCACAACCTCGAACGGTTAAAAGTTTAAGCCAGAAAATTGAGATCTTTGGTTATACCCTGAAACATCCAATTTTTGATTATTACCATAGATTTAGATATTTTTTAAATAATCATCCTATAGTTTCTAAATTATGGTCTAGGTTTTTTCTACTAGCTGTTTTTGCAACTATGTACATAAGAGATCTTGGGACCAAGAGAAATTTTTATGGAGCACTAGGTTTAAACGCTAGAGAGTATGACCAATTTGTCATTAACAAAACAAATGAAACTTCCGCCAAAGTATTTCCTGTTGTTTTAAATGTATATGATAAATCTTTTTACAAAAGATTAGACAGAATAGTTGAGAATGGTACTCGCTTATCAGAGATAGATAAGAAAGAAAATCCAAATGTAATTAAAGTATTATCTAAATTACCCATCTTTATTTCAAACGGTTATCAACTGATAAGACTATACTTATTAAAACCTCTTGAAAGTGATGATTTTCAACCATCAATTAGATAATCTGATCTTAACAAAGAGCTAAAGTTATAAGATTCAAATGGTATCTGCGAGTATTAAATCTTCCGAAATTAGATTTGGTGAATGTAATAAAAAACTTCTTGAAGAAGTCATTTTCTATGGCATATCTCTAGGTGCTGATTTTGTAGAATTATTTATTGAAAACTCTGATAATTCAAGTGTTCTCGCAGAAGAAGATTTTATTACAAATGTTAGTCCATCATTCAGCAGAGGAGCTGGAATAAGAATATTTAAAGACAAGAGAGATGGGTTTGTGAGTACTAATGACTTGTCGAAACATGGATTAATGAGATCTATTTCTCAAGCAATCGAAATGTTAGATATCTCTAAAAAAACTAATAAATTAATTTTTAATGGACTTGAAAAACTAAAAGACTATAGTAAATCAAAAATTAATTATCTGAATGAAGTGCCAACAATAAATGAAGTAAGCGAAAAATTATTACTTAGCACTAAATCATTAAAAAAGGATAAGAAAGTAGTTGTTAGAAAAGGTAGTTATGCAAGAAATTGGCAGGAAGTAATAATAGCTTCAAGTGATGGAACTTACGCTACTGATATAAGACTGCATCAAACGGTAGGACTTAACATAATTGCTAATGACGCTCAATATAGATCGAACGGTAGTAGAAGATTTGGATCGCATGGAATCCCTAATGAATTTAGATTATGGGATCATGAAAAAGCTTCAAATGAAGTTTATGAAAGTTCAATGAATATGTTGTATGCAGATTATGTTCAGGCTGGACAAATGCCAGTTGTATTAGCTAATAAATTCGGTGGTGTTATATTTCATGAGGCTTGTGGGCACTTACTTGAAACAACTCAGATTGAACGTGGAACAACTCCATTTAGTGATAAGTTGAATGAAAAAATAGCTCACGAATCTGTGACGGCAATAGATGAGGGCATTTCTGAAGGGTCTTACGGATCATTATCAATTGATGATGAAGGAATGGAACCAGAAAAATCAATACTTATTAAAGATGGTATATTAAAGAAATTTCTTTCTGACAGGGCTGGTGAATTAAGGACTGGTCACAAAAGAACTGGTAGTGGTAGAAGGCAAAATTATTCATTCGCTGCTGCATCAAGAATGAGAAACACTTATATAGCTAAAGGTGAATTCACTAAAGAAGAATTAATAAATAGTATTAGCGATGGTCTTTACTGTAAGTCAATGGGTGGTGGAAGTGTAGGAGCGACAGGCCAATTTAATTTCGCTGTTGAGGAAGGTTATTTAATAAAGAACGGTAAACTAACTAAACCAGTAAAAGGAGCAACATTAATAGGTGACGCGAAAGAAGTAATGCCAAAAATATCTATGTGTGGAAATGATTTAGAGTTAGCTCCTGGTTTTTGTGGTTCAGTCAGCGGAAGCGTTAATGTAACAGTAGGTCAGCCACATATTAAAGTCGATTCCATAACAGTAGGTGGGAGATAAAAGTGAATCCTACAGAAATAACAACTCAAATATCAAAGGCTGCAAATTTATTAAACATTGATAAATGGGATTACGGTGCTAGTTTTTCTAATGATTATTCTGTTCAAGTTGATAGAGGAGCAGCGAAACAGTTAAAAGCATCTCAAAAACAGGTCATAACTTTAAGAGTTTGGAATAAAGACAACTTAGTTGGTATCACTACCACAAGTGATCTAAGTGAAACAGGTATTAAAAAAGCTTTAAGACAAGCAAATATTGCTTCAGAATTTGGGAACAAAAATGAATTTACTGATTTTTCTCCCTTAGCCAAAGATCCTATACATGTAAAAGAAGTTGATAAAAAAAATCCGTTAGGAATAAAAAAGCTGCTTAAAATTCTCAGAGAGGCTGAATCGAAGCTAATCGATAGTCATGAGGCTATTAAATCTATTCCTTACAACGGATTGTCAGAAAGTTTTTATGAAAGAATTTATGCCAATAGTGATGGAGCATTTCGAAATTATAGTAAAAGTCAAGCTGCTATATATTTATATGCGAGAGCAGAAGAACAAGATAAAAAACCTCGTAGTTCAGGTTCAGTGAAACTAGGATACGGTGTTGAAGACATTGATATTGAATCCTGTATCAAAGAAGCAGCAAAGAAAACAATTGCACATTTAGATTACTCATCAATAAAAACAGATAAGTATTTAATCTGTCTATCACCTGAAGCATTTCTAACGTTAATGAATGCATTTAGTTCTATCTTCAATGCTAGAAGTATTATTGACGGTGTAAGTCTTTCAGATAAAAACTCGATTGGTGAATTGATTTCAATTCCAGCTTTGAATATCTATGATGATGGGCTTAATGATAAAAATATATCTTCTGCACCATTCGATGGTGAAGGGACTCCAACAAAAAAACTGATGTTAATTAATAAAGGTAAATTAGAAAACTTTCTTCATTCGGAATCAACTGCAAAAATTTTTAATACCATACCCACAGGGCATGCTGGACTTGGTTCAAAAGTATCAGTTTCTCCAGATTGGTTAGTAATTGAAAAATCTAATGAATGTTCGAACTTAAACAAGTTTTTGGTACACACAAATTATCAAGGAGATTTTGTATATATTGAAGAATTAAACGCAATTCATGCAGGAGTTAAAGCTAGTCAAGGTTCCTTCTCTCTTCCTTTTGAAGGATGGCTTTATAGAAATGGGGAAAAACGTTCAATTGAATCAGCAACTGTAGCAGGAGATATAAAGTATCTTCTAAAAAATATAATAAATATTGAAAATGAAAAAGAATTAACTACAAGTGGAATTTCTCCACATGTATGGATTAATGAATTATCTATAACCGGTGACGAGTGAGAATTATATTTTGGGGTACGCCTGAATATTCAGTTAAAAGTCTTGAAGTATTAAAGAAATCAGATCATGATATTGTTGCTGTAATTACCCAACCAGATAAAAAAAGATCTAGAGGTAATAAGTTAATATCATCACCAGTGAAGGAATATGCTACTAAGGAAAATATTCCAGTATTTACACCAGAAACAATAAAGGAAAATATTCAATTTATTAGCATACTTAACGATTTATCTTGTGATCTTTTTATTGTAATTGCATATGGAAAGATATTACCCAAGGCGATATTGGATATTCCTAAATACAAATCATGGAATGCACATGCATCACTACTTCCAAGATGGAGGGGTGCTGCACCAATTCAATGGTCAATATTAGAGGGAGACAAAATAACTGGTGTAGGAATAATGAGAATGGAAGAAGGATTAGATACTGGGGACGTATTAGTTGAAAAACAAATTAAAATTGAGAATAATGATAATCTTAAAACCTTAACTAAAAAATTAAGTGATTTATCATCAGAGTTATTTTTGAGAGCGATATCAGATATAGAACAAAATAAAAATAGAGATATTAATCTTTTACTTAAAAAACAAACAGATTTTAAACGAGAATTAAAATATGCACGAATGATTAACAAATTAGATTACATAATAAATTGGGAAAATTCTGCAACTGATATTTATAGAAAAATAAATGCCTTATACCCAAGAGCCAATACAACTTATAAAAGGAAAAACCTCAAAATAATAAAAATAAAGATCCTAACAACTCATGAAATACACAATAAAAATTATAAAATTTTAAGTAATGTATTTAAACCTGGATTAATAATTGGACTTATAAAAAATGTAGGAATTATCATAACAACAAAAACTGATCCAATTCTTTTATTAGAAGCAAAACTAGAAGGTAAAAAAGTATCAAGTCAAAATCAATTGATACAACAATTAAATCCTGTAATTGGAGAAAATTTTTCTGACTAAATTATTTGATCCCTTTTGGATAAACCCCAAATGAAAGAAATTAATATCAAAATATAAAAATAATAATCTGGAAGAATTGTCTCAGTAATTAATGTATTTAGAAGAAGCTTTATCCCAACAATTAATATAGCAATGTAACCAGCAGTTTCTAATCTTACAAATTTCTCTAAAAGATTAAGAAATATACCTGAAGTAAATCGTAATGCTAATACACCTATAATTGCTCCAAAAATAATAAGAATATATTGATCACTTATAGCAACAGCTGTTGTAATGCTGTCAATTGAAAAGGCGAAATCAGTCAAAGAAAGCAAAGCAACAATCTTTAGAAATTTAAAATTATTATTCTTTTTATCATTGTCTGTTTCTTGAGTGTCGGACTCGCTATTAAAAAACACATTTGATATAAATAAATAAATAAGATATAAACCTGCAAATATGCGAATTATTATAAATTTCAGAAGAATATTTGATAGGAGAATAAGAAATATTCTGAATAATAAAGAAATAGTTATGCCTATATTTAAAGCTTTAGATCTTAATAAAGGACTATCAAGAGATTTAGTAAGCGATGCCAAAGCAATCGCGTTATCTGCCGATAGCAATAATTCTAAAATAATCAAGATAGGTAAAAGTGTAAAAATTTCTGACCAACTATCAACTTGATCAAGCGTTGGTATAAAGGAATTTATTGCAGCAGAATCCATTAATTATTATTCACAATCTTTGTAAAATATAATATAATATAACCTTAAGTAGTAATCAAGTTAATTAAATATAAATGAGTTTAAATTCATTAATTAGTTATATTTCAAATTCACAAATAATAATAGAGTTAGTAAAAAGAATTAAACATAATAATGAACTAAACATCATTGGCTCCAGTAGATATGCAAAATCAATTATTATAAATAGTATTGCTAATAAAGAAAATAAAGATATCTTACTTATAAGTCCTAACGAGGAAATTGCCTACAAATGGTATGGATATTTCGATAGTATAGATAATAGAAATGTATTATATTATCCTCCAAGTGAAAATTTGCCATATGCTTCAATTAACAGGTCAAAGGAGACTGAATATTCACAGTTATCAGTTATCTCTAAAATTATTAAAAAAGAAAGAAAAGAATTAAACATAATAATAACAACTGAACGATCCCTACAACCTCATTTAATTAAAATTAATCAATTTAAGGAAAATATATTTACACTAATTAAGGGAAATGAACTAGACATAAAAGAGTTAACAAAAAAGTTAGTTTTACTCGGCTATAATAAAGAAAATTTAACTTCGCAAGAAGGGTCATGGAGTAGAAGAGGAGAAATTATTGATATTTATCCAGTTAATAATGAACTGCCTGTAAGAATAGAATACTTTGATAATATTATTGATAAAATACGAGAATATGATCCAGTATCACAAAGAACATTAGATAGTGTTAATAAGGTTGAAATTGTACAAGTCGGCTTTAATTTATTAATAAGAAAAAGCTTAGAAAATTTATCAGAACAAGGTACATTTAATTCAGAAGAAATAACAACTAAGAATAATCTTGATAGATACTTGGGGGTAATTGAGGAACATCCATCAAACCTATTAGATTACATAAATAAAGAAACATTAATTGTCATCGACGAAAAAGAGGAATGTAATAAATTTTCTAATAATTGGTGTCTTGAATCAGATAATAATTTTGAACTACATAAAGATGAAATCGCCAACAACTTAAAATCTAATAATATAAATATAAAAGTTAAATCTAATCTTCACGAAAAATTTGAATCAATTATAAAAACTTTTAGTAATTATAATGTAATAAATTTATATGAATTCGAGTCAAAAAGAAATTTAGATAATAGATTTCTTTTGTCAGATAAACGCATTAATACCTCTTCTAAACATATTGGCAAACTTTCAAAAGAAATAAATAAATTTATATTAAATAAAGATAAAGTCTGGATATTATCAGCGCAGCCACTACGAACAAAAAGTTTATTTTTTGAGCATGAATGTAATACAACTTACTTAGACAAACCCAACGATCTTGAAAGCGCGCATAAGTTAATTGAAAATTCGACACCAGTAATTATTAAAAATAAAAATAATTATGAAATAGAAGGATTTTATTTGCCGATATGGAAAGTAATTCTAATAACAGACAAAGAATTATTTTCTCAGCAAGCTTTATTTAATAATGTATTTATAAGAAAAAGAAAAAGGAGTGTAAATTCAAATATAAATGTAAATAAAATAAATCCAGGAGATTATATAGTTCATAAAAACCATGGTATTGGACAATTTTTAAAAATAGAAAAAATAAACATTACCGGTGAATCAAGAGACTACTTAGTCATTCGTTATCTTGATGGAAAAATAAGCGTTGCAGCTGATCAACTTGGGAGTATAAACAGATATAGATCTAGTGGAAAAATAAAGCCTAGAATAAATAAATTAGGAGGCACAGAATGGTTAAAAATAAAAGATAAAAATAGAAAAATAATAAAAAAAGTTGCCTTAGACATTTTAAAACTTTACGCAAAAAGGGAAAAACTTAAAGGTCATATATTCCCAGAAGATGGGCCTTGGCAAAAAGAGTTAGAAGAGTCATTCCCTTATCAAGCTACTCCAGATCAAATAACAGCTGTTAAAGAAGTAAAAATTGATATGGAAAGCGATAAGCCAATGGATAGATTAGTTTGTGGAGACGTCGGGTTCGGAAAAACAGAAGTAGCCGTAAGAGCAATTTTTAAAGCAATTACATCTGGTAAGCAGGTAATCTTACTTGCTCCAACAACAATTTTAGCTCAACAACACTGGAGAACTTTTTATAATAGATTTTCTCCTTACCCAATAAAAGTTTCTCTACTGAACAGATTTAAAACAAATACTGAGAAAAAAGATATTTATAATGGTTTAAAAAATAATAAAATTGACTTAGTTGTAGCTACTCATCAAATTTTAGGAAAAGAGATCGAAATTAAAAACTTAGGATTACTTGTTATTGACGAAGAACAAAGATTTGGAGTTAGGCAAAAAGAAAAAATAAAAAATATAAAAACAAATATTGACGTTTTAACTCTTTCAGCCACACCAATCCCAAGAACTCTGTATATGAGTTTGTCTGGCCTTAGACAAATGAGTTTATTAAATACTCCACCGCCATCTAGAAGATCGATTAAAACGTATTTATCTGAAATTGATATGGATGTAATCAGAACTGCGATAAGTCAAGAACTTGATAGAGGTGGTCAAATTTTCTATGTTCTTCCAAGAATATCTGATATTGATCAAGCGGTTAATAAATTAAAAAATATGTTTAAAGATTTAAAGTACATTGTCGCTCATGGACAGATGAATGAAATAGATCTTGAAAATGCAATGATTGCATTTAATAATGGCGAGGTTGATCTAATGATTTGCACTACAATTATTGAAAGCGGATTAGATATACCTAGAGTAAACACAATCGTAATCGAAGATTCACATAAATTTGGTCTTTCACAACTTTATCAATTACGTGGAAGAGTCGGAAGAAGTGGAATACAAGCTCATGCATGGCTATTTTATCCAAATATAAACAAAATTAATGAAGCCTCTAAGCAAAGGTTAAAGGCTATAAAAGATTTCTCTGAACTAGGAAGTGGATATCAACTAGCCATGAAAGATATGGAAATAAGAGGTGTTGGGAGCTTATTAGGCGAAGAGCAAAGTGGAAAAGTTAATGCCATAGGATATGACTTATATATTGAAATGCTTCATGAAGCAATCTCAGAAATAAATGGTCAAGAAGTACCAGAAGTCAATGATACGCAAGTTGATTTGCCAATTAATGCTTTTATACCAGGAACATGGATATTAAACCGAGAAGAGAAACTAGATGCTTATAAATATGCTACCGAATGTACCAATCACAAAGAGCTTACAGAGCTAGCAACTGACTGGACAAATAGGTATGGAGTTTTACCCAAACCTGTAGAATCCTTAATATTGTTAATGAAGTTAAAATTGTTAGCAAAAAAGTGTGGCTTTAATAAAATTAAACTTAAAAAACCAAATGTAATAATAGAAACTAGGCTAAAAAACTCTACATTCAAACTTATTAAAAAAGGTTTACCATCAAATATTCAATCAAAATTTAATTATGAAGAAGATGATCAGTTCTCAAAAATAATTATTAGAGGATTAGGTGTCACAGATATTCAAAATCAAATTGATCAGTTAATCTATTGGTTAGGACTTTTTGTAAAAGAAATAAATAACTTTGATAAAGAAACTTCCGTTACAAAGATCTAAAACATTAAATAAATATTTAATAACCGCGGATAAGTGAAATTTCGGTTAGGTTAATAAAAAATTTTTTTATTAAATGGGTGAATACATTGATGTCGGATTACAAACTTCGATTTTACCTTTTACTTTATTAATTTCATCTGTAGCAGTTGGTATATACGCTTTACTAGGATTCGAAACTGAAAATGATGACGATGATTCAGATTCTGGAAGTGGCGGTTTAATGAACCCTATTTAAGGTTTAATCGGCTAGTTTTTCTTTTTACTACTTTTAGTATTCTTGAAAATGAGCCTATAAATAAAATTAAGGAAAATATTAATGAAAATATAATAAATATAGATAAACAAATTTCATAAATATATGAGATTGAGTCTAAAAAGTTGGCAAACAATTTACTAAAATTAATAAATAAGTTTTTAAAAATTGAGATTTTATTCGGGATTAAATAAATTAGATAAAATATTAAGGCACTAAAAAAAATCATAATAAAAGATTCATTTATCAATTTACTTTTAGACTTTCTTCTCAAAGATAACTTTTTTTTAAAAAAATATTTATCAGAATTCTTATTCAAATTAGGTATTTTTAAATCGGCCATTTATAAAAAATCAAACTAATAAATCAAACTAAAAAATCAAAAATAATTCTCAAATAAGAATTATTTTTTATAGTAACTTGTTTGAGGATTTAATGCTAATAAGTTTGTTTTTAGTATTTATTAAAGAACTATTATCATTTCCATCATAAACATAAATTAAGGCAGTAGAAACGAGAAAAATAGAGCATAATGAAAATAATGGAGGCAATAGAAAATTAAAGATATTTTTTTTATCCAATAAACTTAAATGATTTTTATTTTTAAAATTTGTAAATTCTTTTTGATAAATATTTTTAACTTTATTTGAAGAACATAATTGGTCAAAACAATTTATGGTATCTGCTAAAACTGAATTTCCAATTCTTATATTTAAAGGCTTAACCTCAGGTTTGGAACTCTTCAAAAGAAGTATATGTGTATAAAAATTCTCAGAGGTAATATCAATTAAATTGGATTCATATCTTGGATTTTCATCATTTAAAAGGGAATTAGAGTAATAATAAAAAGCCTTCATAATTGACTTTAAATGTTCCAAATTTCCTTCTACAACAGGCTTATCAATAATCATAAGTTTCCATTGCGAAATAATTGATATGTAGTCTTTATTTTCGTTATTTGAATAATCAGGCAATCCAATAATTTCAAGGCTTACTGAAGATTGATTAAATAAAAATTTATTTTGCAACATATTAATAATTAAGTAAATTTGTTCTTAATTTTAGAAAACCATCGTCTGCGACGCACAAAGCTAAAGTAAGTATAATTTTATTAAAAACCTCATCATTACAATTAGGATCAAGAAGTCTTTTGACCTTCATACTATTAGTATTAAACCTTTCATTAATTAATTCAATATATCTTTTCTTAAATTCATTCCAAGCATTAGGATTTCTAATATGATCATCTCTGGATTGAAGTATTTGTCTTATGTAAGGATATAAAAATTTTGCCATTTCAGAAGCAAGTTTAATTAGTGCTTCAAATTCCTCCAATTTAATATTGATATTATTAAAAGAATTCCTCATTGGGTTATTATTCCTTAGTTTCCAAATAGTAACTTTATTAGGTATGACTTCCTTTAAATTAAGTTTGACTGATAAAGAATATAGAGATTCAGCACCATTTAAATCAATAGTTTCTAGAGCTAGTAAAAGTAAATCAAGTCTTTGTATAGATTCTCTAGATATCTGTTTTCCTTTGGATAAGATAGTAATGGTCAACTTAGAACGCTATTTACAGATCATAACAGAATATTTATTATTTACTTTGAAATAAAAATGTATAAAACTGATCCAGTTCTTCAATTGTTAATATTCCATAATTCCAAAGAAGAATAGGAAGTGGCGTATTATTTTTAATTGACAACTTTAATCCTAGCTCAATCGAAGACTCGTTTAATCCAATTTCATCCATAAGAAATAATATTATTTTTCTATTTGAATTATTATCCATAGAAATTATTTAATTGAAGAATAGATTAAAGACTTAGTCATATGATTTAATATGATTCTCCTCATAAAAATAAACTTATTTAAAAGTAAAAAAGAGAATTTTCTAAAAGGTAATAAGAAAAATTTATTATTTGCAAAAAATTGAATTAAAGAATCTGTAACAACAATAGTTGAAATAATATCTAAACATCTTATAAAATAGTATTTATATTTAAATATGTTCAAAGCTCTATTACTTACAGGAAAATTTCTATTAAAAATATCATATATGACATTAACATCTCTCCAACAAGTGTTTAACCCTTGTCCTCCAACAGGATGGAAGGTATGAAATGAATCTCCAACAAATACAACCTTTTTAAAATTAAAAATTGGCAGGCGAAAAGATAGAGAAACAGGAAAAATATTAATATCGCTATTGATTTGATCTAACTTAAAATTATCAGGTAATATTGTTGACAAGTTATCTAACAAAAAGCTTTTACTTGAATTTAATCTATCCATTGATTTAGATGTAGTAGCTGTCCAAATTATTTGATACTTATTTTTATCTAGTGGTAATAAAGCTAATGGACCTTCCTTTCTAAATATTTCATATGCGCGCCTAGGAACATTTCCCCTAACTAAAACTTCAAATGTTAAACAAGACTGATTATATGATTTTCTAATATCTATAAAATTTCGATTTTTTTTGTGGTTTGGATTTGCCCCGGTTGATACAAATTCAAAATCAAATTTAATATCATTGAAAGATAGATCTAAAGAAGATTTAAAAAATATATTATCTACATTATCGACCTCATCGAAAAATACATTCATAAGATCAGAATGTTTAACTACCCAACCAATAGTATCTAAAGAACAAATATCTTTATCTAAATCAGAAGTAGTTAAAATTGTGAAATCTGAAGTTACACTGTCTGAAATTGAAAGAGAATCAAATTTATAAAGATAAGATTTTAATTTACTCCAAAGATTAAATTTTGAAAGTATCTTTCTTGTTGAATGCGTAATGGCATATGTTTTGTCTTTATTTATTAGTTTCTCTCTTGTTAGTAAATCTGTAATGTAAATATTGAAATTTAATTTCGCTAAAGATATAGCCAAAAGTAATCCAGAGGGACCAGAACCAACAATTTTAAAATTTAAATAATTATTCATCAATTAATATATAACGACAATTTACTTCAGATAAATATAGCAAATTTCTTCAAATGCTGGTCGAAGCAAATAAGGGTACTCTCCTATCCAAATATTTTCGTCAGGTAACCATGCATCAGTCAAGTAAATCTCTCTTTCAAAGCTTCTATAATTAGATGAAATAATGCATCTAATATTGGAACCAACTCTAATTCGACTATGTTTGTTTTCCATGGGAAAACTAATTTTATCTAAATAACCATCCTCATCCTCCAATTCAATAACTAACCAAGTTCTTTTTTTTTCAATCAACTCTAAACGACCTTGCCTATTTGATTGCTCACGTGAACTTTCAATTCTTTCAGTTTTATAGATATCAGATACATAACCATCAAAGAGAGAAAAGAACTTAGAATTTTTATATTTAATATTTTTTCTGCTTGATTCAAGAATTGGTCCCCATATTATGTAGAGAAAAAAGATCACACATAACAATAACCAAAGATTTTCAGTCTGAGTTGATGATTGACTAATAAAAAGCAAGAGATTTAAAACTCCTCCAATAGAGGAAATAATAAGTTTCTGCAAAACTTTTCTGGGATCTCCAAGTGTATATTTAAACTGACCACCTGTCCCCACAGAAGGGATAAGTTTAGATATTTGATTTTGTTTTATTGGTATAAGCATTTAGAATATTAATTTTTCAAGTCCATAAATTAACGAATTAAATTTACCTATTTTTCTTATTGCCTGCAAAACGCCAGGCATATAAGCTTTTCTATCAATCGTGTCATGTTTAATTGTGTAAGTTTCTCCAGGAGAACCCATAATAACTACCTGATGAGCCAAAAGCCCAGGCAATCTTATTGAATGAATATTTAGGCCTGAATCTCTAACACCTCCTCTTACACCTTTTAATGATTCAGATTCCTCAACTAAGCTTTGATTATATTTTTTTGGATATTCTTCAATCATTTCAGCAGTTTTAATACAGGTTCCACTAGGAGAATCTGCTTTTTGATTGTGATGCATTTCTATTAATTCAATATTATCGTAAAACTTTGCTGCTACAGAAGCAGCTTGTTGAAGAAGAACCATTCCTACAGAAAAATTTGGAATTATTGCACAACCGATGTTTGCTTTTTGAGCAAAAATAGCCAAATCATTTATTTGGGAGGGAGTAAGGCCTGTAGTCCCTACAACTGGCGATATCCCATAAGCAATTGCAGATCTAGTATTTTCATAAACAGAATCAGGATGAGTAAAGTCAACTAATACTGGCTTAATTTTCTCATTTCGATAATCTTGACTTATTGAACATAAAGATCCCTCAAGATCATTTGAGACAAGAACATCACTTTTTTTAAGATTTAACAATTGTGAAATGTTTTCACCATTATTTTTTTTATTTGTATCAATTGCTGCAACAAGTTCACAATCAGAAGAATTTAGGACGGAATTAACAACCTCACTTCCCATTCTGCCTAATGCACCAGAAACAAGTACAGGTGTAGTTTTTTTAGAATTTTTGATCATTTTTAATTAAAAAATTTTTTTAAAGGTTGTTACACGCTATTTATATTGCACACAATAACGGCAATTCACCCGTAGGCTGGTAAAAATACTTAAAGAAAATCAATGTTTACGCAGGTCCGCTCAGCAAATCGCAGAGTTTCTCCTGTTGAGGATAACAAACATAAAATTGTAATAAAAGCAGTTTATGTTGTCCTTGAGCCACAATATCAAAACTCCTTAACAGAAGCTGCAAAATCAATAAATGAAACCAATGGCCCTATAGGGATAGATCTCAGCGGATATCTTATAGAAGAACTTAGAAACGATAAAAATTTCGAAGATTTTAAAATTGATATAGCTAGTGCCGATATTTTTGTTGCCTCCCTAATATTTATAGAAGATTTAGCACAAAAAGTTGTAGATGCAGTTACCCCATATAAAGAGAATCTTAAAGCCTCTATAATTTTTCCCTCAATGCCTGAGGTGATGAGATTAAATAAATTGGGTTCATTTAGCATGGCTCAACTTGGACAATCTAAAAGTATTATCGGAGATCTTATTAAAAAGAAAAAAGAATCTGATGGTGCTAGTTTCCAAGATTCAATGTTGAAGCTACTAAATACCTTACCTTCAATACTCAAATATTTACCTGTAGAAAAAGCACAAGATGCAAGAACATTTATATTAAGTTTTCAATATTGGCTTGGCGGAACTACAGAAAATCTGAAGAACTTCTTATTAATGATCTCAGAAAAATATGTAGTGTCAGAAAATATAAAAGATCAGTTAGAAGAATTTAAAATACAAGATCCTGAAACTTTTCCAGATTTAGGTATATGGCATCCGTTAGCGCCAAATATGTTTGAAAGTTTAAATGAATATCAAAATTGGGAAAAAAATAGAAAAGATATAAAACCAAAAGATGATAAAACTCCAACTATTGGATTAGTTCTACAAAGAAGTCACATAGTTACAGGTGATGATGCTCATTATGTAGCCGTAATACAAGAATTAGAATATCGAGGAGCTCGTGTTTTACCTATTTTCTGTGGCGGATTAGATTTTTCTAAACCAGTAGATGAATTTTATTATCATTCAAATGATAAGGAAAGAGCAATAGTTGATGGGGTTGTATCTTTAACAGGATTTGCATTGGTAGGTGGTCCTGCAAGACAAGATCATCCAAAAGCCATTGATGCACTGAAAAAGCTAAATAGACCATATATGGTTGCATTACCATTAGTATTTCAAACAACTCAAGAATGGGAGGAAAGTGATTTAGGATTACACCCTGTTCAAGTTGCACTCCAAATTGCGATACCAGAATTAGACGGAGCTATTGAACCAATTATTCTTTCAGGTCGTGATGATGCTACTGGTAAAGCCCATACTCTCCAAGACAGAGTAGATGTCATTGTTGAAAGAGCAATAAAGTGGTCCACTCTTAGGGTAAAAAAAAGGGATGAGAAAAAGTTAGCGATAACTGTATTTAGTTTTCCACCTGACAAAGGAAATGTTGGAACAGCAGCATATTTGAATGTATTTGGTTCTATTTATAGAGTTCTTTTAGAAATGAAAGCTAAAGGGTATCAAATTGATGATCTCCCTAAAAACTCCAAAGAATTAATGGAGAAAGTAATTAATAATCCAGAGGCTATGGATGGTTCTCCTGAATTAAATATTGCTCATAAGATGACTGTAAAAGAATATGAGGAATTTACACCTTATTCAAAGAGATTAGAAGAAAACTGGGGTAAACCTCCTGGAAACTTGAACAGCGATGGACAAAATTTACTTGTTTACGGAAAACATTTTGGAAATGTATTTATAGGAGTGCAACCAACATTTGGATATGAAGGAGATCCAATGAGATTACTTTACTCAAGAAGTGCTAGTCCTCACCATGGATTTGCCGCTTATTACACATACGTAGAAAAAATATGGGGAGCTGATGCAGTTCTACATTTTGGAACACACGGTTCACTTGAATTTATGCCTGGGAAACAAATGGGTATGAGTGAAACTTGCTACCCAGATTCTTTAATAGGATCTCTGCCAAATTTATATTATTACGCAGCAAATAATCCATCAGAAGCAACAATTGCAAAAAGAAGAGGTTACGCATCAACAATAAGTTACCTAACTCCTCCAGCTGAAAATGCTGGTCTTTATAAGGGACTTAAAGAATTGAGCGAGCTTGTAGGTTCTTATCAACAACTCAGAGAAAGTAGTAGAGGTATTCAAATTGTTAATGCAATAGTAGAGACTTCAAAGCAATGTAATCTCGATAAAGATGTAGAACTCCCTATTGGTGAGGTTGAGGAACTAACTATTGAAGATAGAGATCTGTTTGTAGGGAATATATATAAGCAATTAATGGAGATAGAAAGTAGATTATTGCCATGTGGACTCCATACAATTGGAGAGGCTCCTACTGCGGAGGAAGCCGTTGCCACCTTAGTAAACATAGCTTCGTTAGAAAGAGAACAAGAAGGTCTTAGATCCTTACCAGGTTTATTAGCAGAATCAATAAATTTAAAAATTGATGAAGTTTACGACGGTAATAATAAGGGAGAACTTAAGTTTGTTGAACTAAATGAAAAAATTATAAAAACTGCCAGAGAATGCATATTTGCAATGGTTAATAGTCTAAAAATTGTTAACGGAAGGGTCTATTTGGAGAAATCACTATTTTCAAAACTATTAGATTTCTTGAAGATATTTGGTTTAAATTTACCTACCCCTTGGCTGAGAGTATGTAGATTAAATGGATTTAATGAAATAAATCAAAAAGAATTAAATAAATTATTTGACTATTTATTGTTCTGCCTTGAACAGGTATGTGCAGACAAAGAAATGGATAGCCTCATAAAAGCCTTGGATGGAAATTATGTATTACCTGGCCCTGGAGGAGATCCTATTAGGAACCCAAGCGTTTTACCAAGTGGTAAAAATATTCATGCACTTGATCCACAATCAATTCCTACTACTGCAGCAGTAGCTGCAGCTAAATCTGTAGTAGACAAATTAATTGAAAGACAAAAAGAAGAGCAAGGAACTTGGCCTGAAACAATAGCTTGTGTTTTATGGGGTACTGACAATATCAAAACTTATGGTGAATCTCTAGCTCAAATTTTATGGTTTGTAGGAGTCAAACCAAAACCTGATTCTGTTGGTCGAATAAATAAATTAGAACTTATCCCGTTAGAGGAACTTGGTAGACCAAGAATTGATGTGGTTGTAAATTGCTCTGGAGTTTTTAGGGATTTATTTATAAACCAAATGGCACTTATTGATCAGGCCGTAAAATTAGCCGCAGAAGCAGAAGAACCATTAGAGTCCAACTTTGTAAGAAAACATTCATTAGAACAAGCTGATAAAGAGGGTACCTCAATAAGGGAGGCTTCAGCAAGAGTATTTTCAAATGCTAGCGGCAGCTATAGTTCAAATGTCAATTTAGCTGTAGAAAATTCAACCTGGGAGGAAGAAAATGAATTGCAAGAAATGTATTTATCAAGAAAAACTTATGCTTTTAATGCTGATAACCCAGGAGAAATGAATCAAAAAAGGGATGTATTCGAGTCTGTCATGAAAACTGCTGATGTAACATTTCAAAACCTTGACTCTTCTGAAATCTCTCTAACTGATGTCAGCCATTATTTTGATTCTGATCCTACTAAATTAATAAAAACGTTAAGGGATGATGGGAAAGAACCAAGTAGTTACATTGCAGACACAACTACATCTAATGCTCAAGTCAGGACATTAGGTGAAACAATAAGACTAGATTCTAGAACTAAGCTTTTGAATCCAAAATGGTACGAAGGAATGCTTAAGTCAGGATATGAAGGAGTTAGAGAACTTTCTAATAGACTTAACTACACACTTGGATGGAGTGCAACAAGTGGCCAAGTAGATAACTTTGTTTATGAAGAAACTAATGAAACATTCATTAATGATGAAGAAATGAGAAAAAGGCTTATGGATTTAAATCCTAATAGTTTCAGAAGAATAGTAGGAACATTGCTCGAAGTAAATGGGAGAGGTTATTGGGAAACATCCGATGAAAATATAGAGCAACTTAAAGAACTTTATCAAGAAGTAGAGGATAAAATTGAGGGAGTTAAATAGAAAAAATTAATTTCTTTATCTAAATATGTGATCTGCGACTTTTAAAACTTGATAATTGATTTTTACATTATGAACTCTTACTAAGTGAATTTTTTGTTGAGAACAAAGACAACTAATAGCTAGTGTTCCTATATCTCTTTCTTTGGGATTAGGTTGATTTAAGATTTCTCCAATAAATCTTTTTCTTGAGGCCCCAATTAGGAGTGGAAATTCAAAATTCTTTAAAAGAGGTACGTTTCTTAGGATTTCTATGTTCTGTTTAGTGTCCTTTGAAAATCCAATACCTGGATCCCAAATTATTTTATCCTTACTAACATTTTTGTTTAGAGCTTTTTTTGTCAAACTTTCAAGAGAATGAATAATATCAACTAAAAAATCATCATAATTTGTCAAATTATTCATGGTTATGCTATTTCCGCGACTATGAGTAATTACGAAAGGACAATTAAATTCTGAGACAACATCTAAAATCTCCTCATCCCTTCTTCCACCTGTGACATCATTAATCCAATTAGCACCATTTGAGAGAGCTTCATGAGCAACCTCAGAATTAAAAGTATCAATAGAAATAAGAATATTGGGATATTCACTTCTAATTTTTTTTAAATATGGTATTAATCTTTTTGATTCATTTTTCGCTCCAATTTCTATCGCTCCGGGTCTAGTACTTTGTGCACCAAGATCAATTACATCAACTCCATTTGAAACAAAATAATTTACTTGATTTAAAACTTTTTCTATGGAACAAAAATCACCTCCATCACTAAATGAATCTGGAGTTAAATTAATAATCCCCATTATGGAGGTTTTCCTCCCCCAATCATCAGGCCAAGGGTAGTTATTATTCGAAATTTGCAATTCTTGAAAAACTTATAGGATCTAAAGAAGAACCACCTACCAAGACACCATCAATATCACTCATTGACATGATCTCATCAATATTATTTGGTTTAACAGAACCTCCATATTGGATGATTACGTCACTAAAACCAATCAAACTCCTTATCAAAGCACATATCTTGTTTGCGTCACTTGCTTCACAAGTTTTACCTGTACCAATTGCCCATATAGGTTCATAAGCAACTATAAGATTAGATGGATCAGTATTCTCTAATCCCTGTTCAACTTGTCTGGTGATGACCCTATCGGCTTCACCTCTTTCTCTTTGTTCAAGAGTTTCACCGACACAAACTATTGGAGTTAGTCCACTTGATTGAGCAAAGACAGCTCTTTTATTAATTTGTTCATCACTTTCACTAAAGTATTTCCGAGGTTCACTATGACCAACAATTGCATATTTTACTTTGTGTTCAATAAGCATATTGGGGGAGATTTCTGCAGTAAAAGCACCTTTATCTTCCCAATGGATATTTTGACTTGCAATATTTAAATAATCAAAGTTTGTATAATTAGAAAAAGTAGAAATAGCTGTAAAGGGAGGAGCAATTACTATTTTTCTGTCATTAGGAATTTCTTCAATAAGAGGAAGAAATTCTTCCAAATATTTTTTTGTGTCAGCACAAGTCATGTGCATCTTCCAATTCCCAGCGATTACAGATTTTCTCAAAATATGTTGTCTAAGAAAAATATACTAATATAACCTGGGTTTTTAGGCTAATCATTCAAAAATTAATTCACTTTTTAGAAACATAACTTTATCTCCTTTAACTAATTTTCTTCCTCTTTTTTTCTCTATTTCTCCATTAACTTTTATCTGACCAGAATTTATGAGAATTTTTGCCTCACCACCAGAAGAAACAATGTTATGCCATTTTAAAAATTGATTTAATTTCATTGTTTTATAAATCCACAGCTATTGATAGAGTAAAAGAAGTAATCAAAAATAATATCTTGCAATTAATTCCATCAATCACTCCTTATATTAATAGATTTATTAAAGGTTTTATATGCATGATAATTTATGTAGCATGTTGGCCAATATTAGCTTTTTTAGCTGGAAAATTAATACCCGCTATTGGATCTGGAGAATTATCAACCGTAACTAATATCATAATAAATTCTCTTGTTGTATTTTTAATTCAAAAAACTGCTCAATATGGGCAAGATGTTTATATTGCCAAGCCTTCATTAGAAATAAGTGAAGTAATGAGACAAAGTTTATTTAGTAAAATTCACAAAATAAAAATGAATATTATCAACAACATTTCTGCAGGAGATATTACTTATAGGCTTACCGAGGATGCGGACAGAGTCAGTGAAGTGATTTATAAAACATTTCAAGATACATTACCATGCTTGTTGCAATTATTAGCAGTAATTATCTATATGTTTTATTTAGACTGGTCGTTGACAATATCAACATTTATTTTAGCTCCAATAATTGTTTTATCAGTAAATAACTTTGGGAAAAGAGTTTTAATAGCATCTGAAAAAAGTCAAGAATCAACAAGCGATTTAGCCAGTTTAATAGGAGAATCTATAAACGGAATTTCGACAATAAGATCATTTGCAGCAGAAAATTGGATTACAGGTAGATTCAATACAAAATTGAGAAGTAATAAACAAGCAAAATATAAGACACTTAAATTACTTGCTATCCAACATCCAATAGTAGGTTTTATTGAAGCTTTTGGAATATTGGCAATATTAGGTTTAGGAGCATTAAGAATTAACCTAGGTCTTTTAAATAGCGAAGAATTTAGCAGTTTTTTTGCTGCAATATTAATGCTTATAGACCCAATTAGTCACATTAGTACAAACTTTAATGAATATAAGCAAGCAGAGGCTTCATTAAAAAGATTAAAAAAAATAAATATGCAACCCATGGAAAAAGATGAGCAAAATTTAGAAAAAATAACAAGAATAAATGGGAAGATCGAATTCAATCATGTTAGTTTTGAATATAAAAAGGATAATGAAGTTTTACAAGATATCACTTTAAAAATTTCAAAAGGACAGGTAATTGCATTTGTAGGATCATCAGGAGCTGGGAAAAGCACAATGATGTCTTTGATATTAAAATTCATAAACCCTAAATTAGGGGACATATATATAGATGACAAAAACATAAGATCTATAAGCTCAATAGATATAAGATCAAATATTGCCTTAGTACAACAACAACCTTTTTTATTTTCTGGAAGAATAATTGATGTAATAAAAATGGGAAGGGACTTTAGTGAAGACGATGTAATTAAGTCTGCCAAGATTGCAAATGCTCATGAATTTATTCTTAAACTCCCAAGTAAATACGAAACAAACATAAACGAAAGAGGATCTAACTTTTCAGGAGGTCAGATTCAAAGATTAGCAATAGCTCGCGCGATATTAGGTAACCCATCTATTCTTTTATTAGATGAGGCTACTAGTGCATTAGATTCAGATTCAGAAGCAGAAGTTCAAAAAGGCCTAAATCAAGCAATGAATAACAGAACAGTTATAATTGTTGCTCACAGATTATCCACTACCCAAGGAGCAGATAAAATAGTTGTTTTTGATAAAGGTAAAATTGTAGATAGTGGAAAACATATAGATTTGTTCAATAAAGATGGGATTTATAAAGAATTATGTGAAAAACAGTTGATAAAGGTTACTTGATTGTATTTAATTTAATAAAAGATAAAATCATGTCTGAAAAAAACATTGAAAATAAAAATCCAGTCCTAACTTTTGAGGGAGGGGAATATAATCTTAATGATTTAACTAGTGAAACAAAAGAACTAATTAAAGGATTACAAATAGCTGAAACTCAGCTGAAAATGCATGAAGACACATTTAAATTGTTATCCATTGGTAGAAACTCCCTAACAAACCAATTAAGAGAGAATCTTAAAAATTATGAATAAATTCTATTAATTATGAATTTCCTGAAGTGATAAAGTATCAATTTTATTTAGCCGTAATGATTTAATTGCCTGCAAAGCTGCTTTTGCTCCAGGAATAGTAGTGAAAGTGGGAATATTATATTCTAAGGATGCTCTTCTGAGATAAGCATCATCATGGAGAGCCTGCGATCCAACTGGAGTATTGATAACTAATTGTATAAGACCAGAACGAATTGAATCTTCAATGTTAGGTCTTCCTTCATGAACCTTTAAAACTTCATCAACTTCAATTCCCAAATTAAATAAATATTTAGCAGTACCCTTAGTCGCAACTAATTTAAAACCTAAAACTATTAGTTCTCTTGCTATATACTCTAATTTATCTTTATCTAAATCATTAGTAGATAAAAAAGCAACACCCTCAGAAGGGACGCCATTTCCAGCAGCCAATTCAGATTTTGCATATGCCAGGCCAAAATTATCGGCCAATCCCATTACTTCACCTGTTGAACGCATCTCAGGGCCAAGTAAAGCATCAGATCCAGGAAACCTTTTGAAAGGTAAAACAGCTTCCTTAACCGCTTGATATTTAGGTATTAGTTCCTTAGTAAAATTTATATCTTTTAAAGAGGATCCTTGCATTAATTGAGTCGCCAATTTCGCAACAGGTTTACCGATAGCTTTAGAAACAAAAGGTATAGTTCTTGATGCTCGTGGATTAGCCTCAAGAATAAATAATTGATTTTCTTCATTACTATGATTTCTAATTGCAAATTGTAGATTAATTAAGCCAACAACATTTAATCTATTTGCAATTAATTTTGTCCACTTTTTAACAGTTTCTATTGTTTCTTGGGATAAAGAAATTGAAGGTAGGCAACAAGCAGAATCACCAGAATGGATTCCTGCAGGTTCAACATGCTCCATAAGACCTGCGATAACAACCGAACCGGTTTTATCACATAACGCATCAACATCAATTTCTATTGCATTACTTAAATATTGATCCAAAAGAATCGGATGATCTGGTGAAACTTTAACGGCCTCTTTTATATATCGAGATAAATCATTTTTATCTTTAACTATTTCCATAGCTCTTCCACCTAAGACATAAGAGGGCCTTACGACTAAAGGGAATCCTATATTATTTGCAACTAACATTGCCTCTTTTTCATTACGTGCTATTCCATTGAGCGGTTGTCTTATATTTAATTCTTCAAGAATCTTTGTGAATTCTTCTCTATCTTCAGCTATGTCAATTGAATGAGGAGATGTTCCAAGAATTTTTGATTTACATTTAATACCTTCATAAGACTCCAACCAATTGGATAAAGGCAAAGACAACTTAAGAGGTGTCTGTCCTCCAAATTGAACTATCAATCCATATGGATTTTCAGCTTCAATTATATTGAGAACATCTTCCAAAGTAACAGGCTCAAAATATAAAATATCGCTTGTATCATAATCGGTTGAAACAGTTTCAGGATTGCTATTAACCATTATCGTTTGATAACCATTACTTGAAGCTTGATACGAGGCATGACAGCAACAATAATCAAATTCAATACCTTGGCCAATTCTATTAGGTCCACCTCCCAATATCATAATTTTTTTTAAATGCTTATGATTATCGGCAGAAATTTCATTATCATTTATATTTAAATTATTGTGTAAAAAAGCTTCTTCATAGCTTGAATAATGGTAAGGAGTTTCAGATGAAAATTCAGCTGAGCAAGTATCCACAGTTTTGTAAAGTGGCAAAACTTTCAATTTTTTTCGATAATTTCTCACTTCAAAAAATTCAGAGTTAGTTAATTTTGCAATCTGTTGATCTGAAAAGCCCAATTGCTTTGCATTTAACATTAAATCTCTATCAATTCGAGTAAGTTCATTCCCTTTTAAAAATTCATTCTGAAAATTAAAAATATTTCGTAACTTCTCAATAAACCACAAATCTATATTCGTTATTTCATTAATATATGAATTAGTCTTACCAGATTCCATTGCTTTTTTAACTATTAATATTCTTTCAGCAGTTGGGTTTTGTAAATTATTCTTTAAATCATTATCGTTGTTAAAATCTTCAATAGAATCACACTCCCAACCGAAAATACCAATTTCTAAAGATCTCAAAGCTTTTTGAAAAGATTCTTCAAAAGATCGGCCAATTGCCATTGATTCTCCAACAGATTTCATTGATGTATTTAAAATATTTGAGGAACCTTTAAACTTTTCAAAAGCAAATCTTGGTACCTTTGTTACAACGTAATCAATTGAGGGTTCAAAGCATGCAGGCGTTTTTTTAGTAATATCATTAATAATTTCATCAAGTGTGTACCCAACAGATAATAAAGCCGCAATCTTAGCTATGGGGAAGCCTGTAGCTTTACTAGCTAATGCAGAGGATCTACTTACCCTTGGGTTCATCTCAATAACTATTACATCACCATTTTTTGGATTTACCGCAAATTGTATATTACTTCCTCCTGTTTCAACACCTACCTCTCTTATTATTTTTAAAGATAAATCTCTAAGTCTTTGATATTCTCTGTCAGTTAACGTTTGAGCAGGTGCCACTGTAATTGAGTCCCCAGTGTGGACACCCATAGGATCCAAATTTTCAATACTGCAAATTATAACAACATTATCAGCTGTATCTCTCATAACTTCTAATTCAAACTCTTTCCAACCTATTAAAGATTTTTCAATTAAGATTTGATTACTTGGACTCTCATCTAAACCAGATTTGCAAAGATCATTAAATTCTTCAAGGTTGTATGCTATACCTCCTCCAACTCCACCTAAAGTAAAAGCTGGTCTTATGATTAACGGGTAAGAATTTATTTGCTTAGATACTTCTCTAGCTTCGAATAAATCAGAAGCAATCCCCGAAGGACATACATTTACATTAATATTTTCCATCGATTCTTTGAATAGTTTTCTATCTTCAGCCTTGTTAATAGCTTTTAAATCAGCTCCTATCAATTCAACATTATTATTTGTCAAAAAATCAGATTCAGATAGTTTTACAGCCAGATTCAAGGCAGTCTGACCACCCATTGTAGGAAGAATCGCATCAGGTTTTTCCTTTAAAATTATTTGAGAAACTATTTCTGGAGTCAAAGGTTCAATATAGGTTTTATTTGCAATTTCAGGATCAGTCATTATTGAAGCTGGATTAGAATTAACTAAAACAATTTCATATCCAGCTTTTCTTAAAGCTTTACAAGCTTGAGTACCTGAATAATCAAATTCACATGCTTGTCCTATAACAATTGGACCTGAACCAAGAATTAGGATTCTTTTAAGATCACCTCTTTGAGGCATAATTAGAAAAATTCATTTATTTAATGCTACTTACAAATCATCAGTTGTTAATCAAGTTACTTGAAAAGCAACATTTGTTTCTATAGTATTGATAATAAAACATAATTTATGAGCGAACTTCAGCGACTTAAAAGTTTGTTGCCTCCAGAGAATGAAAGTTGGGTTTTTATTGAAGCTGCCGCCGCCATTGATCCTCCATTGATTGCTTTAGAGGAAATTGGTCGTGACGAAGTTGAAATTCAAATAGATTTAGAAGAATGGGATAATTATGCGATTGATCATAGAAATTTATTGTTTTGGCATGAAGTAGGAAAGATTCAAAATGATGCAATTCCACGGGACGGATGGGAAATGGCAGCTTTAGCAATAGGCCTTGGTGGAGCGATAGGTGAACTATGGGTACAAGATGGATTACTTTTAATACTTGCTCTTGGCTTATCAGGTTTTGCAGGATATAGACTTTACATAAAAAATAATTCTGAGAAAAGATTACAAGATGCTATTTTTGCAGATGAAAGAGCCATAGACCTTGCCTGTAGATTTGGGTATAGTATCCCAAATGCTTATAAAAGCCTTGGCGGGGCTTTAAAAGAGCTAATAGAAAAAACTAGAAAAAAGAAAAAAAGAATAATATTTGAAGACAGATTAGAAGCATTAAGAAAAAGTGCTGAAAAAGCTAGGTCAGAATTATCACAACAAGAGGGTTCAGACAAATCAGTTTCAAGTGAAAACGTTTATGGACAATAAATTGTTAGTTTTAATGGCTGCCAAAGCCTGTGATATAAAAAAGGCCCAAGAGATAAAATTGATTAAAATTGACAAAGTTTCATACATTAGTGAGTGGATACTTATTGCTGAAGGCTTATCAGATGTTCAAGTTAGATCAATTACTAATTCTGTTGAGATAGAACTTAGAGAAAAAGCAAAGATTGAACCAATTAGAAAAGAGGGAGTTAGCGAAGCAAAATGGGCCCTACTTGATTATGGTGATTTAATAGTAAATATTTTTCAACCCGAAATAAGAAAGTTCTACGACCTTGAATCATTTTGGAGTAATGGAGATGACCTCAATTTTCCATAATAAATATTGATGAATCAATTTAACTGCCCAGTTCCAAAAGATCAACAGCCTACAAATGAATTTATCGAATTATCAAAATCTAAAATATTTACTTGGCCAAAATCAAAGAAAGCTTTTTCATTTATTTTACTAAAGTTTTGGATCGGAACATTTTTTATATTTGTTGTAATTTCTTCAGGGAGTGTATATTTTGAAACTTCTACATTAAGGTACATTTTATTAAGCTTTTTTAGTAGTTTATCATTGCCATTTCTTTTCTCTATAAGGTTATATCTAGGTTGGAATCATATATTCAAAAGATTAACTTCTGAAAAAGTGGAATATGAAGAATCAGGATGGTATGACGGACAAATATGGATCAAACCAATTAAATTAAGAGAAAAAGAATCGTTAATAGCATCACTAGAAGTAAAACCAATTTTAAAAAATTTAATTCAAATTTTATCTATTATTATTATCTTTGCTTTAATTGGAATTTTACTATTTCAAAACAATAATCTCTAAAATGAGTTCTAATTTTAAAAATTTATACACATCAAATAATCCTCCATTAGAGATGATATTAATGAGAGGTTCAAAACTAGAATCGATTCACAAAGTACATGCAGTAATTAGTGATAAAAAAGGAAGAGTGTTAATGTGTGCTGGTAATCCAGAATATAAAAGCTTCATAAGATCTGCCTTAAAGCCTTTTCAAGCAATTCCATTTGTGAGTAGTGGAGCTTCATCAAAAATCAAGAATTCATCAAAGTCAATTGCCTTATCCTGTGGATCTCACAGTGGATCTAAATTACATGCAAGAGAAGCTTTTAAAATTTTGTGGGAATACAATATAGACATACATAATCTCAAATGTCCCATAAAAAAAACAAGTCCCTTAGAACATAATTGTTCTGGTAAGCATGCAGCATTTCTAGCAACATGTAAAAAATTAAATTGGCCGTTAGAAACTTATTTAAAGGGAGATCACCCTCTACAAGTAGAAATCTTTAGGATAATATCGGAACTTCTTGAAATCCCATTGGAGCAGATATACGCAGAGAGAGATGACTGTGGAGCTCCAACTCTATATATGAAAATACTCGAAATGGCAAAATTATATTCATTATTAAGTAGTTCAGATAATGCTGAATTAGAGCAAATAAGTAGAGCGATGACAATTAATCCAACAATGATAAGCGACCACAATAGATTTGATACGGAGGTTATACAAGCATCACATGGGCATGTAATAAGCAAGGGAGGAGCAGAAGGAATACAGTGTTTTTGTAAAGTAAATGAAGGAATGGGTTTAGCTTTAAAAGTTGAAGACGGATCAAAAAGAGCAAAACAATCTGTGGGTCTACATATTTTGAAACAACTAGAATGGATTTCCGAATTAAGAATACAAGATATAGAGGACAAGATCATAAAATTACCTGAAGGGGTTCAAATTGAAGTAAAAGGTCAATTAAAATTCCAAGAATCCTAAAAATATATAAAAAAGAACCCGTTCAGATGTATGCTATGTATGTATCGCGGGGTAGAGCAGTCTGGTAGCTCGTCGGGCTCATAACCCGAAGGTCGGAAGTTCAAATCTTCTCCCCGCCACCAATGAGAAGCCCGTCATAGACGGGTTTTTTTGTGCTTGCAATAGGTTTGGGGTAATAACTTAGTTATCACGAATCGGAAAGTAATGGAATAGGAAGGAAGCTAGTACACTCAAAAACCCTGAAAATGATAACTAAAATGGACAAAGCTAGTTTTAGCAGAAATACAGATTGGTTATCTGCTTATAGACTAAGAGGGAAGTCTCTGGAATAGGACTTATATCAAAAATGGAAGATCCTGCTGATAGGAGAAGAGACTGACTTTTTTAACCAAGAGAGGTAAGGAATTAGTAAGAAAATTAAAGACATCTATTAATTAACTATTACAAAAAGCTTGGTAAAAAAATCTAAATAACAAATACCAAAATACAGATAGCTATGTTTAACAACAACCTAGAGGAAATTTATTTCCACTTAAATTTAATATTTTATTAATTTGTTATTGTTTATCATTAATTAGTTTTATGTGTTTGAGTAATAATGATTTGTTTAAGTAACTAAATAGTTCATACTGATACAAATGTCTTGATTGCTTGATATTAGAGTTTTGTATATTGCTAATACACTTCGAATAAGGTTTCTTAGGTCAGTTACTAAATCCTTGTGGAGACTGCTTTAGTAAATTTCTTTTACTGGTTACTGATGAGATCAGCCGAATCACACTACGGTAAATCTTTAGTTCCAATAAAAGTCCCTTCTAATACGATTCGATCTTTTTCTAAATAAGTATTTTTACGTCCTTTAAATTAGAGATATGAATTTGAATGACTATAGAAATAGAGATTCTTATGCAGAAACCATTTGTTAATTTCTTGTACTGGTTATTAGAGAAGTCAGCAGAAAGCTATTATGGTGACTCACTAAATTCTGAAGTTCCATATACTCCTTATTTTTAAACTCAACTAAACGAGGAGAAGGGTTGACTACTTTGAGTGACCTAACAATACAGCTACTGATCTATATCTTCTTCGGTGCTAATTTATAAAGTTTTCTTGTTTTAGCTGATATATCTTTGCGTAATGCTTTTACTATAGATTAATGTCTTCTTGTATGATTTTTTATACATAGAGACCCAGTATTTATACTTTAGTACGATAAACCCATACCTGGAACTGTATTTAAAAATTAATATATAGAATTTAGTGATAGCGATAGTAGTGGGCTAGGGAGGACATAAGCCGAATTAAGAAGAAATGAGGAGATAGGTATTACCTATGGTAATTAAATTTTTAATACTATAAATTAAATATTTTTATGTTTTATTACAATCACTATTTAATAAGATAATCAAATAGAAATTATATATAAATTGCCTATAAACTCGAAGGGATGGAGCTTAATTTTTAGTATTGGAACAATTGCATTAGCTTTAATTATTATGGATAAAGAAGAAATAAGAAAAAAATATAAATCGATGACAAGGCAAGAAAGACAAGAACTGATCCTAAAGAAAATGAAAGATAAAGGAATAGAAGTAGGAAGTGGAGTTCCGGATAAAAAATATGATAGTGAAGAGGTTTATGAGTTAATCCATATTGCAAATAGCTTTCCAGAATTAAGAGAAAAACTCAAAGTTAATAATTAAATACTTGACGATTTAATTACCATTGGCTTATATTAGTAGTACACATGTATTACTAAGCAATGAACCTTGGAGCAGCTAATGTTTGGTCTAATTTTTCTTATGGTTATCGTAATGAGTCCCCAAGTGGTTGGCTTCTTAACCCCGATCGCAGCAGACTAATTTTATTTACAAGAAATGAAAAATCAACCAGAAATAATATCATGATTTTTGCCCATAAATATTATGCAAACGATCTTGGTGAGCCCTCAGCAATCAAGTCATCAAGTCAAATGCATTTGGAAAAAGCCTGGGATAAATGGCATGATCTTCAACTAGAAGGTTGGACTTTTGAGGAACTAGAATTACCTGAATCGGCATGAAGTACCTAAATCTAATTAAAAAGGAACTATCCAAAGAGGATAGGAAAATATCTGCTCAAGATCCATCAAAGTTATTAGCTGAATTTTTTAATGGTTTTGTAATTAAACCTGATGAAGCATATGTATATGACTCATAAAGAATTAGTAGATCAAGTTTCCGCAATTTTTTTTAAACAAAGCGGAAAGATAGAAAGCGAAAGATCATGGCTTGCAATGAGAAATTATTTAGAACAACTAGATAGCGATCAACTTAAGTTAATACTTAAAGAAGGTGCTTAAAAATAGAATCAGATTTCTTTTCCATTTATATTTCTCACTAAGTTCATCATTGTATTGAAAATCCTGAATTATTTTTACTATTTCATCAATAGCCTTTTCTTTATTTACTTTTCTTTCATTATCTAAAAGATTTGATTTTGGATTAATTCAAGTATCCCACTAATAAAATCATATTCCATACCTAAAAAGTTTCATAAATAATTGTTTATTATTTTTCAAAATCTTACTTGTTAACAATAAATAGATAAGTTTAATGACTTTATACATTAATGTATCAAAAATGTATAGAAAATACTATTTAAGCACTAATAGAGGCCAATATCTTTACATTCATTAATAGTTGTGTTATATTTGTTTACATAATCAAATTTTAATTATGACACCTGACGCAGAAAGATTTAACGGCTTAGCAGCAATGCTTGGTTTCGTAGCAGCTGTTGGCGCATACGTAACAACTGGTCAAATAATTCCTGGTTTTTTCTAATGTCAAATTCTTCATACACAACAACTGAGTCTGGCGGAAGACAAAACATGTTTCCATCAGAAACTCGTCCTTACATAGATGAGTCAGTTTCTTATGACGGCTATCCTCAAAACGCAGAAAAAGTTAACGGTCGTTGGGCAATGATTGGCTTCGTAGCATTATTAGGTGCATACGTAACAACAGGTCAAATCATTCCAGGTATTTTTTAATGAGTCCACTAGCAGTTTTTTTGATTTTAATTGTATCTCTAACTGCTTTACTCGTTGCTTCCCTAACTAAACAATTTCAAGAAGAAAATTTAATCTACTCAAACAAAAATCAAATGACAAACTCAAACACAAAAACTAAAACAATCGAGAAGGAAAAAGTTGTTGCAGAAACTCTCAACGGTAGATTTGCAATGATCGGACTTATAGCTGCAGTTGGTGCATATCTAACTACAGGTCAAATCATTCCAGGTTTCGTTTAAATACAAACTTCAAATAACTAAAACAAAAAAATGGAAAACTCAAAACCTAATTACTGGCAAAATGCAGAAAGAACTAATGGAAGAATGGCAATGATGGGCTTTTTTGCATTAGTAGTTAATTACGGTCTTTTTGGCTGGATCATACCTGGGATTTTTTAAAATGAATTTAGATATTTTCTTAATCTCATTCTTTGCATATCTTTTAGTACCAGTACTGATGATTGCTAAGGGAAAAAAAGCAACTAATTAATAGCATAATGAATTTAGGATTACTCTTCCTCAAAGTTAATACTACTGGAGTAATAACTTTATCTGAATTAGATTGGATTACAAATCACCAATCAGATTTCTCAAGATTAGATATGGCACTAGTTTTAAAAATTGGTCGCCTTATGGATGAGGGAACAATAGAACTTGATTGTAGATTGCCAGCATAAATATTTAAAAATTAAATCGTCATGAGAGCTTGCTTATAGGGATATTAAGCAAGCTTTTATATTGTTAAGTCTCTAAAAAAGAGAAAAAGAAATAAATTAACTTCCGACGTTAGAAATTCAACTCTTTCCTAGTAGCAGTTATATAAATAAATTTAATTGCTTAATCAATTAAATTAAACTTCCATAAATAAATAATTATTTACTATTGCATAATAAAATTTAACTATACATTAGGAGCTTAAAAAACTAATTAATTAACATCACTAAGCCTTTCCAAAAAATAAAAAATAATTTTTAAAGAAAATGAGATAACATGTAGTGATTCATAAAAGACTTGCGCCATTTGTGGGGGTTGATCTATATAAAAATTTCTGTAATAATAAAAATCCCCATCACTTAGGCTCGGCATTATTTATCGAAGTCTTTTTTTTTGCTTATTAAGAACTTATATAGTAAAAACAAATAAATAAGTCTTTTCAAAATCTATCAGCATACATACAAATAATTAAATTCATTAATAAATCAATGGAATATCCTATCTACTCACAGTTAGGAATTAAATGTAACATAATAAGTTTACATATAGTAACAATTAGATGACAAGAATTATTCCATACATAACCTTCTTATGTTTGACTGGCTTCACAGCTACAAGTGGTTTACCAGTTATGGCAGGCGGTTGCAACAATCACATGAACAAGAAAGCAGAAATTAAATGCCCTGAAGATGACACTGAGTGTCAAACGGAAAAAGCTGAAAAGTTTGAATTAAACAAAACCATAAGGTCATAAAAATTGTCTCAACTTAGTTTAATTATTAACTCTGTTCCAAGAGATTTACTTAAATTTATCTTCTGTTTAACTATCGGTTATACAGCGGTGTAACTATGTATTTTTAACAAATAACAACATGACTACTACATCATTTTTTTTAATATTTTCAAGCTCACTTCTAACTTATATAATGGCTTGTTTGTGGAGAGACCTTATAAATCAAAAAGTAAATATATAGCCATCAATTAGTTCAACAACAATAAAATAGAGTAAAGTTAAAGAATCTTACTCGATAAATATCTTACTTGTCACAAGAAAATAAATTGGCTGAAACTTTCCCATGGGATTACAAATTTGGAGATGAAAATTTTCAAAAAGAGCCTTGGATTCTAAATAAAGGGAAGCAAAACGTAACAATTGAGAAAAGTTTAGACAATAAAGGTTTTTTTTATGTCCAAAAGAATGAAGAAAGACGTCTATCTCTAAACCATTTACAAATTAAATCTACGTATAACCAATTGATTCAATTTGGTTATAAGCTACAAAAATAAAGTTTACAGAATATTTTTTTCTGTGTTTTCTCTAGAATTTAATTTGAATAATTAAATAAGAGTCCTAAAAAAAAATAGTAATTATATAAAGCCTGATCTAAAATGATCTAAACATTCTTCCCTTATTTTTTGACTGATATTAAAGATTTAAAGATAAAGTTGAAACTTTGTACAAACTTTATAGTTAAAGAAGTTATTGCCCTCGATCCTGTGATAAGGAGACAATGGCTTTATACATATAAAGGAATTGTTGAGTATGTTGATTCAAATTCAAGAGACCTTTCTCAAGAACAAATTATAGGAGCTTCAATTTATAAAGATCTTATCAAGCAAGTAGAAGAATTTATAAACTTAGAAAAATATGAAGGACAAAATTATAATAGATACAAAAGCCGTGATCCTTTCGATTCAAAATACGAGGTTATTTACCAAAAACGTTTAAAACAAATTGAAGTAGATTTCTCAGATCCAGAAGTGTATATAAAAAAATAGGCAAATAATAATTTAAAAAAAATTTACTAATAAAAACAAGTTTAAATGAAAAGAAACCATAACGAATGGAAAATTATCTTTATGAAATATTAAATTGAATTCAAGAAATAATAGAAAAAAATAACTTTGACTAGTGATAATAAATTCGTAAAAATTAAAAATAACATAATAACGATAAACACTAATTTTAAATATTTAATTAATAGAAAAAATAATTTTTACCTTTCGTTTACTAAAACTTTCATTAATGTTTTATTCGGAGGAATATTTCCAAAAAAATAATTAAAAACTTTAATTAGATAAAAATCAGTTAGACAATATCCAACAAATGAGATTTTTCAGGAAGTTACAATTATTGATAGGACTTTAGAATTCCTTTTATATTTAATATCATATTCTATTAATTATTAATGAAAGACAATTATCACAAAGGTAATTTAGAGAACAAGATAAGTATGGTATTGTTTTGGATTTATCTTTTCGCGGTTGCAATTATCTTTACTCGTGGACTAATTTTATTTGTAAGTAAATGAATGATAATTTATAAATATTGAACCTAAATAAATCAAAAAATTAACTTGGTAAAATTGTATTCAAAATTCAGAGCTAAAAGATATCATTAAAATAAAAATTGAGACTTAACTTGCCACTTAAATTTTCCTTTGCTAAAAAGATAGAGCGGACTAAAGTCCATTTCTCCACGAGGATTTAGTCCGCTTTCAATAAATAAATCTACAAATATTTTTTCATTTGATAATTTTATTAACAATTTATTTATTATGCAATCACTTTTTAAAATTATCTAATCTATATACTGAATACTTTTGAAGAAAAAATTTATAAAAATGATCTTTAATTACCTTATTGTTTAAATTATATTTTTTCTAGTTAAACTCGTAAGTTGGAAATAACCATTTTTGTTCAAAGAATATTTATCAAACCATAGGTTTAATAAGTTATCAAGTCCAATCCCTTTTAAATTCTTTTTGTTCAAAATCTTGTAGTCTGATAAGGCTAATAATAAATAAGGAAAAATCATATCGGAGACTTCGGATGGTAAGTTCTTTAAAGGAACACAATGTCCCTTTTCCCAAAGTATGGACATATCTTGAGTAAACAAAGAGCTCCAATGATTAAAATCACAATATAATTTATCTGGAGGCAAAAGGTTAAGCTTTAATTCCTGAGTATAAAAATTCATAGTAAATGGATAAGGAAAAGGAAAAGACCTCAAAATATTTGAATTTATTTTCTATTCTCAGAAAATAAATATTCGACAAAGACTTTAAATTTTAAAATATGTACCCTTAAATAGTACCTAACTGTACTGAACAGTGCAACACTTTTATATTAATTCCTTTTTTTCATTTCTTCTTGAAATTGAAGGAACATTAAAAATTTTTCATAAATTTCCTTATCAATAAATTTATGACTCGGCACGTTATCACTTTGATTTTCAGAATTATAAATTTCATTAGAGATATCTTTGTCATCATTCTTTATCTTTATTAGATTTTCATTATCAAATTTAATTTTGTTTTCGTAATTCAAAATTTTACCATTTTTTATATTGAATATCCCTCTTTTGTAGAGTGCCTCCTCTACTAAAATATTAATTATTTTTGAAATACTTAAATTGTTTTCAAAACTTAATTTATTTATTAGATCCAAGACATCGCTTCTAGGGATAAAACCAACTCTTCTTTTCTTTGTGGGCATATAAAAGTTCGGCACTTGACTAAAGTAAGTGTTGCACTATATTCAAAACAAGTCAATAATTATTATTATGATCATACCTTTCACTCTTTTGTTCGGGGCCATTGGATATCTTTATTACAAGTCTAAAGATGAAGTGTCATTAGTAGAGGTAGAGAAACTAGATTCTCCAAGTAATCAATTAGATCAAGATGATTTATATAAGGACTTGGAAGACCTGTTTATATAATTAAACTTTTTTAAAACTTCGTTTATTATTATCTAGCAAAGCCCATATAATAAGAATGCAAGCTTAGTAATAATAATATTGAAGAACCAAAATACCATACAAGGAACCATGTAACGAAAGCTCCTCCACTAGATTTCTTCTTTTTAAATTTATCTAATATGTTTGGCAAGTAAATATTAGTCTCTCTAGAGAACCTTAATGACTTCATAATTAATGTCTTTTATTTAAATCAAACATAAAAATATATCCATGCAAGTGTATTTTCAAATTTCTTGTCATTTCATATAAAAATTAAAATTAATGAATGAAAAAGATAAAGTTCTTAAACCAAACAACTTCGTTTCATAACCGAACACTTAAATAAATAAAAGAGTAATTAAAATTGAAACTAATTAACTTATACAGTAATGACTGTACATCAAGATTACGAAATAAAAATCAACATAAATGAGTTGATTGAAAAAAGAATTCCTTGTTGTGATTTATTACATCCGGATCATTGTCTAACTGAACAACAAGTTTCAGAAATTGCTCATGACATTCGGATGGATTTAAACCTTCATGACTTATATAAGCAAGTTGATCAACACATTATGAATTATGTCAACGCAGCAGGTATCGATAATAAAGAACACTGGGTAGAACCACATCTTCCTGATTTAGATAGAGATGCTAAAGAAGAAGTTGGCATTGAATTTGATTAAATTAATTACTAAATGAAAATATTTTTCAATTATTAAATAACATTACAATTAGTAGTTTGAAGAAATCTAATAAATATATTTTTTTTCTAAATCATCAATTAATTTATAAATACTTTTTGCACTTCTTTTTTTACTTTTAAAAAAGATTTTAGAAAACGAGAAAACTATCATTAATGTTAAAATCGATGCAATAAAATAGGTTAATGAATTAAACGTCATTAAAAATTAAACTCTTCATATAATTTATTTAAATAATATGACTTGTTAAATAGTTACTTTATACAAAATATTAAATTTAAATTTAGCCATAATTTAGTAATATAATTTTCATAAACATAAATTATTCTAATATTGATTTATCAACTATTGCCAGTCACGAAATTAGTAATACAATCAAAAAATGATTAAAATTTTTGCTTTAACATTTTCTGAAATTGGAATTGGAAAATTAGAAATATTTGTAATCGGAATAGTGTCTTTATTATTTCCAATATTATTCATAATTGCCTCAAGAAATCTTGATGCAAAAGGCGTTTTTGACTGGATGATGGAGAAACCAAATGATTGGATAGGGAAGAAATAAAGCTTTATTTTAGGAAATATTTAAAATTTAGTTTTTAAATGCCAATTTGTCTAATTCATATTCAGGGAAGTCGAATATCTTGCAATTATTTTTTAGGCTTAGAAGAATATTTTTATTAAGAAGTTCATAGTCAATAAATTTATTTAATTTACTATAAGAAAATTCTTTATTTGTCTCTCCTATTGAAAATCTCAACGCCCCATCCTTGGAAATACCAAATTTTATCGAGTTACAATAAGTATTTGCAAACTTACTGGAAATCTTTAAAGAATATTTTTCAATAGCCTTTTGTGAAGAGTCAATAGGATAAGCAGGGGTATCGAATATCAAGAAAAGAAATAATAAAAGAATATTAAAAATATTTTTAAACATTGAAAACCAAATATTATTGATTTAATTTACATTAACAATAATTATTAAACAATCGCATTCATTAAAACTTGATAATTCATTGGTATAGAAAAAATTATTTAAGTTATATAAGGTTATTTAGAAAATAAAATATTTGACAAAATTTTGAAAAATCTACAAAATTATTTGAAAAACACAAGAATAGAACAAAATTTACTTTTCAAACGATTAAAAGATACTTTATTAGTTAAGAGGATGATAATCTAATATTTCTTCTCCAAATATTGCTACAAATGATAGAGAATTTTTTTTATAACAGAAATTGATTATTTACTTGAGTTATAGTTCCCAAAGATAACTAGTAAATTAAAAAAAGATATTAGTTTATGGAAAATAAGCAAATTAATTTTTTTAAAACTAAAGATATTAATACGGTTTTAAAGCCTTTTAAAAAAGGAACTGTAGTTAATATAGATAATTTGGAGGTAAGAGAAAAACAAAAAGAATTAAAATTAGGTTTACATGGCTGGTATGCAATTTGTCCTTCAACAGAGCTTAAAAAAAACAAAATTCATTATTTTTCATTGTTTGATGAACCTCTTCTTCTTTTTAGAGACAAGAACAATAATGTTAGATGTATCAAAAATATTTGCCCTCATAGAGGTTCCTCCTTTTATGGCGGTTCAATTTCTAATGGTGAATTAACATGCCCATATCATGGGGCAAGATTCAGTTCTCAAGGAAACTGTCAAAATATAGATAGGATAACCTGTAGTCATATTGTTGACAATAATTATGATAATTATGCAAAGAGAATTCACTTATCTCAATTCAAAGTAGTAGAGAGGGAAAGTTATATCTTTATTTATTTTACTGACAAGTCAGAGACAGATTTAAATAAATTTAACGATGATTCATTAATTAGTAATTATGATTTAACTGCTAATGGATTTTCAGTTAAAGATTCCGTATCTGAAGAAGTTTTAGTTGATTTTAAATGTGATTGGTCAAGAATTATCGAAAATCATTTGGATATACTTCATATATTTTGGGTTCATGGTGATACAATTCCAGACAAAGATGTAAATAAAAATGTTCTAGTAAGTTTTAATCAAAAAATAAATATCAATCCAAATTATATTGAAAGTATATATTTCTACAAAAATAATCCTACAAAAGAATTTATAAGAATAAAGTATATTCCGCCAGGAAGGATTTTAATCTATAAAGGAGATCCAGCCGCTTCACGATATGTGCAAGTGCTTGATCACATTCCCCTAGGAGATAATAAAGCGAGAGTAATAGTTAGACATTATAGGAAATTCCTTAAAAACAAATTCCTTAATAATTTAATATTATTCAAAGAGATTCAAAAAAAGATTTTTTACAAAATTTTTGATGAAGATTATATGATTCTTAAAACCCAAACTTATAATCAAAAATTAGGCTTAATAAAAAATGACGAGATAAAATTACTAGGTGAAGATAGAATAATTAATTATTTCTGGAATTGGTATAAAAAATCTGAAGAAAAGGATAATCCTTGGAAACACATAAATAAAAATAAGGAACTAAATGTTTATGATGAGATAATTCTGAAATATCCTCCAGAAATTAAGAAATTGGAAGTAATTAATAATATAAATATAATAAGAAAAACATTTATAAGATATGCAGCACCACTCGTGTTTTTGTTGCTCATAATATAACTTCAATGAAAAAAGTTAATCGACCAGCATGGCTTAATTGGCTTTATCTTTTAATATTCGTTCTTAGTTCAATACAGTTATTCATATTCTGGAGTAACAAATTTTAGTGACTAATGATTTATGGCTTGAAGCAAAAAATATTAGTTGCTTTAAAAATGAATACGAGGTAGTGAAGGATTTAAATTTAAAACTAAAATATAGTGAAAATGTAATTATGATTGGACCTAATGGCTCTGGAAAGTCATCTTTATTAGAATTAATAAATAGAAATATTTATCCAGTTTTAAAGAAAGATACTGTTTTTAAACTATTTAATAAAGGACACATTAGTATTTGGGAACTTAGAAAAAAGATCAGTACAGTAAATCAGGATGTTAAGGCAAGAGTAAATGCAAATATAACGGTATTTGATTTAATTATTAGTGGTTTATATGGTAAGTATTGCAAAATCTTAAATAAATCTGAAAAGGATGTTTTATTAGCGGAAAATCTAATTAACAAGATGTTAATAACAAAGTTATCCCAAAGATATTTTTCACATTTATCTGAAGGTGAAAAACAAATTGTTCTAATTGCTAGAGCTTTAGTTAAAAATCCAGAGATATTAATTCTAGATGAACCAATTGCTAATTTAGATTTAAAATCAAAATTCTATGTAATAGATCAAATTAATGAATTAACAAGATTAAATACTAAAATAATTTGCGTAACTCATGATATATCAATGATTACAGAAATATACAACAGGGTCATAATGATGAAAGACAGAATAATAATTGCAGATGGAACGCAAAGCGAAACAATAAATGGCAAAATTTTAAGTATTTTATTTGATATTAATATCGAGGTTGCTAAATATAAAGGCTATTGGCATGTTTACAGAAAAGCTAAAGAACTACAATCAATAGAATAACCAAGACAATTAATAAATAAATAATCTTTTTGTTTTGAATGCGCGAAAAAGAATTATTTTTAAATGAAGAGGAACCACATTTAAAGCAGACCATCCTACCTCCTAATGATCTGTCAGAGACAAGATCGGAACTGCCACAATTTAAACAGATTTTATTAGAACTCATATCTAATTCTAAAATTAATTCCACCCATTTAAATTATATTCGATTTAATAATGTAAAGAAAAAATTCAAAATAAACCATGATAATGAGAATCTATTGCAATAAAGAATAATTTGATTCATAATTGATAATAATTCTCATTATCAAAGTTTAATTAATATGAATTTCCATAATTATGGAGAATATTCATCAAAAACTGTTCGTAAAGTAACTATGGTAACTGGACAGTCAGTTCTTATCGATCCCTCCTCGAGGCCAATGGGGACCTGTCTTGAAGTTGAGAGCGGCATTGCAAGAGTATATTGCCCATGTGAAGAAACAGAAGGGATGACTCTTGCTTTCTTGCAATCAGGAGATCAATTAAGAACTGATTTATTATGCAGTGAAGGTGTTTGTGTAGAAGGGTTAACTGATTTGTCCTTCCAAAGTAATGTTAATATTTCTGAAAATGCTGGATTTGATGCTGTTAATGAATGGACTCTTCAACTCTTGAGAATAAGACATCTTGGAAATGCAGAGCAAAGACTACAAGCTCTATTTTCAATATTAGTTAACCGTCTCGGAAGAAGATGCGGTCAATGGTGCGTATTACCTTTTAGGCTTACTCATGAAAGGATAGGAGAATTAATAGGTTCAACACGGGTAACATCTACAAGATTAATCTCAAAACTCCGTTCATCTGAGTTATTAATAGCTCCACTTGGAACACAGACAGTAAGTGTGGCCCCATCATTTATTGAAGCCTCCCCTTTATAAACGAAATATGTATAAATCTGAATCCATAATCAATAACTTGCTAATAGAAGTTGACTCATTAAGTTACAGGATAACGAATATTCATCAAGCTTATTTCAACACTTCACACGTAGGATTGCGAGATAGATTATTTTATGAAAATAAAAATATCTCGCAAAGATTAAATGAGATATTTTCAATAGCAAAAGTATTAAAAAATAGAAATAATGAAAATATTAGTTTTTCTAGTTTATTAGTTGAGAAATGTAAAAGAACTATTGATCAAAAAAGAATAGAAAAGAATTTATTTTTTCTTTAAATCACTATCAATTAAAAGTATTGCAGAAGGCTGATTCGCTGCAAATTTAACTTTTCCTAATATATGAGCAAATTCATCCTCAGATTTTGTTTGAGCATCCACAATTGGATCTAAGAAAACACTAGTTCTTGTATCTGAAATTCTCTCTGAAATTGAATATAACTGTTGTAACGAAGAAGTTAAATCAGCTTCCATATTGAATGAATAAGAAATTATATCCTCAATAGAATCCCATGTCTGAATTGGAGCAGGTAATTCCTTCAATTTTACGGTTTGTCCACGAGCAATAAAATAATTAGCAAATTTATAGGCATGTTCCATTTCTCCTTGAGATTCACTTAGAAAATGTGAAGCAAAGCCATCTAAATCTCTTTCTTGAAACCATAAATAAATAGAAAAATATTGAACATTTGCATATCTTTCCATTGTTAGATGTTCATAAAAGTTATCCAATAAGCTAACATCCATTGGCTGAGCAACAGCTCTACCAGAAGGACCTAAATTAACTAATTTTTTTGTTTTTAAATTATTCATAGTCATTATCAATTAAAATTCATATTTAAATAATACAACATTTTGTATAAATTGGTAACTTAAAAAAGATTAAAAATATATGAGTGAATATGATAATGAATATCAATAGCAATATCAATAAAATGAATTTAGGAAAAGATTATTCTGAATTTCTACTAATTAATAAATTATATGCAAACAAAAAAAAGAAATGTAAAAAGAAAAAATGTTCAAACTGGAAAGGAGGCAAGTGTAATTGCCTATAAAATTTAATTAAATAAAGATCTTATGTGCTCCAGGATATAAAAAACAGAAACAATCTTTATCTATACTTAAAAAACAATTATCTCCAACATTAAGGTCATCATTAATGTTAGTTCTGACCCTTAATGTTTCTTCTTTAAGCGATAGTTTATACATAAAATATTCACCCATAAATTCTTTTGAAACTATTTTTGCATCGCCATCTACAGAACTTTTAATAGAAATAAATTTCTGGGGAATAGAAATAAATTTGATATTATTTTTACCCTCCAAAGAAGAAGTATTTATTTCACCTATACAACATGAAAAAGAGTTTTCTTTTTTTTTGAGATTAAGAATATTATTGCCCAGAATAAAACTACTTACAAAAATTGTTTTAGGGTTTTCTAAAAGTTTTAAAGGTGAATCAACTTGATGTATTTTCCCTTCATTCATCACAGCAACCTTGTCGCATATAGACATGGCCTCTTCAGGATCATGAGTAACCATTAATCCACTTGCATTGCAACTTCTAAGGATATTTGGAAGTTCACTTCTTAATTTTAATTTTACGTGTATATCCAAACTACAAAATGGTTCATCTAATAATATAAAATTTGTTCCCGGAGCTAAAGCTCTAGCAATAGCAAGTCTCTGTTTTTGTCCTCCTGATAATTCATGTGGATACCTATTTATAAATTTATCGAGACCTACAATATTTATTAGAAAATTAACTCTTGATTTATTCTTTTTATCTTTCAAACCAAACATTGCATTTTCTAAAACAGTTAGATGAGGGAAAAGAGCATAATCCTGGAAAACCATTCCTATTTTTCTTTTTTCTGGAGTTAGTATTCTATTTTTATTTGAAATTTCCTGATCATTTAAAATAATTTTTCCTTTTAAAGGATATTCAAATCCGGCGATTAATCTTAAAAGAGTAGTTTTACCGCAACCAGAAGGTCCAAGAAGTCCTAATAATTGACCCTTTTCTATTTTTAAGTTAATTGCATTTAATATCCAATTGGAAATTTTTTGATTATCATATTTATGATGTAAATCATCAATTATTAACGCCTCTTTTTCCACTAAAACATTTAAGTCTTTAGAATACTAAAGCTAACAGAAAATATTCACCATAAATATCACTTGTATAATTTTATACATCACTTAAAAAATTAAATAAATGAAAAAGAGTGAAAGAGCAGAAATTATACTTAAAGAACTTAAAGAGTTATATCCATCTCCTCCAATCCCCCTTAATCACACAAATGCTTTCACGTTGCTTGTGGCAGTAGTATTAAGTGCTCAATCTACAGATAAGAAAGTTAATGAACTAACTAAGGAATTATTTAAAGTCGCAGATACTCCAGAAAAAATGAAAGAACTCGGCGTTTCCAGAATTTATGAATACATAAAACAATTAGGTCTTTCTAACCAAAAATCTAAAAATATTTACCTCTTATCAAAATTAATAATCGAAGAATTTCATGGTCAAGTTCCCAATTCATTCGAAGAGCTTGAATCACTACCTGGAGTTGGTCATAAAACAGCTTCAGTTGTAATGTCACAAGTATTTAATATTCCATCCTTCCCTGTTGATACACACATACATCGTTTATCACAAAGATGGGGGATTACAAATGGAGATAATGTAAGGCAGACCGAAAAAGATCTTAAAAATATTTTTCCAATCTCAGAATGGAACACTTTACATTTGCAAATAATTTTCTATGGAAGGGAACATTGTACGGCAAGAGGTTGTGATGGTACAAAATGCTTAATGTGTAGAACTTTATATCCCAAGAGGAAAAAAAAATTTATATGTAAAAAGCCTTAAAAACCTCATATAATTATAAAATTAAATAGATTATCATGAAAATTGCGATTACTGGAGCTTCAGGTAAAACAGGATATAGAATAACGGAAGAAGCAGTGAAGAAAGGAATAAAAGTAAAGCAGATAGTTAGGAAAAATTCAAAGATTCCAAAGAATCTTAAAAATACCGAAACCTTTAGAATTTCATTAGATAATAAAGTTGCATTAGATAAGGCTTTAGAAAATGTGGATGCATTAATAATTGCTACTGGGGCAAGAGCTTCATTAGATTTAACTGGACCTGCAAAAGTAGATGCACTAGGGGTGTATAGACAATTACAAAGTTGTAAAAGAGTCGGAATAAAGAGAGTTATTTTAGTAAGCTCTTTGTGTACTGGTAAATTTTTTCACCCATTAAACTTATTTGGTTTAATTCTTATATGGAAAAAAATTGGTGAGAACTTTCTAAAAAATCAAAATTTCGATTGGACAATCATAAGGCCTGGAGGATTAAAAGAAATTGAAAAAATAAAAGATGAGAACATAGATTACTCAAAAGAAGATACACAATTTAAAGGTTCTATACCAAGAAGACTAGTAGCAAAATGTTGTATAGATTCCTTAAGTAACAAACAATCTTTTAATAAAACAATAGAAGTAACAAGTTCCAGTGAGAATAAAAAAGTATCTTTTAAAAAGGCTATGCAAAATATTTAAAAGATGCAAAAATAAATAAAAACAATGAAAATAAACCCAAATATTGATGCATTACAATTGATGCTTACTGATTTAAGAACAAGAAATGAGCCAATTAGGCATAAAGCAGCATTTAAAGGATGTCAGCCGGAATTTCAAACTCTAGTTGCGAGATTAATAAAGCAGCTAGAGGATGAATTAAATTCTGAAAAACTTATAAATCGAGACAAATAGCTTAAACATGATTATTTAAATGAATTTAAATAATCATGTTTAGCTTGTTTTGATAGTTCATCATATCCTCCAAAAAAAACATCATCTAAAAATATTTGAGGAAAAGTATTGTGATTACTTAAAGAATTAACCTTTTGAAACTCTTTGTCACTCTCGATCAAAATCGCTTCATGCGGAATAGATAACGAATCAAGTAACCTAAGACTTCTCTTTGACCAAGGACAATTTTTAAGGATATATACTTTAACTCGTGATTGATTGTTAGTTAAATTTTGATTAGAGATATCAATAGTCTCATTTTCAAAAGAAACTAATAAAATGTCCGTCCCTTTTTTAATAATCGAGCCTTCTTCTAAATGACCTCCAAAAACATTACATCCCTCATCTGCGAAGCTTAGATGAATATGGACATCGCCATTATTAAAATTTCCATTAAGGGATACTATTTCTAAGTTACCTTCAAATTTACTAATTTCTTGGTTGCCAGGACACTGAATACAAGCCTTACTAAGATTACCTACTACACCTGAAACATAACCATATAGATTATTTGATAAAGAATATTCTTTAATACAAATAATCAAATCAGAATCTGGAGATAGCTTTAAGCTATGAGGTCGCATTTAGTTATAAATAATATTTTATTAATATAAAATAAAATGATTCTTAGATAGAAGAAGTGTTTATAATCTTTAGAATTTTGTTAAAACTTAAAACACAATATAAGTGTAAAATGTACTTTATTTATAAAAAATATTTTGCTAAACAAAACAAAAAATATTAAAAAATTAATAGCAAATATTCCAAATATATTAACAATATCTCGATTATTTCTTACATTTCCACTAATAATATTTCTAGAAATAAACAGACCTAATTTTGTTTTTGCTTTAATTATTCTTGGAGGCATCACTGATTATTTTGATGGATATTTTGCAAGAAAATTTTATCTTACAACGAAGTTTGGAGCTATTATTGACCCATTATCAGACAAAATATTTTTGTTAATACCTTTATTGTGGCTAAGTAAAATGGAAATAATCCCTTTTTGGTCATTAGCAATAATATTATTTAGAGAATTAATAATATCTGCATTAAGAACTACTAAGAAAGATGGATTACCTGCCTCTCAACTTGGGAAATATAAAACCTTCTCCTTTTTTATTGCATTAATTATATTTTTTCAACCATTTTCAAAAGATTTATTATCTACTTTAGGAATAACATTTTATTGGTTGGGATTTATATTGACACTTATAACTTTTATAGATTATTTACGCGTTAAAAAGAACACTATCTGAAGTTCTATCAAATTTATTGTCCTTTTTAAATTGGTAATCTTTGATAAAGCTGTCTTTCAAACCACTAAGTAAATCAAATTTTGGTTTCCAATTTAAATCGTTTTTAATTTTTGAAATATCAGTTTGATAATGATTTAATCTTATTGGGAATCCCTTTCTTGATTTAGGATCTAATTTTTCAAAATCAAATTTATTTAAATAAATATCGGTTTTATTTAAACCACAAACTTCTGCACACAAATAAATTAAACCTTTTATAGTTACTCCTCTTTCTCCAGAACAGTTATAGATACTATTTTTAGATTTTTCAAAATCCAAACACTTAATCATTACATCACTTAAATCAGAAACATGCCCTAACTGAGTAATCAAGGAACCATCAGCAGGAATTGGGATTGATTTAAGATGAAATAGTCTTTCAAAAAACCAATTTTCAATTTTATTATAATTTCCAGGTCCATAAATATAAGTAGGTCTAAAACTTGTAAAAGGTATTTTTTTCTCAACTAACCAATTTTCAGTTTCAAATTTTCCTTTGTGTCTACTATTAGTATCAAGCGGAGAATCCTCGGATAAAGGTAATTCATAGTTATCTTTATAAACTCCAGCTGAACTTACATAGATATATCTAAAGAAAGAATCGTCTAAATTCTCGATAAGAAGTTTAGTTTGCTCTACTTCACGACCAGAGATATCGAAAATTACATCATATTTTTTGTTTTTTAGTTTAAGAATACATTCGATATCATTTCTATCACCTTTTATTAAATTTGTATTGTCAGGATTAGTTTTATTACCCCTTGTAAAAATATCAATATCATGATTTTGATTTAGCAATTTACTCACCAAAGACTTGCCAACAAATCTTGTTCCACCCATTACAAGAATTTTCATATTCAAAAAATACTAAACTAAAGTAGTAACCTAAGTTAGAACTACATAATGAATAGTACTACTAAGAAGTAATTAATGAAAAGGATAAATCCATGAAACTAATTCCAGCCATAGATTTAATGAATGGTAAATGTGTAAGACTTTTTAAAGGTGACTTTAACAAGAAAAAAGACTTCTCCAGAGAACCTTATGAGCAAGCAAAATACTGGGAGAATGAGGGAGCAAAATGTATTCATATTGTTGATCTGGATGCTGCTAAGACCGGTATTCCAACAAATGATCAATCAATTCAAAAGATTGTCAAATCAGTTAATATTCCTATTCAAATTGGAGGAGGTATAAGATCGCTAGAAAGGATTAAACAATTATTTTCTTACGGCGTGGATAAGGTTATTATGGGAACTTCCGCTATAGAAAATAAAGAACTAGTTAAAAGCTTATCAACCAAATTCCCAAGCAGAATTATTATTGGAATAGATGCAAAGGAGGGAAAAGTAAGCACAAGGGGATGGCTAAAACAATCAGATGTATTAGCCACAGAATTAGTACAAGAATTTTCCTCTTTTAAAATTGCCAGTTTTATTGTTACAGATATTAATACCGATGGAACTCTAGAAGGGACTAATGAAGTTTTTATAAAAAAGATTCTTGAAATTACTGATATTCCTGTTATTGCATCAGGCGGTGTAGGTTCAATTTCAGACTTGTTATCATTAACTAAATTTGAAGATTCTGGACTATATGGAGTAATAGTAGGAAAAGCTCTTTATGAAAATAAATTTACAATAAGTGAAGCAAGTAATATTTTATCTACAGAAAGAATAAATGATATTCCAATTAATAAAGACTATTACGCCTGAAAACCCAGTAAATATTTATAAAGCACTGGTTTTTAACGAATTTGTTAGTTAATTTTGTATTAGAGGTAGAGTTTTAAAATTGGAATTAATTAAGAAGAAATCAATCCTAATTATTGCTCCAAGCTTAATTGCAGAATCTTTATCATTAAAGTTGACTTCATTAGACAATAATTTAAATATCACACTGGATAGCAGTAGTAAAAATTTAAATCCAGATTTAATAATATGGAATATTCTTAATTACCAATCTGAAGATCTCATAAGATTGGAATTATTAAAATTAAAAGAGAGGTGGGATGAATCAAATATTCTTGTAATTTTTTCTGGTGAACTTTTAAATAAAACAAAAGTAACTCCCTCTTTAAATAGTGAAGGTTTACTTTTAAATCCAAGTGTTGATAAAGTTTTAGAGTCTATAAATATCATCTCAGAGGGAGGGAGAGTATTCGACTTGGAAAATAATCCTTCTGTAGTTGTTAAAAAAGAAAAAGAACTTACTTTTAATCAGAAATTATTATCATCTGGTCTCAAACAAATTGATAATGAAATAAATTATATTTTCAAATATGTGAATTCTGACTCAACACCTGAATTTTACAAATTCATTTTAAAGGGAAGATTAAGAGAACTAATAACTGCCAAATCCTTCCTAATATTCCTATGGGGCAATTCCTTAGACCTTTATTCAGAAGCTATTTACACTGAAAACAAAATCAATATAGAAAATAAAAATACTAATACTATTTTTATAAAAGATAAAAATACATTAGAAATTTGGGATTTAATACTTGATCGTCTTAGTAAGAGGTATGCTTCAACCAATTTTGATGTTGAATTTAATAATTCATCTATCATTTTGTCAGGTATAAAAAAAGAGTTTATTTCACGTCTAATTTGTACAATGCTTGATGAACTTGATAATTTAATAAAAAACATAAAAGAAAATTATAAAGAAAAAGACTATAAAGAGGACTTTAATTCTCTTATTGAAGAACTTAAGCTTAATACCATATCAAATATAACTGAAAGCTATTTCAGAGTTAAAAAAAATGGCGAGTCCATCTCAATTAATGAATATATTTATAAAGAAGTAACTTGCAATGAAAAAGATAGAGAGTCACATGAATCAATAATGTTTATAGATCCAATAATAAAAAATGAACCCATAGATTTTGATGGCAAACTATTACCTCTATACGAAACAGAGTCATTTATTGTTCTAGAAAATATAATATCTAATTGGATAATAAGAAATTGTAATTTATTAGCCTCTGAAGTATTTAATATTTGTTCAAGCTGGCCGGAATTAAGAACAATACTGATAAATCCACAATTGCAATCTACAAGATCTTTTGAGAGATTTAGAAATAATATCAACAACTATAATAGATGGCATGAAAATATTTATATGCCAATCTATTTATATGAAAGTAAACGCGAATATATCGATATCATTGATTCTAAATTTACAAGATACTATAAAAATGAGAATAGAGAAAAAGAACTAGAAAATTTAGAGTGGTTTCAAAAACAAGTTACTTTATTAGTTGAAATTAGAGATGCAATAGCTCCTCAATTAGAAATTGCTGTAAAATATATTGGTAACCTTTTCGTGAATTTCTTAACAAAAGTAGTAGGCAAAGCTATTGGTTTAGTTGGGAAAGGAATCCTACAAGGTTTAGGTAGATCTAGCACTAAATAAATTTCCTTCCTTTAATGAAGTTATTTCAATCAATACTTATCTTATTAATATTTATTACTTCTTATCCCGCTAATGCAAGTAGAGATACAAATAGCTATGACGGAAATATTTTTCCAATATATGCAGGTAATGGAGCTATAGTTCCTCCTCAAACTACTCTTGAAGAATCATTAAAAAACGGAAGGATCTCTGTTTTATTTTTTTATCTTGACGACAGCTCTGACAGTAAAGCTATGGCTCCAATAATCTCTGGATTAGATCTTATTTGGAGAAATAATATTGACTTAATTGCTCTTACTACAGATGAATTACAAAGTAACTCTTCTAAAACAGACTCGAATCTACCTAGTTATTATTGGAATGGTTTAATTCCTCAGACTATAATTTTGGATAGCACTGGAGAAGTTAAATATGATAAGAATGGATTGGTTAATATTGATGATTTAAATAAGATTATTGGAGAATTAAAAGGGATAGACATTAATGAGACATCATTCTCAGTTGAAAGCTTTAACGAATACAACAGTATTATCTCAGAAAAAAAAAATGATCTCTAATGAGTTTTTAAAATAACAAACATATGATTATTCTAAAAATTATTTTCTTATTTTTATTTTTAAAAATATTTCTAGATTTTTATTTTAATAAATCCCTCAAATCAAATTTGGTTTTATTACCCCTAGATTATAAATATAGAAATAAAGATAAAAATAGTGAAGTAATTATTAATTTAAAAATAATCAATAAAAGTAAACATAAAGAAACTATGGTTTCTAATCTAAATCTAGATTTAGATTTTTTTCAATCTAAAAATAATCAATATCTTAAAGATTTAGATTATGAGGAAAGTATTTATATTTATTCTGGATCTATAAAAAAAAATATATATAATTATTGGCCAACAACAATTATAAAAGCAAATTCAGAACTATTAATACAAGTAATTTTAAAATTTAAAAATAGTGATTTAAAAAACAAAATCAAATATATATGGTTAAAGATTTTTTGGGAAAATTACGGTCATTTTGGCATTACTAAAAAACAAGATGGTTTATTAGTGAATTTAAATCGTCATAATAAAAAAGAATTAATTGAAATTCCTTTAAAACTTGGTTATAAAGCTATAGCTGTTAAAACTGATTTGCTTGGCTCATTTGATAATCCAATTGAAACTGTTATGGATTACTGCAAAAATGTCACAAGAGAGAAAGATATTTTAACTATAGGTGAAACACCACTTGCAATTATGCAAGGAAGATATGTTGCACCTCAAAACTTAGAATACAATATTTTTTCAAAAATATTATGTTATTTTTTTCATCCCACAAGTAGCCTTGCCACCGCTTGTGGTATGCAATTACTTGTCGATAAAATAGGTGTTATGAGGATAACCTTTTCATTAATTTTAGGTTTTTTATTTAAATGTATTGGAATTAAAGGGATATTTTATAGATTAACTGGTTTTGAATCCTCACTAATTGATGACATAAGTGGAACAGTTGTTCCATATGATAAAAGCATAGTTATGGGTCCAATAAATACGAAATTGTTTTGTGATAAGTTATCAAAACAGCTTAAAGTAGAAGTAGCCGTAGTTGATGTAAATGATCTTGGTGGTGTAAAAATATTAGCCAGTTCAAATAATTCAGTAAATAATTTACTAAAAGAAATCTTAAAGGTTAATCCCGCAGGCAATTCTGATGAAAAAACACCTATAGTATTAATAAGGAATAATATATAAATGAAACAAGATTCAAATCATATTTTGAATTCTAATAAAGATAGAAAAGTTACCTTTGAGGAGCTTCATATTCGTCATTTAAATCTATTAATGAATTTTAGAAGTGAGAAGTTAAATAATTGGTTTTTTAAAATGGCAATTATAAACACTTTTGAAGACTTAAAAATTTTTTTAAATAACTTAAAAAAAACTAAGCATAAATGTATTATTGCAATAGAGGAAAAAAAAATTGTAGGTTATTTGAATATATTTCCTTTAAACTTCAAGGGTTCTTGTTTAAGAATATCGAAGCCTAATTTAACAACTATAAAGTCTTCAATAACCGAAAAAGATTTGATACTAGGATTGATAAAGAAATCAATCTCTATTACAGATATAAAAACTGCAAGCTGGGTAATTAATTCTGATATAGACAATAATCACCTTATTTCAAGTGCAAGAGAATTAGGGTTCCAACCATTACAAAAGGTGAAACTGTGGAGTAAAAATAATATTAATAAGTCCATTAAAAATAAAAATGAAAATTATTATTTTATTGATGAATTTCAAGCAATAACCAAATTAAATTTAGTAAATGTACTTAATTTTATTCGTTCAAATCAATCTCCATTAATAAGGACGATATTGGATCTTGATCAAAAAGATATTTCCGATAGAAATGATTCAAATAGCGGGGCAGTAATTCACAACAATACTGTTTTATGCACAATTATAAAAGATATAAATTTTCAAGATAATAAAATTTATACATTAACGATTGGTAAAAGTTGGGATGCTAGATTAAGTCCTATTTTAAAAAATATTCTGAATAAATTTTTTGAAAAATCTCCTTATTCTATAATTAAGACTTATGAAGAAAGTGCTGAATTAAATACATATTTAGAGAATTCTGGTTTTAGAGATAATTACCAAGAAATTATCCTTGTTAGAAATACTATTGTTAGGAACGAATCTAAGCAGACTAATAAAATAAACCAATCATTAGAATCAATTTTTGAAAAATTAAATCCACAAGGTAACGCTTACCCGTCCCCGTTTCCTTTGAAGTCTAAGTGAAATATTGCAAGCCCAAATCTAAGTCAATATTAAGTTTAGATGTTGGGCTAAAAAGAATAGGATTAGCATATTGTGATTCACTTTTTATTACGGTAAATATTCTTCCTGCATTAAAGAGAGAAAGAAATAATAACGAAATAATTATTATTAAAGAACACATTAAAAAACACAATTTAACTGGTTTTATCGTTGGTTTACCACTTGATGAGGCGGGGGGGATGACATCTCAAGCTCTTGATTGCAAAACTTATGGTGAATTTCTTTTTAATGAATTAAAACTTCCTTTTTCCTTCGTCAATGAACATAGCTCAACGTGGGAATCAACAAATAGATTTGGAGTAAAGAAAGATAAATCTGGACTTATTGATAGCTTATCTGCCAAAATAATTCTTGAGCAATGGATTCAGGAAGGTCCTGAGTTAAAAGAATTAGTGGGTAATAAACAAATATAATATTAATATAAATCTATATAAGTTAAATCAAAAATGAACGATCATAACTCCAAAGATAATTATGAGGCACAGACACTTATTTTAAATGATTCAAATGGAAATGAACTATTTTGTTATCTTGAACAAATAGTAAAGGTTGAAGAAAAAGAATATGCATTATTAACACCCGTAGATACACCAGTCAGTTTATTCAAAATTAATGAAAATGATGAGCCAGAATTAATTGAAAAAATTGAGAAAAACGAGCAAGTCTTAAAGAATGCTGATGCAGTTCTACAAGAACATGATCTAAAACTTATAAGATCCGCAGTTACATTAACTGTATCTGGTGAACTCGAAGAGCCAATTTATGATGAGTTAGAAGAAGATGGTATAGAGGAGGAAAGTGAAACATATGAATTACTTGTGAGTTTTAATTTATTGGAACAAGAATATGGATTATATATTCCTCTAGATCCTTTTTTTATCGTGGGAAAACTTATCAATCAAGGGGCATTATTAATTGAGGATGATGAATTTGATAAAGTTCAACCCTTAATAGAATCTGAGTTAGAAAAGAGTAGTTTTTAAAATAATGAGTTCTCTTGTAAATATCTATTGGGACTCTAAATTACCTATATATGAAATATCTCATTTAAAACTACAAAAAGAAGGAATTAAAAGCTTATTAATAGATGTTGATGGTACATTATTAAGTCGCCAATCAAATATAGTTCCAATAAATGTAAAAAATTGGATAAAAGAATCTAAAAAATTATTCTCTATGTACTTAATTAGTAATAATCCCTCTAATGAACGAATTAGAAAGATTGCTAAGGAATTAGATATCAGATATAAATCAAACGCTCTGAAACCAAGAAAAAAAATTACTTTGGATGTAATTTCAGAAATGAATGAAGACTCAAAAAATATTGCAATAATAGGAGATAGAATTTTTACAGATATTATCGTGGGAAATAGATGTAATATTCAAACAATATTAGTTAAAAGATTAAGCAAAAATGGATTACCAATAAATATAAATTTAACATTAATCCTAGAAAAAATGATTTCTAATTTCTTAAAATGAAAAAATGGGTCGTAAAAATTGGTACTAGTATTCTCAGAGGAAATGAGGATCAATCTACAGAACAAGTAATAGAAAGTTTATGTAAATCTCTAACAAGTTTTATTTTTAAAGGCAATAAAGTCATTCTCGTAACAAGTGGTGCGGTTGGATTAGGATGTAAAAAATTAAATTTGAATACAAGACCAAAGGAACTCAGTGCACTTCAAGCTGTAGCTGCAGTGGGACAAGTTAATTTAATGACTTTATATGAAAAGACAATGAAAAAGCTAGGTCATAATATAGCTCAAATACTAATAACAAAAACTGATTTTGATTCACGAGAATCCTTCAATAATGCTTCAAAAACATTTCAAAAGTTAATTGATCTGAATGTCATACCTATAGTCAACGAGAATGATTCTATTGCCAATGAAGAGCTTAAATATGGAGACAATGATACTCTTTCTGCTTTAGTTGCTTTAGCCATAAATGCCAATAAGCTGATTTTATTAACTGATATAGAAAATTTATATTCAAAAGACCCAAGAAATAATGAAGATGCTCATCCAATAAAAGAAGTTAATAGTAATCAATTGAAAATTATAAAAGATAAAAACATCCAAAATTATAATAACGAATGGGGGACAGGTGGTATTACAACAAAATTAATTGCTGCTGAAATAGCAACAAAAGGAGGTGTAGAAGTTCAATTAGCCGATGGCAGAAATGAGAATAATTTAATAAATATTTTCAATGAAAAAAAAATAGGGACAATATTTCATCCTGTTGATAAACCAGTAGGTAATAAAAAAAGTTGGTTATCTCATGCTATTAAAACAGTTGGACAAATAACATTAGATGAAGGTGCTTGTCTTGCAATTGAGCAAAAAGGTGCCTCTCTTCTAGTTGTAGGAGTTAAAGAGGTAGAAGGAGATTTTACTGTTAATCAGGCTGTTAGAATTGTAAATACTAATAAGAAAGAAGTTGCAAAAGGTATAACATCAATGAGTAGTGATTCTCTAAAAAGAATCTTAAATAAAAAAGAAAACATTAATTCATCAATGATCGTTGTTCATAGGGATGTTCTTGCTCTTACCTAAAATAAAATCAAAAAATGTTATTAAGTAAATTAGTTGATCTCATAAAAAGTGGAGAATCAAAATTTATCAAAGCAAACATATTCGAAAATATAGATATAGAAAATGCTGCTTCTATAGATATTGCATTAAAAAATCAAATATCCTTTTTAGAAGAAAATAATATATTGAAAGATAATTTAGGAAAAACATCTGCTTCAGCAATTATTACATCTAATAATAATGAAATATTAGGTTTACTAGAATCACTAAATATTTCAAATATAGTTGTAGAGAATCCAAGAATAGCATTTGCGGAAGTATTAAATTTTCTATATGAAGAAATTAATTTCAACCCAGGTATTGACGATTCAGCTGTTATCAAAAGTTCTGCAAAAGTAGGGAAAAATTGTTATGTAGGACCTAATGTTTATATTGGCGAAAATTCAATTATTGGCGACAATAACAAAATTTTTCCTGGTACAACTATTTTAGGAAACGTAAGATTAGGAAATAATAATGTAATTCATCCGAATTGTGTAATTTATGAAAACACAAGCATTGAAAATAATTGTGTAATAAATTCAAATACTGTCATAGGTTCTGAAGGGTTTGGTTTTATTCCCCAAGATGGTAAGTGGATTAAAATGCCTCAAAAAGGTTGTGTAATAATAAAGAGCTTTGTTGAAATTGGGACAAACTGTTGTATTGATAGGCCATCTGTTGGTAATACATTTATAGATGAAGGAACTAAGATGGATAACTTAGTTCAAATAGGTCATGGAGTTAAAATAGGAAAAAATTGTGCATTTGCTGCTCAAGTTGGAATAGCAGGAGGAGCTGTGATTGGAAATAGCGTAATCCTAGCTGGACAAGTAGGAGTTAATAACAGAGTGAAAGTTGGGAATAATGTCATAGCTAGTTCAAAATGTGGGATCCATTGTGATATTGAAGATGGAGAAGTTGTTAGTGGCTTCCCAGCTATGAAAAATAAATCTTGGTTAAGGAGTTCAAGTGTTTTTAAAAAACTACCTGAATTAGCAAAAAAGCTTAGACAACTAGACAAGAAATAAATTATTCTTTTAATAAATTAAAAACTAAATGAAAAGATATAAAGTTGTTCTACTTTCTGGAGATGGTATAGGCCCAGAAATATCAGAAATTTCAATAACCATATTAAAAAAACTGTCTAAGAAGTATGGTTTTAATCTTGATATTAAGGAAGAATATTTTGGTGGTATAGCTTATGAGAAACATAATGATCCAGCGCCAAAAGAGACATTAGATCAATGTAAAGCTAGTGATGCTGTACTTTTGGCTTGTGTAGGTGATGTGAAATACGATACTTTACCAAGAGAATTAAGACCAGAAAGTGGTTTACTTAAATTAAGAGAAGCATTAAATTTATTCGCTAATATTAGACCCGTAAAGATAAGAAAATCCTTACTGGATTCAAGTTCTTTTAAAAAAGAAGTTATTGAAAATGTAGATTTAATTGTAGTAAGAGAGCTAATAGGTGGAATCTATTTTGGACAGCCTAGAGGAGAGATCACGCAAACTAAAATTAAAAAAGCTTTCAATACAATGGTTTATGATTCAAACGAAATAGAAAGAATTACAGAAGTTGCAATCAAGATAGCAAATCAAAGAAGTAAAAAAATATGTTCGGTAGATAAATCAAACGTTTTAGAAGTAAGCCAATTATGGAGAGATACAGTTTCACTAGTCGCGTCAAAAGAAAACGATTTAGCTTTAAGTAATATGTATGTTGATAATGCCGCCATGCAACTCGTTAAGGATCCGGGCCAATTTGATGTAATTTTAACTAGTAATTTATTTGGAGATATTTTAAGTGACCTAGCCGCAATGATAACTGGCTCGATTGGAATGCTTCCATCAGCATCATTAAGCAATTCAGGACCTGGAGTCTTTGAACCTGTTCATGGTTCCGCTCCTGATATAGCTGGAAAAAATATAGCTAATCCTATAGCAATGGCTTTGTCTACTTCAATGATGCTTAAAATTGGTCTAAATGAGATAGAAGCAGCTGATGATATAGAAATAGCAATTGATAATGTTTTATCGAAAGGATATAGAACTTCAGATCTAGATAATGGTAATTGCCAAGTTCTTTCTTGTAGTGAAATTGGAGAAAAAATAATCCAAGAAATTTGAATAAAAAATTAATAAATTAAAAAATATCTTTAACTTGAACAAAAGTTGGCATATGACCTGTCAGAATCAATGGATATTGTTTTAATTAAATGTCTAAACGTCATCCAGTAGTTGCTGTAACAGGATCATCAGGTGCAGGAACAAGTACAGTAAAAAGAGCATTTGAGCATATTTTTGCAAGAGAAGATATAGTTCCAGCTGTTGTGGAAGGAGATAGTTATCACAGATTTGAAAGAATGCCTATGAAAAAAGCAATGGCAGAAGCACTCTCAAAAGGGGAGAATTTTTCTCACTTCGGGCCAGAAGCAAATCTTTTTGACAAATTAGAAGAACTTTTTAAAATTTATGGTGAATCAGGTGGAGGTAAAAAAAGATATTATCTTCACAGCACTGAAGAAGCACAGGAACATAATGCAAGACTTGGAACATCATTAGAACCAGGTCAATTCACCCCCTGGGAAGATATTCCAAATGGAACAGATGTTCTTTTCTACGAAGGTTTACATGGTGGTGTTGAGGGAGAAGGATACAATGTTTCCTCCTATGCAGACTTACTTGTTGGTGTTGTACCTATTACAAACTTAGAGTGGATACAAAAAATACATCGGGATAATGCTGAAAGAGGTTATTCAGCAGAAACCATAGTTGATACTATTTTGAGAAGAATGCCAGACTACATAAATCATATTTGTCCACAATTTAGTAAAACGGATATCAATTTCCAGAGAATACCTACTATTGATACATCGAATCCCTTTATATGTAGAAACATTCCTACACCAGATGAAAGTTTTGTAATAATACATTTCAGAAAAGGGGCAAGAGAAAAATGGGGGATTGACTTTCAATATCTTTTGGGAATGATTCATGATTCATTCATGTCAAGCCCAACGAGCATAGTTGTTAATGGAGGGAAAATGGGTTTTGCCATGGAATTGATCCTCACTCCAATAATCCATAAAATGATTGAAGAAAAAAAACATTCGTAGATAGTTTTAGTTCCTTTTACTTAAGCCTTCAAAATAATCTTAATTTTTGAAGGCATAAATTCATGAAAATAAACTTATTATGGTATTTGTAAAATTTAACTAATTAGGAATTTCAAATATTTATATATCTTCCTTGATAAAAGGGCCTTATTTAGACTTAAATAGAAAAAAACAGAGGATATTGTGTCTTTAATCGACTGGTTTGCCGCAAGGAGAAAAGATCAATTTGTTGGGAAGGTATCTCAAGATCCTGAGGAAAGTGATGGTCTTTGGGTTAAATGTTCAGAATGTGGGCAAGTTGCTTATAGAAAAGATTTAATTTCAAATTTTAATGTGTGCAGTAATTGTGGCCATCATAATAGGATTAATAGCGATGAAAGAATAAATATAATTGCTGACAAAGATTCATTTAAAGAGTTTGATGAATCATTAAGTCCCACTGACCCATTAAAATTTAAGGATAGGAGATCTTATTCAGAACGAATAAAGGAGAGTCAACAGGGTACTGGTCTCAAAGATGGAGTAATAACTGGTTTATGCTCCGTTAATTCAATGCCTTTGGCCTTAGCAGTAATGGATTTTAGATTTATGGGGGGATCAATGGGATCCGTAGTAGGAGAAAAGATTACGAGAATTGTTGAAACAGCAACAATTAAAAACTATCCAATTTTAATTGTTTGTGCCTCTGGTGGAGCAAGAATGCAAGAAGGAATGTTAAGCCTTATGCAAATGGCAAAAATATCAGGCGCACTAAAAAAACATAGAGCTAAAAATCTTCTTTACATGCCTTTATTAACTCATCCAACTACAGGTGGAGTTACTGCTAGTTTTGCGATGTTAGGAGATCTAATATTGGCGGAGCCAAAAGCTCTTATTGGATTTGCGGGGAGAAGAGTAATAGAACAAACTTTAAGAGAAAAATTACCTGATAATTTTCAAACAGCAGAATATCTTTTAGAACATGGATTCGTTGATGTAATCGTAAATAGGAAGGAACTTAAAAGCACTTTGACAAAACTTTTAAAAATCCATGGTGTAAAAGAACTGGTTCAGACAAATTAAAAAAATGAATATTATTTTTAAATTTTTTTCTTTATGTTTTACCTTTTTAATTCTAATTTTAAATAACTCTGAATTTGCATATGGTATCGGTAATGTAGATTGGGTACTTTTAAAAGAAAATAATGATGGTAAGGAATGGATTGATATGGGAAGTATTAAGGAAATAAATGCTGGAGAAATAACAGTTTTAACAAAGTTCCTTAAAAATCCTAAAGAACCAAGCGATAAAGAAGAATTATCTCTTTATGTTATGAGAATTAATTGTAATGATAAAACATATAAAGATACTTCAATTAATGGCATCCCACAGTTCGGTTCAAAGTGGCAAACTTCAAATAATGATGAGCTTATTGATGTTGTTATTGAAAAAGGTTGTTCTGAAAAAATAGATTAATGACTAACATTAATATTTCACGAAAATTAAGAATCGCAATTGCTGGCTTAGGATTTGGAAAAAAAATTCATTTAGAAGCTTTAAAAGAATCAGATTACTTAATTCCAACTACAATTTATCACTATAAAAAAGAAAAAGGACCATCATTAGAGAAAGAAACCGGTTTAAATTTTTATCATGATTGGGGAAAATTAGTTAAATCTAAAGATATCGACGGTATAATAATTGCTACATCTCCTGAATCAAGATTTAAATTAGCAAAGGAAGCACTAGAGAATAATAAACATCTCTTATTAGAAAAACCTGTTGCCTTAACTTCCGAAGAAATTGAAGAACTCCAAAGAATATCCTTAATTAATAATTTGAGTGTTTGCGTAGATTTTGAATATAGAGCAGTACCTCTTTTTCTACAAACCAAGAAAATAATTGATGAGAATATTTTAGGTAAAATTTATTTAATTAAACTTGATTGGTTAATGGGCAGCAGATCTGATCCCAAGAGAGCATGGAACTGGTATTCATTAAGAGAAAAAGGGGGAGGAGTAATTGGAGCTTTGGGAACTCATGCATTCGATATGTTGAACTGGTTTTTTGGAGAATCGATAAAAGTATCTGGAAAAATATCAACATCAATTAATGAAAGATCATTGTCTAATTCCTCCAAGATATTGGAAGTAACAAGTGAAGATATTTGTATAGCTAACCTTGAAATAACTAATTACGATAGCGCTCTCATACCATGTCAGGTTTCATTATCCTCGATTTCAAAAAATGGAAGAGGATTTAGTTTGGAAGTGTACGGAAGTGAAGGTTCACTTTTCCTAAGCAGTGAGAATCAAAAAGATTACGTACATGGTTTTAATTTAAAATTTTCAAACAAAGAGGATAAAACATATAATTTGCCTGCGGATCCTCTCTACAATTTTGAAAAAACCTGGTCTGATGGAAGAATTGCACCTGTTAAGAGAATTCACAATTTATGGGCTGAGAGTATCAATAATCAAACACCTGTAATCCCTGGATTGTCTGAGGGACTTACTAGTCAAAGAGTTTGTGAAGCAATAAGAAGATCCTCTGAGAGTGGTATTTCTATAAAAATTTAGCTAAATAAATTGCTGAGTAACAATTATTACTCGATTTTTTAGTGATTTGTATATCTAATGACGTGACATTTGATCCCTCTATATATTAAAATCTCGGAACATATTGCTTATTTTTTCTTAAGCATCTAATTAATTTTTAATTATGGCCCTCGTTCCACTGAGACTACTTTTAGATCACGCAGCCGAGAATCGTTACGGTATACCAGCTTTTAATGTCAATAATCTTGAACAGGTTCAAGCGATCATGGAGGCTGCTTACGAAACTGATAGCCCTGTAATTCTTCAAGCTTCAAGAGGAGCAAGAAATTATGCTGGAGAAATTTTCCTTCGTCACCTGATCCTTGCTGCAACAGAAACTTATCCAAATATTCCAGTTGTAATGCATCAAGATCATGGTAATGAGCCATCAACTTGTTATTCAGCAGCTATTAATGGTTTTACCTCAGTAATGATGGACGGATCTTTAGAGGCAGATGCAAAAACACCCGCAAGTTATGAATATAATGTTGCCGTAACAAAAAAAGTAGTAGACTTCGCACATTCAGTGGGAGTTAGTGTTGAGGGAGAATTAGGTTGCTTAGGATCCTTAGAGACAGGGAAAGGTGAAGCTGAAGATGGTCATGGATTCGAAGGTGAACTTTCAACAGATATGCTTTTAACTGATCCTGAAGAAGCTGCAGACTTTGTAGCGAAAACAAAAGTTGATGCTTTAGCCATAGCAATAGGAACAAGTCATGGTGCATATAAATTCACAAGAAAGCCAACAGGAGAGGTTCTTGCGATAAGCAGAATTGCTGAGATCCATAAAGCTCTACCAAATACTCACCTTGTAATGCATGGATCTAGTTCGGTTCCTCAAGAATGGTTAGATATAATTAACAAATATGGTGGGGAAATTCCACAGACATACGGTGTACCTGTAGAAGAAATTCAAGAGGGCATCAGAAACGGGGTAAGGAAAGTTAATATCGATACTGATAATAGACTTGCATTTACAGCCGCAGTTAGAGAAGCTGCTTTTGCAGACACAGCAAACTTCGATCCAAGACATTTCAATAAACCTGCCAGAAAATACATGAAGCAAGTTTGTCTTGATAGATATAAGCAATTCTGGTGCGAAGGTCAAGCAAGTAAGATCAAACAAAGCAGCACAAATTATTACGCTGATCTTTATGCGAAAGGAAACTTAGATCCAAAAGTAAAAGCAGCAGTTTAATATTTAAGAAAAGTCTAAATAAAAAAGACCTCAACATTTGAGGTCTTTTTTTATTGTGTAATTAATGACCTCAAAGTATAGAGACCATCTATTCCACCAATAGATTCATCACAAGCTCGCTCAGGATGAGGCATTAATCCTAAAACATTTCCTTTCTCATTAGTTATACCAGCTATATCAGAAGTTGACCCATTAGGATTAGTTTTGTATTTCAGTGCAATTAAATCATTATCAACAAGTCTTTTTAAAGTGTCTTGATCGCAATGATAACACCCTTCTCCATGCGCAATTGGTAATTTTATATTTTGATTTTCGTTTAACTTTTGAAACCAACCTCCTTTCGAAGTGATCACATTCAAGTCAACATCATCACATATGAAATTGAGATTTTTATTAGCAACAAGTGCTCCCGGAAGAAAACCTGATTCAGTTAAAATTTGAAACCCATTGCATATGCCTAATACACGTCTTCCGCTTTTAATAAAGTCATGTAAAGAATTTATTAATGGAGAGAATCTTGCTATTGCTCCACATCTTAAATAATCACCATAACTAAATCCTCCTGGCAAAACAATTGAATCAACATCATTCAAATCAGATGATTCATGCCATAAGAATTTTGTTTTAATGTCTAAACAACCTTCTAAAGCCCAGGAAACATCACGATCACAATTAGAACCAGGGAAAACGACAATACCAACCGTAAAACTAGCCATTTATAATTTATTTATTGAATACTCATAGTCTTCAATGACTGTATTAGCAAATAATCGATCACATAATAATTCAATTTTTTCTTTAATATCTTCTTCATTACTTTCGATTTTAACTTCAATCAATTTTCCTATTCTTAAAGATTTAATTCCTGCGACTCCAAGTTTGCTGGAAGCAGACTTTATTGCCTCTCCTGCTGGATCAAGAACGGAAGGTCTTAACCTTATAAAAACTTTAACTTCAAATTGATCCAATTAAAAAATTATTTCTAATAGAAGAATAGTTTAAAATTTAATAAAAAAGTACTCTTAATTAATAAACAAATATTTTTATCATTAAAAACAAAAAAATTTAATTAAACGTTTACATAACCCTTACCAAAACATTCTAAACAAGTTCTTCTTGAGTTTTCAGGAGTTTTAAAATTACCTGACCCAGCACATTTAGAACAAATAACTTTAAAACAAGGAATTGAATCTTCAGTAAGGATACTAGGTTTAAAAGCAATTTTTGAATCTTCCATTTTCAATTTAGAAATCAGGGAAATTTTTCCAGAAACTACTATAAAATTAAATGCCTATTTTAGGACGTTTAAAACCTTAAATTTCTCTTTAATTTTTTTTATAAATTTATTAATCGATTCACTATCAAAGGAAATTATGACTAATTCAAGTCCACCACTATCAATTGGCCTCCAACAATTAAGAGGTGCTTCTTCATACCAAGTATTTATTTTTTTTCCAACTATTTGTATTTGCAAAGGCAATGATTTTTTTGGAATCCATATACGTCCTTTTATTCGAAGAATATCAATTTCACTTAAAACGTTTGCTATCTCTTTCTCAAATTCTTTTTTGTCAAGAAAATAATTTAACTTTACTGAATCAGAGACAAGTTCAACATGATTATGATCATGTTCTTCAGAAATAAATTTTTTATAATTATTCTTTTTTAAATCAATATCAAATATATACTTTAAATCAATTTTGCCATTAAGAGACTTAAGAATGGGAACAGTTGAATTAAACTTTTCTTTGATTAAATTTTTGATAGATTTAAATTCTTTTTCATTTAAAACATCTGCTCTAGATATTAGAACGATATCAGAAACCTCTAACTGTTCTTCAAAGAGTTCGTCAATGGATGCATTATGGTCAATCTTATTTAACTCATCGTACTGATTAGTTATTTCATTTAAATCATTTATTGGAGAGCCCTTAAGCATTGACTCTCCATTGACTATGCCAATCACGACATCAAGATATATTGATGTCCTTATCTCAGGCCAATTGAGTGCTTGTATCAATGGTAAGGGTAAGGCAAGTCCACTCGTCTCAATGATTATTGCTTCTATGTCAGGATTAAAATTTAAAAGTGATTTTATCGAGGGAATAAAATCATCTTGAACGGTGCAACATAAACAACCATTATTTAATTCAATAATACAGCCTTCATCTGAATCATCACAACCATTACAGCTTTTAACCAAGTCTCCATCAATCCCAACATCACCAAATTCGTTTATTATTAACCCAAATTTTTTATTACTCTCTCTAAGTAAATATCTTAAAAAAGTAGTCTTACCAGACCCAAGAAATCCAGAAATTACAATTACAGGTATTCTTTTATTCATATTTGTTTTTTAACAACCAAGACTATATTCTGTACTTTCTCCTGTCGAACTATTAGTACCATTTGCTATTTCACATAATTCTTTTTGTTGTATACGGCTAAGAACTGCATTCGTAAAATCTGCACCATCAATCTTGGCCCCTTCAAAATTACTTTCCATTAATAAAGCATTTGTGAAATTCACATCTGAAAGATCTGCGTCTGTAAAATCTGTTGCATATGCTAAAGCGTCACTAAGGTTAGCTCCAGTCATAGTTGCGTTTTGCAATTTACTATTATTAAAAACTGCGCCCTCCAAGTTACTTTGACTAAAATCAAATCCATTTAAATTGAACTTTACAAATTCATTACCACTAAGATCTTGACCATGCATATCTTCCTCTAAATCAAGGTCTTGCTGGTTTCTTATTTCTGGAGGTCGTTTAGCCCAAGCAGAGTTTACAAAATTAAAAAATAGGATTCCAATAAAAAATATAGTTATTAAAGCATTTTTGAGGGAAGGGAAATTAATTGATTTAATCATAATAAAAATGTATTTTAGATCTAGGGTTTTAAAGTTTGTATCACCATCTTAAAGGAAAATATATGGCAATGTCACTAAAGGTTATTGTTCCTCCTCATCCATTAATAAAACATTGGCTTTCAATTTTAAGAGAGAAAAATACTCCTAATATTTTATATTCAACTGGCTATGAACAATTAGGAAAATGGCTAACTTATGAAGCGTTAAGAGATTGGCTTCCATATAAAAAAGAGTCGATAAAAACAGATCATGGAGAGGCAGAAGGTGTTTTTATAAATAATGATTATCCAATAAAAGTAATAGCAATAATGCCTGAAGGATTATCCCTATGGTACGGAGCAAAAGAAGTGATCCCAAATTCAACTCTTTTGTTAGGAGAATTACCAACAAAAATCGAAGATAATATTGGTGTTATGGTTTATTCAGATCAAATAAAGATGAAATCAAATCCAATTGAAACTCTTATTAAGTTAAAAAGATTAGGGGTTGAATCTAATAGGATTTTATTAATATCATCCATTTGCAGCAATAAAGGTCTAAATGAAATTGCAAAGGTATTTCCTCAACAAGTTATATATACATCTTGTATTGATGAAGAAGACGAAAATTCAAATTTGTTGAAGCCCGGAATTGGAAACCCTTTATTGCGTTTGAGTACTATATTTTCAGATAAGAACTAAGATATAATATAAATAGAAATTAATTACCAATGTCTGAATATAGAGATTCGTCTTCAAATAATTTTTTATCTTTAATAAGTGGGGCTTTTATCGGAGCAGCAGGTTTGGCATGGTGGTTAATCTCCGAAGCAGATAAAAGAAAAGAAGAAAAGAAACAAAAAGCAATGATGTATTCATCAAGAATTCAAGATGGTTCAGAAGCTATTGACACTAACGAAAACATTAAAGACGTTGAAGGAGATAAATTAGAGCAAAAAGTTGAAGAGCTTAATTCTGCAATTGCTGATGTAAGGAGGCAACTTGAGGAATTAGGACAATAGAATAATAGAGGTTCTCAAATCATATGAATAAATTAAGATCATCTGCAATAACTCAAGGTGTCCAAAGATCTCCTAACAGATCAATGTTAAGAGCTGTTGGTTTTAGTGATGAAGATTTTACTAAACCTATAATTGGAGTTGCTAACGGATTTAGTACTATCACACCATGCAATATGGGTCTAAACAAGTTAGCTCTAAAAGCTGAAGAATCAATAAGAGAAGCAGGAGGTATGCCTCAGATGTTCGGAACCATCACCGTAAGTGATGGAATCTCTATGGGAACAGAGGGAATGAAATATTCCCTAGTTTCAAGAGAGGTTATAGCTGATTCAATCGAAACAGCATGCAATGCGCAAAGTATGGATGGGGTTTTAGCTATTGGAGGTTGTGATAAAAATATGCCAGGAGCAATGATTGCAATTGCAAGAATGAATATCCCATCCATATTTATTTATGGAGGAACAATAAAACCTGGTAAATTAAATGGTGAAGATCTTACAGTTGTCAGTGCATTTGAAGCTGTTGGGCAATTAACTTCTGGGAAAATAAATGAGAAGAGATTAATTGAAGTTGAAAAAAATTGTATCCCAGGAGCTGGAAGTTGTGGAGGAATGTTTACAGCTAACACTATGTCTGCTGTTATAGAAGTCTTGGGTTTAAGTCTTCCATATAGTTCAACAATGGCAGCTGAAGATTACGAAAAGGAAGTTAGCGCTGAAAAAAGTGCTGAAATATTAGTTGATGCAATTAGAAAAGATATTAGACCTTTAACTCTCATGACTAAAGAATCATTTGAGAATGCAATAACTGTCATTATGGCTATTGGAGGTTCAACTAATGCCGTTCTCCATATATTAGCAATAGCAAATACAGCAGGTATAGATATCAATATTGATGATTTCGAAAGAATAAGACAAAAAGTACCTGTAATTTGCGACTTAAAACCCAGCGGTAAATACGTAACAGTCGATCTTCATAAAGCAGGTGGAATTCCACAAGTTATGAAAATACTTCTAAACACAGGTTTGATACATGGTAATTGTAGAAACATAGAGGGTAAAACAGTAGTTGAATCCTTAAAAGATATTCCAGTTAAACCTCCAGAGAATCAGGATGTCATTCGAGATATTGATAATCCACTTTATAAAAAAGGTCACTTAGCGATTCTAAAAGGGAACTTAGCCTCGGAAGGTTGTGTAGCCAAAATTAGTGGAATAAAGAATCCTGTATTAAAAGGACCTGCTCGCATCTTTGAGAGTGAGGAGGATTGTCTCAAATCAATTTTGAATAATGATATTAAAGCTGGTAATGTTGTTGTTATAAGAAATGAAGGTCCTGTGGGCGGACCAGGGATGAGAGAAATGTTGGCACCAACATCCGCAATTGTTGGGCAAGGACTTGGAGAAAAAGTAGCGCTAATAACTGATGGTAGATTTAGTGGAGGCACCTATGGCCTAGTTGTTGGCCACATTGCACCAGAGGCAGCAGTTGGAGGAAATATAGCGTTAATAAAAGAAGGCGATTTAATAACTGTTGATGCTACAAACCAATTAATCGAAGTTGAACTATCTGATGAGGAATTAGAAATGAGAAGAATTAACTGGGAAAAGCCTAGTAAAAAATATAAAAAAGGAGTTCTTTCTAAATATTCAAGAATTGTTAGCACCTCAAGCCTAGGAGCCGTTACAGATTTGGAAGAATAATCTCCTAATAAACTGTTCTAAGTAATAAAATTTTTTATCCTCGTAGCAAGGTTCTCCAATCTTGAACTATATTTTGGTGGAGAGCATTTTTTGCCATCTCTACTATTCATCCATATTGTTTTTACACCACTCCATAAAATAGGTTCATCAGGAAAGTTCAGCTTCGAAATAACTAAAACTAATTCACTATTTGATTTAAAAAGTTCCAACTCAAGATCATAAATATCCAATCTTTTCCCTTCATTATCTCTACATAAAATATTTAAAGTTAAATCAATATCCTCATTATCTCTTTCATATTCCCCATTAATCTTTACGACTGAGTGCAGAAAAGGTTTATTTGTTAAATCTGCAGACTTAGCAATTAAAGTATTAAATTTTTCAGCAAAATCTTCAAAAAACACTGATTGATTTTATTAAAATTTTTATTGGACCCGATTTGAATCCATCATTAAGTAGACCATTATCTCCAAATTTTGAATGCAGCAGTTGTAATCTCTTAATTTTTGATGGTTTAAATTTGAAAGGGAAACGGACCTTATTAGCTCTTACTGATGGATTAAGAGAATTAAAAGGAATTTCTATCTTAGTTGTTCCAAATTTTTTAGTAGGAAATGATTTTATCCATCTCAGACCACCAGGAATAAATTCTGTCAGGCCAAGGATGTCATCTTCGCATGCGACTGCAAATTTGAAGGTTCTACCTTGACCATCTATTTTTAATTCAAAAGATTGATACTCGTTAATATCTAATGAAGGTTTATATATCGATGATCTACAACTAACAAAGCCTCCAGCTTTCTCTATGATATTTCCCTTTAATAGCAACCCAGAATTTGTATTTTCGCAATAAGCTGAACTTGAACCACCCATAACAGTGTCGTTTAAGGTTTTCCATCCTTCAAACTCTTTTTTCTGGAATAAAACTTTTTTATTACTCATTAATTAGTTTAGAACTAGTATAGACTCTACCTAAATTGATAATTCTTTTGAAGATTCTTCATCGCAAAATATTGATATCTGGTCACTTGATTTAATTAATTTAGAAGGAGTCCTTTCTGGGGACTCATTTTTATCCAATAGTCTCTTAAGTGCTAATTGTTTAGAAGCCCCACTAACTAAAAATATAATCTTTGAAGAAGCAGATAGTACTTTAGGAGTTAGAGAAATTCTTTTAAGACCTTTTCCCTCATTAAAAATTACAAAATCATCAGCATTATTATTTTTCTGATATGGAAATAGCGAAGCGGTATGACCATCATCACCAAGGCCTAATAAAGTTAAATCAAAAGATGGAGGTTTACCATTACATTTTTCATTTAATTTAGAAATTAATAAATTTTTTGAGATATTATCGTCAACTTTTTTATCACTAAAAATCTCATAAAAGAAGGCTTTAGAACCATATTTAGTTAGCAAGGAATTTTTTAACATCAGAGAGTTACTTAATTCAGATTTTGGATCAACACACCTCTCATCACCTAAAAAAATATCAACTTTCTCCCATTCAATATCTCTTTCTGATAGTAATTGATAAACAGATTTAGGGGTTGAACCACCACTTACACAAAATTGAAATCTATCTTTAATTTTTAACGTTTGAACAATTTGATTTTCTATAAAATTAGAGACATTAGATGAGAGTTCAAGTTTATCTTTATATATGTAAAGTTTGTATCCACCATAAGATTGTTCAATCATTTCATCCATTCAGTATGAAAACTTCCTTCCTTGTCAACTCTTTCGTAAGTATGTGAACCAAAACAATCTCTCATGGCTTGAACTAAATTCTGAGGAAGTCTGTTTGTTCTGTAACTATTTAAATAATCTAAAGTACTTGATAAACAAGGCACTGGAATACCAGCCTTAGTTGAAGAAGAAACGACACTTGCTAAATTATCAATTCTTGTAGAAATTTCGTTGTTGAACCAATCATCAAAAATTAGATTCTTCAAATTTGGATCTTTTTGATATGCATCTTGAATCTTTTTTAATAATTTTGATCTAATAATGCAACCACCTTTCCATATTTGAGCAATAGATGGCATATTTAGCTCATAATTATAAACTGATGAAGCTTCACTTAATATATCCATCCCTTGAGCGTAACTAGCAATAGTAGCAAGAACGACTGCATCAAACAAAGGTTTCATACCATTAGAAATTTCTCCTAAATCAAAATCTTCAATAGCTTCCATCGGAATTGTTTTCTCGATTTCACTACGTTGAACCTTAAGGGAACTCATAACCCTTGCATTTAATGAAGCATAAATAGTGGGAACTGATATACCAAGTTCTAAGGCACTAACAACAGTCCACAATCCAGTACCTTTTTGGCCAGCTTTATCCAATATTTTTTCCACAACATCTTCGCCTGTTAGTTCATCTTTGGTGTTTAAACATATTTGCGTTATTTCTACAAGATAAGATGCCAATTCATCAGTATTATTCCAAAGACCAAAAACCTCAGCCATTTGTGATCCATTCATATTTTTGACTCTTTTCATAAGGTCATAAGCTTCTGCAAGAATTTGCTCAATGCCATATTCAATACCATTATGAACAGTTTTAACGAAGTGGCCTGAACCACCGGGTCCAACATAAGCTACACAAGGACCGTCTTCTACTTTCGCAGCCATTTTAGTCAATAAACTTTCTATAGCGTCATAAGAGGCTTTAGTTCCGCCAGGCATCATGCTTGGCCCCTCCAAGGCTCCTTTAGCCCCTCCAGAGACACCCATTCCTATATATCCAAAGCTTTTACTTTCAAGAGTCGCAACTCGTCTTTCAGTATCTTTAAACTGAGAATTACCTCCATCAATTAATAAATCGCCTTCTTCAAGATATTCAGAAATATTATCAATAACAGCATCTGTAGCTGCCCCGGCTTTAACCATCATTAAAATTCTTCTTGGTCTTTCAAGCTTATTCACAAATTCTTGAAGTGTTTTAGCTCCTTCTACATTCTTTCCTAAACCTCTACCTTCTAAGAATTCTTGAGTTTTTGAATAGGTTCTATTAAAAACTACACTAGAAAATCCGTTCCTTTCTGCATTAAGAACTAAATTCTCCCCCATAACTCCAAGACCGATTAAACCAAAATGTGCCTTGGGCATAAAAATTAAAAAACGCAATAAATATATATTGCATGCAACTTAGAGAAATTGCTTAAAAAACATTACTTATGTCAGCGAAAAATGATCGAAAAACTAAATTAAATAATTGTTCCGTTAGCAATAGTTGCATTTTTAACTACAACAACAATTCCATTTCTAATATAAAATCCTACATCTGGTTTATCTGCTTCTTCTACTCTATCCTTATTTACTATCACCACATTATCTCCAATTCTTGCATTCTTATCAAGAATTGCCCTTTTTATAGTTGAACCTTCTCCTACTCCAAGAGGCGTACCACCACCTTTTCTTAATTCAATCCTCTCTTCTAGCGATTCAAAAAAATCAGATCCCATTACAAGAGTATCTTCAATAACAGAATCACTTTCAATTCTACTTCTCACCCCTAAGACACAATGCAAGATGCTACAAGATTTCAAAATAGTTCCTTCACAAACTATTGAATCAGTAATTTGAGCATCTACAAGTTTTGATGGAGGAAGATATCTAGGCCTAGTATATATAGGAAATTTTTCATCATAAAAACTAAACGGAGGTTTTGGTTGTTGTGTTAATGCTAAGTTTGATTCAAAAAATGCTCCTATAGTTCCTATATCTTCCCAATAATCATCAAAAACATAACTCTTTAATGTATCCCCTCTACTTAATGCCTCAGGGATTATATCTTTACCAAAATCTGTATAACTAGGGAACTTATTTAAGAGATCAAAAAGTGTCTTTCTACTGAAAACATAAATGCCCATAGAGGCAAGATACGGTTTCTCTGATGCCGATTCCTTGGTTAAACCGAACTTAGAGGTATCAACCGCCATTGATTTTAATTTCTCACCAGTTGGCTTTTCACTAAATTCTTTAATATTACCCAAATCATCTGTTCTCATAAGCCCAAAACCTTCAGCCTGAGATTCATCAACAGGTAAGGCAGCTACTGTTAAATCAGCTTTATTATCTCTATGGTGTTGAACAAATAAACTATAGTCCATTCTATAGAGCTGATCACCCGACAATATTAAATATTCGTCCACATCCCACTCTTGAAACAACCATTGATATTTTCTTACTGCATCAGCAGTACCTTCAAACCACTTTGGACTATCAGGAGTTTGCTGAGCAGCTAGTACCTCCACAAATCCTTGCCCAAAAGGAGCACTTAAATTGTAGGTTCTCCCAATATGTCTGTTAAGAGAAGCACTATTAAACTGAGTTAAAACGTACATTTTATTAATCCCAGAATTAATACAATTACTAATTGGGATATCAATTAAACGATATTTACCTGCTAAAGGAACTGCAGGTTTAGCCCTCATTTTTGTTAAGGGATAAAGCCTAGAACCTTTTCCTCCTCCGAGGATGATTGCCAACACACGCTTCATTCAATTTAATGGAGGTATACTCAACTATTAAAATTAACTGATTATGTGCAAATTTAAAAATGGAAATGGCCACTTTACAAAGGTATTAAGAAAAATCTAATGAAAAACTTAATATAAAGTCAGTTATTTTTAAAAATTTTATTCATCATCTACCAAAGAAAACAATTTTTCAACGATTTTTAATGATGCTTGTCTTTCATCTCTTGACTGAGGACTTCTCAATTTAGTGACTGGTGTGTGAAGAATCTTATTAATAATCCCTTTAGTTAAAGCCTCTACAACTTTCCTTTCTCGAGCAGAAAAATCAGGTCCCATTCTACTTAGTGCTTTTTGTAACTCTTCTTTTCTTATTAACTCCAAATCAGATCTTAATTTATTTATTACTGGAACTGCTTCCAAACTAGCCCACCACTCCAAAAAAATGATTCTTTCATCTTTAACTAAAGATTCAGCCTCTTTTGCTATTTTTTGTCTAAATTCTTGATTTCTAGAAACAACTTCTTCCAAGTCATCTACATCAAAAGACTCTATAAAAGCATGATGTTTAACATCATTTGATATATTTCTTGGAACACCTATATCAATAAATTTAAGTTTGTTATTTAAACTAATTTTTTCAACTCTTGCTAAATCAATAAAAGGTTTTTCAGAAGCAGTACTAGTAAAGACAAGAGAGGATAAAGATATATTTTTATCCAATTCATTTAAACTCTTGCAATTTATTTCAAGATCTGGGAAATCTCCTGCAAGATTAACGGCTCTTTCAATATTTCTATTTAAAAGAGTGAGCCTATTACATCCTTTGGATTTCAAATGAGTTATTAAAAGTCTACTCATCCTTCCAGCACCAACGACTAGAACTTTTTCAGATTTCAAACTAACGAGCCCATCAACACCATGATCCTGTCCAATTTTTAATTGAGCGAGTTCAACAGCGGCTGAGCTAATTGATACAGCGCCAGTTCCTAAATTAGTTTCAGATCTAACTTTCTTCCCGGCACTAACTGATTGACTTAATAACCTATTAAGAATTGGACCGGTAGATTGATTCTCCTGACCTAATCTCATCATTTTTTTAACTTGCGAGAGTATTTGACCTTCGCCCAAAACGAGGCTATCTAATCCAGCTGAGACTTTCATTAAATGTAAAACAGCTTCTTCTTGTCTAAAATCAAAAAGATGAGGATTTAGGTCTTCAAAATTTACGCTCGAGTAATCTGTTAAAAATTCTTTAATAGATGAAATACCAATATTTATCTCTTTAACAAGAGCGTATATTTCTAACCTATTACAAGTACTTAAAATAGAAACTTCTAAAATATCAGAATTGATACTCAGAGTCTTTAATGATTCTGAAATCGATTGATCAGGAATACTTAACTTCTCACGCACTTCGACAGGTGCCGTGCGATGACTTAGTCCGACGACAACAATATGCATAAAATTAAATTGAAATATTAAAGGCTAATACTTTTAGCACCATCTTTCATGTGTATTGTATTTGTAAATCGACAAGTGCTATCCAATGTACTTATTACAAGGCTACTGGTTCTAGTACAGTCTTTTTCAAATTTGACTCCATCAAATAATAATCCATCAGTAATTCCACTTCCCGCAAAGATCACATTTTCTCCTGATGCAAGTTCATTGGCCTCATAGATTTTGTCAATATCAGTAATTCCCATTTCATTTAAACGTTTTATATTTCCTTCTTTTGTATAGTCAGCCCATTCAGAAGTTTGCGCAATTGCAGGGTCATAAACTAACTGTCCTTGAAAATGCCCCCCAAGAGCTCTCATTGCAGCGGCAGATATAACACCTTCTGGAGCTGCTCCAATACCCATTAAGCAATGAGTCCCTGTACCAGCAAATCCGCAAGCAATTGCAGCTTGAACGTCTCCATCAGAAATTGGTTGAATTTTTGCTCCACATTCTCGAATCTCCTTGATCAAACCTTTATGTCTTGCTCTATCCATAACTACTACAGTAAGTTCATCAATCGCTAGATCTAAGCAATTACTTAAAATTTTTAAATTCTCAGTAGCTGAATTCCTTATATCTACCTTTCCTTTTGCCGCTGGAGGTGCTGCCAATTTATTCATATAAAAATCAGGTGCATTGAAAAGCCCCCCAGTGTCGGAAGCAGCTAATACTGCCATGGATCCTCGTTGGTTGTTAGCACATAGATTAGTTCCTTCACAAGGGTCTACAGCAAAGTCAACGCCTGGACCGTTTCCACTACCTACCTCTTCCCCTATGTATAACATTGGTGCTTCGTCACGTTCACCTTCACCTATTACAATTTTTCCTTTCATCTCAATTTTCCCCATACGCAACCTCATTGCTTCAACAGCAGCTGCATCAGCTTCGTCTTTCTGACCTAAACCTGTAAGTTTTGCTGATGCGATTGCGGCTTGCTCGACTACTTCGAGAATTTCTTGAATTAAAGTTTGATTCACAATTAAATTTTAAAAGATTTTCTAAGAGGTTTAAAACATACTCTCATAAAAAATGCCTTTTTTATGAGAATTAATTTGCTTATTAGTTTTTTTTAACTCTTTGCAGGTGTTACTTTATCAGGCCGTGACTTGAAATTAGGAATAAGCAACCAAATATAGTATCTTTATTAAATATTTTAAAAATAAAATGCCCGAAACTAACTCTAAAAATTCTGTAGGTGTTAATCGACCAATTCAAATAATTCCTTCCGTACTACCAGCAGACTGGGCAAATATGGGGGCATGCGTTAAAGATCTTGAAGAAGCAGGTGTAGATCGTATTCAATTTGATGTCATGGATGGAAATTTTGTACCAAATCTTACATTTGGTCCTGAAATGATTGCTGCATGTAGAAAATATTGCGAAGTTCCTTTTGAGACTCAATTAATGGTAAGCCAATATAATTGTGAGACCATGCTTGAGGCATATGTAAAAGCTACCAAAGGTCCTAATGGAGAGCCTGGAGTTGTCATAGCTCATGCTGAAGCTAATGTTCACCTTCATAGAGTTCTTGGAAAGATAAGAGACCTTGGAGGATCACCATCGGTTGCATTAAATCCTCACACGCCATTTGAAATGATCGAAAACATTATGGATATGGTTGATCATGTCTTAGTAATGACCGTTAATCCAGGATTTGGTGGACAAGCTTACATCCCAACAATGTTAAATAAAATAAGAAAAATTAGAAACTTCGTAATTGAAAAGAATTTAAATGTAGATATTGAAGTTGATGGCGGAATAAAAGCAAATTGGACCATTTCGCAATGTGCAGAAGCTGGTGCTAATTGTTTTATTGCAGGAAGTGGGATGTTTGCTTATCCAACATTAAAAGAGGGTTGTGATGAATTAAGGTCAGTTGCTTTAGATGCGCAAAATGGAAAGATAATTTCAGAGCCTTAATAACTGGAATTTAAAACAAATTAAATATTCCAAATATCCAACCATAACTGTGCAAACCCACACCTAAGAAATTTACTCCTATGTAACATATTAATACGACAAAAAAGCCAGAAGTAGCAAGTAATGCTGGTCTTCTACCTTGCCAACCCCTACTTATTCTCATATGCAAATAGGCAGCATAAAATAACCAAGAAATGAAAGCCCAAGTCTCCTTAGGATCCCAACTCCACCAAGTTCCCCAAGCTTCATTAGCCCAGATAGCTCCAGTAATTAAGCCAAGAGTGAGAAGAACAAATCCTACTAATATAGATCGATAACTAAGAGTATCTAATTCCTCAGAATGAGAAAAATTTATAGGCTCAATGACATTGTTGGTCGAGTATGAATTAGATATTTTGAAACCGCCTACACCCATAGAACTACTTCTAAGTTGAAGAGGTTGACTATTATTGATAAAGAGTACAGAAGCTGATAGTAAAGAGCCCATGATAAGGGCGGCATAACTTAGCATGACTACGCTTACATGCATAACTAACCAACTTGATCTTAATGCTGGGACAAGATTAGATGATAGCTTTAAATCTTCAGGCAAAACAAAGCAAGCAAAAGCTATAGTTAAAAGTTCAATAGGTATTGCTATTGCCGGGATTATCGGAGTCGAGTATTCTTTCTCAATTAATAATTGACCTAAAGTTATGCCCCAAACTAAGAAATAAAGAGATTCATATAAATTACTTATTGGAAAATGTCCAGAGATTATCCATCTTGAGATAAGCTGTAAAGCTATAAAGAGATTAATTAAGATTGTAATTAGTCTCACATAAGAAGAGGATTTTTTATTAAATAACGATATTAGAGAAATAGGCAAATTAATTAATAAAAAATAAAAAATTAAAATGCCTATAAAAGATACTGGATCGTAAATAAAATTTTTGATAAAACCATCAAATATCATTAGTAAAATATAAAACTGTATAAGTTTACTTAATTATAAAATAATAAAAAAAAATAAAAAATTCATGATTTTATCAATTATTTTAATTTAAATTTATTTCTTAATTAAGTACTTAAAGCTGAAAATCAACCCCCAAATAAAACTTTTTCACTATTTGATTATTTGCAAGTTCATCAGATGATCCATGAGCAAGAATCTTTCCTTCACTTAAAACATATGATTTACTTGTAATTAACAAAGTCTCTCTTACATTATGATCTGTTATAAGAATTCCCATTCCATTATCCCTAAGTTTAATAATAAGTTTTTTTAAATCATTTACAGCTAAGGGGTCGATCCCTGCAAAAGGTTCATCCAAAAGTAAATATTTAGGTCCTTGTCTACCTACTGATAGAGCTCTTGCTATTTCACACCGTCTTCTCTCCCCTCCTGATAATTGATAACCATAATTATCAACAACTTTATTCAGATTAAATTCATTAATTATTTTTTCTCTCTTATTTCTTACTATTGCTCTACTAGAAAATGAATTTTCTAATGCTAAGTCAATATTTTCTTTAACTGTTAAATCTCTAAAGATACTTGCTTCTTGAGTTAAATATCCTAAACCAAGTTTTGCTCTAATAGGCAAAGGTAAATTTTTTATAGATTTGCTATTTATTAATATATCTCCCTTATCAGGTCTTAAATTGCCCACCGCAAGATTAAAAGTAGATGTTTTACCTGCACCATTTGGTCCCATTAAACCTACAATTTCGCCTGGGCAAACCTTTATTGAAACATCATTAACTATGGATTTTCCTTCAATAGTAAGAAAGACGTTTTTTATTTCAAAATTCATTTTGCTCTTTTATCAGTAGATAAGGTTTATCATTTTTAGTTAATTCCTCTTTATATTGAAGTTTTCTTAATAATTCATCAAGACATTTGCAAAAAGATACGAGATCTACTCCTAAATCAATATTAGTTCTGTTTTTTATCCTACCTAAGCCTTCACCCATTAAGATAGTCGCACCATTTAAATTCCCTTTACTTAAATGAAATTGAGAGACAGATACTTGGATTATTCCTTGTATTATTTGTCTCTCATCTCCTTCAAGAGTATTCCATATGTCCTCAAAGGCATCATGAGCTTCATACCATTTTTGATTATTAAAGAGATTTAAAGCATCAAAAAAAGCATCCTCAAAACTTTTAATATCTTCTTCTCTCATAATATTTTATTTTTTCATTGTCTTCTTTTTATTTAATTTCCTCATTCTTATTGAATCCGGCGTCACCTCTAACATTTCATCAGGACCTATATATTCAAGAGCTCTCTCAAGTGTAATATCAACTGGAGATTGTAAAGTATCTAACTCTTCTGCTCCAGCAGATCTCATATTAGTCAATTGCTTTGTTTTACAGATATTTAACTCTAAATCTTGTGACCTATTATTCTCGCCAATAATCATACCTTTATAAACTTTCACTCCTGGTTTGATAAAATAAACACCTCTATCTTCAGCATTTTTTAAAGCATAGAAAGTAGCGACACCCTCTTCAAAAGAAATAAGAACACCATTTCTTCTCGTTTCAAAATCTCCAGCTTTAGGTTTATATTCATAAAAAGAGTGACTCATAATTCCTTCACCTCTAGTTATTCGAACAAATTCACCACGAAATCCTATAAGTCCTCTTGATGGTACAAGAAATTCTAACTGGGTTCTTCCATCTGAACTTGTCTGCATGTTTTTCATCTCAGCTTTTCTTGATCCCAGTTTTTCAATACAAGAGCCAACCGCTACTTCTGGAACATCTAAGACTAATGTTTCTATGGGTTCGCATTGAACATCATCAATTTCTCTAAAAATAACTTGCGGTTGCGAGATTTGGAATTCAAAACCTTCTCTTCTCATTGTTTCAATTAAAATCCCTAAATGAAGCTCACCTCTCCCAGAGACAGAAAATCTATCTGGAGAATCGGTTTCTTCAACTCTTAGGGCTACGTTAGTTAATAATTCCCTCTCTAATCTATTTTTTAATTGTCTACTCGTAACGAATTTCCCTTCTTTACCCGCAAATGGAGAATCATTCACAACAAAGGTCATGTTTAGTGTAGGTTCGTCAACTTTAATTAAAGGAAGTGGATGAGGAGAATCAGGACAAGCAATCGTTTCTCCAATATTTACATCATCAAAACCTGAAACTGCAACAATATCTCCTGCAAAGGCCTCATTAATATCAATTCTTTGTAATCCTTCGAATCCTAAAAGTTTACTTACTTTACCCTTGATAGTTTTCCCACTTTCTTTTATTAGGCTTGCTTGTTGGCCATTTTTTATAGTTCCATTATGAATCTTTCCAATCACAATTCTTCCTAAGAAATCAGAATAATCCAAAGTTGTAATTTGAAGCTGCAGAGGCTTGTTTAGATCCCCTACAGGTGGTGGAACATGCCTAAGAATAGCTTCAAAAAGGGGCATCATATTATCATTATTAGATTCCATTTCTTCTTTTGCGAAACCAGATAATCCACTACCGAATAAATAAGGAAAATCACATTGATCATCATCTGCACCTAATTCAAGGAACAAATCAAGAACTTTATCCACAGCAATTTCTGGGACTACTCTAGGCCTATCAATTTTATTTACAAAAACTATAGGTCTAAGACCTTTTTCTAAAGCTTTTTTTAATACAAACCTTGTTTGTGGCATTGGACCCTCATTAGCATCAACGATTAATAAACAACCATCAACCATGCCCAAAACCCTCTCAACCTCTCCTCCAAAGTCAGCATGTCCAGGTGTATCGATAATATTGATTCTCGTGTTTTTATAATTAACAGCCGTATTTTTTGAAAGTATTGTTATACCTCTTTCTCTCTCGAGATCATTTGAATCCATTACACAAGTTGGAACTACTTCGTTATCTCTAAATATTCCAGATTGAGATAATAATGCATCGACTAGGGTTGTTTTTCCATGATCTACATGGGCTATAATTGCTACATTTCTTATTTCTTTAATTGAAACTGACATCTAAAAATTGCAAACCAATAATTAATATATTAAGGCTAACTCAAAGAATGCTTATTCTGAAAGATTTGCCCATAAGACTTTGAAAATCATATAAAAAATTGTTATTAGTATTTCAATTTTGTAGCTTTTTCAAATTCCTATTTGATGCTTCAAAAACTTTAAGTGCTTCAATTGACCCCTCATATCTCCAGTGCCAAGGCTCATAATCAACATTTTTATTATTTTGTGTAAAAGATAATTTGAAGTGGTACTTAGCTGCATTTTTTTTAAGCCATCTAAAAGCATCCGTGTTCTCAAATTGAACTTCAAAGTCTGTTTCTCTTTTATCAGCATCTCCAATATCAATAGCAAAGCCAGTACTGTGCTCAGAATATCCAGGAGGTGCTGAGACCTTAGCCCTCTCAGCAGCAATCTGATTTCTCATAGATTTTAATGAATAAAAAATTTCTTTTTGCAAATTTATTGATCTATAACCACTTAGGAATACCAAATATATTCCATCTTTTATAGCATCCTCCCTCATTTTAAGAAGAGCTTCACTCATGTCGATATGAACTTGAATATTAGGTTCAATAGAAACCAATTTTTCTTTTGAAATTTCCTTGTAGGGTAAATGGCCCAAAATACTAAGATCATTATTTAAAAATTTTTTGGCTTTATTAACTCCATTCAGATTTAATTTAAAATTACTAATAATTTCCAAGCCAATAAAAGGTAATAAAAATATTAGAAAAAAAGCTATGAATAAATTATATTTCTTGAATTTAAAATTATTTTCATTTAAGATTATTCTTTCAGCAACTTGTATCTCAATATCTTCATTTATAGGATTCTTTTTTTTCAATATAAAATTATTAATTCAAAAGATATTTCGATATTAACTATTAATTTACGAAATGCACTTTTATAAGAAAATTGATGTAGTTTTTTAATAGGATACAATTTTTTTTTGATATGTTGAGAGTTGCTGTTATCGGTGGAGGACCAAGTGGTTCATGTGCTGCTGAAATACTTGCTAAATCTGGTATAAAAACTTGGCTTTTTGAAAGAAAATTAGATAATGCAAAACCTTGTGGAGGAGCCATTCCTCTTTGTATGGTTGAGGAATTTGACTTGCCAGAAACTATTATAGATAGAAAAGTAAGACATATGAAAATGATATCTCCCTCTAATAGAGAAGTTGATATTAGCTTGGATAATGTTTATGGCAAAAGTGATAATGAATATATAGGAATGTGCAGAAGAGAGGTAATGGATGCATTTATGAGAAACAGAGCTTCTGAACTTGGGGCAACATTAATTAATGGATTAGTTACTTCAATTGATACTGGGAATGATAATCAAGGTCCATACAAACTTTCATATTCAGATTTTTCTTCTGGAGACAAGAAAGGAGAACTTAAAGAGTTAACTGTAGATCTCTTAATAGGAGCTGACGGGGCCAACAGCAGAGTTGCTAAAGCTATGGATGCTGGCGATTACAAAGTAGCAATTGCATTCCAAGAAAGAATTAAATTGCCTAAAGAAGAAATGAGTTACTACGAAGATCTCGCGGAGATGTATGTAGGAACAGATGTTTCTCCTGATTTTTATGGTTGGGTATTTCCTAAATATGATCATGTCGCAGTCGGGACAGGTACAATGCAAAAAAACCAATCCTTAATAAAAGGCCTTCAAGAAGGAGTAAGGAATAGAGCAAAAAAAAGGCTTGTGAATGGTGAAGTTATAAAAGTTGAAGCACATCCTATTCCTGAGCATCCAAGACCTCGAAGAGTTGTAGGTAGAATGGCTCTGGTAGGAGATGCAGCAGGTTATGTAACAAAAAGCTCTGGAGAAGGTATTTATTTTGCTGCTAAAAGTGGAAGAATGTGTGCTGAAGAAATAGTTGAAGCTTCAAAAAATGGGCAAGAAATTCCATCAGAAAAAGATTTAAAAAATTATTTAAAAAAATGGGACAAAAAATATGGAACAACTTACAAGGTACTAGAAATTCTTCAAAATATTTTTTATAGAAATGATTCGGCTAGAGAAGCTTTTGTAGAAATGTGTGATGACATGGATGTTCAAAGACTCACTTTTGATAGTTACCTGTATAAACGAGTTGTTGCGATGAAACCCCTTCAGCAAATTAAACTTACCATGCTTACTCTTGGATCAATTTTAAGAGGAAAAGCACTAGCACCACTAAAGTATAAACCAGTTAATAGTGCTGTAAGAGAAGAAAAAGAAGTTGAAAAAATGTTAAAGAACTATTCAATTAAAGGTGGAATTAAAGTTAAGAATTAAAAAGGGTAAAGTCAGCAATTTTTAAAGAGTAGTTCCTTACCAAACCTAATAAATTGAGACGATTATTTCTAATTTCAAGATTTTCTGTCATTATTAGAACACCCTTTTCGTTATCAAAAAGTTCATTAAGATTATTAGAATTATCCTCGAACAATTTAAATAGTTGAAAATAATCCCAATTACTTAATTTAATAATTTCTTCTAATTCTTTGATGAATTCAAATACTTTATTTTCACATTGTTTTTCGAACAGATCTGGATTTACATAATATTTGTGTGAAAAAATTGTTGTTTTAAGATTTCCACTTTCAGCCAATTTACTAACTCTCGAGATAACTTTTTGAATTTCAGAAAAATTTGGTGTCCCTTTAAGATTGTTAATAGTATTAATTCTATTTTTTAAATCCAAAATATTCATTATTTTTCTTTCAGCTGATAAATCAATAAAACAAGTGGCTTTAATTAGATCTTTACTGATTGATAATTCATCAAGATGGCTTACGATTCTTTGATTAGTAAATTCAATTAAGTCATTTAAAACTTTTTCTTTCACGAATTTCAAATTTGATAGTGAAATTTTCCAATATTCAAGAAGTTCCTCAAAAATATTTTCAAGATCCAAATCAAATTCAAATTGCCAAATAATTAGAATAACCCCATTTAAATTTCTTCTTAGTGCATATGGGTCAGATGAACCACTTGGTCTTTTCCCAGATATAAATATGCTTATCAAAGTTTCTATTTTGTCAGAGATAGAAATAATAGCTCCATATTTTGTAGAGGGTAAATCATCTTTATAAAAACCAGGCAAATAATGTTCTGCTACAGCCATACAAATTTCTTTGCTAAAACCTTCATTACGTAAATATTTCCCCGCCATTATCCCTTGCAATTCAGGAAATTCATAAACAATTTCACTACACAAATCGTTTTTACAGTACTTTGCAGCTTCTTTAATTTTTTCAGTATCTAAAGATTGATCATTCAAATAATTAAGTATCTTTTCTGAGGTAGCCTCAATTCGTTTTACTCTCTGAAAAACATTACCCATACCTTTCAAATAAGAAACAGTTTTAAGTTTTTCATTCCTTTCTTTAGAAGAAACTTTTTTGTCACTCTCTACAAAAAACTTCGCATCAGAGAATCTAGCCCTTAAGACTTTTTCATTTCCCTTAGAAATAATATTATTAGATTCTCTAAGACCATTTGATAACACAAAGAAATTTGTACTTATAACTTTTTCAGAACTCAAATCTAATTTAGAAAATGTTTTATTTTTTTTAAGAAGAGGAATATATCTTTGGTGATTTTTCATTACAGTTGAGAGAACCTCAACAGGCAAATTAAGAAATTGCTTATCAAAGTTACTAGTTAATAAATTAGCAGACTCAACTAAATCAGTTAATTCGTTAAGTAAATTATCAGAAAGATCAGGCTCTAAATTCACCAATTGAGATTCCTGATTTATGAGATTAACAATTTCTTTTTTTCTTTCTTCTCTTTTAACAAAAACTCCATTCTTAGCCATTAATTCAAAATAATTATCTGGAGAATGTATTTCAATAACTTTATTAATTAATCTATGACTTTTTGATGTATTGCCTATGGAAATCTTAGGATCACATTCATTAAATTCAAAATCAAGAATTTCATCGTTGTAGAGTGAGACTATCCATCTGATTGGTCTTGAAAATTTAAAGCTTCCACCTCCCCATTTCATAAAACGAGGGCCTTGCAAATTTTTTATTACTTTAGGGATTATTGAAGATAAAGAAGATCTTGTAGATTCTCCTTTCTCAATTTTTGTTCCAAATACAAACTCACCCTTTTCTGTTTCTCTTATTTCTAAGTCATCTATAGTAATTCCTAAACTATTTGCAAAACCTATAGCAGCATTAGTTGGTATGCCATTAAGAAATGCAGAATTAGCTTTTGGACCTTTTCTTATTACTGTCTTATCATCCGCATGATCAACTAATCCCTCTAGAAATAGAACTATTCTTCTTGGTGTGGATGTGCAAATAATATTATTAAATTTGATAATTTTCTTATCAAATTCAAATTCTATAAGAGAGTTGATTTGGTTTATTACAGAATGAGAAAATTTTGATGGTAACTCTTCTGTTCCTATCTCAAGTAAATATTTAGACAAGAATAATTTATGGCTATTACAACTATAATTTACTACCAGTTAAATAAGCTTTTCGCTAATGTATAAAAAGAGATATGTTTTGGTCCCTTGATCAAGGTTGAAAAAGTAAAAAAGAAAAAAGAGATCGCGAAACAAGAGATAGTTTGTTTGGCAAATGGTCTAGAGGTTTCTAAATTTGAAAATTTCAAGAAAGGCAGCGAATTTCTCAAGGAGCCACTTGCAAGCGAATTAAAAAACGAAAGCGATCATTTTACTAATGATGCCGTTCAATTGTTAAAATTCCATGGAAGTTATCAACAAGATAATAGAGAGAATAGAAAACCTGGTAAAAGTAAAGATTGGCAGATGATGCTTAGACTAAGAAGTCCAGGTGGGGAAATCCCAGGAAATTTATTTCTATCTCTAGATGAGTTATCTGATAAGCTTGGAAATGGCACACTCAGGGTGACAACTAGACAAGCCTTCCAAATGCATGGGATCAGAAAAGATAATTTGAAGGAAGTAATTAAATCTATTGTAAATTCCATGGGCTCGACTTTAGCTGCCTGTGGGGACATCAATAGAAACGTCATGGCTCCAGCCGCACCTTTTGAAACAGCAGAATACATAACCGCAAGAACATTAGCAGTAAAAGTTGCTGATCTTTTAACACCTATGGCCGGGCAAGGAACCTTTTTAGAGCTATGGGCTGACGGGGATTTGGAATACACGATAAAACCAGATAAAGAGATTGAAGAGAATAGGAAATTACAGTTCAAAGAGAATGTTTTTAGCGGGACTAAAAAAGAACCTCTATATGGATCAACCTACTTACCAAGAAAGTTTAAATGTGCTGTTACCGTACCAGGTGATAATTCAGTTGACCTTCTCACTAATGATATTGGAATAGTTGCGTTCACCTCAAAAGAAGGATCATTCGAAGGATGTAATTTTTACATCGGTGGAGGTATGGGGCGAACTCATAATAATGAAGAGACCTTTGCAAGAATTGCAGATCCACTTGGTTATGTTGAAAATAAAGACACATATGAACTAATCCAAAGTATCGTTGCCATTCAAAGAGATTATGGAGATAGGAAATCAAGGAAAAATTCCAGAATGAAATACCTTTTGCATAGAAAAGGTATTAAATGGTTTAAAAAAATACTTTCAGATAAATACTTTAGAAAAGAAATTAAGCCTTTAAGAAAAGAACCAGAGAATAAATTAATTGATTATCTAGGTTGGCATAAACAAAATGAAGATTATTTTTTTGTTGGACTACCTTTATTATCAGGAAGGCTTTCTGGAAAGAAGAAATCATTAATAAGAGATCTTGTTAAAGAAAATGACCTTTATTTAAGACTTACTCCTAATCAAGATATTTTGCTTTGTAATATCCCCAATAAAAACAAAAGCAAAATTAAAAAGGCCTTAAAAAAGATCGGATATGACAATCTTAATGATATCAATGAAATTCAAAGACACGCTCTAGCTTGTCCAGCACTTCCTCTTTGTGGTCTAGCCATGACCGAAGCTGAAAGAATTTTACCTGAAGTTCTAACTAGAATAGAAAACCTATTAACTGATATGAATATAGAAAAGACAATATTATTTAGAATGACAGGATGTCCTAATGGATGTACAAGACCTTATATGGCAGAATTAGCTCTTGTTGGGAGTGGGCAGAATAAATATCAACTATGGTTGGGGGGAAGTAAAAACCTTCAAAGATTAGCTAAACCATATTTGCAAAGAATGGAACTTGATGATTTAGAAAGAACCATTCAACCTTTATTAGAATTATGGAAAAAAAGCAGCGCCGAAAAAGATTTTGGGGATTTTATTAACAATCAAACGGAATCTTTCATTACAAATTTACTAAGCGAGATAAATTAAATATCATATTTTCCCATACAAAGCATTAGGCTTTCTATTCTTCCAAGCCCATAGTTGATCTCCATAACTAAAATGCCACCACTCATTTGGATGCTGCGCAAATTCAAATTTAATCATAATTTCTTTTAGTAACTTTCTTCTATCATTCCAGATAATTGCATCTTCATTGTCAATGTTATTATAAAAATCTGGTTTTGATTTATCATCCATCTGATCAATATTACTTCCCATATATATAATATTTCCATACATATCGGCCAAAGTGATATCTAAAGCACCTCCAGTTGAATGTGGTGGTGGACATCTTTCATCGAACGAAGGATATGCCCAAAATTTCTCAACATTTTTTTTAACTATGGGATATCGTTCCATATCTTTTTCAGAAGCATCAATATCTAGCCTTTCACATTCCAAAATAAAAGCTCTATTAAACATAAATTTTTGAACTTCGATAGGACGCCAACTGTCATAAATCAAAAGGGATAAACTATTATTTTTTAATTTTAAAAAGTCATTTACTTTTATTAATCTCTTTACAACTTCTTCTCTTAATCTCCAAATGGACTTTTTTTCATTATAAGGAGCACCTAGATCATAGTAAGGATGAGGATTAATAAATTTAAAACAACTTGGTATTGCAATTAATTTCTCTTTATTCTCTTCAATTGGGATCTCATTCCAAATTTTCAATGAACTTTGTCTGTTGATTTTATATTTGCATAAATTTAAAAATTAACAATTAAAAGTTTTAATTTAAGAAGTCATGAATAAATTTATTGTTAGAATTATCTATTAGCAAATCTTTTAATAAAATATTTTCTCTTAAGTCAGGATCTTCCTTTAATACCCTTTGAGCCTCTTCTCTAGCCTTTTCAATTAAAACTTTATTATTTGGTAAGTTATCCAATACAAAATCGGGTAATCCCGACTGCTTATATCCCAAGAGTTGGCCAGGACCTCTAAGTTCCAAGTCTTTTTCCGCGATATAAAAACCATCATTAGATTTTTCTAATACACGTAACCTTTTATTTTCTAATCCATTATTTTCAGAAGTCACTAAGTAACAAAATGATTTTTGGGATCCTCTCCCAACTCTCCCTCGTAACTGGTGTAATTGAGACAAACCAAATCTTTCTGAATTATAAATAATCATAATTGAAGCATTAGGCACATCAATTCCTACCTCAATAACTGTGGTAGAGACCAATATATTTACTTCATTATTTACAAAAGAATTAATGACATTATTCTTCTCTTCAGAATTTAATTTTCCATGTAATAGTCCAACCTTATTTTTTAAAAAAATTTCCTCTGATAAATATTGATAAATCTTTTTTGCAGAACTTAAATTCATTTTTTCAGAATCTTCAATTAATGGCAAAATTACATAAGCTTGCTTCCCTTTATCTATCTCATTCTCAACACGTTTAAATAGTTTATTTAACTCTTCTTCTGAAATAATTTTTGTTGTTATTGGGACTCTTCCTGGAGGGAGTTCTGTAATCTGACTAATATCTAAATCACCATATAGTGACAACGCGAGAGTCCTAGGTATGGGAGTAGCTGTCATTGATAATAAATTAGTATTATCTCCTTTGTTAAGTAATCGATTTCTTTGTGTAACACCAAACCTATGCTGTTCATCTATGACTACCATCCCTAATGAATTAAAAACTACTTTATCTTCAAATAATGCATGCGTACCTACGAGAATATCTACCATTCCATTTTTTAAGTTTGTAAGTATTTCTTTTCTCTTTTTCTGTGGGGTATTACCTGTAAGAAGTTCTACAGAAACTAAAAGTGGGTTCAAGAATTGTATTAAATTTTTATAGTGCTGTGTGGCAAGTACTTCAGTCGGAACCATTAATGCACCTTGTTGATCTTTTTCAAGTTCAATTAAAAGAGTTGCGATTGCAATAATAGTTTTACCACTGCCAACATCTCCTTGCAGTAGTCTCGACATAGGTGTTAAATCTGATAAATCAGATTTAATTTCATCAAGTACTTTTTCCTGAGATTTTGTTAATTGAAAAGGAACTTTATTTAAAAAATCTTTAAGTAAAAAATTCTTTTTAATAGATTTTTGAATAGTTAATTTTTTATTATTCTTCCTTTTTCTTAATAAAAACTTCATTTGCAATAGAAATAGTTCATCGAAAACTAATCGTTTTTTTGACTCTATCAAAGCATTCTGATTTACAGGTAAATGAATATTTATTAAAGAATCACTTTTTGAAACTAAAGATAAAAAGTTAAGTTGTTTTTGATTGAGTATATCTGGATATTGTTTTGAATAAATAATTACTCTTTTAATTAATCTTATAAAACTTAAATTTGAGAATGATTCTGATAGCGAATATAAAGGCATAATCTTACCAGAGAAATTAAAAGATTCTTCATTTGTATTTAAAATTTCTATCTGCGGGTCTACAAAATTTTTTCCATACTCAGATAATTTGACTTTACCAGATATCGCTAATTTAGTACCTGGAATATATAGTGATTTCTGAGAAGAAAAAAAAGAATAAGATCTAAATCTCTTGCCTAAAAAAAATTTCGTGACTTTTATTGAGGAGGTCTCATCAAATATCACTATATTCATTATTGATAAATTACTATTGTTTGAACTCTTATAAATGTAAAACTTTTTTACAGTTGCAATACAGGTATATAGATTATCAGGTTTTAAATTAATTATTTTAACTCTATTTGTATAATCTAGATAAGTTCGTGGAAAATAATTAATTATGTCTTTTATACAATATATACCTAATTCATTTAACTTATTTTTATTAATCTTGCCAATACTTTTTATTAACCCAATGTCTGAGTTTAAGGATAGATTAGAATCTATGTTTTTTGAATAATAACTATCTGTATATTTATTAGAATAATTTAAATTAATAGATTTACCCAATTTCAGTAGACCTTTTCTAGTATCAATTACTAATCTTTTTCTTTGTTTGATGTCTAAGTCATTATATTCAGAATATTTACTTGAGAATTCACCAAATAATTTAATAAATTCATTAGTTAATTTCAAATTATTTAAATTACTTAATGACTTATTTAAATAATCATTAAAATATTGTTTTTTTCCTAGTAAATTAGTAAATCTATTTTCTGATTCAAGCGTAAGAGCTTTTTGAAGTGGTCTAATCCAATCCTTAATTAAATTAATATATTCTTCATTATTAGTCACTTTATCAACAAGATAAATTTAAATTTTAATTACTTTGAACTATTTGAGGCAAGTTCCTTATTTTTCCAATATCTTTGCTTTTTATTTAATAATTTAAACCTATTTTTTAAATCATTTATATTATTTCTACAGATTGAAAGATCTAAGTTATACAATTCTAATTCAACATTAGTTATATTAAACAAATAAACATCAGAAGACTTATTTTTTCTTGGATATAAATTATCTGGATACAAATCATATCTAATAACAAAAGGGTATGGATGTTTAATTATAGAATTATTATTTGATAAACATTTGAAAGTTTCTTCAGTTATAATTTTTTTTATTAACTCTATTTTAAATAATTCTAAATTAATGTTATATGAAAGATTCAACAAAAAATTGCTAAATGATTTATCAATAAATTCAAAAGTATTTAAATTATCACTTGAGATAAAAACATCAGGGGCTTGATCATTTATTTTTTCATAATCAATTAGTTTATTATCACTTGTTTCTTCTATTAATTCAAGGAAAGCATTAACTAAACGTTTCCCTTCTTCAATATTTTCAATACTTATTTCTTTAGAAAAAGAATTTAAATAACAACTTTCATCTAAGTTTACAGAAGAAATTTCATCTTCACTTAAAGATTCATAATATTCATATGTATTTAAATTGTTATCGCAATGAAATTCAATGGATTCGTTAGCAGTTTTTTCATTCTCATGATCAATATGAACTGTTTGATATTCTTTTCGTTTTACCAATTCTTTTAAGACACTTGCATTCACTAACTGTTTTGTAGGATAACTAATATCTCCCAACTTAAGTTGTTCAATAGTTATAAATGGAAGTTTTGAATTGATAAGCAGACTAATATTTTTGTTTAAAAATATATTTAATTCTTTTGAATGCAATGCTTTATCACTAATAGAAAAATCAGAATAAATGCCAGCTATACCTTTTTTAGCAGAGATAAGCATAGATTTTCTAACGATATCAAAATAGGTCTCATATTCTTTATAAATATTTTTTATTAATATATTTTTTTGGGTTTCAGCCCTTTTTAGCTGAATTGTAACTTCTTTTGAATTTCTACCTTTGATACTATTGGTCAAGTTTTTTAGTTTGACTTTAAAGATGCGACTTCATCAGCAAAGTCCATCTCATTTTTTTCAATACCCTCGCCTAATGTATATCTAGTAAAACGTCTAACTTTGATATTTTCACCGATTTTAGCTGCTGCTTGTTTCACAAGATCCTCAACTGTAAGTGCACTATCTTTTATGTAAGGTTGAGAAAGCAAGACCAACTCATTTAGTCTTTTAGCTATTCTTCCCTCAACAATTTTTTCTTTAATATTTTCTGGTTTACCAGACAAATCATCTCTACCCATTTCTATTTGTTTCTCTTTTTCGACTATATCTTTTGGTATCTGATCAATAGAAACATATTCTACATTTGGACATGCAGCAACTTGCATAGATACGTCTTTTAAAAGAGATTGAAATATATCTCCTCTAGCAACAAAATCAGTTTCACAATTTAGTTCTAAAAGAACACCCACCCTTGAACCCGTATGTATATAACTGCCAATAGAACCTTCAGCAGCAACTCTTCCTGATTTCTTTTCTGCACTTGCTATACCTTTCTTCCTTAACCATTCTAAGGCTTTTTCAACATTTCCATCTGTCTCGTTTAAAGCCTTTTTGCAATCCATCATTCCTGCTCCGGTCTTATCTCTAAGATCCTTAACAAGTTTTGCTGTAATGTTTCCCATTTAAAAAGATAATGTTTTTGTTTTTATTAAAGTTTGAAAATAAATTAATTTTTTCTTTGATCGTTAGAACCTTTTCTTCCCTCATTAATTGCATCTGCAAGTCGCCCTAAAATAAGTTGAACAGATCTCACTGCATCATCATTGCATGGAATAGGGACTTCACACAAATCAGGATCACAGTTAGTATCTAACATTGAAACTAAAGAAATGTCTAATTTTCTAGCTTCAAGAACAGCATTAGATTCTCTTCTTTGATCTACAAGAACAACTACATCAGGTAGTCTTCTCATACCTTTAAGACCGCCTAAATACTTCTGTAAGCGTTCTAATTCTCGTCTCAAAACTGCCGCTTCTTTTTTTGGTCGCATAGCGATAGCCCCACTACTTTCCATTCTCTCAAGATCTTTCAATCTTTCTATTCTTGCTTTCATAGTAGTCCAGTTGGTAAGCATACCTCCTAACCATCTCTGATTCACATAAGCAGCACCACATCTAACAGCTTCTTGAGCAACAACATCTGATGCTTGCTTCTTCGTACCTACAAAAAGAAATCTTTTTCCACTTTTTGCAGCATTCCTTGTCCACTTATAAGCGTTATTCATACATAGAGCAGTCTTAACAAGATCAATAATATGAACCCCATTTCTCGCACAATATATATATTTAGACATTTTGGGATTCCAACGTCTAGTTTGATGCCCAAAGTGGGCACCAGCTTCCATCATTTCAGATAGTGATACAACAGCCATGTTTGAATAAGTTTCGGGTTAGCCTCCATCCGACGGGAAATTTAAATATTTAAATCACCCGAAACAGTCAGATGTGTGGTTTTAGTTTTTAATATTGTAGCAAATAATCAGAAATCCTAAAAGAATATCTTTAAGATTAATTTTTAAAATTTAAATTAATCTTCTAAGTTCTTTTACATAAATTAAATTGAGCGGAATTCTAACAATCTCTAATGCAATTCTATTTCTCCCTGAATCAATTAGAAATCTTAATAACGGTAATAATCTTTTAATACTTATCAATCCCCCCAGACAAATTATTTGCCAAAGCAGAATATGAATCGGAGTTAATTGAATCATAAATCTAACTCTCAAATTTGAGTGTTTTTTATAAAATATTAAAGCCATCCTTGCTCTCTCTTTTTCTTGGGATACTAATGATTCAATTTGCCCACAATCAAAAGGGGGGTGCCAATGAAATCCAACAGCTTCTGGACATTTAATTAATTTTGTTCCTAATTTTTTTAATCTCTCTCCCAGCTCAAGATCTTCCCACCCATAAAGGCTAAAAGAGTTATCAAATAATCCAACACTTAAAAGTAATTCTTTTGAAATAGCAACATTTCCAGTAGCAAAGTATGCAAAGGAAAAATCAGTTAATTTATATCTTTCACTTTCTGGATTCGAGAAATTAGAAGTATTAATAACTGAACCATAAGTAAAGCATTTTTTAGTATTTTTACTCCAAGAGAATAATAGTTTATTTACATGACAGGCTATAAAGTCATCTAAAACAATGAGATCACTATCGATGAAAATGATAATTTCATATTTAGATTTCATTACACCTAAGTTTCTTCCTAGAGCAGGTCCGCCATGTTCTTGTTCATATAAGACCACATGAGGGAGAACTTCATAATTATCTTTTATCCAATAGGTTGTGCCATCCGTAGAGCCATCATCAACAACTATTACTTCATAATTACTGATATTCTCGTTTAAGTTCTGCTTCTCAAGGGCTTTTAGACATTTTTCCAATATTGGTTTTCTATTATAAGTTGGAATAACGATGCTTACGTTCATAACCATATATTATTTAGTTTTTAATATACAGAATTTAAAATACAAAAGATCCAAATTTCTACTAATCAGCTGCTCCGCCATTATTAGCTGTTCCAGCAACGTTATTTCCTTCTGGTCTACCATCAGATCTAAGCTTTCTTTTTTTAAATTTTCTAGCATATGCACGATTACGGTCTTGCTTTTCTTTTTTTAAATTTCTTCTCTTTGACATAAAAATTCTTTTTTACTTTTAACTATCTTAGCTCACTAAGTGCATTAAATATCTTACCATCTTCCATGTTTAATATCCTGTCCGCCATATCTGAAATCCTTGGATCATGAGTAACCATAAGGACAGAACAATTCTGCTCTTTTGCTAATTTTCGTAAAAGTGAAACTATTTCTCTTCCAGTGACACTGTCTAAAGCTGAAGTAGGTTCATCCGCAAGTAAAAGTTTGGGATTCGCGGATAATGCTCTTGCAATTGCAACCCTCTGTTTCTGGCCTCCTGACAATCCATTTGGTAGTTTTTTATGATGGTCCTCTAAACCAACCGCAGATAACCACTTCCTTGCTAATTCTCTTCTTTGTAAGTACGTTAAATTTGTAATTAAATCTGCTCCCATCTGAACATTTTGTTCTGCTGTTAAACATCTAAGCAAATTATGTCCCTGAAAAATCATCCCTATACTTCTTCGAAGTTTTTGTCTAGTTTTTCTTGAAGCCCCATTTAGTTGATTATTTAAAACTGTCAAATCTCCACTTTGGCATGTTCTCAATGCACCAATTAAAGTTAGAAGAGTTGTCTTACCACATCCAGAGGGTCCTTTTAAAAGAACCAACTCTCCTTTTTCAATAAAGAAATTTACATTATTAAGTACTTGTTTCTTATTTTCATCAATTCCATAATAATGACTCAAATTATTTATAGAAACAGTTTTTGAATTTTTATCTTTTTTATTGATAGATTTAGGCATATAAATAATTCTAGTTAAAATATTTCAGCAGGATCTGCATCGACTAATTTACGCATAGCAATCCCAGCAGAACCCATACACATAACCAAAACCAAAATAAAAATTAAAATTGTTTTATTGGCATCCATTACAATGGGTAATTTCGTAGAATTTCGGATAATTGAATAAAGTATTTGCCCAGAAAAATAAGCAGGCAAATAGCCAAATAATGCTAATAAAAAGCCTTCTCTAGCTACAACAAAAAACAAAGTCTTTAATCTATACCCCATAGCTAACAAGGTTGCATATTCAGGAAGATGATCAGTAACATCGCTATAAAGTATTTGGTACACAACAACGCAACCAACTACAAAGCCCATTAAAGCTCCTAAACTAAATATAAAGCCAATCGCGGTACTGTTTTTCCAATAATTTTTTTCAAATTCTATAAATTGATCTTTTGTTAAAACACGAACATCATTCGGTAAAGACTTATTTAAAATTTCAGATACCAGAATAGGATTTGAACCATTTTGCAGTTTCACTAAACCTATTTCAATACTTCCTTTTGGATTAGCAGGGAAAAGCCTTAGATATGTTTCTCTACTTGTTATGAGGTTTCCATCTGCTCCAAAGGAAGGACCTAACTCAACAAGACCTTCAACTAGTACTCTTTTACCAGCAACTTCGGTTTCTACTCTCTTCTCCGAAAGAAACCAATCTTCTATAGGCCCAAATTCTGGTCTTGAAAGTTTATCAAAAAGAACTCTTCCTGGATTTTTAAGTTTATCAGCCTTTCTTGAAAATCCATCATCTAGTAAAAGAGAATCTGAAGGATTAAATCCTAAGGTTAAAATAGATCTTGTTTTTAGATTCTCTGGGTTCCTCCAGAGAAGGTAAGTTAAGTTAACAGGGGCAGTTTTTTCAACGTCTTCTAAAGCTAAAGTTTGAATTAGTCTTCTTTTTGGAAATCCACTCATACTTATGGAACTTTTTGATCTTGGACTTATCAACACAAGATCAGCATCCAAAAGTTTATGAATGGTTACACTTGTATCAAATAATCCATCTCTAAAGCCTAATTGCATAAACATTAAAATCCCCGCGAAGCTGATTCCTGCAATAGCAACTATTAATCTGAGTGGCTGTCTTGTAAGTAGCAACCAAGCTAAAGGGATTTTCCTAAATTTTATGAAAGAAAAATTTATCAAGGGAGGAATTTTGCAATAACTTTCATACCAGTATAGTTTTTTACTAATTTTATGGATTCCGGATTTAACTTTACAAGAACTTCAATAATACGAGCATCCGCATCACCTGTAGGGTCTGTGGATAAGACCTTTCTCTGTTTTACTTGTGGGCTAATTCTTATTACTTCCCCTTTTAGAATTTTTTTAAAGCCTCCATTTTCACTACTTAATTCAACATTTTGCGAGATAAATACTCTATTTATATCAGATTCATAGACTTCTATAAGAGCCTCCATATTCTGACTTGAGCCAATATCAAGTATCCCTTCGTTTTTAGATCTTTCTCCAACTCTTGTATTAACATCAAGGATATAGCCATCAATTGGGCTTCTAAGTTGAGAGTTAAAAAGATCTATCTCAATGTTTTTTTTATCGCCAACGTTAATTATTTTTTGTTTTTGTAATTTTAACAATTCATCTTTTCTCTGAGAAAGTTTTATTAATGAGTATGCTGAATTTTCAACGGCTAATTCATATCTTTTAATTTGATCTTCTTTTAATGAAATCTCTAAAATATTAGTTTTGATAAGGTTATTCTTCTTTTCAAGATCTGCAACTAATTTTTCTCTATTTTCAAAAACGGCTAGTACTGAACCTTTCTTGACAAAATCGCCCTCCTTCACCAGTAGTTCAGACAAACGAGGAGATGATCCAAATTGAGAGATTGGTGCTGATAATTGCCTAATATCCCCAGCTGGAGAAAGTTGACCTAATGCTGCGACTGCTTCTATTACAGGAGTAAAATCAGAAGTTATTTCTATATTAGAATTAGAATTTAATTTTTTATTTTGAGAACATGAACTTATTCCGATCGATAATGGTAAAAATATCAAAAAATAAAAGATTATATTTTTAAAATTATTTATAAACATCAAAAATCAAATAATACTTTTTTGATATATTCATCTACCCATACTTTATCAAAATATTTAAGCAAAACTAAACTTGTTTTTTCGTTTTTCATTTGCTGAACACAATAATTTTTTTGATAATTAATTCTTTCTTCAATTATTTCATAATCAGAATCAGGACTAGTGCTTTGACTTAATTGAATTAAAACAGAAAGATAATTATCAACTATTTTACAAAAAGCATTTTTTTCACTTTCATTTTTTAAGGAAGCAAAAAAAACATTTTTAGAGAAAATATTTCCCCAGATTGGAATTTCCCTTTTAGATTTAAAAACACTTTTATCAATATGAGACAATAAATGATCATATTTTAAATTTTGGTTCTTCGATGAAGGAGATAAATCAACAATAGCTGCTGAAACTAGTTCATTAACTTTAACTAAATCCATTCCAAATATTGGAATATCATACTTTGGGTCTGGGAAAAATACGCAATGTAGAATCTTTAGACTTTTTGAAAATTCAGCCACTTCAATATGTAACTTTCTAAATCCTTTTGCTTTATAAAATTCATTTTCTATATATAGCTCCTTACCTTCTTCATTGGAAATTATATTTGAAAGCTTAGGATCTACCTCTATGCAATTGAGGTCATTAAGCTTAGACCTTTGAACCTTTATATTTTGCAATAAAGTCAAAATAAGTGGGTCAATTAATTTAGTTTTGGTTAAAGATTTAGACAACAAGTTTAAAAAGTATCAAAATTATAATAAGGAAAGGATTTCAATGAACCCAGGAGAAGTTAAATACTTTAACCATTCAAGCAAACCTAAATGCGTTTTTGTGGAAAATAAAGAATTACCTCTTGTATGCATAGATTTTTGGTTTAAAGCAGGATCTGCATTTGAGGAATCAGATAGAGACGGAACAGCTCATTTTTTAGAACATATGATTTTTAAGGGTACTAATAAATTAATGCCAGGAGAATTTGATTATAAGATCGAATCTCTTGGGGGGATGAGCAACGCTTCAACTGGATATGATGATGCACATTACTATGTATTAATACCTGAAAATAACTTTAAAGAATCACTGGCTCTTTTGACAAACATTGTTTTATCTCCAAGCATTAATATTGATGAATTTGAAAAAGAGAAAAGTGTTGTCATGGATGAAATAAAACAACAAAATGATCAGCCTGATGAAAAACTTTTTAATTATTTTTTAAGCAGAGTATGGAAGAATAATAAATATGGCAAAACAATATTAGGCACAGAAAAAAATCTTCAATCATTAAAAAAAGCTGATTTAGAAAAATTTCACAAAAGCTTTTACAAAAAGAATAATTTTTGTATTGCTATTGCTGGAAATATATCTGAGAAAACTTATGAAATATATCACGAAAATAACTTTTCTTATCTAGATCCTAATGAAACTTCTCAAATAAAAAATAATAACAAATCAATTTTAGTCGCAAGCACTGGAAGAGAAGAGATTAATTTTAAGAATATTGAATTGGCTAGAATATTCATGGCATGGAGTATACCAAGCCTAAAGAATCAAAAAATGAATATCGGGTTTGAAATATTAGCATCAATACTTTGTGTAGGAAGAAATAGTAGATTAGTAAAAGTTTTAAAGGAAGAAAGGAACCTAGTTGAATCAATATATGTAGATGTAAATGGTGGAGAATTTGGTAGCTTATTAGTAATTGAAGCTTGCTGCGATGAAATAAATTTAAAAAACGTAGAGGAAGAAATTAATGAAACAATTCAAGAGGTTGTAAGTTGTAAAAATTTAACTTTAAATGAGATTAGAAAAGCAATTAATATCGTTAAAAGTAACTATATTTTTAATCTAGAAACGTCAACACAATTAACTTCATTTTTTGGAAATGAGCTTTTATGGGGGAGGAAAAATACTCTAATTGATTTAAATAATCATTTAGATTACTGGAGTAATACAAATAACTTTAAGGAAATCATAAATTATTTATCAAGAAATAAATTTACTTTGATTGCATCAACAGGCAAATGACAAAAGCACATTACGAAACAAAAATTAGTCGGAATTTTTCAATTGCGATGGTTTGGATAAATGGTGGAAGCAATATGGATATTGAAGAGAAAAAAGGAATCAATCAAATTCTTTGCTCATTATTAACCAGAGGATGTAAAGGTTTTGAAAATTTAGCTTTTTCAGAGTATGTCGATTCACATGGAGCGGAACTAAATCTAGAGACATTAGAGGACGGTATGATAATAAGCCTCAAATCATTAGATGAACATTTTAATAAACTTTTACCTTTAATAAATTTAATTATTAATGAACCAATACTCTCATATAACCAATTCCAAAATGTAAAGAAATCAACTATTAATACCTTAAAAAAAGATAGGGAAAATCCATTTAATATTACCTTTGAAAAATGGAGAAAAATTGTTTATTTAAAACATTCCTACGCTTATAACTCTTCTGGATATGAAGAAGATATTTTAAAAATTACTCATAATGATATTTTATCTGAATATGAGAATTTTAAAAATAGAAATAAGTATCTAATTTCTAATAATTTAAAAATCAAAAATAAAAGTTTTGATTTATTAAACCAAAATATTGACCAAAATAAAATTACTCATAAATTAGAAAGCAAAAATTACAACAATAATCCTAATCTTTTGAATAGGTTTGTAAGCACATATCAGAAGTCGAATCAAATAATTTTAATGTTAGGCAATCAAACATGTCCGATATCAAGCCATGAATACTTACCTTTGAAAATTTTAGAATCACATCTATCGTATGGAATGACTTCTGTCTTATTCAAATTATTTAGAGAAAGGAAAGGTTTAACATATGAAGTTGGGGTCTATAACCCCTGTAGAAAAGAAAATTCTCCTTTTTTAATTTACTTTTCTGTCTCTAATAAAAATGCGCTTCTTGCATTTGAAATCTTATCAGAATTATGGAGAAAATTATTATCTTCTCCAATTATCGAAAAGGATATTTATTTAGCAAAGATTAAATTGAAAAGTTCATTTCTAATATCTAACCAAACTTTAAACGAAATATTACATAGAAAGATTCAATACATGGGATATTCATTAGACCAAAATTATGATTTTATAAATAAAATTAATCATGTAAACTCCGCAGATATTTTGAAAGTAACTAAAAAATATTTTAAAAGACCCTTTTTAAGTATTTCTGGAGACGAAAAAATATGTAATGAAATTAATAAAATTTGGATAAGAAATTTTTAAATTTGTGTTTTTTCTATCTTGTCAGTATCAATTAAGAAAGATCCTCTTCTAAATTTTATTTCAACAGTATCAGGAGATTTTATAGCTATTATTTCTCCAACTTCGTCAATAGCTACTAAATCAGGTGGCCTAAGCATAGGCATGTTGTCAGAGGTTTTAAGATAAGACAAAGGATTTTTTAGTTTAACTTTATCTTGAATATTAAATTCCATTAAAATTATTTAAAATAAACTAAATCTACTATAAAGATTAAGTTAAGAAAAATATCAACGAAATGCATCGTTTCATTCTAGAATTATACAAATTTTTATATGAAATAAATTAATGAATCAAAAACTTAAAACAATAATTTTATGGGCGCTTCCAATTATCCTAGTTATAGCTCTTTCATATCAATTCCTTTCAACAAGCAATATTGACTCATTAAAATCCAATGGCACTACAATAGCCCCCAAAAATTCAGCTGTAGCAAGAGTTAGTTATGGAAGATTTTTAGATTATATTAATTCAGGTCGAGTTACATCAGTTGATATTTTTGATGGAGGTAGAAATGCTGTTATCGAAACTATAGACTCAGATCTGGATAATAAAGTACAAAGATTAAGAGTAGACTTGCCTGGTCTTACACCTGAATTAATAACTAATCTTAAAAATGAAGGAATAAGTTTTGACGTTCACCCTGTGAAAACTACACCACCAGCATTAGGTATTCTCGGTAATCTTTTATTCCCTGCAATTCTGATAGGAGGCTTAATTCTCTTAGCTAGGAGATCAAATGGTATGCCTGGCGGACCAGGTCAAGCTATGCAATTTGGGAAATCAAAAGCTAGATTTGCTATGGATGCTGATACTGGAGTTGTATTTGACGATGTCGCAGGAGTAAATGAGGCAAAAGAGGATCTAGAAGAGGTGGTTACATTTTTAAAAAAACCTGAAAAATTTACTTCTGTTGGTGCTCGTATACCCAAAGGGGTTTTACTTGTAGGTCCTCCAGGAACTGGTAAAACACTTTTAGCAAAAGCAATTGCAGGAGAAGCAGGAGTTCCCTTCTTCTCGCTTGCAGGGTCAGAATTTGTAGAAATGTTTGTTGGTGTAGGTGCTAGTAGAGTTAGGGATCTTTTCAAAAAAGCCAAAGAGAATAGTCCATGCTTAATATTTATTGATGAAATTGATGCAGTAGGAAGGCAAAGAGGAGCTGGTATCGGTGGTGGAAATGACGAAAGAGAGCAAACTCTAAATCAACTTTTAACTGAAATGGATGGATTTGAAGGTAATAGTGGGATTATTATTATTGCTGCAACTAACCGACCGGATGTTTTGGATTCAGCCTTAATGAGGCCAGGAAGATTCGACAGACAAGTTACAGTTGATGCTCCTGATATTAAAGGAAGATTATCGATTCTTGAAGTTCACTCAAAAAATAAAACTCTACAGGAAGATTTGACTTTAGAAAGTATTGCAAGAAGGACACCTGGTTTTACCGGAGCTGATTTAGCAAATCTCCTAAATGAAGCCGCAATCTTAACAGCAAGAAGAAGAAAAGAGTCAATAGGAATTTTAGAAATTGATGATTCAGTGGATAGAATAGTTGCCGGAATGGAAGGTTCTCCACTAACAGATGGAAGAAGCAAAAGATTAATTGCTTATCATGAAGTTGGACATGCAATAATAGGAACTTTAGTAAAAGCTCATGATCCTGTTCAGAAAGTAACTGTAATTCCGAGAGGGCAAGCAAAAGGTCTTACTTGGTTTACTCCTGATGATGACCAATCTCTTATAAGTAGGGCAAATTTGAAGGCAAGAATAATGGGTGCTCTTGGAGGAAGAGCGGCTGAGGATGTTGTTTTCGGCAAAGGGGAAATAACAACTGGAGCTGGAGGAGATTTTCAACAAGTAGCTTCAATGGCTAGACAAATGGTTACAAGATTTGGAATGAGTGAACTTGGCCCAATTGCTCTTGAAGGTGGTAATCAAGAAGTTTTTGTAGGAAGAGATTTAATGACTAGAAGCGAGGTTTCTGACTCTATCTCTAAACAAATTGATGAAAGTGTAAGAGTTATGGTAAAAGACTGTTATAAAGAAACCTACTCAATAATAAGTAAAAACAGAGAGGCAATGGATAAGATTGTAGATCTTTTAATTGAAAAAGAAACATTGGATGGTGAAGAGTTTGTAAAAATTCTTTCTAAATTTACACAAATTCCTGAAAAAGAAAGAACTCCGCAAATACTTAATTAAATATTTTTAACGGGTTTTTTATCTAAAACCAAATCTATTAGACCATACTCTACTGCCTCCTGTGGAGACATATAAAAATCTCTATCAGTATCTCCCTTAATGGTTTCAAGTTCTTTACCTGTTCTTTCAGATAGCTCAGTATTTAAACGTTCTTTTAAATATAAAATCTCATCAGCTTGAATTCTTATATCACTGGCTTGACCTCTTGCACCTCCAAGAGGTTGATGAATCATGATTCTTGAATGTCTCAGGCTACTTCTTTTACCTTTAGTTCCAGCTGCAAGTAAAAAGGCACCCATACTAGCAGCGAGACCAACACAAACAGTATGTATATCAGGCTTTACATGTTGCATAGTATCGAAAATGCCTAAACCATCATAAACCGAACCTCCAGGAGAATTAATATACATGTAGATATCTTTCTCAGGATCTTCCGCTTCGAGGAAAAGTAATTGAGCAACAATTCTATTAGCAGTATCACTAGTTACTTGTTCTCCTAAGAATATAATCCTCTCTCTTAAAAGTCTCGAGTAAATATCAAATACTCTTTCACTTCCGCCAGATTCTTCTAAAACTAAAGGGATCATAATAATATTTATCTGTTTATTAGATCTTAACGATATTGACTCAACATACGCTATGGTTATTAAGGTTTACATATAAACAATTGAAAGAAAAATTGACTGTCTCGGATAGCAAAAAGTTATTTCATGAACAATTCCCTTACGTAATTCCAGGTTTATATAAAAGGATAGTTGATGAAATGCTTGTTGAACTAAATCTTTTAAATCACCAAAATGAATTTATACAAGATGATTTATTTTGTGTTGGTCTAACAGAAACATTTAAAGAATTAACGAAAGGTTATAAGCCCGAGGAACATTTAAGGGTACTTTTTGAATCATTATGTAATTCCTCAAATTTTGAACCTAAAAAAATAAAAGAAGCCTCCAAGAAAACTCTTGAAGTCTACAAAGATAAATCCTTAAAAGAAATATCTATTTTATTAAAACAAAAATCAGATTCTAATCTATACTCATCGAGGATATTGAATTTAGGTATTTACTTAATCATAGCTAACGCCACTGATTTTAAGGATATTAAGGATCCTGAAAAAAATAAAATTATTTCAGATATCATTAATAAATTAAATTTATCATTTAATAAAGCAGAAAAGGATATTGGAATTTATAAAAGCAGTATATTGAAAATGGAACAAGCGAAAGAACTACTTCAAGAAGCAAAAATAAAAGATAAGAAAGAAAAGAAGAAATAGTTTTAAAATAAAAAAATTATTTCTCTATTCTTCTCTTATCTTTCCAAGAAATATAAGAGATATAAATTACTGCTATAGTAATTAGACTTAGTAAAGCAAAAGATGCAAAAATAAGAATTTTGCTTAAATAATCCTCAAAGTTAAATGATGAAAAATCATATATCAATAGAACCGTCACCATTTCTGCCCCAAACAACCATAGCAATTGAAAAAGTAAAAATTGCTGCTAAAGCAGCCCAACCTATCTGAAAAATCATCATAATTTAATTAATAAATCCAATATAACAGAACTTCCAAAAAAAAATTTTTAATCCAATCCTTTTCAAACAAAAATTTATTTCTCAGAAATGAATTCTATTAAATACAATAAAGATATTAGAGATTAACCACCTTGGGAAGAGTTGTTCTAAATCATAGTACTCACATAGAGGGTTTGATTCCAGTTCTTAAAAAACTTGCCTTAAACATAAGGATTAAAACTATAACCCCAGCAATAATATCAAGAGTAAGAGGGAGATCTACTAATTTAGTTATAAGAGTATCTGTAAAGACAATAAACGGTTATAAAGCAATTGCAAGAAGGGGTAAAACAGCTCAAGAAGTTTTTATTTCTACAGACTTAAGTAAAGATGAATTAAAAAAGCTTTTAGATTTTTGTAATTATGGTTAATCTTAAAAACAAGATTTAAACTTTCTTAAAAATAAAAAAAATTGATGAAATTATTTTTCAATACCCTTTTCTTTTTTTTTATTTTATTTTTATCTGAGAATAGTGCTTATTCACTTTCTAATTATCAAATAAAAGAAATATGTCAAAAGAAAACAACAAGATCTACTTGTATAAAAAAACTAAAATTAAGAAAATTAAATTTATTACAAGGTAATAAAATTGAAATTCCTGTAATACCTTTCAATAAATAAATCTATTTTATATTTCAAACTCTGACTCAAAAAGAGAAAAAGCTTTTTTGTAGTCAGCAATCAATTTGTCAGAATTATCATTGAATCCAGTTAATTCATAGTCTTTTGTTAATTGATCATAAGAATAAACAACATCGTTAAAGGCGCTCATATATTCTTTTTGGATATCCTCATCGTCAATATCATAAATTTTAGCCAATACTAATTCTACATTTTTTTTTGAAGTATATATTTTTTTTTCGAAATCTTTATTTAACTTTCTTCTTTTTTTAGGCATTATGAACTTATATATTTAAATTACAAATTTACAATAATCAAAATCATGTATAAATCAATTTAAAACTTAAAAAATAAAAATATAGTTTTCAAATCAAAATAAAACCACTATATTCCATATAAGACATTTGATGATATGGAGAAAAAAGAATCAAGAAAGGTCCCAGGTATAAAAGATCCAACCTTTGAAAATAAAAAATTAAAAGCTTCAACAAATTCAAATAATAAAAAAGATAAATCTCTCCCGTGGTGGGTCGAATTATTATTTGTTCAAATTGGATTACCAGATAAATGGCTTATTAAAGTATTAAAGTCAAAGAAAAAATATACCGAGATGCTTAAAAATGAGAAAAAGTTAATAATTATATTTTTTTTCTTTTTAGCTGGTTTAACTTATATTTATCCACTAGTTAAATACTCTAAAAATAGATTAGATTGCGAGAATAATGCCCAAAATTATATTGTAAAAAATAAAAATCTAATTAATATAAAAAGAAACGAATTAAGAATGTTATCAACTAATTTTTGTAATGGGGGCGATGAAATATATGAAATCAAAAACCTCGAAGATTGATCTAATGATTTTTTCCATATAAAATTACTAAAAACTTATGTAATTTCATAATTTCAATTTCAATCATTAATTATTAATTTCATGACTAATATTAGACAAAAAAAAGAAGATGTGAAGATGCATTTAAAGGATCTTAGAAAAGAATTAAAAAGAATACACCTTACCGTTACTGAAGAGTTATTATTACCACAACCAGATGAAGTCAAAACCCTAATGTATAAAATGGATCAAATGTTGAAAGTAATCGAATCAAAATAAACTATAATTTAGAAAATAAATAAATACTTTCCAAAAAATTGAAATTGAATGAAAAATTCTATTAAGATTACTCAATTATTCTTACTTTTAATTTTTTTAACTTCTTGCAAAGCAACAGCTAATAAGCAGGAGTTGATAATAGATTCTGAAGAACAGGAGAGTCAGCAAACAAAGTTATCAAAAAGCAAAATGGAAGTAAGATATTCCTGTGGAGAAGATGGCATTTCTGATTTCCTCAATGATGGATGGATTATTTCTAAACAATATACAGAAGAAAAAATATGTACCTGGAAATCATTTCCTGCGACTAAAGATTGCGATATGGAAAAAGACAAAGGTTGTAAAATAACAACCCCTGATAAAATAGGTGAAGAAAAAGTTTATTTATTAGAAAAATAGTTAAAAATTATGCTGAATAAGAAAGAATATTTGTTAGAAGTCATATTTAACAAATTAAAAAAAACCTCCAAAAATATTAATTTAGAAAAGAAAGAATTTACTAAATTTATTAATTTCCTAATAAATGAAAACTAATAATAAATAATTACAAATCAAAAATTTGTTAAAATAATATTATTAATAATTTTATAGTGATATTAGTAAATGTATAACTTTTCAAGTTTAACCATAATACTTATAAGTGTTTTTGTTCTCAGTCTATATTTTTTATTTAAAATAACTTCTCAATCAAAAGATTAAATTGAATTTTTTTTCAAAATTTAATCTTTAAATAATTGGGTCCTCTCTTAGTAATAAGATTGATTGATAATCAATACTCTCTTTTAACCACTCTTTATATTCTTCCAAAATACATTTTTGGTCCATTTTTTCTAATAATTTAATTCTTTTCTCAGCATTATCAATTGCTAAATTTATGCAAAATTTAATATCTCTAGAATCTTCTTTCATAGAATAAATTTTTATTTTTAGCTTAATAAGTTATGACTACATTTTTGTATTAAATATGACAGTAATAAGCATTAAACCAATAAAAGTATCACACAATACTGAACTGTTCTTAGTATATTTATAATAATATAATTTTTACAATTATGTCATACGAAGCAGGTAGTAAAGAATGTAGACATTTAATTGAGGCTAAAGAAAGTCTATTACTAGCGATGGAATCTTTAAGTAACATCGACTCAACGGATATCTTACAAATACAAATAAAAGAAATTTATAATAAATTAGAGTTGTTGCACGACAAAAGAAAAAAAATAGAATTCAGCTCTTAATTGTTCACAAAAAAATTAATATTTGAGAATTAGAAATTTTCAAATTCATTCTTGACCTTCTTTTTTCTTTTGTCAGACAACAGTTCATAAAGAGCATCTAGTTGAGCATGTACTTCTTTTGCCTCGCTAAGATCAGGTAATAAATCATCCCTTATAAGCATTTGATGCATCTCTCTAAGTTCTAATCTTATATATCTAAGGTGGGAACTAACTTCCTCTCTTTTAGATGCACTCATATCTACCGAAAATTAATAATTATTATACAATATTGTATTTTTTTATATTTTAATGAGATATCTCAAACAAATAGAAATTAATCAAAACTTAAATTATTTATTATTTCGTTATTAGTTTGTTGTAAAGTAGTTTTTATGAAGAAAAAATCATCAAAAAAGAATCCGAAAAAATTAAGAAAAGAGGCTAATAATGAATTAGGACAGACAAAAAATTCAGCCAAATTAATTTTATTTATATTTGGCATTGGTCCAATAATTGGAATTATAATATTTTTGTTTACTAAAGGATTTTTTAATTCTCCAAACATTTAATTAAAAACTATTAGTTAACTATTAAACAAATAATTTACAATTTAAAATTAGTAAATATTTATAATTATTTAAATTTTTTAAGAGAATAAATTCTAAATTCTGCTATATTTTTTGCATTATCAAAATTTGAAATAACAAATGGATGTTCAGATAAAATTTCAATAACTTTATCTATTTTTTGAGCCGTATCATTACAATCAACTTTTTGCCACTCTTCATCAAAAGATATAGCAAAACTGTCGGCATTATTATAGGTTTTATCTTTCATAAAAAGTGGTTTAAAAATTTAAGGTCCTTGTAATAATTACTTAAAAAAATTGTTTAAAAATAATAATAATGAAGTAATCGAAAAAAATCTAAGAAATAAACTATTTCATTACAATTCAGAACGATAATGTTATGGATACCATAATAAATAGTTACTACGTTATAAATATTAAATATTTTATCGCCTAGAAATATTTGACAAAAGTGTTACAATTACGTCAAATGCTTGATTCGTATGGAAAATCCAGTTAAAAGGATAGGGTATTTACCCAGGAAAAGAGTTCTGGAAATTATAGATCAAATATCTAAAAGTGAATCTATAAGCAGGTCAAAAGTTGTTGGAATACTAGTAGAAGAAGCATTGGATTCTAGAGGTATCGCAAATTTTGGATATGGCAATTTGAGTAAAACTAAATCATTTAATTCTGAAACTTATACCAATAATCAACCCATTAAAAATATATCCGATTCAGAGGATGAGTTTGTTGATGATAGCGGATATACAATCTCTTCCCAAAAAACTTCAGATAGATCTATCTCAACAGCAGATATTGAACTAGCAAATAAAATCAATTTCTTAAAAGAATCAGGTTTAATTTAGAAGGAGACGAATTATTTTTATTTCTTATAATTATTTGATGCATCATATTCAATCTATGATTATTCTATATCCATAATTAAATTCCTTATAAATAAATAAAGTATCATGTCATTTTCAAAAAAAAAATTCTTTATTAGTAAAAAATGAAAGATATAAAATGTCCATCATGTGGAAAAACATTCAGAATAGATCCCAGCAGCTTTCAAGAAATACTTCTTCAAATTAAAGACGAGGAATTTAACAAGCAAATAGAGGAAAGACTTAAACTCGCTGAAGAAGATAAGAATAAAGGGATAGAAATTGCTAAACAAGAATTAAAAATAAAATTAATGGAAGACAGGCAAAAAAAAGATGCAAAAATTCAAGACCTTGAGTCTAAGTTAAATATCGCTGAAGAAAAGAAATTAAATGAATTAAATGAACTAAAAAATAAAGCTACCAACAAAATCAATTTACTCAATAATGAAGTAATTAAATTAAAGGAGGATATTGAAAGGCAATCTGTAATTAGTGATTTATCGTCAAAGAATAAAGTAATTGAAGCTGTAAATAGTTTAGAAAAAGAAAAAAATACATTAATAAACTCTATTGAAAAAATGAAATTAGAACAATCCATAAACCAGAGAGAAATTGAAGAAAAATTTAAGAACAAAATTACTGAGCGTGATTTAACAATTCAAGAGCTAAGAGATATGAAATCTAAACTTTCAACAAAAATGGTTGGAGAAACATTAGAAATACATTGTGAGACGCAATTCAATCTAAATCGAGCTACTGCTTTTAAAAACTCATATTTTGAAAAAGATAATGATGCAAGTTCAGGAAGCAAAGGTGACTATATTTTTAGAGAGTTTGATGATAATAAAATTGAAATCGTGTCTATCATGTTTGAGATGAAAAACCAAAGTGCTGATGGTTTTAATAAACGAAAAAATGAAGACTTCTTTAAAGAATTAGATAAAGATAGAAATCAGAAATCATGCGAATATGCAGTATTGGTTTCATTATTGGAACCAGAAAGTGAACTATATAATTCGGGAATTGTAGATGTCTCTTATAAATATCCAAAGATGTTTGTAATAAGGCCACAATTCTTTCTGCCTATTATTTCTCTTCTTAGAAATGCTTCTTTCGAAACTTTAAAGTATAAAACTCAAATAGATTTAATGAAAAGAGAGAATTATGACATAACAAACTTTGAAAGTACTCTTGATCAATTTAAAAATGCGGTAGGGAAAAATGTTTCATTAGCGCAGGATAGATTTAATGACGCAATTTCTGAAATAGATAAATCAATAAGTCATTTACAAAAAACGAAAGAGGCATTACTAGTATCTAAAAAACATCTTTTATCTGCTGATAGTAAATCGCAAGATTTAACAGTTAAAAAGTTAACTAAAAATAATCCCACAATGAAGAAGAAATTTAATGATTTAAGAAATGACGAAGACTTAAAATAAATTCAATTCAACTACAGAAAGTTCATAAAAATTTCATATTTAATAATTTCTGAATTAATAAGGATATAATACAAATATTGATTTACGAATAAATAATGGCTTCTAACACTCCTATTTATAGTATTGCAAAGGAACTTAATATTGATAGTAATAGAATTTTATTGGCTTGCAAATCAATAGGTATTAATGCGAAAGGAGCAACAAAACGATTAAATGAAGAAGAATTAGAAAAAGTAAAAAATTACTTTGAAACAGGTAAAAATGTTTCTGAAGAAATAGTTGAAATTAACCAAAAGAAAACTTCAATTAAAAGCAAAACAAGAAAAATTAAAAAAGAAACAAAAATAAGTTATTTCCCAAATAGACTTATATCGAAATCTTAAATAAAACAAATTTTTTCCTTATTTTAAGTATTTAAAACCACAGAAGAAATATCTAAATAATTATCATAAGTAAAAATACTTAAAATGAAAATCACTGAGGCCTTAAAATCTCTTGAAAATTCTTGGTCAAGAGAAGAGATCCTATCAAAAATAAAGAATGGTGAAAATTCTGAAAAAATAGTAAACGACTTTTGCTCTTCTAAACAACAAGAAATTGAAACACTAACTAATTTTATTAATCCAGACGATAAAGTCCTATTAAGTGAAATAGAAGATTTATCAAATATAGAGTCAAAACTAATAAATAAAATTAAAAATTACAGCTTTAATAAAGTTGATTCGTCAAAAAAAGAAATAGTTCAAAAACAGGTTCCACAACCTGAAAAAATATCATTTGATTTAGGGGTTTTCATGATGAAATGGAGTAATAAATTTGTTTTTATTTCTCTTTTAGCTATTTCAGCAATAGCATTAACTAAACAAGCGTGGGCATAATTCGCTAAATTAACATCATTAAAATAATTTAAATTATTGAAAGAGGATAGTTCTTATTTAATTAAATACACAAGTAGTGGTCTTTATTGTGAACTAGCTGATACTTGGATAGATCCAATTAAACCAGTAAAAAGAGCACTAATTACTCATGCCCATATGGATCATTTCACTTTTGGATGCGATGAATATATTTCAACTTATGAAACTGCAGTGATTATAAAAGAAAGAATAGGAAAAGAAATCAATATTAAAACTTACGATTATGAAAAAGAATTTAAAATTAACGGTATCAAAATTTCTTTCCATCCATCAGGTCATATACTCGGGTCAAGTCAAATCAAATTTAGTCTCGCTGAAGAGATTTGGTTAATCACTGGTGATTTTAAACGTCAAAAAGATGAAACTTGCAAAGAATATGAAATAGTAAAAACTGATTATTTAATAAGTGAATCAACTTTTGGCTTGCCAATTTTTAAGTGGGATGAACCTCAAAAGACGGCATCTGATATTACAAAATGGGTGAACTCATCCCAAGAAAAAACATCTATCTTATTTTGCTATTCGCTTGGAAAAGCACAAAGACTATTGAATGAAATTAGTAAAACAAATTTTATAAATAATATTTATACACACAGCAGTATTTATAGGATGAATAACTGTTATAAAAAATTAGGTATTGATATTATTGAAACAACGAAATTAGAACAAACTAAAAATAATTCAGATCTTAAAGGAAGTCTAATAATACTTCCACCTGCTTTAAATAAAAGTTCTTCTCTAAAAAATTTTAAAGACATTCAAACTGGATTTGCAAGTGGCTGGATGTCAATTAGAGCACTCAGAAAGAGGTCTGGGTATGATAAAGGTTTTTCTATCTCAGACCATGCTGATTGGATAGCTATTTTAAAGACAATAAAAGAATCTAAAGCTAAAAATGTTTTTTTTCACCATGGAGAGAGTGAAGCTTTAAATAAATATTTAAAAGAAAAAAATTCGATAAATGTTCTTGAATTTGAATTTAAAAAATGAGCCTAAAAAAGTTTTCAGAATTATTTATAAATTTAGACTCTTGTAATAGCACAAATAAAAAGATTGGAATTTTACAAAACTATTTTTCTTCAAATGAGGCTTTAGAAAACTCATGGACAATATATTTACTTACAGGAAAAAACAATAAGAGATTTATAAGTGGAAGATCCCTTAAAACTTTATTTTCAGAAATTTATGAATACCCTTTATGGTTAATTGATTCTTGTTATTTAAAAGTTGGAGATTCTGCAGAAGTTATATCCCTATTATTAAGGAATGTGATCACAGAAAAAAATACAAAATATCAAGATGGTTCTCTGCATGAATTATTAAATAAATCTTTTCCAGAGTTATCCATTCTTAAAGAAGATGAGAAGAAGTTAAGAGTGAAAGAAATTTGGGAAACTATTCCAAAAGAAAATCTTCTAGTTATAAATAAAATCTTAACTGGTACTTTTAGAGTTGGAGTCTCTATAGGATTGATAACAAAATCTATAGCCAAGCTAATAAATATAGATGAAGCAATAATTTCTCATAGATTAATGGGCGATTTTATTCCCTCTGAAGAATCATATAAATTATTAATAGATAAAAAAATAAATCCTTCAGAGTTAAATTACAAACCTTACCCCTTTCTTCTAGCTAATACTTTTGAAAAGAAAATTATAGATAAATCAACTAACGATTTTCAGTTTGAATGGAAATGGGATGGAATCAGAATTCAATTAATAAAAAGGTCAGGAAAAGTTTCAATATGGACAAGAGGTCAAGATTTAGTAAATAAATCTTTCCCTGAATTAGTAGAAAAAATCTCATCTATCAAAGATGACTTTGTAATAGATGGTGAATTATTAGTCTGGGATTTTAAGAAGAGTCTTCCTCTTAATTTCTCTTTGCTTCAAAAAAGAATTAATAGAAAGGCGCCATCAAGATTAATTCAAAAAAATTTACCTATTATATTTATTGCCTATGATATTTTAGAAATAAATGGAGAAGATCAAAGAGACTCAAATTTAGAAATCAGAAGAAACAGTTTAGAAAAACATTTATATAATTGGTTAAATGAAAGTAAAGAAGAATTATCTAATATTTTTAAAATAAGTGATTTAATATATCCAAAAAATTGGGAAGAGGTAGAAACTTTTAAAAACAATTCTAGAGATAATGGAACGGAGGGATTAGTTATTAAAAATAAAAAATCAATCTACACTCCAGGCAGAAAGAAAGGTCTTTGGTGGAAATATAAAGTTGATCCAATGCAACTCGATGCAGTCCTCATTTATGCCAAAGGCGGGAGTGGGATAAGAGCAGGTCTATATACTGACTATAGTTTTGCTCTTTGGAAAGATGGAGAATTAATCAAATTTGCTAGTGCTTATTCTGGATTAAACAACACTGAAATTAAAGAGTTAGATAGATGGATTAGACAAAATACTATTGATAGATTTGGACCTGTTAGATCAGTAAGACCGGAAATGGTCTTCGAAATTTCCTTCGAAAATATACAAATTTCAAAACGTCATAAATCAGGAATTGCTGTTAGATTTCCAAGAATAACTAAATGGAGGAAAGATAAGCTAATTAAAGATGCTGATACCTTAGAAAACGCTCAGAAATTAATGTTAAATAAATAATGGTAAGCTTTATAAATAAAAATGAAATTAAGAATATAGAAAAATTTTTTTATAAAAATGGATGGGAACCTCTGCCATATCAAATTGAATCATGGAAAGCATATTTCAATGGAGAAAATGGAATCATTCAGGTTCCTACAGGATGCGGTAAAACTTATGCAGCTTTAATGGGACCTCTTTCGAAATTAAAAGATTCCACAAAACCAACTGGATTGAGTATTTTACTAATAACTCCATTAAAAGCATTAAGTAGAGATTTAAAAAATGCAGTACATTTAGCATCTCAATTTTTTAATCAAGAAATAACCGTTGGAATCCGAAATGGTGATACAAGCCCATATGAAAAGAAGATGCAGATACTTAAACCTCCAAATATTCTAATAACGACTCCAGAATCACTTTCTCTCCTCTTATCTAATAAAGAATCTAAAAAAATATTTAGTAATATATTTTCAATAATTATTGATGAGTGGCACGAGTTAATGGGTAGTAAAAGAGGTAATCAATGTGAATTATCACTAAGTTGGCTTAGAGGAAATAAAAAAGATTTACAAATTTGGGGAATGTCTGCCACTATCGGTAATATTACAGAAGCAGCAAGAGCTATTGTTGGAACAAAAGGGGAAATACCAACAGTAATAAGTACTAATATTCAAAAAGAAATCGAAATCCTTAGTATTTTACCTGAAGAAGAAACGACCTTTCCATGGAGTGGACATTTAGGAATTAGGAGTTATTCCTTACTTCTAAAAGTATTAGATAAAAACAAAAGTACACTACTATTCACTAACACTAGAAATCAGTCTGAGAGATGGTATCAATGCTTAAAATTCTGTCTCCCAGAAATGGAAGATAAGATTTCTTTACATCATGGTTCATTGGATAAAGATGAGAGAAAGATAGTTGAAGATGGGGTTAAAAACGGATCTATAAAATGGGTTGTTTGTACAAGCTCATTAGATTTAGGGATTGACTTTCAACCTGTTGATCAAATAGTACAAATAGGAAGTGCTAAAAACTTAGCTCGACTTATTCAAAGGGCAGGGAGGAGTGCTCATAGACCTGGAGGAAAGTCAAAAATAATTTTTATGCCTACTAACTCATTAGAATTACTCGAAATTAGTGCTATGAGGAGAATAATAAAAAGTGGAATATCTGAAAGTATTAGGCTCCCTGAACTATCTTTTGATGTTCTTCTTCAGCATCTAGTTAGTTTAGCTTGTGGGCCAGGTTTTAATCCCATTACTGAGAAAGAAAAAATTAAAGATTGCTGGAGTTACAGAAATCTAAATGATAAAGATTGGGATTGGTGTATTGATTTTTTGGAGTATGGAGGAAAATGTTTGAAAGCTTATCCAAAATATAAAAAGATAGAAAGAGAAAAATCAAAAGGGGATGAACATAACTTCAAATATTTTGTAAAAGATAAATCTTTAATAAGGATGCATAAGTTTAATATTGGAACAATAACAAGCGATAAATTTATAAATGTAAAATATTTAAAAGGAAAATCATTAGGCAATTTAGAAGAAAACTTTGCCAGTAAATTAAAAGCAGGTGATACTTTTTACTTCGCTGGCAAAATGCTTCAGTTTATAAAAATTAGAGATATGACTTTATATGTAAAAAAATCATCCAATAAAAGTTCTTTAATTCCAGCATGGGTTGGAGGTCAAATGGCTATCTCTGATCTTTTAAGTGATAATTTAAGAAGCGAACTAGATATTTGCAATAACTTAGAAAATGATGATCAGTATATTAATAAAGAATTAATATCATTACTTCCAATTTTAAAAAAACAGAAAGATCTTTCAGATATTCCAAAAAAGAATCAACTACTTATTGAAATCTATAAAACTAAAGAATTAACAAGTCTTTTTGTTTTTACACTTGATGGAAAATTTGTTAATGAAGGAATTGCTTTTCTTTGGGCTTTAAGATTTGCTAGTAAAAAGCAATCTACATTTAGTATTTCTGCAAATGATTTTGGTTTTAGCTTAACCACTTCAGAAAATTATGACTTTTCAAGTATTGAAAAAGAATTTTCATATTTTATAGAAAATAGAAACTTGGAAGAAGATTTAGAAAATGCAATAAATTTTTCAGAATTAACAAAGAGAAGATTTAAAAACATTGCTCAAATTAGTGGATTAGTAAATCAAAATAATCCCACCAAAACAAAAAGTTCATCACAACTTCAAATAAGTTCAAGTCTTTTTTATGATGTTTTTACTAGATATGAAGAGGGTCATCTGCTAATCAAACAAGCACATGAAGAAGTAAAAGAGTACCAATTAGAAAATAAACGAATTACTAATTCCTTAGAAAGATTATCTAATTTAAAAATAATATTAAACGAGACTAAAACTCCAAGTCCATTTGCTTTTCCTTTATTAGTTGAAAGACTTAAAAATACATTAAGCAATGAATCTATAGAAAAAAGAGTAGATAAACTTATAAAAAAATATAATAGTTAAATGCAAAAAAAGTCTTTTTCAATAAGTTGGGGGGATACGTCATTAGAAATGCTCCCTTCAAAAGCATTACTTTTGCCTCAAACAAATGAACTATTAATATGTGATGTTCATCTCGGTAAAGCAGAATATTTTCAGCAGAATGGGATTCCTCTTACAAATAATTCAGATGAACAAAATTTATTAAGCATAAAAAAAATTGTAGAAAACCATAAACCTTATAAATTAATTATTCTAGGAGATTTATTTCATAGTAAATATTCAATAAGTAAATCTATAAAAAGTAAAGTTGAAAATCTTTCAGAGTCATTAAATATTAAAATTGAATTAATAGTGGGCAATCATGATATCGGTTGCAAAGTCAAAAATATAAGCTTTCTTGAATATAAAAGATCTAGTAATTTTATATTTAGTCACGAGCCAATAGGAAAATTTGAAAATAAAATTTTAAATATTTGCGGACACTATCATCCGAAAACATTTTTAAAAAATTCAAAAGATAAATTATCCTTTAAATGTTTTGCAATGGATGAAAAAAATAATACATTATACCTGCCAGCATTTGGAGATCTCACGGGAGGATATCCTTGTAAGAATTCATTTAAAAAATGGGCAATTATTTCTGAAAAAGAGATTATTGCAGTATAGAATCTACAGAATTATTAAAAATAATAATAATTAAATTCATTCTTTGAGCGTACTAATTTATACATATAAATCTCATTATTATTATTCATTTAGTAAATTAAATTAAGAAATTTGTATAGTTAATGATAAAAATAAGTTCCCAAGAAAATAATATAAAAGTTTTTACCCTTTCCTTAACTTGATAATTACGTTATAAAAAAAATAAACTTAACTTTTAATAATGAAAAAATTAATAACTATTCTTATATTTCAAGTTCTGTTAGTGCCCTTGGGACTAAATGCTAATGAAAACTTTTCTGTAGAGATTGAAGCCCTTACATTAGTAATGGAGCAATATGAAAAAGATATTAATCTTGAACCCGAAACTGAGATAGAACTAGATAATAAAAAGCCCAGCTATATGGCTCTTAAACAAGATGAGTGCAACGCTACTGTAAAAGTCACTGAGAAAACAGGCTTAGAAATTGTTGGAACTGAATCTTTCGATGTAAATGTTTGCAAGAAAGAAGTAAGTAAGGTTATAAATTAATTCCTTCAAATATTTAGTAAACTCTATATATTAAGCAATTTCAAATAAAAAGAGATCTTTTACTTAAAGAAGGTAAGACCTCGAGACCTGACAGAAACTTTGGAACGGGTTCTGTTAATTAATTGATAACGAATTTTATATTGTACAGATGTAATAAAAAGTACAATTTAAATATTTTTTCTTAATCTCCTATTTATTTTTTTTAGATACTTTTTGCATTTCTTCTCTAGACATAAGAGCTTCTATTTGAGCTAAAACTTTATGCAGTTCTTCTGTCTTTGTTAGAGAAGCCTCAGCGACCTCTCTTAGTTTTTCCAATTGTTCTTGAGTTTTATTCATAGTTAATTAGTTAGAAATACACCACTTGAAATGATGGTTTTAAAACAAATTTTCACTCACACATAAACCTATCTTCACTCTGTTTTTTATAAAGTCAAATAAATCTCTATCTATTGATGTTATATGAGGACTTGCGGTTAAATCTTCTTTTTTCATAATCACAATAACATCAGAGATTAAAAAAGAGTTCAAAATTTATGATGTGAATACTGGTAAGCCTATAGTAGCTGTTGTTATTAATGCGCCTGCAAAGATTAAAAAAGGAAGATAAGGAAAGTTTTTCAAATTTACTTTGGAAATTAGAAATTACTATATAGGTATTTATACTGTTTGTCTAGACCTAATCCCCTTAAATAGTTTAAATTCGTCTTTTATAGGTAAGAAATAAAAGTTATCCGAATTTCCCTGAGATATATTCTTGAGTAGTTTTTTCCTTAGGAGAACTAAAAATCTTCTTTGTAGAATCGAATTCCGCTAGATATCCAACCTTTCCTCCATCTCCTTCTTCGTATTCAACTGCATTAAAGAATGCAGTCATATCACTAACTCTTAGAGCCTGCTGCATATTGTGAGTCACAATTATTATTGTATAATTCTTCTTAAGTTCATGCATAGTCTCCTCTATTTTTAAAGTTGAAATAGGATCTAATGCTGAACAAGGTTCATCCATAAGTATTATTTCCGGTTCAATTGCAATGGTTCTTGCTATACATAGTCTTTGTTGTTGTCCTCCAGATAAGGAGTAACCACTATCATTTAATTTATCCTTACATTCACTCCATACAGCAGCTTTTCTTAGTGAACTTTCAACTAGTTCATCCATATCACCTACAAATCCATTAATTCTTGCTCCAAATGCAATATTTTCGTAGATAGATTTAGGAAAAGGATTAGGTTGTTGAAAAACCATTCCGATTCTTCTTCTAACTTCAACTGGATCTACTCTTTTGTCATAAATGTTAGTTCCATCGAAGAGGACCGTCCCTCTCAATGAACAATTAGGAATTAAATCGTTCATTCTATTTAAAGCTCTAAGAACTGTTGATTTTCCGCAACCAGAAGGGCCGATGAGTGAAGTTATATCTCCACTTTTAAAATTGCAAAAAACATTTCTTACGGCTTCAAAAGTACCATAACTAATAGAAACATCCTCAAGAGTTAAAATTTTATTCTTTTGCGACTTTTTAGTATTTTTAATCATTTCATACCCTCTTGGTTTTCTCAGTAAAAGCGGCCAATATCCGTGAAAATATATTCACTGACAGTATTGTTATAACAAGAATAAAAGAAGCTGCCCAAGCTAGTTTATTCTGCGCATCATAAGGTTCAAGGGCAAAATTGTATATCAGCACCGCTAAAGAGCCCATTTCATAGAACAAATCTCCAAATCCCGTTATGTAGTAATAAGAGAATAAAGCAGTAAAAATTAATGGTGCCGTTTCGCCTGCTGCTCTTGCGATTCCAAGCACAACACCAGTAGCAATAGATCTAAATGCTGAAGGTAAAGTTATTTTTAATATTGTTGTATACATACTTGCTCCTATGCCTAGAGAAGCATACCTTAATTCATTTGGTACTAACTTTAAACCTTCATCAGTAGTTTTTATAACTGTAGGCAACATCAATATTGAAAGAGCCATACCACCTGCTAAACCACTGTACATACTGCCAAATAAAATTTTTGTTGAAACGATTAAGGCATAAATAAATACACCTGCAATTATTGAAGGAACACCAGCTAAAACATTAACTCCGAATCGAATAAATTTTGAAAAAGCCCCCCCCTTTGAATATTCAGCTAGATAAATACCTCCGCCTACCCCTACTGGTATGGCGATAATTGAAGCAATAGTTGTAATTATTAGTGTCCCAATTAATGCAGGATTAATTCCCCCTGCATCTAAATCATCTCCAGGAGGATTTGGTTCTAAAGTAAATAGATCAAGATTTATCTGAGCTCCCCCTTTAATAAGAATATAAGTAACTACAAAAATCAAAGGAAGTATTGCAATGAGTGCGCAAAAAACTGATAAAGAAGTGAAGAATTTATCTCCCACATTTCTTGATAGTTTTTTCTGGTAATAAAGAGAATTCATAATTATCTAATATTTAAGACTAAACTTCTTAACTAACCATTGAGCAAAAATATTGACCACTAAAGAAAGTATCATAAGTACAAAAGCTGCATAAAAAAGTGATGAGACCTGACTTCCATCTGCTTCTCCAAATTGATTTGCAAGCATAGAGGAGATGGTATATCCAGGCGATAATAGTGACCAACTAAATGAATTGGAATTTCCAATAATCATTGTGACAGCCATAGTTTCTCCCATAGCTCTGCCTAAAGCTAAAAGAATACCTGCCATAATTCCAGATAATGCAGCAGGCAAAATTACCGAAAATATAGTTTTCCATCTACTTGCACCAATTCCATAGGCTGCATTCCTAAGCTTTTTTGGAACTTGATTAAGAGAATCTCTTGCAATAGATGTCACTATTGGCAAAAGCATTACCACTAAAATTATTATCGCTAAAAGTGAATTCCGACCAGCAGGCTCCGAACTGAATAAAGGAATCCAACCAAAGAAATTATGTAAAAAGACAAAAAAGACTCTAAGGAAAGGTTCCATAACGAATATTGCCCATAATCCCAATACAACAGATGGTATAGCTGCTAGTAATTCAACAAATGAACCTACTATTTCTCTGACAAATTTCGGAACAAAATCCTCTGTAATAAATATCGCAGTTCCAACGCCTAAAGGGATAGTAATCAATAATGAAAAAATAGAAGTAACTAATGTCCCATATATTGCAGTAAAAGCTCCATATTCATCTCTTACAGGATTCCATTCAGAAGTTACAAGAAAATTCAAGCCATATCTTGAGAATGATTCAAATGACTGAATAAAGACTACTAAAATAATTCCAAATAGTACTATTGATACAAGACTAGACAAGACTAGGGTTGTATTTTTAAATATGATATCTATATTTTTTTCAATCCCGTATCTTTTACGATTCTTGAAAAGAATTAATTTCTCTTCCATTAAAAAAGGATATGTTCTATAAAACTACTATTAAATTTTCCAAAAGACTTTAAGAAGGGTTAAAGGTATATATAAAAGTTACGAAAAGAAAATATCTTTATATTTATTTTTTAAATAAAATTTTCTTTAACTTTACTTAACCATGGATGAATACGATCTGGAAATGGAAACTGAGGGGATAACAATATACAATTATCATTTAAGTCATAACTTACCTTTTCTGTATGTGGAGTCTAGTTAATTAGTAGAGTATAATAAGCTTAGAATTTTAAAAAAATGTCTGATAAAAAGAAAGATACAAAAAAAGATTTTAAAAAGAATAAAGCTATGCTTGCTTATGGAGTGATACAACTAGGATCTGCAGTTGTATCAGCTGTTGCCTTAGTAGCTATTGCACTAAGCTTTTGCTCATTAAAAAAAGAATCAAAGTTCTTTAATGAATGTGTTGAAGAAATGAAAGCGACTGGTTCGCCAACATCTGATGCGGTTCGTTTCTGTACTGGTGGTTAGCGTTATATCAATTAAAACTAATTTAACTTGTAATTAGTCTTTATTGTTTTAATTACCGATTTTTTAGGATCTTTATTTGGATAACAATTAACAATTCTATATTTACCCCCTTTTCTATCTGTCTCAACGAGAGTAAATTGAACAAATTTTTCTTTTTCAGTACTCGAAGAATCCTTGATTTCTACTTTGATTATTTCTTCATTATTACTTTCAATTAATCTTGATTTACCTCCACATACAAGAACTGCACTTTCTTTAGTTACAGAAAATAATGCATTTTCATCAGTAATGGATAGTTCATCCTTAGTACTACAAGAAGAAATTATAAGGGTAGTAAGAATTAATAGCTTTTTCATAGTTTTTTTAGAGGATAAATTCACTTGTAATTGCTTTTAAGTGTCTTTTATTAAGTTGGGTAAGATAACTCTGAATTTCTTTTCTGTACAATCTATCTTCAGATTTTTTATTTTCAAGAAGTGAAAAAGCAATAAATTCGATAAGTTGTTATTTATTAATTTTTATTTTATAGGTCTCTATTGTTAACACTTAATTAAATTTTGATTAAATAAGCTATTACCGATAAAAAAATATTTCATTTAGAAATTTAAAAAATATTTTTAAACAAATTTATTTTTTGCTTAATTACTTCTTAATCTAAGGAAAATAATATAATAATGTGTTATTTATTTTAACGTCTTAAATATTGAACAGAGTAAATATAAAAATGATTTTTAAAAATTCATCTTCCTCATATAGTGATAATCAAGAAATAAAGATCAAATCTATTAATTATTCTTATAAAGAAAATTTTAAAAGTGAACAAAAATCTTTTTTGAATGACTCTGAATTTATTGAAAATTATAATAATGCGCTCAAATCACCTCAATCAAGAAGACTATATAAAACATTAGAGAATGACATTCATTCAGAATCGATTAAAGCTCAAGAAATTTTGCCATTAGATAAAATTTCTATTTAAGATTAAATACTGATAAAAAACGGAAAATATTAAATTATTTTCCTAATAAAGAACCGCAAGATTAAATAAAAAAATTATAAATTAAATAATTAAAAGAATTTTGTAGTAAGGGGCTTGCTTTTAATAAAAATAAAGGGAATATAAAGAAAATATTAATTCCAATGGAATCTATTAAAATCCCAAAAAGAATTATTAAGAAACAGCTTAAAAATGTTAATAAAGCAATTATTGAAATTGCAGAAATGAAATTTGTAAATATTGAAGAAAAAGAAGAAAAATTAGACGCGCTTGTTTTTTTGAAGAATCAAATACTGAGGAAGGCGGAGAAGTTAGAAATAAAATAACTTCAAAATATATTTTAGATATTAAATACGCACTATTTTGTATCAGCTACATTCTTGAAGAAATCACAATAAGTCATTAATTCTGATTCGGTTTCAACTTTAAGATCTTAAATCATTAATTGCTTTCTTGGTATCAATTCTGTAGCCATACCAATCGAGACAAACTTCTCTCTGCTTCTTGGGTTTCAGAAACCTTTTGAGTACCTATTTTGTTTGAGTTATTAGTACAACTCGCAAGGAAAATAGTTGAGAGAGCTAGTAGTGGGAATAGTAGTCTTTTCATTTGTTAATCACAACAACTTTCCGTTGTTGCTGAAGAAGTCCAAGATGATTCTTCCATTGTTGATAAGTCAACTCTATGAGTTGCCATCCAGTCACCATTAGCTTCTACAAACTTTTGAACATTACCTTCTGGAGCTTGATGAATAACAATAACTTTTTGAGGATCTTCCTTACTTACTCCTCTAAAAAGTGGCTTAATATCAAATTCTGAATGCCTTTTATCTGCTTCTGCACTATCAAATATTGCAGCCCATTCATCGAAAGTACTTTCGATTTTAAAAGTGAAAACTGATGTTACTGAGCAAGACATAAAACTATTTTATTTAGTTTTAAAAATAAGTCTGTTTAATTAAGATTTGGTTAATTATCTTTAAAAGGAATTAAAATCCCTTTTTTTTCTAATTTAAGCCAACCTTTTTTTTCTAGATTTTTTAAACCTCTTGTAATAGTTACTCTTGTTGTAGAAATTGAATAGCCTATGAGTTTCTGAGTAAAATTATATTTTTTTAAATTTAGATAAATATGATTATCTTTTTTTAAGCCAATTATTGAAGATAAATATAAAAGAAATTCTTTGAGCTTTTCTTCTGATTTGTTAATTTCTCTTATTGTCAAAAGTTTTTCCAATTGATCAATTCTTGTTAAGCTTTTTATTAATAAATCTTTAGATGAAAAATATACTCCTTTTTCAATAGTATTAATTTCGCAATTTGTTAAAGCAATTAATTTAATATTTTTAAAATTACTAAATGCCAAATTTATTACACACTCTTCTTTTATTATCCCAACTATAAATTTCTTTTTTATAATTTTAGCTTCCAGAATTAATATTCCTGATTTAACTTCCAAAATAGTATTTTCTTCAAGATCAATATTTTGTTTTTCAGGAATTATCATATTTTTTTAAAGTCAACTTTTACGTTAAATTTATAAAGTTAAAAATAAATTAAAAAATATTTAATGAGCTAGGCATATTTGATTAAAATTTGAGAATCTAAAAGTTAAATGATTAATAAACAGACCTTAAACTACTTTTGTTTTTTAATTAATCTTTATCAAACATGGTAAATTTGGTATAGTGCCCCAAATTCTCCCTGCATTTACGAGTATTTCTATTTACAGGTGGGATATAAATATTAGAGAAGCAACTGTTGTTGGCTTAGTTGGAGCAGGAGGTATAGGGATAGAATTAGATCCTCAAATAGGAGACTTAGCTTGGGCTAAGGTATCAGTTATTTTATTAGCAATAGTTGTAGCGGTAATTTTTAGTGAATGGATTACTGCAAAAATAAGAAAGGCTATTATTTAGATTAAATAAAGTACTATTTTGGATAGTTGATTAAAAAAATTAAATGAAATTTTCTGATAGATATCTAAGTATTTGGGTTTTCTCGGCAATGTGTATTGGATCTTTATCCGGTTATTTATTTCCTAATTTATCTCAATTTATAGGCGGATTAGAACTCTCAAGAATAAATCTTCCAATAGCAATTCTTATTTGGGGAATGATTTTCCCAATGATGTTATCAATAGATTTCAAGTCAGTCATAAATTTGAAATATAAGATTAAAGGATTTTCTATTGTCCTTTTTATTAATTGGTTAATAAAACCAGTTTCAATGGCAATCATCGCAGCCTCTTTTTTATATTTTTTATATGGTAATTTGATAGATCCTGTACTTGCTAAAGAATATGTTTCTGGAATGATTCTATTAGGAATAGCGCCATGTACAGCAATGGTTTTTGTCTGGAGTAATCTAGCTAAAGGAGATCCTTTATTTACTTTAATACAAGTAGCTATTAATGATCTAATATTAATATTAGCCTTTCCATTATTGTCAAAAATTCTTTTAGGATTTAACAGTATAGATATCCCGTTAGATACTGTTTTTAGTTCTGTAATAATCTTTATTTTGGTACCACTTTTTCTAGCATTATTTTTAAAAAATAAAATCTATAGCGAAAAAAGAATAAAAAGTATTTTGAATAAAAGTAAAAGTTATTCGTTATTCTTTTTAATTCTTACAGTCTTTTTATTATTCTTTGTTCAATCAAAATCTATATTACAAAATCCTATTCATATAATCTTAATTTCAATTCCATTAATAATACAGACTCTTTTTATTTTTTATTTAACTGCTTTTTCAATGAAGTTTTTTAGGCAAAAGTATTCTATTTCGTGTCCAGGCTCTATGATAGCCGCTTCAAACTTTTTTGAACTTGCAGTAGCTGTATCGATAACTCTTTTTGGGATTAATTCAGGAGCTGCTTTAGCTACCATAGTTGGAGTACTTGTAGAAGTTCCTTTGATGCTTTATTTAGTAAATATTTCTAAGTCTTCCAAAAAATTATTTATAAAGTAATTTTTTCTTCTTCAAGTTTTTTCTTTAGTTCTACTGGCATATAATCAATATCTTTTTTAACTGCATCTATCGCATCTTTATATTTTTCAGGATCAGATAAAAGCATTTTTATCAGGTTGTATTGACTTTCTATTTCTTTAGAGGAAAATTTACTCATTTTAAAATACTTATTACTGTTTTTATTTTAGTTTGACTTTCAATTAGTAAGGTTTTATTTTTTAAGTAAACATCTCTATATTTAATTTCTTAAAAAATTTTTCTTTAACTTTACTTAACCATAGGTGAATATTATTTAATAAAAGAAATTGTGGGGATGTTTAAATACAAGGAATTCATTGCTCAAATCAAATATAAAGAAGTAATATCTTCACCTGTATATTTCATTCCTGTTTTACTTCTATCCGTAATGATTATTATTGAAGGTTTTCACATCTTTAATCACAAACAAAATTGCAAAACTAAAGCTGAGTGGATGGAACAATCAGGAATGACTTATGACAGGGAATCAGAAGTTAATTAATAAAATTTAAAATATAATTTAATTGCAGCAACGTATTCTAGTTGAGGAATAATCTGTCAAAGAAGTTATCCATTCCTTGATCAAAAAGAGAGATTCTTTATTTAGGCTGTAATACACCCATCTACCTTCTTGTCTGTCTGTGATAACACCAGCTTCCTTCAAAATTTTTATATGATATGAAATTCTTGATTGAGATAAATTAGTTAATTTCATAATATCGCAAACACAAACTTCTCCATCCATCATTAGGTCAATTATTTCTAGTCTAAAAGGATCAGAAAATGAAACTATCAACTTAGATATATTTTCTTTTTTTACTTTGCTACTCTCTTTTAACAATTTTAAAGTAATTAAATTATTATTATTATAGCTTAAAAAAAAAGATTTCATTAACAACAAGGTCTTGATACATCAAAATATTTTGATGTATAATTTAAATAGAAAATTTCAAAGTTATGAAAATTGGAATTAATGGTTTTGGAAGAATTGGCAGATTAGTTTTCAGAGCATTATGGGATAGAGCTGATACAGAAATAACTCATATAAATGAGATGGCAGGAGATTCGAATGCTGCTGCGCATCTACTCGAATTTGATTCAGTCCATGGTAGATGGGTGAAAGATATAAAGGTTAAAGAAGAAGAAATAATAATTGATGGAAAGAAATTAGCCTACACATCTTTTAAAAATTACCTTGATGTACCTTGGGAAAAATCTTCTGTAGATATTATTTTGGAATGTACAGGAAAGAATAAAAAGCCAGACAAACTAAATCCCTATTTTGATTCTCTTGGAATGAAAAGAGTAATAGTAGCTTGTCCAGTTAAAGGAATTGTTGCAGAAGCTGAATCACTTAATATTGTTTACGGTATAAATCAAAATCTTTATGACCCTTCCAAACATAAATTAGTAACTGCAGCATCCTGCACTACAAATTGTTTAGCTCCGATAGTAAAGGTAATTAATGAAAATTTCTCAATTAAACATGGCGCTATTACAACTATTCACGATGTCACGAACACTCAAGTTCCTGTAGATTTTTATAAAAGTGATTTGAGGAGAGCAAGAGGATGTATGCAAAGTTTAATACCTACTACTACTGGATCTGCTAAAGCAATAGCTGAGATCTTCCCAGAATTAAAAGGAAAATTAAATGGCCATGCAGTAAGAGTTCCTCTACTTAATGGTTCTTTAACAGATGCAGTTTTTGAATTAAATAATGCTGTAACTGAAGAGCAAGTAAATAATGAATTTAAAAAAGCATCTGAAACATATTTAGAAGGAATTCTTGGTTACGAAGAAAGACCTTTAGTTTCTGCAGATTATGTAAATGACTCTAGAAGTTCAATAGTTGATAGTTTATCAACAATGGTTGTTAATTCAAATTTATTAAAGATATACGCTTGGTACGACAACGAATGGGGTTACAGCTGCAGGCTTGCAGATCTTACTGAATATGTAATCAAAAAAGAGATTTAATTTATGTCTTTATGAAGTTATCTAATATTCAACAATATAGTGTTGTAACAGCAAACTATTGGGCGTTCACGCTTACTGACGGCGCATTAAGATTATTAGTTGTTGGTCACTTTCATGAACTAGGTTATACAACTCTGCAAATTGCTTTACTTTTCCTTTTTTATGAGTTTTTTGGAATAATTACTAATCTATATGGTGGCTGGATAGGAGCAAGATATGGTTTAAGGCTTACTTTATGGATTGGGACTATCCTTCAAATCATTGCCCTTTTTATGCTTATTCCAGTTAAGGAGGATTGGCCAGTAATATTTAGTGTCGCATACGTTATGATTGCTCAAGCAGTCAGTGGGATAGCAAAAGATTTAAATAAAATGAGTGCTAAAAGTGCTGTTAAGACAGTTGTTCCAAAGACAAATAATGGCAATGATACTAGCCAAAAACAACTTTTTAAATGGGTTGCTATTTTAACTGGATCTAAAAATGCCCTTAAAGGAGTTGGTTTTTTCTTGGGTGGACTGTTATATAAGTTATTTGGATTCAATAATGCTGTAGGGATTATGGGTTTTGGACTCTGCTTAGCCTTTTTATTGACATTAATTTTACCTGGAGAAATTGGCAAGATGAAAACCAAACCAGCTTTTAATGATCTTTTCTCAAAATCAGATGCCATAAATATTCTTTCAGCAGCAAGATTCTTTCTTTTTGGAGCAAGAGATGTTTGGTTTGTTGTAGCTCTTCCAGTATTCCTTGATATGGCATTTGGTTGGGACTACATGGAAATAGGATTCTTTCTTGGGGCCTGGGTAATAGGTTATGGAATTGTTCAGGCTTCGGCTCCAGCAATTAGAAAAATGTGGGGCCAGAAAGAAAGTCCAGATCGTAAAGCTATCCAATTTTGGAGTGCCGTATTAATGGTCATACCATCTTTGATAGGAATCGCATTATGGAGAGAAAGTTCTCCATCAATAGCAATAATTTTAGGACTAACTATTTTTGGGTTTGTTTTTGCAATGAATTCTTCTACACATTCTTATATGATTTTGGCATACTCTGATAATGAAAAAGTCAGTTTAAATGTTGGCTTCTATTACATGGCAAATGCTTCTGGAAGACTAGTTGGAACATTACTATCTGGCTTACTATTTATGATTGGGAGAAATCCAAGTATTGGTCTTCAATATTGTCTTTATTTTTCATCACTTCTAATATTATTATCTTGGATTTCGAGTCTTAAATTACCATCAATCAAACAAAGCTTATCATCACCATAAAAACTAATTTTTAGAAATTAGAGTATTTAAATGGCAAAAATATCATTAATTGAACTTGCAAAAATTTTTCTAAAAATTGGTATTTTCAGTTTTGGAGGACCATATGCTCATATTTCTTTATTCGAAGATGAACTTATAAATAATAAAAAATTAATAACAACACAATCTTTTGAAAAAGGTATTGGATTATGTCAAATACTTCCAGGACCAATATCTACTCAATTAGCAATATATATAGGTCTTAAAATTAATGGTTATCTTGGTGGATTGATATCCGGGATATGTTTCATTATCCCTGGATTCGTTTCGGTATTAGTTTTTAGTTTTTTTTGGCAAATTGGTTCTGGATCAAAATTCTTAACAGATTTAATTTATTTTAATCCTCCTATTATTGCAGGAATAATTTTTTCATTCTCTTTAGTTCTATTAAAAAAAAGATTAAAGGTTGATCGAATATTTTTCTCTAGCTCAATATTATTTCTCCTTATATTTGCCAAATATAATAGTATTCAATTTCCACTCATAACAATTCTTACTATTGCAGGATTGATAAATATATTTTTAAGGAAATTCAAAGATATTTTTTATAGCTTGGTCCCTTTATCTATATTTTCAACGACCTCATTTTTGTTTAGTTCACTCTCTATAAATATTTTTAAGTTTTTTAATTTTTTAAAAGATTCTTTAAACTCAAAGTTTTTAATAAATTATCTTAATCTGTTTTTATTCTTTTTCAAATCGGGACTTTTTATATTTGGAGGCGGATTAGTAATTATTCCTTTAATGAGTGATTACGTTATCTCACAAGGATGGTTAACAAATAATGAATTTATTGATGGCATAATGATTGGTCAAATAACGCCTGGTCCTGTCTTATTAACTACAAGTTTTATTGGATATAAAGCAGGTTTTTCAATTGGAGGTATTAATCAGGCTTTGAAATATTCATTTATATCAACGTTTGCAATATTTTTACCAAGTTTTATTTTGATTTTTATTTTTGGAAAAGGCCTTTTAAAAAATAGAAATAATTTATTAACTTTCTTTATTGAAGGAGTAATAAATACAATTCCAGGTGCAGTTATTTTTTCTGGCTTTAATTTAATAGAGGATTACCTTTCATCAAAATACACTTTAATAAGCTCAATTTTTATAATTTCCATTTCAACTTTACTAACTTTTTTTAAAGTAGTTCCAACATACATACTTATCCTTATTTCTCTAATATTAGGTTCAACAAAATATCTTTTTGCATAAAAAAAGGGAGAATTAATTTCTCCCTTTATGTAAATATATTTTTTAAATATTATCTACCAATTTTCTTAACTGCAGCTCTTGATTTCTCAAGGATATCTCCTTTAAGTGGAACAAATCCTAAAGTTGGAGCTTTATCTTGATATTCATCACTTAGAAGTGTGCTTAATGACTTCTTGATAGCTTTAGTATTTCTACCATTGCCTTTTTCATAAGCAAGTATCCATGTTAGAGAAGCAATTGGATATGCACCTTTTGCTGTTGGATTAGGATTCTTACCCGCAAGATTTTCATCTAAAGTAATGCCGTTAAGAGCTTTAGCTCCAGCTTCAACAGATGGTTTTAAAAATTCACCTGATAAATTCTGAAGTGCTGCTGCCTTAACATTACCTTTAATATAGGACTGGTTAACATAACCAATTGCACCTGGAGTATTTTGAATTACACCGGCAACACCTGAATTTCCTTTTGCTCCAACACCTGCTGGCCACTTAACTGATTTACCAGTTCCTAGAGTCCATGTTGGTGAAAATGCTTCCATAGAGTTTGTGAAAGCCTTAGTAGTTCCTGAACCATCAGAGCGATGTGCCCAAGTTAGTTTGCCGGCTTTACAACCTAATTCTTTCCAGTTTTTAACCATACCCATTGCAACCTGTACTGCTTGTTCTTGAGTAAGTTTTAAATCGCAATCATAGTTGTATCCGAAAGCAATAGTTCCACCAACCATAGGAATTTGAACTAGACCTCTAGTAACCTTTGCAATATCCTTATCTTTCATTGGATCATCTGATGCACCGAAGTTAACAGTTTGATCAATAAATGCTTTTCTTCCAGAACCAGAACCAACTGCCTGGTAATTAACTCTTGGTCCACCTGATTTTGCTAAATCAGAAAACCATCTAGTATAGATTTTTGCTGGAAATGAAGCACCAGCTCCACTCAATCTTGTTGAAGCGGTTACACTTGGACCAGCTATAAGAGCTAGCGCAGAAGTGAATAGGAGAGCTTTCTTTGCAATGCTCATAAGTCTTGTTTTAAAATGTTGAAAGACTCCATATTTATAGCATCTTATGTATTTGTTTAGTAATGGTTTTCTTAAGCTTATTTAATAATTAATAGCTAATTAATCTTCTCTTAAACTTATCTTATACCAAGCTTTATTCAGTTAGGTTTCTAAAACTTATTAAAAGAATTTCTGAGAAATTTATTTTCAAATATTTTTAAATTTGAATACAAGACTTAAAAATATGTCAATCAATATAAGAAATGATTAAGGGCTAGTTAAAAATAGCTTTATTTTACCAACTCTTGTAAATTTCTTAACCTTACAAAGTTATAAAAAGTTTGGATTAACATCCATTTTTAAAAGTGTGTGACTTTACATGAAATTATTTCAAAAATTAATTGCAGTTCCTGCAGTTATATCTATGAGTACTGGTTTTGCAGTTAACGCTGCAGAGATCAATTCAATTGATCTTAACAGTTACTCTGATTCTTCAAAGGTTGCTTCTATGAGCGACTTCCAAAGTAATGAGTTCTTTCCAGGAGATTGGACTTATGAATCTTTAAAAGAATTATCAACAAAAACAAATAATGTTGATTCTTCAATCTTCAACGGTAAATCAATTTCTCGTATCCAAGCTGCAGCTGTTTTGAATTCAGTAATTCAATCAGATGATCTTCTTGCAGGCGGAGAAGGAATGATGAACGGATCAATGATTAATCGCTTAAGTGACGAACTTGGTTCTGAGTTGGCAATTATGAAGGGAAGAGTTGATGGCCTTGAAGCTCGTGTTAACGAATTTGAAGCTGGACAGTTTTCAGAAACTACTACTATGAGTGCTGGAGCAGGGTTCCTAATAGGTGCAACTGATTCAGCGAGTGGTCAAACTGGGCTTAACAACAATGATACAGTTCAGTTTGAATACATCCTTGAAGTTGACTTTAATACAAGCTTCACAGGTGAAGATAAGTTAAACATTGAGATTGAAACTGGAAATGGTCTAACAAATGTTGGTGCTGACAAGGTTGGTTTAGACTGGGGTTCAGGTAACGCTGACGTACTAAAGCTTGACGACATTAACTACTCTTTCCCTGTAGGTTCTTGGGATATGGCAGTTGGTCATTCTATGGATGCATCCAAGACTTGGCCTAATGCATGTTCCATGAATAACATGGTTGACAACTTAGGTGATTGTGGCGCTGCAAACTCTGTTGACTTAAGTGGTGATACATCATTTAGTGCTTCAACTGGATTTGGAGATGGTTTTGAACTTGGAATAGGTGTATCTGGTGGAGATGGTACCGGTTTGTTCACTGAACAAAGTTCTGACGCTTATGGCTTAGCTGTTGGTTATGAGACAGATTCATACGGCTTCACAGCAGCTTACTCTGATAAAGACACAGCCAGCTACTACGGTTTAACTGCTTATTACAGTCCTGAAGGATTACCAACTACACTTAGTGGTGGTTTTGAATTCGGTACTCCAGAAGGTACAGGGGAAGACACAACTCAGTGGGCTTTTGGAATCAGTGGTGATGTAGGCGAAGGTACATTAAGTGCAAACGTTGGAACTAATGGTCAAATGAAAGACAGTACAACAGACGTCTATGCATACGATCTTTCTTACGAATATCCACTTAACGACAGTATGAGTGTTACTCCTTTTGTTTACGTTTCTGAAGTAGCAGGTTCAGATAACACTACTGGATTTGGTTCATTCCTATCATTCTCATTCTAATTAAATTAATTAGAAAATCTTACACACAAAAAAAGACCTATCTAGCGATAGGTCTTTTTTTTTTGCTTATATTTTTAAAACCTTAAATTGATCTTAATAAATGTATTTTTTGTTCTTAACTTTAGAAAGGGAAGATTAATTAGTATTTTCATATGCAATAAATGAAAAAAAAATTAGCTGCTGTAAGTTTTTCAGCATTACTTGCAATTGTCGCCTCATCTACAACTAGTGGATTTGCAAGTTGGAACACAAAGTATTGGACAAATGAAAAAAACTTTAACAGAATTTCTTCTTTTAATGTAAGTGAAAATTTACCAGAGGGATCAAAATCTACAACCAAAACATCTTCTGAAGTAGTTACAGCCTCAGAAGATGGAAAGACATTGATGTATACAGATAGTGATCTAGGGGTAGTTGGTTTAGTTGATATTTCTGATCCTGCAAAACCAAAAGCCCTTGGGATTGTAGAGCTTGAAGCAGAACCAACTGGAATTGCTGCTTTAGGAAATAATATATACATAGGATCAAATACATCTGAAAGCTATACCAATCCATCAGGAGCTTTAGTTCAATATAATTTAGACAAAAGAAGAGCGGTAAAAGAATGTGATCTTGGTGGGCAACCTGACAGCGTTTTTGTTTCACCAGATGGTTCGTTTTTAGCAGTTGCAATAGAAAATGAAAGAGATGAAGAGTATAAAGATGGACAGATTCCTCAATTAGATGAAGATGGGAAACAGATTAACCCTGCTGGATATGTTTCTCTTGTAAAGCTAAATAAAAAAGGAAAAATACAATGTAATTCTATTAAAAAGGTAGATTTAACTGGATTAGCAAGTATCGCCCCAAGTGATCCAGAACCTGAATTTGTTGCAATTAATGATCTTGGTGAAACTGTAGTTTCTATTCAAGAGAATAACCATCTTGCAGTTATCGATAAAGAAGGTAAAGTTATTTCACATTTTACAGCTGGCATTGTAAAACAAATGGCTGGTATGGATACAAAGAAAGATGGTGCTCATAAATTCAAGAAAAAGCTAAAAAATGTAAGAAGAGAACCAGACGGTCTGACATGGATAGATAACGATCATTTTGCAACAGCGAACGAAGGGGACTATAAACATAAAGCTCCTGGACAAGCAAAAAGAGGTGGATCAAGATCTTGGACTATTTTCAAAAAAGATGGAACAGTAGTATATGAGGATGCAAATAGATTAGAAAGATCAATCGCCCAAATAGGTCATTTCCAAGATGGGAGAGCTGGCAAAAAAGGTGTAGAACCTGAATCAGTTACATTCGGTAAAATTGATGGTACACCGTATTTATTCGTTGGTGCAGAAAGAGCAGGAATAGTAGCTGTTTACGATATAACAGAATTAAGTCAACCAGTATTGACTCAACTATTACCTTCCGGAATTGGACCAGAAGGATTTGTTGCTATTCCTGATAGAGGTCTAATAGCATCAGCAAATGAAAAAGACTACAACAAAAAAGAGCCTGGTTTATCATCTCATGTGACTATTTATCAACTGCAAGACGCGCCAGCTTCTTACCCACATTTAACAAATGAAAATGGCCTTGAATTTGTTTCTTGGGGAGCTATAAGTGGAATGGTTTCTGGTGAAGACGGAAAAATCTATGCTGTAAATGATGGAACATTTAAAACTCAGCCAAGAATATATGTAATTGATCCTTCAAGTTCACCAGCTTTACTAGAAAGAGCTATAGATATAAAGCTTGATGGCAAAACAGCTTTATTTATGGATCAAGAGGGTATTACAACTGATGGGAGGGGTGGGTTTTATATATCTACCGAAGGAATCAAGAAAAAACTAACTGAACATCCACCCGCTATTTACCATGTAAGCTCAGAGGGTGACATTTTAGAGAAGATAACTCCACCGCCTTCATATCTTAATTATGCTAAAAACCCTGGTTTCGAAGGAATAACAAGAAATGGAAATATCCTTTATATTGCTCAACAAAAACCATGGGGTGATGATACTTTCAATACAACTAAAATACTTTCCTATAACCTTATAAGTAAGCAATGGGGGGCTGTAAATTATCAATTAGATAGAATCAAAAAGGGTGGCGTAGGGATTTCTGAGTTGACCTATCATGACGGAGCTCTTTACGTTATTGAAAGAGATAGTTTTTATGGTAAAAAGGCAAAGCTAAAAGCCATATATAAAGTTGATTTAGATGGTGTAGTTTTCGAAGGTCTTCAAACTACTATGCCTCCAAGACTTTATCCTTTAGTTGAAAAAGAATTGGTTACTGATCTAAAACCAGTAATGAAATCCACTGGTGGTTTTATTCTTGAAAAGGTTGAAGGATTAGCCATTAATAATGATGGTCAAGCCTGGATCTCAACTGATAATGATGGAACTGGAAAGAAATCAACAGGAGAAACACTTTTCCTAAATATAGGAAAAATTTAAAATCAAACAAAGATACCACCTTATAAACAGGTGGTATCTTTTCATCAATTTCTTTTAGTTTAATTAAAATTTAGGTATGAAATATTTACTATTTATTCTTTTTTTAACTAATCCAGCTAAAGCTGAAACAAAATATTATTGGCAGGGTGTTAGGCATTATTTAAATCGACCTAAACTAATGATTGAAGCATGCAAAGATATGAAAGAAGAAAATAATATCGACACTTCGGCTTTCGAAAGCATGTATATGCCAACTTTACCCGATAGGCTCTGGTTAGCTATTGGGAAAAAGGATTCTTATTGGGCAGATGATCTTAAAGAAGGTAGTATTCTTTTTACAAGGGAGGGTGTTTTGAATTTAAAAAGGTTTATAGCAGAAAAATCATGCCCCGAAATCTTTTAAAAATTATTTTCAAATGTTATTTAACTAAAGGAAATATAGTTTCTATAGTCGCCCCGCCATCTTTATTATTGTAGGCCTTAATAAATCCTTTATTGTTAGTGATTATTGTTTTTGTTATTGAAAGACCTAGTCCGCTTCCACTTTTTTTAAATTTTGACCTAGAAGGATCTCCTCGATAAAAACGTCCAAAAACCTTATTAAAATCGCCATCTTCTATACCTACCCCATTGTCACGAATTTTGATAACCACAGAACTATCTCTTCTAAAAATTTCAATTTTAATTTCCTCTTTATTAGGTGAATATCTAATAGCATTATCGATAATGTTTATATAAGCTCTTTTTAAATTCTGATAATCACCTGAAATCAAATACTTATCTAAACACTTGATATTTATATTGACCTCTTTTTTTTCTGCAAGTGGCTTTAATGTCTCCCAAGTTTCAATAATTAATTTTCCAATAACAATTTTTTGATTTGTTGAGTAAGAAAAACTATTATTTAATTTCGAAAGTTCTAATGTCTCTTCAACCATTTTTTTTAATCTTTTAGATTCTTTTTTAAGCCTTTTAATAAGGTATTTATCTTTTTTTGAGACGGTTGATTCCAATCTTTCTCCAATAAGAATAAGAGATGTAAGGGGGGTTTTCAATTCATGAGAAACATCATTTATTAGTTGAGTTTGTCTATCTTTTAATGCTTCAATAGATAACTTACTTTCTAGTACTATTAAAAAAGTTTTTTTTCTTCCTTTTACTAGTCTTGCACTAATTGGATCGCCAAAGATATTGAAATCTAAATAGCAGGGTAAATCTTTTTTTCTTGAATAAAGAATTTTATCTCTTAAAATTTCTAATTCACTAATATCATTTATTGCTTTTCCAATAACATCCTTACACTTAATGCGCCTAATAAGTTTTAAAGCTTTATCGTTGATATATTTGATAGTTAAATCTGATGATAAAATAATCCATCCCTGAGAAGAATAATCCAACCAAGATAAAATTTCAAAAGGAGGAATTTTTTCAAAGGGAAAGTCAATAAACTCCTTATATCTTTTTTTAGTTAGTAAATTTTTATCTTCTCTTTTATGAAATTTTTTAACTTTAATCTTCCACTTTTCATGAAAGAACAATACTAATTCTTGAAGCGATTTAATTTTCATCCGAACCTATATCCAAAACCTCTAACAGTCTTTATAATTTTTGGCGCGGAGGGATTTTCTTCTAGTTTTTCTCTAAGCCATCTAACATGTACATCCACAGTTTTTGTATCTCCTATAAAATCTATAGCCCATATTTTTTCAAGTATTAAATCCCTAGACCATACCCTTTTAGGATTTTTGATAAATAATTCTAATAATTTGAATTCTTTTGGAGATAATATTATTTCTTGATTAAAATTTGTTACTCTGCATTCTTCTGTAAACATCTTAATATTTTTATATTCGATTATCGTTTCAATTTTTTGTTTCTTTTCTTTACCCCTTTTAGACCTTCTTAGTAAGGCTCTGCACCTAGCAATTAATTCACTAATCCCAAATGGCTTTGTTAGGTAATCATCAGCTCCTACTTCTAAGCCAAGAACCCTATCCGATTCATTTCCTTTTGCACTCAAAATCAATATAGGTGTATATAATTCTTCATTTCTTATTTTTCTGCATAACTCTAACCCATTTAAGCCTGGCAACATTAAATCCAGAAGGATAAGATCAAAATCTTTTATTCCTTCTCCCAAAATAAAATCTAAAGCACTAGACCCATCTTTAAAATTTGATACTTCAAAACCTTCACTTATTAATGATTCAGTAACAGTAAGCCTAATACTTTTATCATCTTCTATCAGAAGAATCTTTGATCCTTGCAAACTTTTATGTTCTTTAGCAGCCATGAAATCTCCTAACAAATTAATTTTATATAATCAAATTTATTTGTTGTAATTATTTCATATTTACGTTACATTCAATACTTATTTTTTATTTGATCTTATTTTCTTTTTAATTTTTCCTTAAACCTTTTTACTTATCTTTAGATTGTCTCTTTAATCTTCCTCACACAAAATTAAAGAGACAGACTTATTTAATTGAATAATTTGTATTTTCAGTAAAGTAAGGTGGTTTTTTCTTAAAATTAGAAAATTTTTTAAGATTAAGGAATTTTTTCAAAACCCTTTAAAATTACTTTAATAATTCAACTGAAACTACAAGATTTCCTAAAAGTCTATTAAGGGTAGTTAGTTGTTCCTTACTTCCAAAAGCAATTAATACCTGACCAGGCTGAAGTAAAAAATCACCTCCAGGATTGGTTATTAACTTTTCATCTTCCTTAATAGCTAATATTTTTGCACCACTCTTTTTACCTATTCCAAGCTCTAAAAGAGTAATCTTTTCTGCAGTTTCAAAAAGGCTAATATCATTACTTAATTCAAATTCTTCAATTTCACATTCACTTCCCGCCAATAAATCTAAGAAGTCAATCGCTATTGGTCTTAAAGCCATTGAGGCCATAGCTCTTCCCGCTGCTATGTAAGGACTAACAACAATACTTGCTCCAGCTAATCTCAATTTACTAGCTGCTTCTTCCGTTCCAGCTCTAGCAATTACTCTTATTGAACTTCTTATCCCTTTAGCACTTAAAACGACATATAGATTAGCAGCATCATTAGGTAAGGTAACAACCAAACTTTTGCATTTATCTAAACCAGCTAGTTTTAAGGTTTCATCAAGAGTTGCATCGGCACAAAGAACTTCTAATCCATTATCTTCAGCAATCTTTTTTCTATCTTCATCGCTTTCTACAACAATAATAGGAATATTTTGTGTTTTTATTTGATTAGATATTTCCTGACCTACCCTCCCATATCCGCACAAAATTACATGATTTTCCATTTTTCTTAGAAGTCTTTTAAAGCGTAATTCATTTACTCTTTGAAAATAGCCGGATTCAAATAATCTAACAGCTTTTTGGAAGGTAAATTGAATAAAAATTAATCCGCCAACGATTATAAGAACAGTGATAATTCTTCCTTCAGGACTTAAAGTTTGAACTTCTCCAAAACCAATAGTGGTTATTGTGATCAGAACCATCCATAAGCAATCACCCCAGTCCCAGCCCTCTGTAATTCGATACCCAATAGCACCTAAAAAAAATAGAAAGAATAAAGAATAAATAAGACCAAACCAAGGCCTTAAGTAGTCTTTAATAAAATAGAACTCAAATAATCTAAGCTTCATATCTCTTATTATCGTTAACTATTCAAAAATTTCACAATATTTTTCTATTATGTATCTAAAAGAATTTATTAATTTTGTGAAATACATATTTAGTCGGATATTAATATTTATTTTTGTCGCATTATGCATTAAACAAATGCTTTCTGTTTCAGGTGTAATTTAAATCTCTCAGAACAATTCTTTATTGTTTTACTTTTACTGACTCAATTAAAAAATCAGAAGCTGATCTCAACCAATCGGCTACGGTCAAACGTAAATCAGGCTGAGAATATACTAGAGCGACAATAATCGCAACTAAAATTATTTTCACCATGGCTGTTCAAATATTCTTTCGAATTAAAGCACATCTATAAAGTAAAAAGAACCTTAACTAAATATAAATCAGACTAATTACCTAATTAAAATTTCTCTAATTGATTAAATAAATATTCTACTCTTCTTAAATTAACACCTAAGTCTGATTGACCTAATCTTGCCGCTGATCTTATTTGAATTATCCCTTTGGACCTATCAACATAACTCCTTGCATCGAGTTTTAAAATCTCAAGATCGTCTGGAAATCTGAATATTGCACTTCTGCAAACACCTCTCCAGTAATTTTTACCACTTTCTAGGACTTCAGTTCTAGGTAAACCCTCAGCTAAAGAAACGAGTTGAATAAATTTTTGATCAAAATTTATTAGCTTCTTTTCAACTAAAACACTATTTAATGGGTTTGTTACTGGAGCAAGGCCTTGTGCTGTAAAAGTCATCTTATTAAAAACTATTCCAATGTTCTAACTGATTTTTCATGCAAAGTGAGAGCTAAAAGAAAACTAATTTTCTTGAACCAATTGATCTTTCTGAAACAAATTTTTATTTAAAATTTTTAAAACTTTAGGTTTTTTATAATTTTTTTTGATAAGGCGGGTTGTCTATTCTGATTACTTTTCAATTTTTTTATCCAAAACATTACTCCAATTAACAAAAAAAGTTCAATTGTTATTCCTAATCCAACCGCATTCATTATTATTTTTTCTCCTTTTTCTTTTTAGATCCCTCAATATAAGGAACAAGAATATTTAATAACCACTTTTTAAAAAAAATAATTGGATTCATTATTTATTATCCTTCCTCCACAAGCTTCTTCCTTTAATAAGATCTTCAATGTTAGGCCAGGCTGCTATTAATTCCTTAAGGGCTTTTCTATTTGGAGTATAAAAAATACATGAGAATGCACTAATTAAATAAATAATGAACCAGACTTTATTTTCTGAATAAGCTAAAAAGAATGAGAATATAAAACTTCCAACAAAGAAAAAGAAAAATAATCTATTTATTACTTCAAGAGGCGTTCTTTTAAGTCTGTAAAATCTTTTGTTTTTATTATTGATATTAGAATTAGCTTCAAACTTATTTTCATAAGAATTAATTATTTCCTCCTCAAGAATCTTGTCATAATCTAGATTTCCAGTTGGATTAGAATTATTTGACTTTCTATTCATGAACTTCTTATCAACTATATAAATTCACTTAATATTATAGATCTTAGTAAGAAAAAATTTAAGTCAAAATTTTACATGCTTCAAATCAGACAAAAAGATCATGTTTTTGAAAATACTCAAAAATGGTTTTATTTATAAACAAAAAATTACTTAAAATATTCTTTTTGATTTTTTCAATTCTTAGGATCATCAATAAGACTGGATTCTTTTAGATTTTTAGCAATCAAGTAATTGAAAGGCAATACTGTATTATCAAGCTTAAATATTAAAAATTTTAAATTACATGCAAAGATATTTAATTTCTTATGAATTTGCAGACGGTGAAGATCAAGAAGAAGGAGGGGAAATGCTTATTAATTGGTATGAATCGGGAGGTCCTCAAAATAGACCTGAGAACTACGAAGTTCATTCATGGATTTTTATGATCCAAAATGGCATTGGTCATTCCGTTGTTAGTGCAGATTCTTTAGAAACAATTTGGAAACAATGGCATCCATGGAGAAGACTTATGGATATTAATATTCAACCTTGTTTAGATCTTGATGAAACTGTGTCTTTATTTAAGAAGGAAAAAATGAATACCCGCATGGATTAAAAAAAATAAAGAAGTTTTTTCTAAATTTTCTTTTAGTAGCCATCAATACGTCAGACATATCTAACTGCGTTAAAAAAGGTTAGAAAAAATTTTTCAAGATGTTTGATTCTTATCACATTTATTTTAAAGGAGAAATTCTTTTTAAAAACCTTAGTAAGGATGAGTTTGAATTTGTTTGGGGCAAACTCTATACTTCCTATATTAATGCCTTAAATGAAGAACTTACATTTGAGATAATTAGTGAAAAGAGTGTCAAAGAGTCAGCTTATAATTTAGAACCATCCTATTGACATAACTAATTACTTCAGGAATAAAAGATAAAAAGTTTTTTATCTTCAATTTCACAATATTCTTTCTCTTCCTTACTGATATCAAGGCTTATATCTTTTGCCTCTATTTCAACATTTACGTTATAAGTCTTAAGAATTTCATTTCCCTTGAAAAGAGCAGCAATACCGATATCAGTTATGTACCAAACAAAATTAACTGTCTCACCAATTGGTTCCTCTTTTAAAGAATCAAGTAGAAAACCATGAGTAGAGTTCATTTAATTAAACTAATTTAATTGCCACCGTTGCAGTATCTAACTGCCTCTGCATTAGTACTACCATTTTCTACAATTTCAGTTACGCAATTATTAAATACTTTAGATTCCTTTTTTATAGAGCAAAATCCAAAAGCAATTGCCGCTAAAGCTATTGCAGATACGAAACTAGAACTAAGTTGAATAAAACCATAAGCAAACATGATTTTTTTCTTTCCACCACATTTCTTAGAATCTGTTTTTTCTTCTGTCATTTTTAATTTTTGAATATGACCTAATCTATTAGATTGATTTTGAATGTGAAAAATTAAACCAGAGAGAAAACCGAATTAACATATTTTTTTTTCAAATTTACAAAAAGTATTTGAAAAATATTATTAGGTGTAAAATTTTCCTTTAATAAAATTTTCATTTTGAAACATGTTGCAAATAAAAATATGTATTTGATTTACTAGAAAAAAATTTTATTTATAAAAATATCTTTTTTTAGAAAAGGAATGATCCCATTGTTGTTTCAGTAAGTTTTATTGATTATTAAACTACATTTAATAATTTATTGATGCAGTATTAATACTCAGAAAATAAGCCAAAAAACCCTGTTTTTATCATGATCCCCATGAGTTATCCACTTTTTAACCATTTTTCAACAGGTTTTTCCACAAGTTGTAGATTTAATTCACTTTTCTATGTGCGAAATAAAATATAAGCTTTTTTGTAAAAAATGTCACGCGGAATTCTTTTAGGAACGATAAGATCAAAGTTGGTTTTCCTAGATCTTAGAATTCAATGATTGAAAAAACAATTAAGAAACAATCATCTGATATGCAAAAAGATTTTAAAAAATCTAATCTTGATATTCTTACTGAAGAAAACGATCGTTTATTAAAGAGTCTTAAAAGACCAAGCGGTTCTTATAGAGCTGCTTGATAATTTAATTATTTTTAAAATTACAATATTCCATTAGTAATCTTTTATTAGATAGAGTCCAAAAATAACTTTACGCAAATTCAAACAATATTAATTTTATTTTACGGATATCTAAGAAACTTGAAAATTGAAAATATAAATTTTCTGTTAAATCCAATAATATCAAGGTTTAACACTTACGATAGTAATTAAAAGTAGTTATATTAAATAAATCTCATGTTGAGATTAAATATATATTCATTTTGAATTTTTCTAGAAAATACTTAATATTTTCTACCCAATCAATCTTTAGTACAATCATTCCACGTTTGAACCCATGACCATAAAAGAATTAAAAGTAAATTACAAAAAGCTTTTAAACAAAGCAGATAAAGCCAATGGCCGCAAAGAAACTGTTTCTTTTTTGAATAGAGCTGCTAAACTCAACTCCAAGATCTATTCTAAAACCAAGACTAATTGCATCAAATGCAATGGTGTAGGTTACTTAAGAATCTCATTAGACGAAGCCAGAACTTGTCTTTGCTGTTACGGAAAAGGTTTTTTGATGGAAGAGATCCAAAGATTTTAACTCTTTCAATATTTAATTAAAAATGAAAGATCTCATTCAAGCTCATAAAAAGATAATAAGTACGGTTAAAGAGCAGATGGGGTTTTCAGATTATGGAATGTATTGGCTAGCTTTTATTGAAGGTGGATTAACCATATGGTTGTTAGAAAGAATATTTTTTCACTGGTTAAAGTTTTAAAGAAAAATTTTAATCATTTGAGATATAAATTCTAATTTTTTTCAGTCTGAGAATATCGTTTCCATTTAAATAGTTGTAGGATGATAAAAAACTAATCATATGCAATTATTAGGTTTAATTTTACTCGCCGCTAGTAGCTGGTATCTCTGGAAACTCACTTCAAAATTTCTTGATGAGCCAACAAAAAAAGAGCTTTCGAATAGTTTTAATGGGCTAAAAAACAAATTGAAAGAAAGTAAAGAAAGTTTTTCAAAAGCAAAAATAAGTGAAGCCTGGGACAAGTATAAAAAGGAAGGTGGCGCTCTTTCTAATAAAAATAAAAAATAGTGGAAATTTTTAGTATCACAAGTTTTACTAAAGAAATATCTCGTATTGACCTAATTGGTATTTTGGTTGGTCATTTGGTATTTGCTATAGCCTTAACGCAAATTTTAGACTGGACGTGGCTTAAGAATTTAATGAGTGAGGAGGATAAAATAAAAATGCTAAATAGTTACACATGGAAAGACTTATTAGTTGACGGGGCTATCGTTGCTGTAGTTATTGGAATTATTTTTCTCATCGTAAGTATATTTCTATAAATGAACATCACATATATACTTTTGATATTTTTATTAGCCTCATTACTAATTTTTTCCCAAATAGTTAAGTCTTCAGAAAAATCCCCATAATAAATGTCAGAAATTTCTAGCAACTCATCGTCAGGTTGGTATTTAATAGCAATCGTAAGTACAATTTCTTTTTTAGCTTTGATATATTTTGGTAAAACAAAATAAACATCATTAATTAATTTTTTAATTATGTCATAAATAAAATTTGTTAATTGACTTCTGATTAAAAATTACAAATGAAAAGGTTATTAGTTTTACAACATTTAGAAATCGAAGGACCAGGGCTTTTTTATCAGATAGCTAAGGAGAGGGAGATGAATATAGAAATCATCCGTCTGGACCAAGGTGATGACCTACCTAAAACTAATAAAGACGATTTACTTTTAATAATGGGTGGACCAATGGGAGTCAAAGATATTGGGAGCACAAAATATCCATGGCTAAAAAAAGAAAGCGATTTTATAAATTCAGAATTAAAAAAAAAGACAAGAATTATCGGAGTTTGCTTAGGAGCTCAGTTATTAGCAAACGCAGCAGCAGGAGATGTCGAAATTTTAAAACAAGGATCTCCTCCTAAACCTTTACCAGAAATTGGATGGTCTCAAGTTTTTTTTAATCAATCAAATAATGACTTTAAGAAATTTTGTGAAACTCCTTTTCATGTCCTCCATTGGCATGGCGATAGAATTTTATTACCAAAAAATGCCGAACTCATAGCCAGTAGTATCCGTTGTAAAGAGCAATTTTTTAAGATTGGGGATTTAGCTTACGGTTTACAATTCCATGTCGAGTTAAAAAAGGAAATGACCGAAAGATGGATAAATGAGAATAAATTATTTATAACCAAAGGATTAGGTCCAAAGGGTCAGTCAATTCTAAGGGAGGAGGATAAACAGTATGGAGAAAAAACAATCTTAAAAAGAAAGGAATTAATAAATAAACTTTTTAATTTACTAAGCAAATAAAAAAGCCCTGTCACTTCAAGAGAAACAGAGCTTTTAATATTAATTTTGGTTGTTTTTATATAAATCTATTAATAATAAAACCTTTCTTCTTTATTAAAGAATAAGAGACCAATGAACAGGTTGTAGATACTGATTTCACGGTCTCTTCTGTAACCGTAATTTTCGGTAGATACGACAATGAATCACCTCCTTTACTAATATTTTCTCTAACATAACCAACATGATTTAATAAAGAAACTAAATATATTAAAATTTAAAGCTTTTTTAACAAATCATTTTTTATAAGCCAGAGTTCAAGAAAATAAATTAAATCTACCAAGGCAAAATCTCTCCATTAGTATGCCAAAATGTCCCAGTATTATTTTTATTAAGAGAGTCGATACGTTTTAAGAGTCCATTTGCGGATTCTTCTGTAGATATACCATTTTTTGTAAATCCAGTCATACGAGTACTTACTAAGCCTGGATGCAAAATAGCAACATAAATTTCTTCTTTTAACAAATCTCTTGAAAGTGATTTCGCTGCCATGGATAAAGCTACTTTAGACATCCTATAACCATAGGAGCTCCCGGATGAATTATCACCAATGGATCCCATTCTGCTCGTGATAAAACCAATCTTTGAATATTTTTTAAAAAGACCTTTCAGTGATCTAGTCATAGAAAGAGGACTTAAAGCATTTACTACAAATTGACGAATAATACTTTCATGATCAAAATTATCAATCGAATTAAATTCATAAATACCTGCATTATGAATTAAACAATCTAATTCAACCCCTGATAGTGATTGCCTTAAATTATTGATTGAATCCTCTGAAGAAATATCAATATCTTCTTCAATTCTTACACCCAAGTTTTTTAAATCTGAAGAAGCCTCTCTACAGGTAGCTATTACCTCATCTCCTCTCTCAATTATTTGTTTACATAATTCCAATCCAATTCCTCTATTTGAACCAGTTATGAGGTAAGTAGACATATTTTTAGATAATTTCAAATATTATAATTTCTGAAGCCCTAAAAAAAAATTTAATTCCGAATTCATTTGGTGTAATGGAAAGGATTTTAGTTATAATTTGAAAATGTCAGAAAGTAAAAGTCCATTAGACAGAATTTATAGATTAATAGCATCGCATGCTTGGATGACTGAGAACGAAGCAAAGGTATTATTAGTAATGATGTATGCATCCGGAACAAAGTCTTTAGGATTGGAGGGTAAAGGTTTAAACAAATTTATGGAAAGGTCATTAGAAAAAATGTGTTCCGATAACAAAGAAAACTTACAAGAATATCTTTTAAAAATTAAAGATAAATTTCCCAACAATGAATTACTTTCAGAAGATTAATTCATGGAGATCTTAAATCAAGAATTTACTCAAGAATTAATTAGACTTACTTGGAGAAATCCTGTTTTTATGGCTTTCGCAATAGCATTGATATGGCTAATCCCACAATTACTAATTCGAAGAACTTTGTCAGAAAATTATAAGAAAAAGAAATTACAAAAACAAAAAGACAAGATTGAGAAGCTATACCCTAAATCTCTTAAATAAAAATTTAAGCTTCATAGTAAATTTAGTTTAGTTTAAGAGAATTTTTTCATGAATTATAAAATTATAAGAATTGATGGAAAAGAAGATGATGTCACATCGCAAACTTTTTCAAACTTTGCAGATGCTTATGATTTATTAGATAAAATATATGGAGATATATGTTGTTCAGATGCTGATTATGGAGATATCATTTATTACGATATTATAGAAGATAAGAAAAGAGAAAAAACAAATACATGAAAAAGGAATCTGAAACTTGGGAACCTACTTATGAACAAAATATTGGAATAGTTTCAAGTGTTTATGAATTTATTAAAGGGGAACTTTCTGAGCTTCAAGAAATAACGGAATGTCCTGATTCTTTTATTTATGATTTCATTGCAAGAATCCAACATGAGTGGCATCCAGAATCATGTCACTCATTGGCTAGGAATCAAAAAAAAAAAGAATGAGGAATGAGAAAATAAATTTTTAACAATTCATAAGATTAAAAAATAATACAATTATTTTACTCATTGATTTATTTTTAATATTATTCAAAATTAAATATTATTAAAAATGATTATTCGAGTATTGGGTATAGTTTTAATTCTTGGAACTATTGCATACTATGGTTTAGTTTTAACAGGCAATAGCACGTTATAAAATTCTTTTTTTTTAGAAAATTAATATATGAAATGGCCTCCCACAAATTGCTGGACAGCACCAAAAACAATCGAAGGAAATCGTCATTATCAAGTAAAGGCCTATGGAGGTAAAAATGACAAAAGATGGGTAGATCTATTCCCAACAAAAAACAAAAAAGATATTAAAAGGATTTCTTGGTTAACTCTAAAATCAAAATGGACTAGCGGTTGGTTGAGGCTTCCAAAAGATTGAGCAATTTAAATTATATCAAAAGACTGTTGGATAAATTTTAATGATATTTTCAACTTAAAATTTTTTACTTAAATCGTTAGTTAAATAATTAAAGAAAAGTTTATGAATAATTATTATTAACTAACATTTTGTAAAAATCTATACTTTTATAAAAAACTCTTTCTTTTAATATCCACTAAGAAACAAATTTAAAATGAAGCAAGAGCAAAATAAGAAATGGCCTAATAAAAAAATAATCCGCTCAGCAAAATTTGAAGCTAAAGAACAATTTACTAAATCAGCATTAGAAAATTTAAAAACTGAAAATGAGAGAATTGTTAATTCATTAAAAGAATCTGGTGAAATCGATTATTAAAATTTCTAATTTTCATAAATTTAATAAAAGACTACAGAATAAATAATTATTAACTATTATAGTTTTTAAACTACCTTAAATAATGGATAAAATTTCTTTAGCAAATGCACATTTACCTCAATTGATAGGTTTAGTATTAATGTCAATTGGCTACACTCTTGGAAACAAGTTTTACCTACCTCAAGTAAACAAAAATAACTAATAAATAAAATAGTTTAGAGAAAAAATTTTTTAAATTTATAAATCTAATAAATTTTTCCACACTTATGTAACAAAAATGTAATTAAATATCCAGAAAAAGCTATATTTCACCTTTTTTATTACAATACGTAAATTTTGTGTTACATTTATTAATAATTAATAACTTAATAATGGCAAAAATCAAATCTGTTGAAAAAGAAAAAATTGTTGCTGAAAAACTTAATGGGAGATTTGCAATGATTGGGTTCATTGCGGCGGTTGGAGCTTATTTAACAACTGGTCAAATTATTCCTGGATTCGTTTAATCTAATGAGTCCACTTACTGGTTTTATAATTGTCGTTATAGCTATAACATTGCAATTTACCCTTTACACCATAAAGAGATTACAGGAGCCTTTAGACCCTAATTTATTTGATTCCCAAAAGTCCCCCAAAATGAATAACAGAAAAAAAAGCTTTTGGAAAAATGCCGAAATAACAAATGGGAGGTTAGCCATGGTTGGTTTATTGGCCTTAGTTGTAAATTATGGTTTTTTTGGATGGATAATTCCAGGTTTTATTTAAATAGTTAAGATTTCAAATATTGTTTAAATAAAGCATAAAACTTATTAAGTATCTTAATATATTCTTCAAACACTAAAAATTAATTTTTTAATTTTAATTCCAATAATAGAAATTTAAAATAGTGATTCAAAATTGATATGATTAACATTTTATAATTTACCTAAATTGTGTATAAATAATTAAAAACTTAATTCATTCAAATCCTTTAGCAAGTTCTTCATAACAGACTAAAAAATTTAGAATAATTCACTTGTAATCAATAAACAAGTTGGGATAAAAAGAATTAAAAAGGTTAATCACAATAGACTAAACAATACTGATTAGTAGGATGATTTGAACATTCCTTATCTCAATAACTTTTAATTAAAGCTTCTTAATTTTTTTCAGTATTTTTTTTAGGTACTCAGGAATATAAGTATATAAAACTAATTCTTCGTTAGCCTTATTAGAGTAGTTGTGGAAGTAATTAAAGTACTTTGGTAGAACTGTGAAAGGCGTTTGAATCTTCATGTTTTTCTCCTAATTAGTAATGAAAATAGGAAATTTCTTCTGATGTCTTTGGAACAAAAGAACAAATCCCAAATTGCATGCATTCCATTTGGTCATCAGATAAAGCTCTTGAGTTTGACTCAAGAGCAGTAAAAATATTTAGAAAAGAATTGACTGCATTTTTGAGCATATGTTTATATGAATTCCCGCAATACATGATTAACCTCCTTTTTAAGAAATGTTTTAAACCCTAGTTATTCAGCAATGCAATAGGGGTCACTTTTTGATTTGCTGCAAAAAATAGTTTTGCGTAAATAGGCTTTTTCATATTGTTCATAAATATTTTGAGTCATAAAAACTCCAAAATAAATAAGTAATACAGTCAATATGAGTAGCTCTAATCCCAAGTTGGTCATTTGATAACCTCCTTTGATTTGAGTGTTATCTAGTACGTACTACTTGTAAAAATCAAGCGTAAGAATACCTAAAATAATTATTAAACGTTATCTGTTAAAAACTTTAGAAGAAAAAATAAAAAGTTTGTTCATACTAAGTTTTAAATAAATCAGCATATTTGCGCATATACAAAAAAATTTATTCATACTAACTTTGAATTATTCAAACGGAGGGATTAGAAATGATTGATAGTCCACCAGAGAAGTTCATTAGATTGGTTTAAGCAGCCAATTGTTTACTATTACACATAACTAAGTTAAGAGGTTGATTACTAAAGTCAGTAGTCAATCTTTTTTTTCTTTTTTAATGGAGGCTAAATAATAAAAAAACATTTTTATATCTTTAAAAAAAATGGTATAAATATGAATACTGCTGTTGCTAGTATTTGGATTAAATGAAAAATTTACTAATTTAATCCATAATATTTTTAAATGTTTAAAACTATTTTTAGATTAATTTTATTAATTTTAATGGTTGGATTTATTACTATCAGTCCAAGAACAAGATTCATAGTTGGAGTATCTTTAAAGCAAATATCTTCATTTTTTTTATGGACAGTTAAATATGAAGACAGAGAGAAATGGATTATGGATAAACCCAGTTGGATTCCAACTCAAGTCTTGACCCCTCTAAATAAGTAATTTCATCTAAATCTGTAAAGCAAATCCAAATAAAAGATTAAATTTCTGGGGTTTCTTATAAAAACATTTTATAAATGTATTCGTATTTAAAGAATCGGAGAAACAATGGAAAATAAAAAAGGTATGAAAGTAGAGCCATTGAATTTCTTTTCAAACGATATGAAGGTAGCCAAAGATCAGCTAGCTCATAATCATTTAAAGTTAACTTATCAAAGGGATTCAGTTACAGATCTAGAACAAAAACATAAAGAATGGGCCCAAGAAGATACCGCAAGTTAATACTTAAACAATTAGTTTGTTTGACGATAGATATTTACAATTATTAAAACTAAATAGATTATTGACAGTCTGTCTAAAATAATATAGATAAAACTAACATTTCTAATGACTGATAAAGAAAAAATTATTTCATTGTTAGATGAGCTCGCATCCCCAGAAAAGATGGGTTCTTTTTTCATGAACAATGCAACTCCCGATTTTTTATTTATCAGACCAAGTGGTAATCCAATAAGTGCAAAAGGATTTGAAGAAATGATGAACTCTGGGGATGTAGTACAAGAAAAAGCAGAAATAACAAAAATACACCGATTCGAATTTCTAAGTGATAATGTCGCAATGTGCATTTTCACTTTTGGTTCAAAATTCAGATATAAAGGGACTCCTAATGATGATTTGCCAACAGTTACTTCTATTTTTAAAAAAGTGGGTAATGTTTGGAAAATTCATTGGATGCAGAGATCAACAGGAGATTCGAATTTATCTTTATGGGTCTAGCAAAGCTAATAGCTTTATTAATGGTCCTGCTACTGGTAGGAAGTTCTTTTATAGGTTTAGTTATTTACTTTATTAAATGAATTCACCTACGAATTGGGAATTTTTTAAGCAAGATCAAGATAAAATTATATGTGTACATATCTGTACTGAAGACTTGGATGGAATTGCAATATCAATAAATAACTGGTGGAAAAGAAGATATCCAAATTACAAAATAAGAGTCGTTTCTAAAAATGAATTTGAACAAATAAAAAATGCCACCGAATTACCGCAACAACAAAATTAATTTTTGGTAAATTTTGATGCTGAATCTTTTATTTAAGGGGCTATATTGGTTATAGAAATAATGAAAAAATGAACTCAGCACTTACAAAGTTCTCTAATTTAAAAGTTAACAAAACTTATAAAATAGTCCTTACTTTTGCATCATCAGTCTTTTTCTTATATGCATTAGGTCAAGCACCGATTTTTAAAAATATTCTTGCAGGCGCCTTTTCTTGTTCTGGCTAAAACAAATTAGCCTTTTATGGAGAGTAAAAATTCCAACATAAATAAGTGATTCAAAGTTGATCAAGAAAAGGAGTAATTAGCTCCCTTTTTTTTTGGAAACTATTTCTAGATGTATTACTAAATACATTAAAAGATTTTATTTAGAAATTATTATTGGTGTATTAATTATAAATAAATTCATGTCCCAAAATCCTTTTTATCTTGGGTGGAATAAAGGTTGGTCCTTTCTCTTTTATCTTGAAGGTGGAACTCCTAAAATTGAGGCTAGTGGATTTGGTATTGCCATGTCGACCGATATTAAGAGGGGAGAATCACCGTCGCAGACCGCAGATAGATTAATTTTTAAAGAGCAACGAAATAGAAAATCGAGATACTATTCTTGGATTCGTTCAATTAAATTCAGAAATGATTCTAATTAATTATGCAGTCTTCACAATCCTCTCTTTATTTTCACTAATTATTTCAACTAAGTAAAAAGTCTTAAATTTGTCATTTTTGTACGGTTGATCATTTTTCAATTATTCAATTAATTTGCATTATGGATGTAATTGCAAAGTAAATATTATGACTCATTCTTCAATAAGTACTCCATACGCGCAAAGACTAGCAGAAAAGTTTAGAGAGTCCCAGGCATACCTAAGAGCTAATGGATTTAGTAGATCAACTAAAACTCTTTATGAAGATATAGAAACTTCAACTGATAAATAAGGCACATACCTCAACACTTGCCGCAAATACAATTTTGCTATGATTTGGTTTTAACTAAAATTACGTATGGTTTGATTGGGATTAATCTTGGTTTTTCTTTTTGTATTATTGCTTTCTTATTTTGAATTCAAATTTAAGAAACACAAATAATAAAAACTATAAATTTAGTAAGAAAATTACAATAAAACTCTTACTACTTTCACCGTTTATTAAATCATGAAACCTAAAGAAGAAACAGAAAAAGCTATCGATGAAATCGTAAAAATAATACAGAAATTTCAATACAATTATGAACTTAGTGAGAAATACAAAAGAGAAATTTTAGACCAAGATAAAATATACGATTGAAAGTTGATCTACATAAGAGACTATTTAAAAACTCTTTTTATGACTATTAATACATTTCTATTACTGTCAAAAGTACATTTTTATGCAAATTAAAACTAGATAATAAAAAAGATCTCTATTTCTAGAGATCTTTATATAGTTTTACTAAACCAAGTGTTTCCTTGTTTCCACTGTTTCAGTAAAACTTCTCCTACACACATATATAACATATACAAGATATTTTTTTTCGTGGATATTGATGAGTATTGTTACTTATTGGTTATATGCTGAAAAAAGTAATTCACCAAGTATTTACTATTTTTTATGTCTTTTCAATTGGTGCCATAGTTAATCATTAGGTGACAAGTTGCTGATGATATAGTTCTGCCTGCTCAAAGGGTCCTCTCCATACTTCTGCCGAACCTTCCCTATCAACTAAGAGTGCAAGTAATAATGATTTTTTTCACTTATTCCAGGGATAGTTCTTACAAGACAATTTGCTACGTGTTCAAACGTATTAAAATTATCATCAAGAACAATTATCCTTGCTTTTGGATATTTTCTTTTCGTTGTCTTTGGATCTACAACTGAAGTAGTTAAATTGTCAGAAATTTTCATATAAAAAATTTATTAGGAATATAGTTGTTTTAAAAAGGTATTTCTTATTTTTAAAAACTCATTGTTAAAACTTCGAATAAATAAAGTTATTACCAATGGTCAAAATTTGAATAGTTGCTACGTTTGAAATAAGAGTTGAACTTTATTATGTTTACAAATTATCTGCCTAGTGAGATGGTGACGGTCTTAGAGGTAACAACGATGTTTTCATTCTTAGTTGGGACAATATTAGTTATGTTGTTTACATCAGATCAGGCTAATAAAAAGAATCTATATTTGAAGAAAGCCAAATAACTAAACATAAAGATTAGGCAAATATATTAACTAATAGAAGTTGATTGAGCCCTAGCTTCAAATTTATTTTTTATGAAATTAAAAATAAAAATAAGGACTGGGATATGGGCTAGTCCACCAATAATTACTTTAGTTTCTGAATAAGGCATTTAGAATGTAATAAGAACTTAAAGATATTTAAGCATAAAATATATTTATCAATGCTTTTTGTTAAGCAGCTTCAGACGCAAAGATAGTTCTATTTTCTCTCCAACATTTACATCCCTTAACTAAGTGATCTCCTTGAGGAATAAGCTTCTGGTGAAAGGGACAGGTCAAGATAGTTACACATTGATCTATCGTGCTGTAACGAAAGTGAGTGCAAGTAATGCAAATCTTTGTACGTTTGCTTTTCAGTTCTGAGTTAAAATCGAAGTAATCCCATGACTGAGGATCTTCCATTAGTCATAGATGTATTCTTCATCGAGGTTAATTACTACGCCACTAAAAAATTCTGCTAATAGTTTTGATGGGTCTTGAGCAGATACTTTTCTATTCTCTTTTGAAAGTTTCTTTTTGATTGGATTTAAGTATGTCATGCTGATTCTTGAAATTGGTTTGTTACTTCAGTCCATCCTCCAGCTATTAGTTCATTCCATGTTTCAAACGCAGAGTCAAGATCATGAAGTCTTGTGTTTTTAAGTCCTGCTGGTTCTCCTAGATGATTTGTAAATAAGAGATGGGTATAAACATTAATGTTGTTCCGTGCTGATTTCTTGCAGTTTTCAAATAAGATTAAAAAGCTGCCTTGCGGGTTAAGTATCCAGCCATTGGGTGAATCAACACGACTGCCATAAGAAAAATTAGACCAAACATTGGCTCCTCCTAGAGTCATTAGTAAGTAATACAGGTGTACTACTACTGTAGTGTAGTGAGTATAGTTCGTCAAGTATTGAATTTTTTATTTACCTTTTTCTCTTGATTCTGGGAATAAAATTACCTATCAAAAGCATGTATTAGCATGCAGTTTGATAGGTAACACCGAATCCCCGCCAGTTCTCTGATGCATCGACCTGGAAAAGCCAGAAGAGGAGTCAAAGTGGGCTTTCGTTTCCAATTACAGGATTGGTTTACGTCTACATCACGACAGTCTCCTCAAGTCGAAAAAGAGTCAGATCAGAGCACATAAAGAAGAACTTGACCAAAGATCCAGTATGTAAATATTAACTTATTTCTTTAGTCATTTGGAGATGGCCAAATCTCTCTTACCTTATTTAATATTTCTTTTGATTTTACAAATCTTTTCGACTGATTATCTTCGTTAAGTAAAAACGTTATATGAGCCATTTTTCTTCCAACACTTTCTTTGGATTTACCATACCAATGGAGATTAGAACCCCTGATTTGAGATAATAATTCTAATCTTTTTTTTATGGACAAAGGAAATTTTTTATTTAAACCTAGTAAATTTATCATTAAGGATCCTTGGGAATGCATTTTTATTTCTGGAGGCTTGATGCCTGAAGATATACAAACATATTGATCGAACTGGCTTGAAGAACAAGCTTCAATAGAAAAGTGTGCGGAATTATGAGTTCTAGGGGCTATTTCATTAATTAATAGTCCTTTATCACCATAAAAAAATTCAATTCCCATCACTCCTACATAATCAAGTTCATTTACTATTGATGAAAAAATATTTTTCGCAAAAGTCTTCAAATCATAATCAATTTCAGCTGGAGACAAAACCCAATCACAAATATTATTTTTTTGAAATGTCTCGACAATTGGAAAGAATCTTATTGTTCCATCAAAATCTCTAGATCCTACTAAAGCAAACTCATTTTTATAATCAACCCATTCTTCAATTATCCATTCTTCTGAATTGGTTTCAACAAAAAAAGAATTTAAATCTTCTCTAGTATTGATTTTTGTATTTCCTTTACCGTCATATCCTCCTTTATAAGATTTAATCATTAGAGGAAAATTCCAAGACTCAATTTCTTCATCATTAAGACTTTTAAATTCCTCTATTGATTTCCATCTTGGTGATGGGAGGTTCAATCTTTCTATTAATATTTTTTGGGAGATCCTATCGACCAAAGGTTGAATTGATTCAAGGCTTGGTACAAAAATATTTTTAGAATCAATTGAATTCAATTTTTCAATTTTAATCCATTCATTTTCAAAAATAATTTTTTCGCACTCTTTAATTAAGTCCTTATTCCCTTTTACCTTTAGGGGATCAGCTTCAATTACATAATCTGCTTTTGAACCTGCTGGATCATTGGAAGATTTAGTTTGAACGCATACTTTTATTCCTCTATTTTTTGCAGCTTCAGCAAGCATTAAAGCTAATTGACCACCTCCAATTATTCCTATTGAATAATTTTTCTGTATATTTTCTATATTTTTTTTTTGATTCATATGATGATCTTATTATGATTTTTAATTCTTAACAACTGATTATTTAAATCTAATTTTTAAGTCAAGATAGGGTTAGAATAAGTAAAATCAATTTTTAAAATTAATAAAAAACTCTTCTAAAACATTTACTGTGCATAAGAACAAAATACTAGTTCCTCTAAGTAATAATTCATACGAAGTTATTATAAAACAAGGATTAATTAATAACATTGGAGAAGAACTAATCCGAATTGGTATTAATAGTAATAGAAAAATACTTATAGTTTCTAATAAAGAAATCTCAACATTATTTGGGAGGAAACTTCTTAATAATTTAAAAAAGAATAATTTTAATGCTGAAATATTCAATATTAAAGCTGGAGAATCACATAAGAACTTTGCAAGTTTAAGTGAGATATTTAATGCTGCTTTTGAGGTTGGTTTGGATAGGAATTCCCTACTAATTGCACTCGGTGGCGGAATTGTAGGGGATGTCACTGGTTTTGCCGCCGCTACATGGTTAAGAGGTATTGAATATATTCAAATCCCTACAACATTATTATCTATGGTTGATTCATCTGTAGGTGGTAAAACAGCGGTTAATCATCCTAAAGGGAAAAATCTAATAGGAGCTTTTTATCAGCCAAAAGCAGTTTTTATTGACCCTGAAACTCTAATAACTTTACCAACGAGGGAATTCAAGGCAGGTATGGCGGAAGTTATCAAATATGGCGTCATAAAAGATAAATCACTTTTCGAATACTTAGAAAATGAAAAGAATAGAGATAAAATCCTCAATCTCGAGAACGAATCATTAATAAAAATAATCAATAAATCAATTAAAACTAAGGCTTGTATAGTTTCTGAAGACGAGAAAGAAAATGGAATTCGAGCAATATTAAATTATGGTCATTCCTTTGGCCACGTAATAGAAAATTTGTGCGGATATGGAGAGTATTTACATGGCGAAGCCATCTCGATTGGAATGAAAATTGCAGGAGATATTGCGACTGAAAAGAACTTGTGGTCAAAAGAGCATTCTTTAAGGCAAGATCATCTTATTGAAAGCTATGGTCTACCAATACAAACACCTAAAATCAAAAAGAATGACGTAATGAAAATACTTATGGGTGATAAAAAAGTACGTAATGGGAAAATGAGATTTATATTACCTATAGAGCTTGGAGAAGTTGATATATTTAATGATATAAATGAATCGCAATTCCTAAAATATTTCAATTAGCGAATACAGAGTGAATTTATTTTAAATTTCTTATTATTAAATTTGCTAAAAACAAACCATTTAAAATCTCCTAAACAGATTGGGTCAACTAATCTCAACAAGGCTTCTCTTCTAGAAAGAGCTTTTGAGATATCGTCCTTTAGTTCATTCTGAATTTCAAAAAGTCTTTCGGCTAAACCAAGTGATAATAATGCCTCTCCTTGTTTGACTATTCCAATAGTTTCAAAACCTAAAGTTTCCGAATCATAAATTAAACTTTCAATACAAACATGAGACGTTAAATCACAATCCCCTGGAGACTCAAAAATATTTTCTACAATTTTTTGGTTTTTATAGGAAATTAATGTCCCATTATTATTACCCAATGAATAATATCTTTTAGCTTCTTTGGCATAGTCAATTATTAATAAAATTCCATTATTGATTTTTGCATAAATAGCCATTAACCATTTTTTATTATCTATATGCCATTCGGTAGTCCATCCTTCTGGAGCATATTTAGGAGGAATATTAATATCTAATTTTTCCTGAGCAGAGGCAATACTTTTTTCTAATTCTTTTGTAATTGAAATTGCTTCAAAGAACAATCTTCCTGATTTCTTATCTATAGAGACTCCTTGCCGTTGCATTTTACCTTTTAAATTTATTATTCTTTCTACTGGCAAAGCATCAAGTACCTCATTAGCTAATACAACCCCATTTAAACTTCTATCTTCCAAGTCCTCTAAACATCTCCATAATATATCAAAACCCAGTTTTAAATATTTTTCTAATTTCTTTTGCTGTTTTTTTATCATTCCTTTATTTGGCTCAATAATGATAAAACAAACATTTTTTAATATTTTTTTATCGTTAATAAAGAAATATTCAAGGAGACCACTCATAAGACTGCCGTCTCCTGCTCCAAACTCAATCACTGATAACTTATCATCACAATTTGATTTACTTTTTACCTGTATCAACCATTCATAAATTTGTTTCGATAACAAAAACGCGAAGTCATCTGACATTGAAGGCGAAGTAACAAAATCGCCCTTAGAGCCTAAATTAGCTTTACCACTTCCATAGTATCCATTATTTAGGTCATTCAAAACGATGTCCATATAGTCATAAAAACTTATAGTTCCTCCCTTTTTTATTATTTTTTTTATTAACCATTCTTGATTATTCGCGGGTAGGCTTTCCATCGGTGAAAATATATAAAGACAAAAAAACTTTTATGCATTCAAAGATTAACTATTTCTTAGGAATATTTCTATCTATAGTAATTTTAATTTTTAATGAACCTTCTTTTGCTATTAATAATCCAAATCTTTTACCTGAAGAAAAAACACCTGTTATTGATTTAGCTAAGACATTAAGTCCAAATCAGAAAAAATCTTTAGAGGAAAATCTTAATAACTTAGAAAAGGAAAGTGGTTGGAAGATTAAATATTTATCTCAATTCGAAAGTGTCCCTGGAATTGCTATTAAAGATTATTGGGATTTAGATGAAACAAGTTTATTAGTAATTGCAGATCCTAGAGGAGGTAATTTATTAAATTTTAATGTTGGTGAAGCATATTTTGCTTTCATGCCAAGATTATTTTGGGTGGAACTTCAAACAAGATTCGGAAATCAATATTATGTAAAAGATCATGGAGAAGATGGAGCAGTATTAGATGCAATTAATTCAGTAAAAATTTGTCTTGATAGAGGAGGTTGCCAGGTTGTTCCTGGATTACCAAAAGAACAATATATATGGACTTTGTGTACTTCTATCTTAGGAGGATTAGTGGCAGGATTTGCTGCCGCCCCAAGAAAAGAGGGTCAAATCATATCAATTGGATTTTTAGCTCTTCTTTCTCCTTTATGGGGAATGCTATTTGGCATTTTTGGTTTGGCACCAATAATTTCTAGAACAAGCGAAGTATTACCGTTATTCAAAAATGGACTTGCCTTTGCTGCAGCAGCAATTGCAGGATACCTTTTATCACAAACCGTATTCTCTAGATATGAGAAACCGAAAAAAAGTTAAAAATCCTGCTAAAAATCTCCATTTCTAAAAAGTATTTCTTCTTCAGATATCTCCCCTGACTCTGAATACCATCTGTGAGAAATATGTGAAATTTCACTATCTACAAGCTCAACCCATGAAAAGTTTACTAATAATTCGCCCTCTATATTTTTTTTATATCTCGGAACTATTGCAGAATTCAAATAAGCTGTACCTTCTTTATCAATTTTGAACATATTTCTCAAACCTTTATTTCTTTTCAGACGATTATGCATATGTCCAAAAATGACAAGGTCAATTTTTCTTTTTTTTTGTATTTCTGAAATAGCAACAGCTAAATCTCTATCTCCCCAGTCACAAGGAGGCTCTTTCCAATCTTTTCCACAGATACTTGTAGAGTCTGATCCCAAGCCTGAAGGACCTGCATGTGACATCAAAATAAGAGGTAATTCTCTGATATTTTTTTCTGAACTTTTAATGATTTTATTAACTGACTCTTGTTCGCTTATGGGCCCATAAACAGCTTTAACCTCATTTGAAAGATAATAACCACCTCCTGAACTACAGGGCCTAGCACTTAAAATATTTAACTGATTATTAAATATTTTCAAATCCCAAGCACAATATTTTTCTTGCAAAATACGAATCTGTTTTAAAAGAGTCTCTCCTGTGGAGTCTTTACCTCGATCATGATTTCCCAAAATCACATAAGTAGGAATTTTTATTAGATTAATCTTCTTTATTATTTTGATACTACCATCAGAAATATCTCCAATTAATAAGACAATATCTGGTTTTATAAGCGCTAAAATCCCAATATCCGCCTCAGACCACTGACCGTGACAGTCACCAACAATAGCAATTTTTAAATTTGTCAGAATTTTTCTATTTAAAGGCATATAATCTATTAAGAGACATTGTAAATCCTGACCAGTATAACTTCTACTGCAAAACAGAAATCTATTCAAAATGAAAAAGATTTGATTTCTGAAATTAAGGAGCTTTGCTTAAAAGCTAATGCGATAATTCTTGCTCATTATTATCAAGCGCCAGAAATTCAAGATATCGCTGATTTTATTGGAGATTCTTTAGATCTCTCTAGGAAAGCAGCAAATAATGATGCAGACACAATAGTTTTTTGTGGTGTTCATTTTATGGCAGAAACTGCGAAAATACTTAGCCCAAACAAAACAGTTTTATTACCTGATATTGATGCAGGTTGTTCCTTGGCTGATGATTGTCCTGCAGAAGAGTTTCAAAAATTTAGAGAAGAAAATCCTGATCATTATGTTGTAAGTTATATAAACTGTACTGCAGAAGTAAAAGCTCAAAGTGATTTAATTTGCACAAGTAGCAATGCTGTTTCATTAGTAGAAAAAATTCCTAAAGATAAAAAAATTATATTTGCGCCAGATAAAAATCTTGGTCGATGGGTTCAAAAAAACTCAGGAAGAAAACTTAAACTTTGGCCAGGCAGCTGTATAGTTCATGAAACATTTAGTGAAGAGGCCTTATTAAAATTAAAGTACAAACATCCCGATGCAAAAGTAATCGCCCATCCTGAGTGCAGCCAAAATTTATTAGTACTTTCAGATTTTATTGGTTCAACCAGTAAGTTATTAGATTTCGTTAGTAATGATTATTCTGATACTTATATGGTTTTAACTGAACCTGGGATAATTCATCAAATGAAAAAGAAAGAACCTAATAAAAATTTTATTGAAGTACCAGATATTGATGGTTGTAAATGTAATGAGTGTCCATATATGAAATTGAATACATTAGAAAAAATTTTAGATTGTTTAAAAAACAATTCCCCTTCAATTGAATTAGACCCTGAAATAATTAAAAAAGCTTACAAACCAATAAAAAGAATGCTGGATATGAGCATCTAATTCAATGAATAAACGAAATTATTTTCATTATTTTTAAAAACAGCTAATACATTTGCAGAATCAGGTTGAAACTGACTTACTAATTTAGTTTTTTTAATAATTTTAAGAAGTTCTTTCTCACCAGCTCTATATTGTCTATCTCTTTTAGTACCAATTTCTCTTTGAAGAATTGGATTGGAATTCATCTTGACTTCTATATCCGGAGTAATTCCAAACTTATTTATATCCGTTCCATTGGGAGTTAAGTATTTTGCCACCGTAACTGTTAACCCTGAACCATCCACCAAAGTTCGCATAGACTGAACAAGGCCTTTGCCGAAAGTTTTCTTACCTACTAATTTACCTCTGTTATTATCTCTTATTGCTCCGGAGACTATTTCACTTGCACTCGCCGAACCTTCATTGACAAGTACAATTAAAGGTTTTTTTGTTAAAGCCTTACCATTTCCTCTTTTTGTTTCTCTCAAACCATCTTTAGATAAGGTGCTTACGATTATGCCTTTATCAATAAATTGACGAGAAATATCAATACTAGATTCTAATAATCCTCCGGGATTACTTCTTAAATCAAGAACATATCCAGAAACTTTTTTTATTTCTAAATCTTTTAATGTATCTTTCATCTCTCTTGATGCATTAGCATTAAACTGCTTTAATCTAACGTAACCTATTAATAATCCATCTTTAGTTTTATTGATTTTGCTTGTCACTGATTTTAATTCTATCCTTTCTCTTAATAAGGACTTGTAAAAAGAATTCCCATTTCTTAGGATTTCAAGTTTAACTTTTGTACCCCTTCTGCCCCTTATTAATTTAACTGCATCCTCAATATTCAACCCTTTAGTAGATACATTATCGATTGATAAAATAATATCTTTAGCTTTAATTCCAGCCTCATAAGCAGGAGTTCCCTCTATAGGAGAAATAATAATTATAGAATCAGATTCATTATCTTTAGCAATTTGTATTCCGACTCCAGTTAATTCTCCTGAAGTATCTATTCTCATTTGATTAAATTCTTTTGGGTCTAGAAATCTTGTATATGGGTCATCTAAATTTGAAAGCATATCTCTAATTGCATCATAAGCTTCATTATTATCTGAATATTTTTTTGCTAAAAATTCCTTTCTTAAATTAATCCAATTAGATCTCTCAAATTTCCCACTTGAATCAAGGAAGTCTCTATATACTATTTGCCAAACGTGATCAATAACCTCTTTATAGTTATTTTCTAAAATTGTCGCCTTTGAATGATTACTCACCAATAGCCCAGAAAAAGTTGTCACTATTAAAAAGATAAGTTTATTTTTAAACAATTTTTTTATTTTCAAGGGTCGGTAATAAGCATTAATTTTTCTATTGATTAAATTATAAATTAAAAATAAGTTTAGGGATCAATCCATTTCCCATCATCTTTAATGAGCCGAATTAAAGCATCAACCCCTTCATCCTCAGGTACTCTTTTTATCTCTTCTTTTCTTCTGTAGAGAGCAATTGTACCTTTACCTTTGCCTACATAACCGTAATCAGCATCTGCCATTTCTCCTGGACCATTTACTATACAACCCATTATTGCTATGTCTAAACCAGTCAAATGGGAAGTGGCTTTCCTCACTTTATCTACAACCTCCTCTAAATTAAAAAGCGTTCTACCACAGCTAGGACAACTTATATATTCAACCATTGTTTTTCGCAATCCTAAAGATTGCAAAATTGAATAGCATACTGGAATCTCCTTTTCAGGAGCTTCAGTTAGAGAAACTCTGATAGTATCTCCAAGACCTTCAGCAAGAAGTGTTCCTATACCTGCAGTACTCTTAATCCTTCCATAATCACCATCTCCTGCTTCAGTAACACCCAAATGCAAAGGGTAGTTATATCCTTCTGCATCTAATCTATCTGCAATCATTCTATATGCAGCTAACATCACTGGTGCTCTTGATGCTTTCATAGAAATAATGATGTTATGAAAATCAAGCTCATCGCAGATTTTGACGAATTCCATTGCAGATTCTGTCATCCCTAAAGGTGTATCTCCATAAGTAAAGAGCATCCTCTCGGATAAAGATCCATGATTAACTCCAATTCTTAAAGCTTTATTCTCGGACTTTAAAACTTCTACAAGTGGAGTAAATCTTTTAAGAATTGTTTTTTTAATAGTCTCAAACTCAGTGTCAGTATATTCAGTCCTTGTAGGATCTGATTTCTCAAAAACAAATAATCCTGGATTAATTCTTACTTTATCAACATGTTTTGCAACCTCCATTGCAATTTTCATTCCATTGTGATGAACATCTGCAACTAAGGGGGTATCTATATTATTTTTTATTAATTTTTCTTTAATATCCCCAACAGCCTTTGCATGAGCTAGAGAAGGAACAGTTAGTCTTACTATTTCGCATCCAACTTCATGAAGTCTTTTAATTGCTAAATAAGAATTATCCACATCCATGGTATCTTCATTTATCATCGATTGAACTCTTACTGGATAATCACTACCAATTGCGATATCCCCAACCATTACTGTTCTAGTTATCCTTCTCTCAATATAAGTTGAATATCTCCTTGAGAGACTATTCACCTCTTTTGATTGAGTAAGTGACATTAAATTCTAGAAATTCAAAAAATCTTACTTAAATTATAAAGCATATAGTTTACTACTAACCTTCTTAAGGTCTTTTAAAGTTAGATCATATGGTTTTTCAACATCTTTTGAAGAGAATCTCAACAAATAAGATGGGTGAAAAATAGTAATAATTTCTCTCCCACCTTTCTTAAACCATTTTCCTCTTGTTTTAGAAATTGGATTCTTTATTTCCAAAATAGTTCTCATAGCAGTCGAACCGGTTAAAATAATAAATTTTGGATCTACTAGTTTAATTTGCTGCATTAACCATGGTTTATGAATATTTATTTCCTTATTAGTTGGTTTTCTATTGTTTGGAGGACGACATTTAATTACATTACAAAAATATACATCCTTTTGTAAGTCAATTCCTGCTTCTATTAATAGTTCATCTAACAATTTCCCTGATCTACCAACATAAGGCTCTCCCTCTAAGTCTTCTAGAGCACCAGGTGCTTCCCCAATAATTAATAAATTTGCAAATACATTACCTCTACTAATGACTAATCTTTTCAAAGCAAATTTAAGTTCAAAGCTTATAAATAATATTAAAACTAAAAATGATTAAAAAAATAATAATAACTATATGATTCTTCACTCCACATTTTAATTTTTCATAAAAGACAATACGAAAATAAATTAAATTAAGAAAATGAACCAAATTAAACCAATCTGTGATACCTTTACTTATTCTTAATTTATTAATAAAATAAATTTTTCAAAAGTTATATTTAAAGAACTTTAGATCAAATGAGTGAAGTAAATTTATCAAAAAGAGCACTCTCTATTGAGCCTTCACTTACTCTGCAGATAAGTGCTAAAGCTAACCAACTCGCAAAAGAGGGAAAAGACATCTGTAATTTAAGTGCTGGAGAACCAGACTTTGATGCTCCCAATGAAATATTAAAAGCAACAAGTGAGGCTATATTTGATGGATATACAAAATATGGTCCTGCCTCAGGAGATTTAGAACTTAGAAAAGCCATTGCTGAAAAACTTCAAACCCAAAACAATTTAAATGTTGAATATGAAAATGTAATGGTAACAAATGGAGCAAAACAGTCAATTTATAATCTTTTCCAGGTTTTATTGAATGATGGGGACGAAGTGATTATACCTGCTCCTTATTGGTTAAGCTATCCTCAGATGGTTAGATTGGCAGGGGGAAAGCCTGTATTCCTAAATTCTTCTGCTGAAGATGGATTCAAAATAAATATACAAGATTTAAAATCTAAGATATCTCCAAAAACGAAATTTATAATTATTAATTCTCCCAACAATCCAACTGGTAGAGTAATGCCAAAAGAAGAGTTGTTACAAATTGCAGAATTAGTAAGAGAAAACAAAAATATTAATATTCTTTCAGATGAGATTTACGAATTAATTCTTAAAAAAGAATTTAAGCATTTAAGTTTAGCTTCACTAGCAACTGACTTAAAAGAAAGAATTTTTATAATTAATGGTTTTGCAAAGGGTTGGGCAATGACTGGGTGGAGAGTTGGTTATTTAGTAGGACAAAAAGATGTTATTAAAGCATCATCAGCCTTACAAAGCCAAAGTACAAGTAATGTTTGTTCTTTCGTTCAAAGAGGTGCTCTAGAGGCTTTAAAAATAAACCGAGAATTTTTCTTAGAAATCAATAGCCATTATGATCTAAGAAGAGAAGTCCTTTATAAAGGGCTAAAAAATATCGAAGGACTATTTATATCTCCACCTAATGGAGCTTTTTATGCATTTCCTAGATTACCTAATAACTCCATGACTTCTGTAGAGTTTTGCAAAAGAATTCTTAATGATTATGGTTTAGTGGTGGTGCCTGGAAAACCTTTTGGTGATGATCAATGTATTAGGATATCTTGTGCCTCTTCAAAAGAAAAGATTCTTGATGGCTTAACAAGATTAGAGAAAGGGATTTTAAATTATTACTTTTAAATGAATAAGATTTTTATTAACATCAAAAAGATAGTTGTAACCTCTACTATTTTTTTTGCGATTCTTTCATCACCTTTGAATGCGAATCCAAAAGTTTTAAAGATTGGGGCAATTCCTGATCAAAATCAAGAGGTGTTAGACAAAAGATTTAATTTGTTTGCAAAAGAATTAGCCAAGACTCTAGATGTAAAGGTAAAGTATATTCCCGTTATTAATTATGTTGCTGCGGTTACTGGATTTAGAGCAAATGATTTAGATTTAGTATGGTTTGGTGGTTTATCCGGAGTTCAGGCAAGATTACAAACCCCTAATGCAATTGTGATTGCTCAACGAGATATTGATAAAGAATTTAAAAGCGTTTTTATTGTGAATAAGAAATTAAAACTTGATTCAATTTCCAATAAAAATGGACTTAAAAAGCTCAAGAATCTAAGATTTATTTTTGGTTCTGAAAATTCAACATCTGGAAGGTTAATGCCAGAATATTACCTTAATGATGCTGGAATAAAAATAGAAAACTTTAAAGGAAAAAGAGTAGGATTTAGCGGTAGTCATGATGCAACTATCGCTTTAGTTAATAGTGGGGCCTTTGATGCAGGAGCTTTAAATAAACAAGTGTGGGAAAATAATCTTAAAAATAATCCTAAAAGAACAAAAAATGTAAATCTTTTTTGGATTACTCCTGATTATGTTGACTATCATTGGGTTGCTCAAGGAAATCTTGATAATAGATTTCGAAAAGGTTTTACTAAAGAACTTAAATCTACAATTCTTAATTTGGATATTAAAAATAAAGAAAATAAAAAGATATTAGATATGTTCAACGCAAAAAAATTTATAGAAGCAGAATCTAGTGACTATAAAAATATCGAGGTAATCGCGAGAAAATTAAAAAAAATCAGATGATTAATACTCTTCTCGAATTAAAAGAGGTAAGCTATAAAAATAAAAATAATTTCACCTTAAACAAGTTAAGTTTACGAATTAAATCGGGTGAAAAAATTGCCTTATTAGGCAAAAGTGGCGCGGGTAAAACTACTCTTATATCTATTCTTAACGGAACACTCAAGCCTAACAAAGGTAGAGTCAAATTATTTAATACAGAATTTGATAAATTAAACTTACATCAAAAGATTAGGATATCAACTATCTGGCAAGATTTAAGATTAATAGAAGATCTATCAGCAGAACAAAATGTAAATTGTGGACTTCTTGGAAAACAAAGTTTCCTATTTGCTTTTAAAAATTTACTAAATATAAGTTCTTTTAATAAAGCTCATCAATATATGCAAGTTTGTAATCTTAAGAAATCTATTTTTTCCAAAAATATTAGAAAAATATCTGGAGGCCAAAAACAAAGAGTTGCTATTGCAAGATCATTAATTCAAGAGTCAGATATCCTACTTGCTGATGAGCCTTTTAATAATTTAGATCCAAAACTAACTTCTAATATTAAAAATCTATTATTAATTACTAAAAATAAAAATAAAATAAAAGTTCCTAACACTACTTTAATTTCTTTGCATAGATTAGATTTATTAGATGGTTTTAATAGAATTATTGGAATGAAAAATGGTGAAATATTATTTGATTTAGAGAAAACTAAATTAAAAAAATATCATTTAAACAAGATTTATTAGATAATTGAATAAATTAAAATTAAATTCTTCGTCAATAACTTTTCTACCAATACTAGTTTGTATACCTATAGCCTATGAACTATTTATTAATTTTCATATTGGAGGAATTGAATTATTTAAAGAATTTATTATTTCTGCCTTTAATCCAAAAATTAATAATGAAATCATTTTCACCTTAGTAAAAAGATTAAATGAAACTATTTTTATTGCATTTTTTAGTTGGCTAATAAGTATTATATTTGGGGTTATTTTTGGAATATTATCTTCAGAAATTTTTTATAAAATATTAAATTTACCTATATTTTTAAAGAGATTTTTAAATTTATTTTTAACTTTTATAAGATCGATTCATGAAATAATTTGGGGACTTATATTAATGCAAATATATGGTATAAATTTTTCAATTGGAATAATAGCTATTTGCATTCCTTATGTTGCTATAAATGCAAAAGTTTTTAGTGAGCAAATAGAAAATATTAATCTTAAAACTATTGAATCAATTAAACAAATTAATGGTATTAAATCTTCCACTTTAATAACATTAGTTTGGGCTCCAGTGATAGAAACCTTTAAAAATTTTGGGTTATACCGTTTGGAATGTGCCATAAGAAGTACAGCAGTTTTAGGATTGTTTGGAGTTGGAGGAATAGGCACAAGTATATTTTTGTCCTTTCAAACTTTGAATTTCCGAGAGCTATGGACTTATCTTTGGGGTTTAGCTTTTTTAATTATTATCTCAAAAAAACTATTAAAAAGATTCAACCTCTCTAACACTTCTAAGAATTTATTGACCTCTTTTGTAATAGCTTTATTTTGTATTAGTTTATTTTCTTTATCTTTCTTTGTTTATTTTATATTTAATAAAAATGCAATACCTTTTAATTCAATCAATAATCTTTTGATATCAAACGTTAATTTTATTTCATACGATTTTTTAAAGCTATTATTAGAAACAATAGTTTTATGTCTTTTATCTACTGGAATAGCTATAAGTTTTCCTCCCCTTTTTATATTGATTTTCAATAATAAAATAGGAATTACAATTATCAGAATAATCTCATTTTTATTTCGTTTAATACCACCGCCTGTATTAATCCTAATACTCTTAATGTTTAATGATCCTTCAATATCTTTAGCAGCAATAACATTAGGATTGCATAACGCAGCTATAACAAGCAAATTGCTTTTGGCGAATTTACATAACCAAGATAATAAACAATATATTGCAATGAAATCATTAGGAGTTGCAAAGAGGTCTAGTTGGCTTTACGGATTATTTGTTAAACAAGCAAATAGTTACTTAGCATATTGTGCTTATAGATCAGACATTATAATTAGAGAAACAGCCATTCTGGGAGTAATTGGTAGTGTTGGTTTAGGTTGGCAACTTCAAGAATCATTGACTTCATTTGCATGGGAAGAAGTCATAGTGATTTTGTTTGCTTATAGCTCAATTGCAATAATTGGAGAATTAATAAATGGTAAAATCAAAATTAATTTAACTTGATTAGTAATAAAAATCTTCTCAAATCAAGTGAAATAATTTAAAGGAATCTTGTGCCTGTTTTACCAAAACAATTGGTTGTAATCGGAGATAGTTCAGTATATGGATGGGGGGATACTGTAGGAGGAGGATGGTGCGAAAGACTAAGAAAAGATTGGTCTAAATTTCATGATTTTCCAATTATTTATCCACTAGGGGTAAGAGGAGATGGAATTGAAAAGGTTTCTTTACGTTGGGAAAAAGAATGGTCGTCAAGAGGAGAAACAAGAAGAAATAAACCCAAAGCTATCCTCTTAAATGTGGGTCTTAATGATACACCAACAATTGGACAAAAAAATGGGCGACACCAATTAGAGATAAATGGATTCGAGTATGGATTAGAAAGATTAATTTTTGAAATGAAGTCCCAAACTCAAGTTTTTGTAATTGGGCTAACCCCAGTTGATGAAAACAAAATGCCATTTGCTGGATGTTTATGGTATTCAAATGATTTCTGTCATTCTTATGAAAGAAGAATGGAAGAAGTCTGTATTAATCAAAATGTCCCTTTTCTGCCAACTTTTAGAGAAATGTACTCAGATAACAGAAGTAAGAATTGGATCGCAGAGGATGGTATACACTTAAATACGCATGGACATCTTTGGATTTATCAACGTCTTAAAAGTTGGGATATTCTTAATAAATGGAAGGAATCCTAATTTTGATAAAAGGTAATTTAAGTAGAAACTTTGAGATAAAAAATTAGAACAAAAATAGCAATTACAGAAGAAATACTTGTTTGAATAGAATTTACTAATTCATTACTTAATTTATATTTGTCTTGAAATTTAGCTCCAATAAAACTTTCAGAAATTGTTGCTAAAAAACCAGAAATTGCAACTATCAAAAATTGATATTTTGTTGAGATAATATTTAAAATAAACATTATTAATGACATAAATATTGCGCCTAAGGAACTTGCCGCTGTGCCTTCTAAACTAATTCCTCCTTCCGTTCCTCTTTCAACTTTTCTAAACGAAGTAATTAGATATGTATTTCTACCAAATCTTTTTCCTATTTCACTACCAAAAGTATCTGCCAACTTTGCGGCAAAACTTGCAGCAAAACCAATTTTGTAAAAAACTAAATTAGTAAAATTCAATTTAACCATTATTGCAAAAAACAATCCTGTTGCAGCCGAACCCCAAACATTTTCAGGACCTCTTTTACCACCTCTTTTTTCAGCTATCCCTTTTTCGTTTTTAAATTTATAACCAATTTTTGTCACAAGAGATCCAAGAAATAAATATATTACAACAGAGATCCAACCTTGCCATGACAAACATCCCCATAAAATAGACCCTAATACCCCAGCACTTATCCACCCCGCTTTTGTCATCAATGGGACTCTAAAAAACAAAGAAATTAGAATAAAATTTATTAAAAAACCAAATAAAAAATCATTAGAAAGTAAATTCATTTTTTTAAAGAATTAATTTAAGATCATTACGCCATTGACTAAGAATTGAAGTTGCATTAACAGTAGCTGTTGAAGTTCTTAAAATGCTTTCTGAAAGTTTTACAAAAGCAATTTTATTTTTAATAAAAAATTCAATTTCACCTTGGGACCAGCCTCCTTCCGGTCCAATTACATTCCATAAAACTCCTCCTTTTTTATCCAAAACACTTTGCTTTTTTTTTAACCAATGATTTAAATTATCAGTGCTATCATCTCTTGTAACAGATACTGAAATAATATCTTTATTTTCTAGAGAATTTATCCAGTCAAATAAATTAATACCACTCAAAATAGATGGTCTCCATAATCTCTCACATTGTTCAACAGCTTCATTAACAATTGAATTCCATCTTATAAGTTTATTTGAGAAGTTGGTATACTTCTTAACTTGTCTATCTGAATACAAAGGTTGTATAAAATCAATTCCTATTTCAGTACACATTTTTAGAATATCTTCAACACCATTTTTAGGAATAACAACAGCTATTCCTAATAAAATTTTTTCTTTTTCTTGAAATAAATAAGGATTATTAATATCATTTATCTTTATATAATTGTCCTCTAAGTTTATAGCTTTCCATAATGAACCTTCGCCATTAGTGATAAATATTTCTTTACCAATTTTTATTCGCATTACTTTATTTATGTAGCGCGCTTCATTATTTGTAAGTTTTAAATCATTGTTCTTGTTATTAATTATTCTTTCATTCTGCATAAATAGTCTTGTTAAATCATCCATATATAAAAATCAATTTTTAAAAACCAAATCCTCATGTTCCTCAATCGACCAATCACTATTTTCTCCCCCAATTATTAATTCATCAATTTTTACATAATTATTAGATATTTCATTTAACGCATTTATTAAAATATCAATAGAAAGTGAATCTGAAGTTCCAAAATCAACCCAACTTCTTGACCATAAATTTTGATATTCCATAACACCTAAATTATGCATTAAGGCAGGAAGGGCAGATTCTTTTTGCTCATTATCGTATGACATCCAACTTAAATCAGAACCCTCTTCATGAGTTTGTAAATTTTCAGAATTAAAACCACCTAACCTACCTAAAACATACCAACTATCAAAAACTCCATCTAAGTAGTTTTTTTCTGCTTCAGTAGGAATTTCAAAGAATTTTATCCAAATCCAACAATTAAAAGGATCAACTTCTCTAAATGCAATATTCATTTTTACTGTTATTTTTTTTTAGATATATAGTTATTATAAGTTGATAATTCAAAGTTTAAATTTTATACCTACAACTAAATTAATAATGCTTGATTTAAAAGATATTACTTATCAACCTCAAACAGGAAATAAAAAAATATTAGATGATATTAGTTTCAATATTCATGAAAATGAAATTATATTAATTTGTGGCAAAAGTGGTTCAGGGAAAACAACTCTATTGGAAATAATAAGTGGACTAATTACTCCTCAGAAAGGAAAGATTACTTGGAAAAATAAAAATATCACTGCTAGGCAAAGAAGATGGATAAGTGGAGTAGTATTCCAATTCCCAGAAAGATACTTTTTAGGAACAACCATTGGAAAAGAATTAAAAATTGGTTATAAATCATTAAGAGAAAAAAATATAGAGCAAGTTTTAAAAAAAGTTGGGCTATCAGATATAAATCTTACTCAACCTCCTGAGAAATTAAGTGGTGGTCAACAGAGAAGATTAGCTGTAGCAGTTCAACTAATGAGAAATCCAACTATTCTTTTACTTGACGAACCAACTGCTGGGCTTGATTGGTCAATGAAAAATGATGTTAAGAATTTAGTTCTGAATCTCAAAAATAAAAATACAATAATTATCGTTACTCATGAACCCTCATTATTCGAGGGGATACCGTCTAAAATATTAGTTCTTGAACAAGGAAAGATTAAAGAATTAATGAAAAAAAATTATGGGGGATAAAATTGTACGCGCAACTGCGGCTAATGGTGGAATAAGGTTAGTTGCGGTATTAACAACAGATTCATCAATGGAAGCGAAAGAAAGGCATGGATTGTCTTATCTAACTACCTCTATACTTGGGAGAGCTTTCAGCGCCTCTCTTCTTTTAGCAAGTTCGATGAAAGTAATGCATGGGAGAGTCACTTTAAGAGTAAGATCTGATGGCCCTTTAAAGGGATTACTTGTGGATGCGGGCAGAGATGGGAAAGTTAGAGGTTATGTAGGGAATCCTAATTTGGAATTAGATCTAGTCAAAACTAAGCAAAATCAATATTCTTTTGATTTCACAAAAGCATTAGGGACAGGCTATTTAAATGTTATTCGGGATAATGGATTTGGAGAACCTTTTACCAGCACTGTTGAGTTAGTTAATGGAAATATTGCTGAAGATTTAGCATCTTATTTATATCATTCTGAGCAGACTCCTTCTGCTGTATTTATTGGGGAAAAGATTCAAAATAAAAATATTATTTCTAGCGGAGGATTGTTAGCTCAAGTTTTGCCAAAGAAAGAAACTGATCCATTATTAGTCTCGCTGCTTGAAGAAAGATGTAAAGAAATTAATTCTTTTAGTGAAGACTTATTTAAATCAAAAGATAATCTTCTTTCACTAATAAAAAATATATTTCCAGATATTGACGATAAATCAATTTCCGAGAAAGCTCGAACTCAAGAAGTTAGATTTGAATGTAGGTGCTCTAGACAGAGAAGTTTAAATGCTATGAAAATGCTTGATAAAAACGAGTTGAAAGATATTTTAATTAAAGAAGGAAAAGCCGAATTAGTTTGCGAATTTTGCAAGAATAAATATTTAATAAATTCTGAAGAGATTAAAGAGATGATTAAAAATTAATTTAAAGGAAAATTACTCCTATCCACAAAATTATCATTGCTGGTAAACTTTGAATTTTTTGAATTGATAAAGAGTTATTAGATATTTCTTGAATAAATGAGTTAGTTTCAAATAAACCTCCAAATATTAATCCTATTGAAAGAAATGTCACACTCCATCCAAGAGAACTAATAAACTTTTTACCTGATTTAATTTGAATATAAGTAAGGATTAAAGTTGAAACAGAAAGCAGAAGTCTGTTGTAAGAATCAGGACTAATTAAAAGTATTATCAAAAATAATAATCCAACAGATAATTTGATTGAAAGATTATCAAAAGATGGAGGGGTTATTTTGGGAAGGCTATATTCGTTTGAATTGTTACCATTATTATTCAAATTTTTTATTTTTGATAAAAGCGGGAAATCATTATTAATGAGTTTATTAATTTGTTTCTCTTTCTTAGAAGCATTTTGAGCTTCGAAACTAACATTACCTGACTGCCTTGCTTTCAAACTACCCATTAACAATTGATCAAAAGATGATTCTATTTTTGCCTTAAGTAGTAGATCTTCACCAGCTTCCTTAACTTTAAGATCTCTTGCTTTTTGTATATCTTCAAAATCGGCACCTTCGTCAACACCTAATATTTCATAGGGTGTTTTATCGGGATTATTTTTGCTTTTATTTGAATCCAATTGATTTTTACAATGACTATAGATTAACCAATTTTATTATCCAATAGGACTTTATAAAACAATTGGTTCCACTCCACTAACAACAGGTGCTACTTTTTTTAAGTCTAAATTCTCATTATCTTCAATAAATTGATTAAGATTCCACTGATTCTTAAAAAGGATTACTGGCCTATTCCAGCAATCCTTTACTACTTTGCAATTAAAGATCCTTCCTAATTCATCAATAGCAGACCATCCATCTGAAACCCATCGTGCCAATTGATATGGCATAGATTCAAGATTGGCATCTACACCATATTCATTTTTTAATCTATGAATAACTACTTCCAACTGTAATTGTCCAACAGCTGCAAGGATAGGATCTCTTTTGCTCTCATCAAAGTCATAAAGTATTTGAACAGCACCTTCTTCACGAAGTTCGTTTACTCCCTTCCTAAAGTTTTTAAATGCTGAAGGGTTTGGATTTCTTAGCCAACTAAATATTTCAGGACTAAAGGAGGGTATACCCTCATATTCAAGATGAGCGCCTGTATATAAAGTATCTCCGATAGAAAACATTCCAGGGTTATTAAGTCCAATTACATCTCCAGGATAGGCATCATCAACTACTTCTCTGTCTTGACCAAATATTTTTTGAGGTCGAGATAATCTAATAGTTCTTCCTGTTCTTGAGTGCTTGACTGACATATCCTTTTCAAATTTTCCACTACAAACTCTTATAAAAGCAACTCTATCTCTATGCTTTGGATCCATATTTGCCTGTAACTTAAATACGAAACCGCTAAATTCATCGCTTGCAGGCTCAATATCTCCCTTATTACTATTTCTTGAAGTTGGTTTTTGAGCCATTTTTAAAAAACTATCTAAAAAAGGTCTTACCCCAAAATTTGTCATCGCCGAGCCAAAGAAAACAGGAGTAAGTGAACCATTAAAAATTTCTTCTTTTTCTAATTTCGAACCTGCCTCATCAAGGACCTCGAGCTCTTCAAGAGAGATCTCAAGTAATTCTTTCTCTACATATTTTGAAAGTTCTTTATCATCTAAACTCATTCTTTTCTCATTTGACTGTTTCCCCCTAACAGCTTTATCAAATAAAATAACCTCTCTTGTAAATCTATCAATAACTCCTCTAAATTCCTCACCTATACCAATTGGCCAATTAACGGGCAAAGTATTCAAACCAAGCTCTGATTCAATTTCATCAAGCAACGAAAAAGGTTCTCTGCCCGGTCTATCCATCTTGTTAATAAAAGTAAAAATAGGTATTTTTCTCATTCTGCATACCTCAAATAATTTTCTTGTTTGAGGTTCTAATCCTTTAGCGGCATCTTCAAGCATTACTGCATTATCTGCGGCAGCTAAAGTTCTATATGTATCTTCAGAAAAATCTTTGTGACCAGGGGTATCCAACAGATTTATTACTGATCTTTCATATTCAAACTGCAAAACAGTTGAAGTAATTGAAATACCTCTTTGTTTTTCAAGTTCCATCCAATCAGAAGTAGCTTTCCTTTGATTACCTCTTGCTTTTACTGCCCCTGCTTGCTGTATAGCGCCTCCATACAAAAGAAGTTTTTCAGTAAGAGTTGTTTTACCAGCATCAGGATGTGAAATAATCGCAAAGTTCCTTCTTTTATTTACCGCCTCTAAGATATTTTTATTATTTAAGTTTTCAGTACTTGAACTCATTAAATTCTATTTTAACAATCCCATTAACTCTAAACCTTACCATAAATGACTAAATATTGATCACCTTCTTCGAACACCTCTAAAGAGGATAATTTATTCTCAAAAATAAAATCTTTTAATTCCTTTGATGTGTAAGAAGCCTTTAATGATGCGTAATAATCATTAGTCAGAATTTCATTATATTTTTCCCCACATTTTTCCTTTAAATATAAAGCTGATTGTTCATCAATCGGTCTTTTAAGATCTTTATGAAAATTTATAGTCAAATCACTTGATAATCTCTTTATGCAATTAAAAAAATCATCCAGATAAGTAATATGGTGAATTAAACTGTTGCTGACTAATAAACTTATATTTTTTTCGAAAGAAATATCACTTGATTTAAGGCTTTTTATATCTGCACAAATGTAACGCAAATTTTTTAATCGACTCCGATTTAAGGAATTCTTTTTATTTAACTCAGCTATTCGAATCATCTCTTTGGAGCCATCAATACCAATAACATTGGCATTAGGCCATTTAGTTGATAACTTTTCAGAAATATTGCCAGGCCCGCATCCTAAATCAACAATCAATTCTTTTTCACTCAAATAAATATTATTTTTAATCAAGTAATGATTTATTTGACTAATAAGATTATTCTCTCCCTCTGAAAAGTCAGCTTTAGCATAAGAATCAACTTGATCTTCTCTTTCCATTAATTCAGGTTCAACAGTTCTTTCCATAAACTTCCGTGAACAAAGATTTCATAATAAACATATTTTTACACAAACCGTTAAATAGTGGTAAGAATAGTTGCAGACGCCACAGGTAGAGTTATTCTTCCTTTACGGGTAAATTTACATACTTTTTTTATCGTGACAATTGCACCAAATAAAGCTTCCTCTGAGAGCAATTCTAATAATCTTAGAAAAGATGACTTCCCAAAAACAGCTCCTGCTGCTTATCCTGTCTTCTTTAGGTCATATAGCAGAAAGACAGTTTCCGGGAAAAGAGAGAATTGGAGTGAAGTTGGAGAAAGAAATTTATCTGGATTAAAAGAATTAGGAAAACTCTCTGATCAAGAATTGATGTTAATGAGAGAAATGCAGAGCAACCAAAAGGCTCAACCATCTGGAAGATGGTTATGGATCGGAGGGACTCCATGGATTAATAAAAACCAGAATTTTTCAGGAGCATATAATTGTACTTCGACAAATTTAATTGATTGGGAAGCTTTTGCCTTAATGATGGATTTAGCAATGATGGGTTGCGGCACAGGAGCAATAATAGAGCCCCATTTTATAAATAAGCTTCCAACAGTAAAAAATAAAATAACTATTAAATCAGTAAGCGAAGTAGGAATAACTCCTAAAGATCAAAGGCAGGAAAAATCTTCTTTAGAAATTAAAGGAAACGATATTTTTATAAAAGTTGGGGATAGCAGAAGAGGCTGGGTAGATAGTTATAAATATCTTCTTGAAGCATCAAGCAATGAAAGTCTTGAGAAAGAAGTTAATGTTCATATTAACTTAGAAGATATTAGGCCAGCAGGAGAATCATTAAAAGGTTTTGGAGGTATGGCGAATCCTATTAAATTAAAGGATCTATACTCTCGAGTTGCTTCTTTATTAGGAAAAGCGATTGGTAGAAAGCTAAATACAGTTGAGTGTTGCTTACTTATTGACGAAGCAGCTGTAACAATAGTTGCAGGTAATATAAGAAGAAGCGCTGGCATGAGGCAGTTTGCATCTGATGACAAAGAAGCAGCCTCAGCTAAAGAGAATCTATGGAGTCAAGACGAAGAAGGTAATTGGAGAATCGATCCTGAAAAGGACGCTCTTAGAATGGCAAATCATACAAGGGTTTATCATACAAAGCCCTCTTATCAAACAATTCTGGATGCTGTAACCAAGCAATTTCATTCAGGTGAAGGAGCAATTCAATTTGCGCCAGAAGCAATAGCAAGATCAAATGCAGATATTTTGAAAGGAGAAGATCTCAAAAATGAATTCATAGAAATATATTCGGAACAAGGTAAAGAGGAAGCTAGAAATTGGATTAATCTAAATTACGGACCTTTTTCTGAAGAAGAACTAGATCATAGAATGAGTAGATATGGACTTAATCCTTGCGGAGAAATATTAGGCAACGATTTTCATTGTAACTTGGCCGAAGTTCACCTAAATCAAATAGATCCAGAAAATATTGAAGAACAAAAAAAAGCCTTTAAAGCTGCAGCTCTTTCAGTGGCATGTTTACTAAATCATGAATTCGAAGTTGAGAGATATAGAAAAAGTAGGGAGTATGATCCTATTGTGGGAGTTAGTTTTACAGGATTATTTGATTTCTTTGTACATGCGTTTGGAACACCTTGGTTGAAATGGTGGGAAGCTGGGAGACCTGACAACGAAGAAGGAAAAGAATTTAAAAAGCAAGAAGCTAAATTCTTAGATTCATGGAGAAAAACTGTAAAAGAAACTGTTTGGGAATACTGCGACAAACATAATCTCAGAAGACCTAATAGATGCACAACAGTTCAACCTGCTGGCACCAAAAGTCTTTTAACTGGAGCTGCTCCTGGATGGCATCCACCTAAAGCACAAAGATTTTTAAGAAGAATAACTTTCAGAAAGAATGATCCTATCGCTTTAGCTTGTATGGATTATGGTTACTCTGTTGTTCCATCTCAATCCGATAAAGATGAAAAAGGATGCTTACTTGATAATCCATTTGACCCAAGATGTACTGAATGGCTCGTTGAAATTCCAACAGAAGTAAGTTGGGCAAACATAGAAGGAGCAGATCAAATAGATATCAATAACTTCTCTGCCCTTGCACAATTCGATTTTTATATGCAAGTTCAAAAGTTTTATACAGAACATAATACTTCTGCAACTGTTGAATTTAGAGAAAGTGAAATTGAAGATTTAGCAAAAGCAATACATAATGCGATAGAAAATAACGAAGGGTATATTTCTGCAGCATTATTAGCTCGATTCAGTGCAAATGCTACATTCCCAAGATTACCTTTTGAACCTATAAGTAAAGAGGAATATTTATCTTTGCAGGCACAGGTAACTGAAAGGAAAGTAAATAATGATTTCTTTGATGCACTTAATAAATATGATATTGGAGAGCTCTCCGAAGCAGGACCAGCTGGTTGTGATTCAGATAAGTGTTTACTTCCGTTAGCTAAACCAGAAAATTAAATATTAAATTATTTGTAAATTAATTTAATTTTGTGTTTAAAAATTTAATTTATGGCTACATCTTAAGTAGGTATATAAATTGACTATGACATTAAGCTTAAATATTGGTAATTTTTTTAATGATTCATCTACTCATGCTTTAGTAGACGTGCTTAGGAAAAGAAATACAGAAGAATCAATATTAGAATTTGAAGAGAAATTTAACTCTAGAAACGAAAAAAATCTACATATTTATATATGTAGATTTCTTAAAAATAGATCTATATCTCGAGCTTTAGCTTCTAAGTGGCTAATTACAATGATTAACGACAAAGAGTCAAAAATTAATTCTCTGAAAAATTAGATAATTAAGTTAGAGCAGAAAGCCTCCAAAGAGCTATCCCAAAAATTGAAACACCCATTATTAAAGTAAAAGCCAAAGCATTAACCACTTGAACCTTCTCAGTCATGACATTCGCGAATGGAAGTAACTGCGCATACAAAGGTTTTTCTTCAACTACTGAAGCTTTTTTACTAGGAGATTTTTTGTTTCTTGAGAACATAAACATCGTTATAATCCTCTGAATTTTACATTTAAAAAGTAAAGTTATTAAAAATAAATAGATTAATTGAACAAAATGTAACCTGTCTAAATCATTAAATTATTCTAAAAAGAGATTTCGTATCACTTAATAGATAAATTTTCTTCGATTAAATAGTATAAATGTCATTTAAAGCCTTCACAAAAAATTACCAATGTGTTAATATTAATTTGTAGCAACCGCTACCAAAACGTTCAACTTGTAATAATGCAAGCCGCAAATCGACTTAAGCCATGGAACGGGGACTTGGGCGAAACCGGAGAAAATAGATGACACTTATCTACAGAGGACAAAAATACGTCCAAAACAAAGTAGCTGCAAAAAAACAGCATACAGAATTAACTTATAGAGGCAAAGCTTACACAAGTTAATTACTATACAAAAATAAAAAAAGGCCACGTTACGTGGCCTTTTTTATGGCTCAAAATATCCGAATCTCAATTTATAACTAACCATCATAAATTTTACAATGAGAATTTGTAGGATGCAAAATACATTCCTCATCCCAGTACTCATTAAAAGTATCTTTTGGTAATTGATAATTAAAATCGTGCATCCTCCATATGTCATTCAGTGAATTATTGAGGATAGTAAAAGGTGTTGTAAGTTTCATAACCTTCCTTTGTAACTAGTTACTCTATAAAACGAGTCAACATCTGAAGTCAAGCGAAGAAATACTCAATTGTACTTTCAAACAATGATATAAGATGATTAAATATTAAACCTTAAGAGGAAAATCATGACAGAGGAAAAACCTCTATTTAAAACTCCTTATGATATTAAAGATGTAAGTGCTCTTTTTGCGATAGTAGCCTTTGTTTTAATTATTGCTGCCATAGTTGGTAATAATTTATTTGGGATATTTCAACAAAATGTTAATTTTGGCTAATTCATTTTGATAATAAGTAATCTAATATCTTCTTCATTGAAAAAAACAATAACCTGTTCTTTAGTTCCCTCATGAAGATTAATATCGAATAGTACCCCCTATGTTCCTTTTTTATTAATTGTATAGATTTATTAATAGAACTAAGTCATATCAATCAATCTAGTATTTTTGCTTATTGATCCCAATAAATTCTTCCAATAATATAAACTAAATTTATAAAAGGTTTATTTTATGAGTATTCAAAGAAGTCAAAATCATAAGAGACAGTCAAAAAGTAATTCAGAATGGCTAGATGAAATGATAAACATTATAGACAGAATGAAAAACAAACTTTAGAACGTAATTTTAATGGGATTTCCACATTGCCCTATTTGTGTGGCTCTAGCATTTTTCAACTTTTGTGTAGTGATCACTCGCAGCTACATGTTGTTTTTTCTTTATAACGAGTCTTTAAAAAGAAGATCTCCTTTTTTACCTATTCCAAAAAACAACATTAATCCTTTATGGCGATCTGCCAGTGAGGATAATCAATCTTTGATTTCTCTCTAATTAATTGTAATTTTCTAGAATTTATTTTGACTACTATTCCGTCAGTTGGATATTCAGTAAATATTTTTTTATCTAACCATTGTTTCCTAAAGACTTGGACTTGGCTTGTGTAATTACAGCTTTTAATGTCTGGGGTGTTGAAGCCAAGTTTTTTAAGATATTGAATGGTTTCGTATTGATTAAGCTTTCCATTAATAATTTGGAAACCGCAAAAGCTGATACCTTCTGGAGACCCTGCTGCAGCTCGGACGAAGCCTGATGCAATTCTTTGGGAAAAGTTGGGAGATCTATTTGGAGTGAAAAGTTCGCCTCTAATTTGCAAAATTCCTGAAACAGGAAGTTTGAGGGGAATGTCTTGAATTTCAGCAATTTTGTTTGTGACATCTATACCTTTTCTAGAAATGGACTTTTCTAAAGTGCCATCTCTGTATTGCAAAGCAATAGCAATGCCATCAATCTTAGGTTCTATTAATAATCGAGTATCAGGTAGCAATCCTTCTAAAAATTCATCAATAGAATTCTTTTTTAATGAAGGTAATGGGAGAGATTTTTTATTAGTGAAGTAATCACAATCAGGATCTATTCTTAAAAGATTTTTTTCTAACTGATCAAATTGTTTATCTGTAATTAAGGAATTTCCTATTCTGTAATTGTGGTCGTACCATTCAAGTCTCTCTTCTAGATATGTTTTCATAATTTATTGACTTCTTTAATGTCATATATTTCTTGAAAACTAGATTGATATCTAGTTATATCAACCGATTTCATATAAAATTATACACGTGTTTCACAAAAGTTCCCTAAAAAATTAACCTTCTTTTGCTATAATAATAACGTTAAAAATTTAATATTTTTCACCTGGAGAGGTGGTCGAGTGGTTTAAGGCTCTAGTCTTGAAAACTAGCGTACCGGCAACGGTACCGTGGGTTCGAATCCCACCCTCTCCGCCATAATTAATAGACAAGCAAATTTAACTTGTGTTTTTGGAAAACCAAAAGCACTTTTTTATTGGAAATATAGGCTTTTTGATTAGTCATATGTTTTTGAAGAGTTTTCGAGTAATTTATTCAATTCAAAGAGTTCTTCTTTGGTAAATTCGCGATATTCTCCTATTGATACGTCTAACTTAATATTCATAATTCTTACACGCTTTAATGATTTTACTCTGAATCCTAAAGACTCACACATTCTCCTAATCTGACGGTTAAGTCCTTGAGTGAGTATGATTCTGAATTTTTTTGGCCCCAATTGTTTTACGAAACAATTCTTAGTAATGGTACCTAATATTTCAACGCCATTACTCATGCTTTGAATAAAGTCTCTATTAATCGGTCGATTAACGCTTACTATGTATTCTTTTTCATGATTATTTCTTGCTCTGAGTATTTTATTTACGATATCGCCATCGTTAGTTAAGAAAATTAATCCCTCACTGGGCTTATCCAATCTTCCAATTGGAAAAATTCTTGTGGGATATTTAATAAAATCTATTATATTGTCGGATTCTACTCTTCTATCGGTTGTGCAAACAATTCCAACAGGTTTATTAAAAACTAAGTATATTTTTTCATGTTTCATTGATTTTTCAATTCTTTGACCTTCAACTTCTACTTGATCTCCTTCCTCTACCTTGGTACCCATTTCTGGAATTTCACCATTAATAGTTACTTTTCCTTCTTCAATTAGACTATCTGCTACTCTTCTAGAGCAGTAGCCGACTTCACTTAAATATTTATTTATTCTAGTTGCCATTTTGTCAAAGTTACCTTTTAATTATTTGAAATTAAGTTATTCTCTCGAAAAAAATTATTTATTTTATTTTAACCAATTGATTTAGTAAGCATAGTTAAACTGAAACTTTGAAGGGATCTTGTTGTGACTTTTACTATTGATCTACTACTGATTGTTTAAATTCTAGTTTTCTTTAGAGTCTGAGGATGACTTACCAAGTTACGGATTTATATTTAGATAATAGAACTACTTATTTTTTGATCTTAAGGTTTTATTGATTAACTCTTAGCGCGCTTGCTTCATTAATCTGAATATTAATAAATCATTTTTCATAAAAGATGTCTACACATATACCAAAAATGTTCTATGTCGATAGTGGTCGTTTTGTACTTATCAGTTTCTATTTTTCTTGATGATGACCTTTGCATTAAGACTTTTATTGATGGATGCTTCATTGAATATACAGGTTTGAATCCTGCTTTTTTTGCTTCGCTGTGAAGATCTCTCTTTTGATAGGAATCCATTCCACAGAATAATATAGAGGGTTTATTATCTAATCCTTCTTCTGATTTCAACATTCTATATTTTAAAACTTTTGCAATCTTTTCTAATTCCCACATTATTATTTATTCAAAAAAATAATCAATCATTACTTATAGTATTTAATGACACCAAATACGCCAACAAAAAGGATAACAATTGCAACACCATAAAATACGAAAGGAATAATCGGATATTTATATAAAGTATTTCTAACTTTCTGCTTGACCTTATCTTTATTAAATTCGGGTAAAACAAATTCTTTTTCTCTAGGTGGTAAACCCAAATCTTTCCTTCTTTTAGCTTCTCCCATATTAAAAACAAGACTATTCAAATGGTAATCCAATACAGATCTTATTTGGTTTTAAATACACTGTTTATTTTTGTTTTTGTTAGAGTTAATTTTTGGCAATAGCTATGGGAAAAGGATTTGCAACAAAAACACAAAGTACCAATAAAACAAAAAAAATAATTACTTCAAAAGAACCCAAAGGTAGATTAATCTCATGGTCTCCTTGGCCACCAGCAAATTTCCAAACTCGCTATCCTGCTTTTCCCTTGGTTCTCACATTATTAATTGTCTTGGTTGGGCAATGGTATATTTCTCTTTTGAGATAATTTACACCTTCATATTAAATTTGAATTTAAATTAAGTTGAGGATATTTAAATAAATTTGTTTTTCTTTCTCTTATTTTCTGCACATTTGCAAGCAGTAATTGTTCCAATAATTTTTGGAATTAAATCAATTAATAAATTTAAAAATATTAAAAACCATATTCTTATTCCCTTTGGTTTTATTTTTTTAGGTTTAGCCTCAATGTTTGAGATGATTGATCATACAAAAACAAATTGGATTTATATAGATCATTCTTCTCTCTTTAATTGGTTTTTTTATACTTTTCTTGCATTAGGCTTAACAAGTTTTACCATATCAGTTATTAAAAATAAATTTGCTATTGGAACAAATATCTTCCTTTGTTTTTGCTCAATAGTTTCCTATTTATTAATAGATAAAACGATCGCTCTCTCTTTACAAGTAATTATTAGTATATTCTTGATTATAAATTGGCAACGAATGTTTAAAGATTGGATCTTCATTGCTTACCCAATATTTGGCATTCTTTTTACAACTTTCTTTGGAACAAATCTATCAATAACTGGAAATCAAATTTGGCATGTTTTTATTGGCCCATCAGGGACTATTAGTGTAATAACTTTTTATTTAGTATTAAAAAGGTCAAAAAATAAATTATCTAAGATTTTGAAATGAGCAGATTTATCATTATCTCTTTTTTAATTTTGCTAACTTTCATCTTTTCACCAAATAAAACACTAGCTGAAACACCTCTTGATGTTTATATGAATGATTTTTACTCTAAATCAAATGAAGCCAGTAAAATTCTCAAAGAAATAGAAACTAATCTCAAAGATGGTTCTAGAAAAAATGTATGTTCAAGACAGAGAGAAGCTGCAAGGTTAGGATTATTAGCTAATAAATCCTTAATTAAAGCATTTGAAGTAGGAGGAACAGAACCACCGTTGGAAGCTATAAAATTTAGTCAAAAAAGATGGGAATCTATTTTCAATGAATGTTAAAAATTCGCAAGTAAACAAAAATTTATGAAGGTATTCAAATTTGCATTCTTACAGATTTGCTAATAAACGGTATTTCGGGTTCAACGCCATTAATACACTGGAAGATAGAAAAAATAAAAATAGATAGTGAAAATACAAATACTATTGAACCAAATTCAACTAAAGGCAAAATACGTAATAGATAACTAATTATGATCAAGGCAATATCAAGGAGTAATGCTTGGCAAGCGTTATATCTTATGAAATAGGGGACATTTGGATTTCTTACAACTCCTGCAAACAATATTATAAAGAATAATAAACCCCCAAAAGGTAAGGATCTTTCAATTATCGCGACAGGGAATGTGAGAAATAAAAGTACTTTTAAAAAAGAAAATTTATATAATAAATAGTATCCAAAAGGCAATGAAGCCTTTAATGGCAAAGTATAAAAAATAACTGAAGTTGCTCGTTGAATTATTTGATTCAATTAAAACCTACTCTTTAATATTTAATTTAACGTATTTTCCTAAAAACCAACTTTACTAAATATCATTGTATATAAACAATTAAACTTTAAATGAGAATTTTACACACCATGTTGAGAGTTGGTGATTTAGATAAGTCTATTGATTTTTATGTAAATATATTAGGGATGAATCTTATAAGAAGGAAAGATTATCCTCATGGAGAATTTACTTTAGCTTTTGTTGGCTATGGTTCTGAGAAAGATAATGCAGTAATTGAGTTGACTCATAATTGGAGCAAGAAATCAGAAGACTACGAGCTTGGAAATAAGTATGGACATATCGCTATTGGTGTAAAAGATATATATGACATTTGCCAGGGATTAGAAGATAACGGCTGTAATGTTACGACTAAACCAAAAACGATGAAAAACAGCACAACTGTTCTTGCATTTGTTGAAGATCCTGATGGATATAAGATTGAACTTATTGAAAGAGATTAGTTATGGCAATTTCTGAATTAAATGAAGATACACAGGATCAAATATGTGATCTTCTTGAAAATTTGCAGCAAATAGAGAAACTTAAAAATAAAGATATGCGTATTTTGTTAGATAAAATAGTTAGACAGTATGGAGGAAAAGTAGTAAATAAATAGGTTGGTTTCTAATTATTTTGCTATAAATTAATTGAGGCCAAACCTCAATGAGTTGAATATATGTTTAACTCCAAGACATAGATTGATTACGTATAGTAGTGTATTCAATTTAATAACCCTTCTGGTAGTGGGAATTTCTGGAAGGGTTTCTTGTTTTTACTTTGCCGTGTCAAGACAAAATTAAGTATTAATGGATAAAGCTATAACTTGGCTAATTAGAGTGGCTATTCTTATTTTTATGGGAGGATGCCTTCTTATATATTTAAACTTAGAGAAAAAAGCATCCTTAATTTTTTCAAAACCTACTATTGAGGATTTGAAATATAAAGAATTAGATAAGAAACGTGCAAATGCGGAATTTGCTGCAAAAAGGGATTCTATAGACTATGACAAATTTGGAAGTATAATTTTTTGTAATTCCTCAATGAATAGTTGGATTGAATCACTAAATTATTCCAAGCAAATGGATTTATATATTTTTAGGAAAGATGCAGATTTATCAGAATGGGATAATGCAATCAAAGATTACGAAAACGAAAGATCAAGATGTAAAGACTTTGATCCTTAAAGCTATTTTTATTTGCATAGAACTGTGTGTCGTCCCAAAGGTCGAAATTCTTAATCAGATTAGAAAAAAGTTATTGTTTTTTAAAAAATTTATAATGCTGATATAAATACTACAGTCTAAACATATTCTGAATAGAATCTATAGACAATTTAAATAGATTAAACTATTCTTAGATTATAGCTAAGAATTTATGTCCAAGAATTGGTCTTACATTAGAGATGAATGGCTTAAGAGCACAACTATTGCGGAGGATGACGCAAAGTGGGCGTTAGAAGCTTTAATTAATACCGAAGAAGATTTATTTGAAATAGAGAGAAAATTTAAAAACAATCAAGATGCATTAGGACAAGTTAGAAATTTAAAGAAAAAAGTTAAAGAAACTATATCCTCAAAAGAAATAAGCCTCGATGACATTGCTTTAAATACTTCTAATTCAAACAAGGTTCAAATATCCGTTCCTTCAAATCTCAATTATCTTTTAAAAGTTTGGGCAGCTGCAGAAGGCCGCGATCTATCAAGTGTTGCATTTCAGTGTTTAGAAACTGGTCTAAGAGAAATGAAGAGCAAAGGTTCGATTCCATCGATAGCAATTAATCGATATGATTCTGCTTGTCAGAAAAGAATTGCCTTAGCAGAAGTGAATAATTTATTAGAAAAATATGAGATTTCTCAAAACGAACAAAAATAAAATGGTATCAAAAAAATTAAATAAAGAATATCGGAAATTTATTTCATCATCTTTAAATTTAGTACCTCAAAAATCTAAATTTGGAATACTTTATTCTCTTTATTCTGATAGGTTTAATTCAATAGAAGTAGGCTTTGCTGAAAATGATAGAATCCTGAAAAATAAGCTACTGCGTAGCGATTTGATTTTATTAGATAAAAAGAAAGGTAAAAAGCAAGACCTTAGTTTATTAATAAAAACTTTAAATGAATTGGAAATAAGTTTTTCTAGTAAATTAAATTACAGATACTCAAATACTTTAATAAGACATTTATTTACTTTAGGTTGGCCTGTGGGGCGATCACTTTATAAACAGAGAACAATAAAGAAAGAACTTTCATTTGTTTAGTTTAAATATAATCGCATTCCAAAGTTTCTCTAGTTTCTCTATTAGTAAAAGGATTAGTTCCAGAGGCGTCTTTACAAAATTCCCTTAAAACATCCTTTGGCAAGTAGACATTTGTGAAATCTGCTCCTTGAATTTTTACATTTTCAAATTGTGTACTATAAGCAAAAGAATCCTCTAAATTAGTATTTGTTAGATCAGTTCCGTCCAACACTGCGGAGTCTAGAGTAACTTCTCTTAAATTAGAATTACTTAAATTAGTATCCTTTAATTTTGCTCCATATAAGCTTGCATTTTGAAGATCACAATCTGACAAATTTGCATCCTGTAAATCTGTCAAATAGAAAGTTGCACCTTGTAAATCAGATCCCGAAAAATCAGTTCCTAATAATGATTGTTTACCGTAATCTAATGCTGCGAAACAACTCAATGGAAAGATTAAAGTAATCGAGCAAATAATCAATATTATAAATCTCATTTAAATCTAAAAATGTTTAAATAAATTCTAACTTCTTAAGTTGAAAACAAGAAATATATATTTAACTGAATGCTATATTTGTTGATATGAAAAATATAAAAGTAGATTTTGGATATAAATCCTTTTGATGCAATCGTAGTAGGTTCAGGAGCAACAGGAGGAGTAGCTGCACTTACTTTGGCCGAACAAGGAATTAGAGTTCTAGTAATAGAAGCAGGACCTCAAATTAAAAGAAATGAGGCCAGTAGTAATGAGCCGAAAGATACCTTAAACAGATTTTCGGGAATAATCTCAAAGAAACATGCTAATCAAAGTAAACATCCTGGTTATTGGAAAAATAACCCTGATTTATATTCAAATGAATTAAATCATCCTTATAGCCAATCAAAAGAGAAGCCATTCCTTTGGACTCAAGGGAAGCAATTTGGAGGTAGATCATTAACTTGGGGAGGTATTACCTTGAGATTTTCTCCAGATGATTTTCACCCATCAAAAAAAGATGGGTACGGACCAGATTGGCCTATAACCTACGATGAATTGTCGCCTCATTATGATTTTATTGAGAAGTTTTGTGGAATTTATGGACAAAAAGATAACATTGAAGAAGTTCCAGATGGGAAATATATTGGTGAAATACCTCTCACAAGTAATGAAAGTATTTTTGGGAATCAAGTTAAATTAAAATTAAACTACCCATTTATTCAATCTAGAGGATTTGACCGTAACTCCTCAGTTAAAGAAGACCAATGGCCAAGATCTTCAAGTGTCGGGACCACCTTTAAAAAAGCCATAAGCACCGGAAATGTTCAAATACTTTCTAATCACCTCGTAGAATCATTCGAAACAGACAAAATAACTGAGCTGGCTACAAAAATAATCATTGTAAATCTAGTAAATGGTAAAAGAATATCATTAAATTGCGATTTAATTATTCTATGTGCATCCACAATATCAACACTTAGAATTCTACTTAACTCGGAATCCAAATCAAATTCTTCAGGTTTTAAAGATATCTCCGGCAAGTTAGGAAAATATTTGATGGATCATATTTCTATCTGTAGGTTTTTTTCAATTCCTAATAAAATTCAGAAAAAAAATAATTTTAATTCTAATTCTTATCCTGACCTATCGGGCGCAGGGAGTTTTTTCATACCCTTCGGGTCAAACTTACCTAAACCTGAAAGTATTAACTTTTTAAGAGGCTATGGAATTTGGGGAGCAATTGATAGGCTTGGAATTCCTAAGTTTTTACAAAAAGAATTAAATTCTTCTACGGGGTTTCTAATCGCCCATGGTGAGGTCCTACCAAGAAAAGAAAATTCAGTAACTCTCTCTAAGAGAACAGATAGCTGGGGGATTCCAATCCCTCATATTGAATTCAAATGGAGTGAAAACGAATTAAATATGGCTAAACATATGGAAAGTACGATAAGAGATTCAATAAAAGCGGCAGATGGAAAAATCAGAAGAATGGATGAGCTCATAAATATCCCATATATAGGGTTATTTACAGAAAAATCTATTGCACTGTCAGGAAGTCCACCACCACCAGGATATTATATTCATGAAGTAGGGGGAGCAGCTATGGGATTTAGTGAGGAAGAAAGTGTCGTCAATAAATCAAATCAGCTATGGAGATGCAAAAATGTCCTTGTACTAGATGGTGCATGTTGGCCAACTTCTTCATGGCAAAGTCCCACCCTGACGATGATGGCCATAAGCAGAAGAGCTTGTTTAAATATTAAAAAGAATTAGAAGGTCTAAAAAGTTGATTTATATAAATCTCTGAAACTGAACTATCAGTACATCCATTTTGGACAAGAAAAGTAGCTAAAGCAGAATTTATAAGTTTGTATTGATCCCAAGTAGGATTATGTAAAACAAAATCTTTCATAGTTTCATAAAGACTTTCTGAAAGCTCAGTTTCTAAAGAAACTTTTGATGGGAAAGAATTATCAAATTTTACTTCAATGTTATTTTCTTGATTTATTTGATTCATAAATACAAACTTCGTATACAAATATAATTGTCTATTTTTTTTTAAAAGTCAAAAATATATTTTTATCACTTCTACACCATTATCAAATGAGACTCATGTTATAAATTAGATTCAACAAAAACGGTTTTCCAAAGGGGTAAATTGAAAAAAGGTTTAAGAAAAGTCAATAATAATGTTGAAGTGCTGTTATTTTCGAGATAAGGCTTTATACCTAATTTCATGTGGATATGGACGTGGAAAACTTATTACTAACTGTGGAAAATATAGCCCAAAATACATTTCCAAATATCTATTAGGAATACTTATATATGATTAGTCTATTGAGACCAAATTAAGAAAGAGACGGTTGATTCAGTCTTTTTCAACTGAATTTCTTAAGATTTGATCATCACTAAGCAAGCGAAGCGTAACAGGGCCCAAGGGATGTTTTGAATTTGGATAAATACTATGATGATGGTGATGGTGCTCACCATGTTTATGATGATGTTCATCATTATTTTTTTCTACTAAAGGTACTGAGTGATCATCAACATCACTCAAGCTTTGGTTATTAGTTTCACATGCCCCGTTACATTCAGAATCACACAAATCACAACTAAGTCCTATGCCCTCAACATGATCATGATGACTTTCTTGTACTAAACCAACTTCTTTTTCAAAACCAAATAAGTTCGATCTATATTTGCACAAGGAACAATTCATAAAATTGTTGCTCTCGTCATTAAAAATTTCTTCAATCCTTTCTACAAATGTTTGAACAACATATTTATGAGATGAAAGATATTTTGCCTCATGGAATTCAACATGTGGATTATCAAGCGCCACTATATCGCTTTGCCTTTTTATTCTTGTTACCAGTACCCCTGAAAAAAGAAAGTAAGGAAAAATAATTATGTTTTTATAACCAAGTCTTACAACATTCCGCAACCCAGGTTCTACTAATGGAAATGTTACCCCAGAGAATACAGTTTCTCCCCAGCCCAAACCAACTCCTTCAACAACCATTCTTGTAATTTTAGATACATTAGAATTTGCATCAGGATCAGAAGAACCTCTTCCAACAACAACTAATAATGATTCTTCAGGAATAAGAGAGTTATTTTTTTTGAACACTTCTTTAACTCTCTCGCAAGCTGCACTAATCATTAAATTATTAATTCCTAATTCTCTTCCATAAATTATTTCTATATCTGTTTTCTTCGCATAATTCATAAGCAAACTTGGTATATCATTTTTAACGTGCCCAGCAGCAAAAAGCATAGCCGGTATAGCTATTACTTTTTTAATAGAACTATTTCTTAATTTATCCAAAGCATCAGTAAGAGATGGCTTTGCAAATTCCAAAAAACCAAATTCAACTAATATTGATGGGAATTTCTTTTGTATAAGCCTAGTTAATTCCTGAAATTCTGTAATAGCTAATTTATTTCTACTCCCATGACCACAAATGAGTATGCCAATTTGCTTATTTAAGTTCGAATCAAAAGTATCCAATTGTAAGGAATAACTAATAACATAATAGTAAAGAAGAATATTTAGTAGTGAAAAAAAATAATAATTTACTTGAAGTTCCAAATATTAATTCCAGTGATGCACACGTTAAAAACCTAATTTATAAAATAGATGATTTATTTAATAGCCATTACAAATCATCCCAAAAATCAGAATATCTTTGTGTTTGCAGCGGGGGTACTACATCAAGCTGCGCTAGAAATGGTTTAATTACTCTTGATTTAAGAAAAGAATATAACCAAATTCATCTTGAGAAAGAAAAGAATCTAATAAAAATTGGAGGTGGGGTGATTATGAAGGATCTTATGAATTATTTAGAAAAACATAATAAGACCTTCCCAACAGGCCTATCAAAACTGCCCGGAGCAGGTTACATATTAACCGGAGGAATAAGTCCGATGAGTCGAAGATATGGATTAGCTATTGATAATATTGAGTCTATAAAAGGATACTTAGGGAACGGAAATTTTATATCATTAGAGCAAAACAGTCTGGATTCCTCCCAAAAACTATTATGGGAAGGGCTTAAAGGTGCTGCTCCCTTTCTCGCAATAATTACTGAAATTGGTCTTAAAACATTCCAATCTCACCCTATACAAATTATTGAAGGATTTGTAGATGATAATGAACTCTCAAAGATTATTAATTTGGCTGAGGGATTCCCAGAGAATTTAAGCCTACAATGGATTTATGCCGAAGATATATATATTTATATCTTCGCGGAGATAAAAAATGACTCAGATAACAAAATCACCAAAAACTATTTAAAAAAACTTGAAAAATTTAATTCTCTCAAAATAAAAAGTTACGAGAACTATAATCAGGTAAATTTTTTTCCAAAAGAATTAGATCTATTCGAATTAAATAAGAATAACCATTCAGAAGTAATAAGCCTTCTTGGAGGAGATTTAAAAGATAATGTTCAAATTTTTGTTAAATGTATGAACGAAATAATTAGAGACAAACCAAATAAATCTTGTTATGTTGCCTCACAACAGCTTGGAGGAAAGACAAAAGAATTAAACCATAAATCAAGTTTCTTTATTCATCGGGCAAGCACTTGGAAACCTTGGATCTATGCCGCATGGAAAAAAGGTGATCCTAAAGAAAAGGAAATTGTTTTGAAGTGGATGAATGAATCTTGGAAGAAACTAAAAATATTTTTCCCAAACATACATCTAGCTCAGATTCATAATCATTTAAATTCTCACGAAGAAGAAGTCTATTTATCTTTTGGAGAAAGACTTAGTGAATTAAAAACTTTAAAGAATATTTGTGATCCAGAAAGTATTTTGCCTCCTCTATAAGGTAACTTTTTAAGTATAAGAAGAAATTAAAATGTCAAATTTCACCAAATATTTATCTAAAAATTGGTTAGACGATCCAAAATCTAATATTCTTTCGGGATTAGTAGTGGCTTTTGCAATGATTCCTGAAGCGATTGCTTTTTCAGGAATTGCTGGGGTTGATCCTAAAGTTGGACTTTATGGCGCATTCTGCTTATCTATAACAATTGCGATTCTTGGTGGCAGAAGGGGAATGATTACTTCCGCGACAGGATCAACAGCTCTCCTAATGACTGGGGTTGTTGCTATTGGAGAAGCTCAGGCCCCTGGAACAAATCTTGGTCTTTCCTATTTAATAGCAGCAGGATTATTAACAGGTGTTTTTCAAATACTCTGGGGATATCTAAGGCTGGCTTATCAAATGAGGTTTGTACCGACAGGTGTATTAAGCGGATTTGTAAATGCTCTTGCTTTATTAATATTTCAAGCTCAATTCCTTCAACTAGGAATTGGCATTAATGAAGGGAAACTATTAGAAAATGAACTTTCAAAATATCCAACAAATAGTCAAATACCTACCGTTTGGATTCTTGTAATTTTAGGATTAATTGTTATTTACGGATTTCCCAAAATAACAAAAGTAATTCCTTCTCAATTAGTAGCAATTGTTTTGCTTACTTTAATAAGTGTATTTTTTAAATTAGAAATCCCTACCGTAAGTGATTTAGGGACATTACCAAATGGATTCCCTAGTCTCTCCTTACCATTTGGTGAATTAGCGAATGGGAAAGTACCATTCAACCTTTCAACTTTGGGTGTGATATTGCCAACATCCTTAGCGATATCGCTGGTTGGTTTAATGGAAACATTCTTAACTCAAGATATTTTAGATGATGCCACAGACACAAGTTCCAACAAAAATAAAGAAGCAAGGGGACAAGGTATAGCTAATATAATATCCTCTTTATTTGGAGGCATGGCAGGCTGTGCGTTAGTAGGGCAATCAGTTATGAATAATGAGAATGGAGGTAAATCTAGGTTATCAACCTTAATTTCAGGATTATCATTATTATTAATGATCATCCTTCTAAAGCCTTGGATAGGGGCCATACCCATGGCCGCCTTAGTAGCAATAATGATAACAATTGCAATAAGCACTGCTGATTTAACTGGTTTGAAGAATATTAGAAAGATACCAAAAAGTGATACCGCAGTAATGCTTATGACTTTTGCGGTTACGATGCTTACAAAACCACATAATCTTGCCCTAGGTGTTATTGCAGGAGTTGGTTTAGCTGCAATACTTTTTAGCAGGAAAGTTGCAAAAGTAATAACGGTTTCAAGAGTTAAAGGTAAAAACCAAATAACTTACAAAGTTGAAGGTCAATTGTTTTTTGTCAGTAAAATATATTTTCTACAAGGATTCGATATTCATGAGCATCCAAAAGATATTTTAATTGACATGTCTTTAGCTCATATTTGGGATCAGAGCGGGGTTGTTGCTTTAGATCAAATTATTAGAAAATTCAAAAATAGCGGCTCAAAAGTTGAAATTATTGGTTTAAATAAAGAAAGCTTGAACTTATTTGAAAGACTAGGAGGTCTTGAAACCTCTCACTAATTAAATTCAACTGAGACTAACTTGCTGATAACAAAACCATAGCCATTGCTGGAAAAGGAGATTCCGATGGGATCTCCAAGATGTATTTGAAGAATTAATATCAAAATTCTCAGGAGGAGGTACATCTCCCTTTTCTTTATCTCTGTTAATTTCGCTAATTATTCTATGCACTGTATATTCAGGATGACCTAAGTGCATGAGTTGTTTTTGATCTTTTGTTTCAAATATTGTGTAACCAACATCCTTGCCATATGCGAGCAAATTTAATTTCCCTTCTTTTTGAGCTTCTTCCATTTCAAGATCAGGTAACCCTGCAAATCTACTTTGAGGACAAATAAACTCATCATCTTGCGTACCCATTAAAGGATGACCAGGGGCAAGACTCTTTAATGGAAATACCCCGAATAATTTCTTATCAAATACTGTTTTATTAACACCTGCCAAATAAGCAAGTGCGAATCCTGCCCAGCACAACCCAAGGGTACTTGCACAAGAATTTCTTGCTTCATTAGTAATATTTACGAATTCATCCCAATATTTAACTTCTTCAAAAGCTAAATGCTCAACAGGTGCTCCGGTAATAATTACTCCATCTAATGGTTCTGGATCATTTGCCTCCTCCCATGTTGTATAAAGATTATTTAAATGGTTAAGATCCCATGTTTTATATGAATGAGTTTTTAACTTTATCCAAACAGGCTCAATTTGAAGAGGGGATAAACCAAGAGGATGTAATAAATTAAATTCATATTGCTTACCAAGAGGCATGATATTTAAAATACCAATCCTTAATGGTCGTATATCCTGTCTTTCAGCCAAATCGGGTTCAATCCAAGAAATATGATTTTTCTCTACATCACTAATCTTGTGATAATTACTAGGTATTATTAAAGCCAAAGAATCTCCATTATTTAAGAAATTTTTGAAAGTGCCTGCTCAAAATCTGCTTTTATATCATCAATATGCTCTATCCCAACAGATACTCTTACCATTGTTGGAGTAACGCCTGCTGATAATTGTTCTTCCTCAGATAATTGCTGGTGTGTTGTGGAAGCAGGGTGAATAACTAAAGTTTTGGAGTCTCCCACATTAGCAAGATGACTAGCTAATTCCAAAGAATCAATAAATTTAACCGCATTTTCATATCCGCCATTTAAAGAGAACATAAGCATACATCCCATACCTCTGCCAGTAGTATATTTTTTAGCTCTTGAGTAATAAGGATCAGATTCTAAACCAGGAAAATTAACACTTGTAACTTGAGGATTAGAATCTAACCATTTTGCTAACTCAAGAGCGTTAGAAGTTTGTCTTTCTATTCTCAAACTTAAGGTTTCTAAACCTTGTAATAATAAAAAAGAATTAAAAGGACTTTGCGCTGGGCCCCAATCTCTTAGACACTCCAACCTAGCTCTTAAAGCAAAGGCTATATTCCTATTATCAGGGACACCTAAAGATTTACATATATCACTCCCAAATCCAAACGCATCCCAATGTACTAAACCGTGATACGCATCACTTGGTTCACTCATAAGTGGGAATTTTCCGTTTCCCCAATCAAAAGTTCCTGCATCAACAATTACTCCACCAATACTAGTTCCATGCCCTCCTATCCATTTAGTTGCACTTTCTACAACAATATCGGCACCAAAATCAATTGGTTTAATTAGAGCTCCTCCCGCCCCAAGAGTATTGTCAACAATTAAAGGAATTCCATTTTCCTTAGCTAAATTAGAAAGACCCTCAAAATCTGGGATGTTGAATCTAGGATTTCCCATTGATTCAACATAGATTGCTTTAGTTTTATCATCTATTTTGTCTTTAAAACTATCAATGCTATCTCCTTCAGCAAATTTAACTTCTATTCCTAATCTAGGAAATTGAACTTTAAATTGATTATAAGTTCCTCCATATAAGAAGGATGTTGAGACAAAATTGTCTCCTGCTTTCATACAATTTACTATTGCCAGAAATTGAGCAGCTTGACCTGATGAAGTTGCTAATGCAGCCATACCCCCTTCTAAAGCTGCCATCCTCTTTTCAAAGACATCAGTCGTAGGGTTCATGAGTCTTGTATAGATATTTCCAAATTCTTTTAATCCAAAAAGATTTGCTCCATGCTCAGCGTTATCAAAAACATAAGAACTTGTCTGATAAATAGGGACAGCTCTAGAGTTAGTAGTTGGATCAGGCTCTTGTCCTGCATGTAACTGAAGAGTCTCGAACTTTTGGTTACTCAAAATTTTTAAATAATTCCTATTATCTATTTAACTTAAAAACTTCCTAAAAATAAATATAAAGAAGATAAATCTTTATAAATCCTCTCTTAATGATGGATAATTTCCCCTCATAAATGATTTTAAATCTTCATTTATTTCAGATCTCAAATCTTCTACATTATTAATATCAACAATAGGGAAATTTTTGTTTGCTTCAGGATCTTTTTCAATAATAGATTTCCAGCTTTTAATCACATCTTTCTCAGATTTATTAAATATATTAATGAAATCAAAAGGCACGTTATTATTTTTAGCATCGTATTCTTTAAAAGCTTTTTCAATAATTTGTTTTCTATTAACAAACAAATTTTTAGCCTTCAAAGTATCTGGTAATCCCATTACTGGTTGTAGCTCTTTAAGAAGTTTCAACTCCTCTTGAATCAAAAGAGTCCAAACACTTACTTGTTTTTTGGGCACGTTAGATTCACTAAAAATTTTAATTTCTTCAAGATAGAAATTTAACCATAAATAATAAGATTTCTCTTCAATAGATTTTTTAACAGATGCTTTTTTGTTTTGAATTTTAGGAAGTAACTTCTCTGCTTTTTTCAAAAATTGTCTGTCTTCTCTTTCAAGATTTATCAATCCCCATCTTTGACTATAGTCCCATAAATCCTCATACCTTGTTAAATCTTCTTGGTTCCAACCAAGAGCTTTGAGTTCAGGAGAGCGGTGCGATAATTCTTTATTCAAAAAAAACCTACTTTAACTTAATAAGTCTAACTCTCAAATTAGGATAAGTAAATAATAGAAAAGAGCAACTCAATTGATTTAGATAAATTTAGTAAGTATTGTACTAATTAGTAAAGTATTTATTTATTATATTTATTGCTTTAATGTAATTTGGATTTTTTTTAGAAGATAATTTTTCGTATAATTTTTTTTCAAAATTCATTTTATTATTATTTGAAATTAATTTCTCATAAAATAATTTTTTATTATCAAAAATATCCATTCCTTGAAGTTTATAATTTAGTTCTAAACATAAATTAGGCTTTACAGATTCCTGACAAAAATTAGTTATTGCATCTGAATTAATTAATACTTCATAAATATCTTTTTTTTCTTCAGCTTCTGCATTAAAGCATAAATAAATTAGATTAATCATCGAGCAATTATTATTTTTAATATTAAATTCCCTGTAAATTTTGGGCCAATATATTAGCGATTTCAATCCCTCAAGGCCTCCTTGACCTAAGCTAAATTTTTCACACCAATTAATAAATTCACCGACATCATTAGGACATCTCTTAAGTCTTAAAAGCATATCTGATAAAACTTGTCCTGCCTGAAAATTCCTTGTTGGATTTCCCTCTATTGGCAACGACATGCTCCCTAAAACATCAGCTTTAACAGCATTTAGTTGAGAAAAAGTATAATCAGCTGATTCAACATATTTGTTACCAAGATTTTCTTTAGAGATAATAATATCTTCACCATATCCAAGTTCTTTTAATGAAAAATTTACGTTTTGAAATTTATTTTCTTTTCTAACTTTTAAAGAAACAGTGGCTGCTTGATCCAAGCACTGAGTTAATAAAACAGTATTAATTGTGGGCAACATTCCAGGCTTTTCTGAATGAAAGTTAGTGACAAACCCTGCGAATATTGAAGAAATATTTTTTATGGACTTAATGTACTGGCATTCAATATTATGAACTCCAGGGGATACTTGAATATTTGGAGACAATTGATTTAAAATTCTTGCACCAATTAGAGCTGTTAATGAGTCAGGATGACAAAAATTAGCGGTAAAACTATCTTTAGGGTTTCGTAATGCACCATGACGATGAAAGCCTGTAAAGAAAGCTAAATCAGGATATTGATTACATAAAATGTATGGTTTTTTATCTCCATCATCAAAACAAAAAGAGCCCACAAGACATGCAAGAACTACATTCTCACGATTTAAAGATTTTCTTAATTCTATGGCATAACGAATATCATTTTGTATGTGATTACTATTTGAAGCTAGAATAACGATATTACATTTTAAAAGAAGATCTTCGAGTGTATTGATCTTACTTTTGCCCTCAAAAAAGTAATTTCCCATACCTTCTACTTTTTCTATTATTTTGTGTTCCATATTAGAAAGAACATCTTTAGAAAAAGCACCTAATAAATCTCTTCCAGGTCTTGGAGCTAAAAGAATATTATTTGACTCAGAATGCATTGCACAGTTATATGCTAATGATGCTGGATATAACCCAACACTATAGAATCCCACTTTGCAGCTTTCAATGTCTTCTAACAATGAATAAAAAGATTCTTTGTTATTAAACTGCCTAAAAAAACTATTATTCATTTTGTACTTTTTATCCATAAATCATCTTAATATTTTTTATAAATAGCATTTTTATACATTAAACCAATTTATTGCCATCGCAAATCGTTTTAATATAAATATTGAATTTTATATTTTCAAGTTCAAGCTTTATTATGGATTCAAAAGAGAGGGAATTTTTAAAATAGAAATGGAAAACATTAATTTAGATTTTGAAGAAATAATAATTAATTCTAAAAATATCTTATTTATTCAAGATATAGATGGAGTATGTATTCCATTGGTAAAAGACCCAATGACTAGAAAACTGGAATCGAAATTCATATTTGCCGTTAAAAATTTAGAAAAAGAATTTTATGTTTTAACGTGCGGAGAACATGAAGGTCCAAGAGGGGTTAACAGAATAGTTGAAAGGAGCTTAATAGGTATTGATCAGCCAAAAGAAAAAGGCCTTTATTTAAGAGGTTTAGCTGCATGCGGGGTGGAATATCAAGATAATAATGGGAATATAAGTTTTGAGGGAGTATCAAAAGAAGAGGTCGATTTCTTAGCCAAAGTTCCAGACTTAATGAGGCCTAGCTTTGAACAAATAGTAAAGAAAATTTTTCCTAATCTCGTTCAAGAAGAAATAAATTCTCATGCTTCAAAATCAATATGTAAAACAAGGTTCTCTCCAACAATAAACTTTAATAGCCTTTTCGATTTAGTAAAAGATGATTCTGAAAAAAGAAAAATTATTCAAAAGAGCTTTGAAGATATGATGAATGAAATTATTTACAAAGCCAAAACTCAAGGACTTGAAAACTCATTTTTTCTTCACATATCTCCAAATCTAGGGAGCAAAAATGGAAATGAAATAATAAAACTTTCTAGTAAAAATGATATTGGATCAACTGACATACAGTTACTTATTAAAGGTGCAGTCAAAGACTCTGGGGTTCTCTTTTTATTAAATAAATTTATTTATGATTCTACTGGCATAGCTCCATTTGGTAGAAACTTTAATTTTAAAGACTCTCCTAAATCGTTAATAGAAAAAGTGAATTTCTGCAAAAAACATATTAAACCCGAAGATATGCCAACAATTATTGGGATTGGTGACACAGTTACATCCCAAAAAATTCCAAATAATGGTTACTCAAGAGGTGGAAGTGATCGATCTTTCTTAGAATTTATACAATTACTAGGACAAGAGTTTGAGAGTAATAATAAAATAATTTTCGTTGATAGTAGTTCAGGAGAAGTTTATAGACCTTCTACAAAAATATCTGGTCTAAAAGGAATAAGTGATGATGATGACAACTTAAAGTTCGATATGATTTTTCAGAATGGTCCTAAGGAATATTTAGATTGGTTTATTAAATTTGCAAAAAATAGATCAAAATTAAAAACTAATATTTAATTATACTGTAATTAAAACTTCCCACATCATGATAGATAGTTTTCCCTTAATAAAGAAAGAACATATTGAAACACTCCAGATAAATATTGGCCTTAAATGTAATCAGGCTTGTAAACATTGCCATGTAAATTCAAGTCCATTACGTAGCGAAAAGATGTCTTATGAAATAATTTCACTCATTCCAAAAGTAATAGAAAAATATAAAATTAAAACTTTAGATATTACCGGGGGGGCTCCGGAAATGCATCCTGAATTTAGAAATTTAATTACTACTTTAAGTGATAAAAATATTGATATTATTGATAGATGTAATTTAACAATTTTCTTTGAAGATGGATTCGAAGACTTACCCCAGTTTCTTGCTAAGAATAACGTAATAGTAACAGCATCACTCCCGTGCTATGAAAAGGATAATGTAGAATTACAAAGGGGTTATGGAGTCTTTGATAAAAGTATTAATGCTTTAAAAATACTTAATGACTTAGGATATGGGAAACAAAAAGATGGACTTCAATTAAATCTAGTTTATAATCCCGTAAATCCTATCCTTCCTCCATCACAAGTAATCCTAAAAGAAGACTATAAAAGAATACTTTTTGAAAAGTACAATATTTCATTTAATAATCTTTATACAATAACCAATATGCCAATTAATAGATACGCAGACTCTCTTAATAGCGAAAACAAACTTGATTCATATTACAAATTACTTAAAGAAAATTTTAATAAAAATAATTTAGAAAAACTTATGTGTAAAAAAACGATAAGTGTTAATTGGCAAGGGCAAATCTATGATTGTGACTTTAATCAGCAAATAAATTTAAAAGGAAATAAAGGACCAAAGACACTTTCTGATTTAATGAGCAAATCATTTAAATTTGATTATGGAGTAGCTGTTAAGGAACATTGCTTTGCTTGCACAGCAGGGGCTGGATCAAGCTGTGGAGGAACTTTAACTTAGTTTCTGCTAAATACAATTAGGACATATAGCTCTAACATTTAAAGAAGATTCAATAAGTGTAAAACCATTAACTTTAGCGGCGACTTTTCCGGCCTTCAATACTTCATCACTTTCAAATTCTTCAGTTCTTCCACATCTAATACAAATCAAGTGATGATGATCTGCTGTTTCATTACTTAATAATTCATATCGATGACCGCCTTCACTAATCTCCAATTCATGTAACAACCCCATCTGAACGAGAAGTCTCAAAGTTCTATATATTGTTGCGAGGGAAACTTTGGAACTAGATTTAATTAATTTTGCATGAACTTCTTCCGCACTTAAATGATTACCTGCTCCAATATTCTCAAATAAATTTAAAACTTTAAGTCTTTGGGGAGTTAATCTCTTACCATCTTTATGCAAGCCATCTCCTAAAGGAGATGTAATAACTTGATATTGAGAAGAAAAGGACAATTAAAAAGCAATATTTATTCTCAATAATAACTCTTGATGAGAGTAAATCAACTTTTAACTAATAAATATTTACTAAAGTTCCTCAAAAAGATTAAATTAAAAACATATCTGTATTTAAGGTATATCTTTAAATATTGTAGAAAAGAAATTAATGACTCATTCTTCTAAAAGCGAATTACCAATCAAAAACGCTTTACTATTAGTAGATGTTCAGGAAAAGATTATATCCCGAATTACTAACAAAGATTCAATAATCAAAAATATTCAAAAGCTATTAAGCGCTTACCAAATCCTGGATGAGAACATATTTGTCTCAGAACAAAACCCTCTAAAACTGGGCAAAACAATCCCAAAGTTATTACCCAAAGTAGGTTTTACTAATATTCAAAAAATGGATTTTAGCTTAGCTACTAGTAAAGTTCTTTTTGAGGAACTTCATGATAAAAAGATTAGTAATTTGATAATTTGCGGATTTGAAACACACATTTGTATTCAACAAAGTGTCCTAGAATTTTTAAAAAAGGGATATGAAGTACTAATCATATCTGACGCAATGGGAAGCAGAAATAATTCAGATCACGAAATAGCACTACAAAGAATGCTTCATAAAGGAGCAATTATTACTACAACCGAATCAATAATTTTCGAAATTTGTAAAACCTCAGATAGAAAAGAATTCAAAGAAATTAGTAATATCATCAAAAGTTAAAGGTAATTAAGACTGGTTTATTTTTAGAGATAATTTAAACTTTAAATATTAGTTATTTAAGGATTTATTAGATATGAAATTATTTACGGAAAACTTGTTTTTTGCAATTTCTATATTTTTTATTGGAATAATATTATCAATAATAATATCTAAAATTTCAAAGATTATTTTTAAAAGGATTTCTAAAAGAACAAAAACAAATTTTGATGATTTTATTTTTGAAACACTTACTGGAATTATAAAACCAATAGGTTTTCTTCTCTCAGCCTATTTCGCAATTGATTATTTTTTCATTGATGAAATAACTTTTATATCTGTACTATTAAATATTCAAAAATTATTTATATTAATAATTATCATTAAAGCTTTAAATAAAGTATTAATAAGATCGCTAACAGAATCTACAGCAAAAATTGATGACTCTTCGATTAGTTCAATGATCTCATCATTAACACCTTTAATTAAGGCTTTTACTTGGACCATAGGTTCAATATTTTTCTTACAAAATATAGGAGTACAAATGACCGCAATTTGGGCTTTGCTTAGCGCAGGTGGAATCGGGGCAGGTTTAGCATTAAAAGATCCAGTGCAAGAATTTTTTGAATACATTACAATTTTACTTGATAAACCTTTTCAAAAAGGCGAATTTATAAAGTCAGATAGCGTATTAGGAATGGTAGAAAGAGTAGGGGTAAGATCTTCAAGAATAAGAAGTATTAACGGAGAAGTAATAGTTATGAGTAATAGTGCATTAACTAATGGGATCATTTCAAATTATGCTCAGATGAAGAAAAGGAGACTAGTCCATAAATTAGGAGTTGTTTATGAAACTTCTCCATCCCTGATGAAAATGATTCCAAAAATAATAAAAAAAATCATTGAAGAAACTAAAGATGCTTCTTTTGATAGATGTCACTTTACAGATTTTGGAGACTTCAGTCTTAATTTTGAACTAGTTTATTACATCCCAACCAATAATTATTTAGCTGCTATGGAAGCACAACAAAGTATCAACTTAAGAATTATTGAAGAATTTTCTTTAAATAAAATAGAATTTGCATTCCCAACTCAAACATTAAATATTGAAAGAAACGAATCCAAATGATCGGCATAATTCCTCACTAAAACTCCAAAGTCTTGAAGCAAGTTCTTTTTTACTAGCTTCCTCACTTACTTCACTTTTAAGTAATTTATGTTTTTTATAAAAGACAAGCTTATTGCTTAAATGTAAGTACTTAATATTATTGAAATCATTATCAAAAACGATATCAGAAAGCAACTTCCCTGCATTTTCTACATTTTCAGAAATACCTAAAATATTTTTTGCAATAATTGAAAAAACAATATATCCAAAGAAATTAAATTTGGTACTATATCTGAAAAAACCCAAATCTTCATTAGGAATTACAAGACCAGGAGCCCAAGAAATAACAGTTATTTTACTAGATTTAATTTGTAATCTTTTTGAAAGTTCCTTAGCAAATAAAACATTACATAATTTACTATTTTTATAAGCCTTATCAGAATTAAAATTTGTATATTTTCCTGAAATTTCCTCTTTAAAGTTTATTAAATTATTTAAACCTGCTTTCTCTCCAACATTTCCTCCTGAACTCTTTGGATCATGAACATCTGATGATGTAATAATTATCCTAGATTCTTTTTTACTATTTATTAATTCTATAAGAATATTAACCAAATAGAAATGTGCGAGATGATTAACAGCGAAAGTTAATTCAATTCCCTGTTTTGAGACTTTAGGATAAAAAGATCCAGTATATTGTAAGCCTGCATTTAAAATAACTACATCTAAAGAAACATTTTTTCTGATTAAAAAATCTCTTACTTTATAAATATTTTCCAAATCAGATAAATCAATATTATCAATTAGATTTAAATGTTTTTCTATATATTTTTTATCAAAATACTTTATTAGTTTTAATAAAAATTCTTCTTTTCTTGATATTGATCTAATTGGAATATATAGATTATTTTGAGTTTTCAACAAATTAATTGTTGTAAAAAAACCAATCCCGGAGTTACCTCCTGTTATTAAGATATTTTTATCTTTTATCATATCTATTAAACAATCAATTATTTATAGTAAGAAAATTATATATTATTTTTTCTTTTAATTTCTTATAAATTATTGTTAAAACACTCAAAACAAAAGGACTAGTTATAGAGTCTCTTGCTTATTATTAAATTTATTCTCTTTGTAAAATTTTTGAATGAATTATAAAAATGAAGTTTTAGATATTTTTTATTTTTTCAAAAACTTTTTTAACTTCAGAATTTATAATTAATGCCTTCTAAAAGATTGCCCGATGTATTAGTTTTAGGAGCAGGACCTGCGGGGATGGCGATTGCCTCAGCTTTAGGGAAAGAAAAATTAGAGGTAGAGGTTCTTTCCCCTAATGGTCCTGACGAGCCTTGGCCAAATACCTATGGGATTTGGGGAAAGGAAGTAGATCAACTTGGTCTTCAGGATTTACTTGAATATAGGTGGAAAAATACTGTTAGTTTTTTTGGGCATGGTTCTCTTGAAGAACATCACTATGAGAATAAAGCAACTGAGCATTCTTTAGATTATGGATTATTTGACAAGAAGAAATTACATCGTTACTGGTTAAATGAATGTAATAAGTCTCTAATTAAATGGCATGAGGGTTTTGCAGAGAAGATAACCTTTCAGAAACATAAAAGTACTGTTATAACAAGTAATGGCAAAACCTACTCAGCAAGATTAGTTGTAGATGCAACAGGTTATGATCCTGTATTTCTTAAATTAAAATCATGTGGACCATTAGCAGTCCAGACTTGTTACGGGATAGTAGGAAGTTTTAGTAAGCCTCCACTTAAAAAAGGGCAATTTGTCTTAATGGATTATCGTAATGATCATTTAAATGAGGAACAAAAAAAAGAACCACCTACTTTTCTTTATGCAATGGATATGGGGAATGGAAAGTATTTTCTTGAAGAGACTTCGCTTGGATTAGTAAATCCTTTAACGATGGAGGATTTAAAAGAAAGGTTAGAAAAAAGACTTTCTTACAGAAACATCTCAATTACTAGCATGCAACATGAAGAACTTGGTTTATTTTTACCCATGAATATGCCTATCCCAGATTTTAAACAACAAGTATTGGGGTACGGTGGAGCAGCTTCAATGGTTCACCCAGCATCAGGATATCTAATTGGTAATGTTTTAAGGAGAGCTCCACTAGTGGCAAAAGCTATATCAACTGCAATGAATGATAAGAAATTAAGTACTTATCATATTGCCAGAAAAGGCTGGGAGAGTTTATGGCCTAAAGAATTAATAAGAAAGAAATCAATCTACCAATTTGGTTTGGAAAAACTTATGAGATTCGATGAAAAACTATTAAGAGAATTTTTTGGTAGTTTCTTTAAATTACCTAAAACTCAATGGTATGGATTTCTAACTGATACATTATCCTTAAGGGAAATCGTGTATGCAATGTGCATAATGTTTATAAGGGCCCCTTGGAGTGTAAAAAAAGGGTTAATGATTATGCATGGTAAAGAACTAAGAATGTTATTGAGGATAGTTTTACCAAATATATAATTAAAATTTAAAATGAGAACTATTTTGATAAGTGGTGCCAATAGCGGAATTGGACTAAATATTGCACATAAAGAACTAAAAGCAGGAAATAGAATTAGTATTGGGCTAAGAGATTTAGAGTCTGTTAAAGGAAGCGTTATTGATCCTAATAATTGGACTAATGAAAAAATACTCCTAAATAAATATGATGCATTAGATAAATTTTCCGCCAAAAAGTGGGTAGAAAATACAGTTAGTAAATTTGGAGGTTTTGATACTTTAATAAACTGTTCTGGAGTCCTTTCAAAAGTTCCTTTTTTATATAAAGATGGGGATGAAGAAGAGATTTTAAATACTTTTAATATAAATTTTTTAGCCATATGGCATTTATGCAGAATTTCCTGGAAGCACTTAAGTCAATCAAATAATGGAAGAATTATCGTTTTAGTTTCAATGAGCGGCAAAAGGTCCAAGGGAGATTTAGCAGCATATTCCTCATCAAAATTTGCTTTAATGAGCCTTTGTCAAACGATGAAGAACAAAGGTTGGGAAGAAAATATTAGAGTTACTGCTATTTGTCCTAGTTGGGTTAATACAAAAATGGCTGAGAAAATATCATCCATAGAAAAGTCAAAAATGACTCAACCAGGGGATATAGCTGAAATATGTTCTACAATACTAAAATTACCAATGCAGTCAGTTCCATTTGAAATAGCATTAAATTGTAATTATGAAATTTAATTTAGTCTGAACATTAAAAAAGCCATTGTTATCATCGCAATAGCTATAAATAAACCTTTTATTCGATTTGTTAATAACGAAAATAGAGATAAATCATCAGAGAAATATCCTCCAAAACTACCTGTTAGAAACAAAATTATCATAGGTATCGAGGCAAAACCGAATGAATAGGAAATATTTCTTAAAAATCCAACATTAAAGTAATTAAGAATTAAAAAATTTGTTCCAAATAATAAAAAAGATGCAAATAAAGTTATGGAGACCTCAGCATCAAGTGTATGCGGTAAATTTCCTTTTAAGTCAAATTGTTTTTTACATTCAGATATTTGTCTTTTAGTGAGCTTCAAATATCCCGTTTCAGGAATTCTTTGGGATTTATATTTTCTCAATAACCTTGCTTCAAGTGTTTCAGGTTCTTTAGTCATGATGGAAGTAAGTAATTCATCTGGCTTGAGTTTTCTAATTTTCTTATCAAGATTATCTGCCTTACCAATACGATAAAGATCTCCAACTCTTATGAGGTAAACATATCCCGCCATTTTCGATGTAAAGTTAAGATTATTCCTATGTAGATAATACTAAAAGAATCAAAAAATTTTTATTTTTTTACAAAATGACAACAGATATTTTATATTCATTTCGTAGATGTCCATATGCAATTCGAGTTAGATGGGCATTATTAATTTGCGAAATCAAAGTAGAAATAAGAGAAGTTGATTTAAAAAATAAGCCCATCGAATTCATGAATAAATCAAGGACAAAAACTGTTCCAATTTTATTAAAAAAAAATAATG